>DUMB01000050.1 GCA_012840085.1 Clostridiaceae bacterium
CTGTAGCAGCCTGTTGCAGTATGTTCTGTTTTGTGAATTCCATCATTTCTTTTGCCATGTCTACGTCTCTTATTCTTGATTCTGCAGCCTGGATGTTTTCTGCAGCGTTGTCCAGGTTCTTGATTGTATGCTCCAGCCTGTTCTGATTTGCTCCAAGCAGGGACCTTGTTGCTGATACATCCTTGATAGCCTGATCTATGGTAGCTATTGTAGCTGTAGCATCAGCATAACTTCCAACACAGCTTGCTACATTTGCAACGTTGAGTGCATTTGAGTCCATAGTTGCTATAGTAAGCTGCATCGCAACTCCGCAATCTGCACCAATCTGGAAGTTAAGTGCTGAATCGGTTGTTGCCAGATCCCCATTCAACAACTTTTTCTCATTAAAAGTAGTTTTAGTTGCAATTCTGTCGATTTCTTTAATCAGTTCTGACAGCTCATTTTCAATAGCTGTCCTGTCTGCTGTTACGTTAGTATCATTTGCTGCCTGTACTGCCAGTTCTCTCATTCTCTGAAGGATAGCATGAGTCTCATTTAATGCTCCCTCAGCTGTCTGAATCAAAGAGATACCGTCCTGGGCATTCTTTGAAGCCATGTTAAGGCCTCTGATCTGTGCCCTCATCTTTTCGGATATGGACAATCCTGCAGCATCGTCGCCTGCTCTGTTGATTCTGTAACCAGAGGATAATTTTTCAATAGCCTTCTGAGCTGATGAATTGTTGATCCCCAGCTGTCTGTGCGCATTCATTGCCATAAGATTGTTGTTAATACGCATAATATAAACACCTCCATGTTTTTTCCCAAAGGCATCCATGCCTTGTAGTTTTTATTTTGCAGTTTTTATTTTGCTTAATTTGGTTACTTTAACTTGTCAAAGTATTCCCTTAATCCGGCCAGTCTTAAAGAAATACCCTTTTACTTGTTATATATATCGTATTTCAGTGAAAAAAACTTTATATGAATAATATTTAAATTCAAACATTTGTACATAGCGTTTGAATATACATATTTGGTTTTAATATAAATATCTGTTTTAGGTATAAATATTTGATTTGAATATAAGCATTTGAAATATAAGTATTTGAAAAGTAAAAGCAGTCACCATTAAGGTTTCTTTAAAATATCATTAAGTGAAACATTGCCTATGTTTGCTGCCTTTTTATTTTCCTCCTTGATCTCGAGGAATACTTCTTTTCTATGAATTGAAACATCCCTTGGGGCATCTATACCAAGCTTCACCTGGTCTCCCTGAACTTCAAGAATTGTGATTTCTATATTATCATTTATTATAACCGACTGACCCTTTTTTCTTGTCAATACGAGCATCCCAAGTACCTCCTGAAGGGCGTGCTTTTTTACATCACCGTATACTTCCGAGCTTACTTCAATCTGGCATATCAGGCATCTTTCCTTTGCCTGCGAAGTTCATCCAATATATAGTGTCGCACACCGTATGTATCGGTGTCAAGGACAACCTGAGCACCCTTCTTATTACATGTGTTTATTATAACAGGGGCCTTAAGGTTCATGCTCATTTTAGTCAAGTCCTCAGGCACAACTACAATTGCATAAACAAGCACTTCCTCTAATTTTTCAATCCCAAGCTTGCTGATTATCTCATCACTTATTTCAATATCATAGTCCTCTTTTATAGCGAAAGGATCTACTACAGCAAAGGCAAGCTCAGGTTTATCCATGCTCTGGAGCCATCTGAAAGGTGATTCCTCATCTTCCGTACCAAGCAGTACATACTTTCTGGCAGTTTCAAATCCCGGTATGCCTTCTTCAAATTCTATTATTCCTTTTTCGTCTATATCTATTTCTCCAAAATGCTTCGTGTTAAGCTTCATAAACGCATTTCCCCCTATGCATATATATCCATATTACTGCCAACATACCTAATGTCTACCGAGTTATACTGTCTCATAAAAATATTAACATTTGCAGGAATATAGTCAGCAATAAACTTGCCTGGAACAACATTAATTTTTACACCCCATCTGAAACCTATCGGGTCATATTCCGGCTGGAATTGTATGCCACCCCTTACACTGATTTTGGGCCGTGCACCAGGCATTGCTACTATACCGAACTCATGCTCAGGATGTGCATCCCTCTCAGCAATATCGGCAATTGGCGATCCTCCCTGCTCAATAGCTGCAAAAGTATCGCCATCTACAGCCACTTTTCCTATATATTCAAAAGCTTGCCGGTAACCTAACTGTGCACCTTCTCTGGCCAGATCCAGGAAATTCTTCAGACCGGAAGTTGCAAAGCATTCATACTGGTCAATCTCCACCTTTGGCAGTTCCGCATGTATATTTACAGCCGGAGGTCTTCGCTCCAGTTCAATCTTTGCAGGCTGCGACTTCATCTGGAACCGCCCGGGCGTCGTCTCTATTCCTATCTTTGCATAAGTTTGAGTTATACTTAAGTTCATAGTACCATTCCCTATGAAATAAATAACCAATAGTTGCTTTTATCTAAGAAAATCTACCAATGACGGAGTTATAATTCTTGCACCTACAGCAAGGGAAGCTCTGTATACATTTTCTTCATTCTTGATTTTAATAGCGATTTCTGCTAAATCTACATCTTCATTCAGACTCATAAGTTTATTAAAATTCAGGTTGTCAGCCTCAAGCCGGTTGCTTGTCAGTTCAAGCCGGTTAATCCTGGCTCCTACATCTGCCCTTACCCTGAGTACTGTATCCATGTCATCGTCAAGATCATTTATGATAGCTCTCACAGCATCATAGTCTCCCGACTCAAGAGCAGCAATATATTTGTCAAAATCCGCTATAAGTTTACCTGTACTTCCTGCCGTTGCATCTCCACCGTCATTGAAAAGATCTCCGCCGGGAACATTTATATTTATGTCATCTCCTATACCAATTTCATAGTATATGCTTTCTCTGCCGGTATCTATATCTATAGCAAATGTACCATCGTCATTGAGAAGCTTTTTATCTGTTTTATAACCGGAAAAAATATACCTTCCGCTATAAGTAGTATTCCCAATATGTACTATTTGACTTTTCAATTGTTTAATCTCTTCTGCTATTTTTTTCAAATCTTCGGGAGTTTTAACGCCACTATTAGCTGCATCTACAGCCAACTCTCTTGCTCTCTGAAGTATATCTCCAATGGATGCCAGAGCGTCCTCAGTCAATTCCAGCCATGAAGTGGCATCCTCTACATTTCTTCTATATTGCGCTACTTCAGCAACATCGGTCCTGAGCTTTAAAGCCCTTGCAGCGACTACAGGGTCATCTGAGGGTACCTGTATCTTTTTGCCGGTTGCATACTGATACTGATACTTTTCCATTCTCCCCAGATTGTTGTTAATATATCCAATCATATTGTTTATAAGCATGTTGTTGGTTATGCGCATAAAAAGTCCTCCCACTTATCTATTTGCCCATTTGCCTTTTTGCTTAATTTCTATACACCCATTCTGTTGATCAGCGTATCATATATCTCTGCCATTGTGGTTATCATCCTGGCTGAGGCATTATATGCATTCTGGAACTTCACCAGGTTCGTCACTTCTTCATCAATTGATACTCCTGATACCGACATTCTGCGGCTTACTATCTGATTGACAATAGCCTTTTGGTTATCCGAATACCTTATAGCCTGCTGTGAGTCGATTCCAATAGTAGCCACCAGAGACTTCATGAAGTCTTCAGGAGCACCTTCACTGAACATATGCGTATTGTGCCTCATCTTCAGAATAGAATCCAGCACATCTTTGTTTTCCAGCTCTCCGGACGCACCCGATGTACAAATGGCATTTAAATCATCCATTACATCAAAGCTCACTGCAAAAAGCTTTGCCGTAATATTTTCATATATATCACTTCCGCCCAGATTCAAGAAGTCCGCACTGCTCATAGGCTTTCCATCATTTCCGATCATGGTGAAGAATCTTATCCCTGCCGGACTTGTATCACCAGCTCCGGAATCCGGCCTGTAACCGTCTGCATGGCCTAATAAATCCGTTACAGTGCCATCCCTGTTTACTATTTGTCCTTCATTAAAGGCTTTTGCAAATACCCTCACAAATTCATTAAGCTTTCTGATATAATAAGGAATTCCCTTATAAGAAGGACTTAACGTGGAACCATCAATACCAACTTTTCCATCGTTTCCGTCTCTAATGTCAAGATATCCCCGTAATTCTCCGCCTCTTATGATAGCAGAATTTCCATCATCCCAATATATATCATAAAGGTTTGGTATGTCTTCCGCGTTCAGCTTGCTGTCTGCATCCCTCTGCTTCAATACCAGCTTGTTTACAGTAAAATGATCCACCAACGTATGTCCGCTTATTGTTATGGAAAAACGTGTCGCATTTTCCCCATTTGGTAACTTTCCAACTATAATTTCATTTGTTTCAATATTAACAATTTGAGAAAGCTTGTCCACAAGCAGTGTTCTGCGGTCTCTCAAATCATTTGCGGCATTGCCGTCCAGTTCGGATATATAGATCTGCCTGTTCAACTGCTGAATCTGTGAAGCAAGAGAATTTATCTCATCCACCTTTATTTGAATCCTCTGGTTTACATCAGCCTGGAGCTTCTCATAGTGGGATGCCAGGTTGTTAAAATATTTTGCCAATGTTATGCCCTGCTGCCTTACCAGAGCTCTTACTGATTGGTTTCCAGGATCCTTGGATAATTCCTGAAGCGCGTTGTAGAAGTCGCCGATAACGGCAGTAAAACCACTGTTGGATGGCTCATTGAAGGTGGCTTCCAAATCTGCGAGCAATTCTTGCTTTGCCAGCCATTCACCATATGTCTTGTTCTCACTCCAATATTTATAATCCAGGAACTCATCCCGCATCCTCTTAACGCCTACAACTTCCGAACCGGTACCAACCATACCCGTTCCGTCATACAAAGGAATGGGTGTGGCAGCACTTTGTACGGCATATTGCCGGGAAAATCCCGGCGTATTTGCATTACTAATATTATGATTAACTACGTTAAGATTTCTCTGTGCACTGTAAAGACCTGTAAGAGCTACATTTAATCCAAAAAATGATCCTCTCATATTTTATCACCTGCCTACAAGACCCATTCTTAATATTATTGTCTCTATCATATCATCTATTATATTGATTACCCTTGAAGAAGCATCGTATGAAAATTTATACTTCATCATTCTGGCCATTTCCTCATCCATAGACACACCTGCTATGGCCTGCCTGTTTGCATCCGCTGACTGAACCAGTTTCTGCTGATTTCCATATATCTGTGAGGCCTCTGCCCCGTAATTGCCAACTTTTAATATAATATCCTGATAATATCCGTCAATGCTGAAAACATTGCCTCCATCATGCATAATTTCAGCATGTCTTATATTCGCTATTTGCAAAGCTATTGAATTGTCGCCACTTTCACCGTTCACAGACGTAACGATTTTATTCAGGCCATCGTCACCATAAAAGATGGAATTTAGTTTAAGATTACCCATCTCAATGGGAATTGAAGGATTTTCGGGCACGAAGAAATCGCTGCCGTCTTCCGGAGGCACATCAAGGGTTTTTCCGCTCTTATGCAGCTTGTTTACCTCATCAGCTATGGATTTTATAAGATAATTCAGTCTGTTCCGGATATCGTTTATTACATCGTTTGAATCCATAAGTCCTTTTATCATGCCATTTTTCAAAGGTACTTGCATGTCGGTACCTTCTAATAATGGAACTGAAATCCTGTTATCATTATGGGATTTTGCTTCGTATAGGCTGGTAGTTTTATCTCTGTTTACAATGAAATATCCTCCTATTGTAATAGCAAGCTGACCGTCCGGCATTTCGGTAACATCAGCATCAACCAAACTGCATAGCTTGTCTACAAGCAAATTACGTTGGTCACGATAGTCATTTGCAGAATCTCCCGTTGCCTCATATTTTACTATTTCCGCATTAAGCTTTGCTATTTGGGCAGCTATATCATTAACCTCGTTGATACAGTCCACAATCTGCAGGTTTATGTTTCTTTGAAGGGCATCAAGCTGTTGTCCTATATGATTTACATGGCTAACCAGAGACTCACTTCTCTGCCTTACCAGAGCCCTTATTGTCAGGCTCTGGGGATCTTTTGAAAGCTCTTGCCAGGAGTCCCAGAACTGGTTAATAACACTTTGAAAGCCATCACCAAAAGGTTCTGCCAGAATAGCCTCTATATCCTGCAATGTCTCACTTTTGGCTTTCCAATAACCTAAAGTTGTGCTTTCCCTCCTGTACATATTGTCCAAAAAAATATGCCTGATCTGCCTTGTCTGCTGAATATCAGCACCGGTACCTACCTGCATCAGATTTGCCCCTACAGAAATTGTATGGTATGGACTTGTCTGCATTATGGCCTGTTGTCTGACATATCCCGGAGTATTCACATTGGAGATGTTATGTCCTGTTACGAATAATCCCCTCTCGCTTACATATAGACCAGACCTTGCTATCTCATAACTGGAAAAACTGCCCACCTTTACACGACCTCCATTACAACAAAAATACAGCCATCAATAGCCCCAATTACAATTTAACATCAAAAAAGCTGCGGTTTTTCGAACCGCTTACCTTTCCTGAATTCCCGTAATTATTATCTGTTACGCGTGCAGCTGATAAAATATTCAATGAGAATTCAGCATATTCAAGTGAATTCTTTATAAGTATGGAGTTCAGCTCATTAATGCGTTTAAGTTCTTTCAGAACTTCTGATACTCTTTTCCTTAGTACTTCTAATTTCCCTGTTTCATTTTTATCTAATCTTCTAATAAGTTCTGACATAGTTGCTTGCTCTGGAGAAATACCTATTTCGCCAGCTATTTTGTTTACAAGTGTTTCTCTCTCTCTTTCAAGCTTCGCAATATCCGAAAGCAGAGTCTTCTCGAGTTTTGTAATTTTGTCAAGTTCATCCACTTTTCCGTTCACTATTATATCTGTTTTTTCTTTCGATTTAGCAAGCAAATAATCGTATATATCAGATTGCTGCTTTAGTACTTCAACCAAACTGTCAACTTCCTGCATCGCTAAAGGCTCCCACCTTCCTGCACGCGCATTTCTGAATACCGTACATTTTTATACTTTTCTGTCGATTATTGATTTTATAATACTCTCCGCTAATTCCTGGCCATTGACATTATATTGTCCTGTCTCGTATTTCTCCTGCAGTTCCAATACTTTATCCTGGCGAATGTCAGGTATTTTCTTCAAAGCATTAATCGCTGTCTGGTAGTCTTTTGCCTGATTTGATATGGACAGCACATCTTTCTTCGATGATAATGCCTTCGTAGAATTTACTCTTTCTACCTTGTTGTCCTTTCCGTAAATTCCGGAGATTCTTGAAATTCCTCCCCAGATTTTCACAAATACCACTCGCTTTCAACAAAATTTCGAAATTCAATCTATTATAAACTTTATCCTTAGTTTCTCAAATTATAATAATAGCATTAGTTTTTTAAACAATATATTACTTTAGCTTTTAACATTATTATTACTTTGGTTTCTTAAATATAATAAATAATTGTTAAGAACTTCATGCTTGTTAATTATATCGGAACTAAACAAGAAAAATTTAATATTCATTTATCTTTTTTCTTTTCTTCTTCCTTGCTCAGATACCGGATCCAGCCGGTTCGCTGTGCATCAACATCCCGGGAAAGTTTATACCTTATTTCTTCTGCAGCAGTTGAAAGGTCTCTTGTAAGCGATCGTTCACATTCCGGACAAAATCTGCCTGATCTGATGGCTTTTCCGCAAGCTTCACACTCAAGAAACAAGTTTCCGTTATCATCAACAATCTCAAGACGTCCTTCACGCAGATACCTTTTTATCTGCTCCACGCTTATGTCCAAATCCATAGAAACCTGTGAAACGCTGGCTTTTGGATTGTCATAAAGATACTCCTTGACTCTTTTGTAGTCCTCCTCGTCTTTATCCCTGCAAGCTGGGCAATATTGAATGCCGCCAATGTAGTTGAAAATTCTTCCGCACTTTTTACAGTTTCTGATATCAGGCACATCGACCACCTCCTGTAAATTATTGCTTTCGGCATTTATTACTTTAAAAGTTTATTTTTAAAAAGTTTATTACTTTAAAATTCAAGCTCTGTTTGAATTTTACTGGCCATGAGCCTTTTTTGAAAAAGCATTACAAATCAAGCTGCTCATTAAAAAAGCCTTTAAGGAAATTCTAACTCGGTCATTATAATACATTAATTGTGGCAATTAATACTTTCTGCCTGTTGCAATTACGGCCGCCACAACCTTCGCTGCTCCTGCTTTCTTTAGTACTTTACTGCATTCATCAATTGTAGAACCCGTGGTCATTACGTCGTCAACAAGTAGTATATTTTTATTTCGAATTGCGTCCTCGCTGCGTACCTTAAAAGCACCCTTTAAATTTTCAAGCCTGTCTTTCCTGTTCAACAGGCTCTGGCTGCCTGTGTCTTTTGTTCTTATGAGCAGGCTTGAACTTTCCCTTAGCCCTAACTCCTTGCTTAATACCTTTGATATCAGGAGTGATTGATTATATCCTCTTCTTCTCTCCTTATTTTTGTGTAGTGGTACACTCATTATTAAATCAAAATCACTTATTTTTATAGTTTTCTTTATCCTGTCAGCTAGAATTTTCCCAAATGTTCTGTAATAAGAAGACCTGTTATAAAATTTATATCGGACAATTGAGCTTTTTACAACACTATTATATTGGTACACACATATAATGCCATCATACCAGTTTTTCCGTGACCAGAATTTTCTTGACCTTATATCCATATCATCAATGAATGACACTTCCTTGATGCAATCTGCACAAATTTCAACATTAACATTAATGCTCAGGACTTTTCCGCAAAATATACATTTAGGTGGGAATAAAAGTCTTGCAAGAATGTTCAGAAACCTTTCGATTGCCCTCACCTTCCATCCTGCCAAAACTCTGCTCCAAGCCTTTGAAGTTTCTCAGCTAGACCGGAATATCTGAGCGTTTCCCTGTCGTTATTTACCATCTCAATCACAACGTCAGCATCTCCTACAAGGACAACAAGTTCCTTTGCCCTTGTTATTGCTGTATAGAGCAAATTTCGGGTCATCAGCATGCTGGGACCTGCAAAAGCAGGCATTATCACTACAGGGAATTCACTGCCCTGGCTTTTGTGTACTGTAACCGCATAAGCCAGCTCCAGTTCATCGAGGATACTGAAGTCATATTCCACGATTCTTTCATCCTCAAAAAGTACTGTCAGCACCTGTTCTTCTACATCAATATACTGAATTGTTCCTGTATCACCGTTAAACACACCTGTTCCGTCGCAGTTCAAATCACTGGACTTTATCCACCTCAGATTGTAGTTGTTCTTTATCTGCATCACACGGTCTCCTTCACGAAATATGCAGTCTCTGAACACCTTCTCACTCTTGGCTTTTCCTGGCGGATTCAAAGCCTTTTGCAGCTCGGTATTCAAATTTTTTACACCGGTCAAACCTTTTTTCATCGGCGTAAGCACCTGTATATGTTTCATAGGATCGTACCCATATGTGGCAGGAAGCCGCTTGGTGCAAAGTTCCACTATTGTATTGACAATACTGCTGCCGGTATTCCGGCTTATAAAATAAAAATCACCGTCTTTGACATTCATCAGCGGAGCTTCTCCCCTGTTTACCCTATGGGCATTCAATACAATCATACTTTTTTGTGCCTGTCTGAATATCTCTGTGAGCCTGACAGTCTTGATCAGTTTACTTGTAATTATATCCTTTAGGACATTTCCGGGACCGACCGAAGGAAGCTGGTTAACATCTCCCACGAGAATAAGCCGGGTCCCAGGCCTTAAAGCCTTGAGAAGGTGATTCATCAGCAATATATCCATCATTGACATTTCATCTATTATCACTACGTCGGCTTCGACAGGGTCATCAGCATTTTTTTGAAATACCAGCTCTTCATCCTCTCCCACATATCCTATTTCAAGGAGCCTGTGTATGGTTTTGGCCTCATATCCGGTAGCCTCCGTCATCCTCTTTGCTGCCCTGCCTGTTGGAGCTGCAAGTGCTATTCTGTTTCCTTCCGCGCCCAACAGGCGGATGATTGTTTTTATTATAGTTGTCTTCCCTGTGCCAGGACCTCCCGTAATTACTAGCACACCGCTTGTCATTGCCGCTTTTATGGCTTCCTTTTGCATATCTGCCAATATTATGCCGTCTTCCTGCTGCATTCTCTCTATCCTGTCATTAAAGCCGTCAATGTCATATTTCAGGCTCAGGCTTGCCAATTCCAGGAGCTTGCGTGATACATTCATTTCAGCATTGTAAAATGAAGAAAGGTACACTCTTCTGCAGTCTTCACAATTTTCAATATATACAGCTCTGTCCATTACAAGGCTTATAAGTGCATCATCTATATTTTCAATGTTAATTTCAAGCAGCTTTGCCGTATAATTCAGCAACATTTCGCTGGTAAGAAAAGTATGGCCGGCAGCGGCAGCCTGTGAAAGCACGTATTTAATACCGCTGCAAATCCTGTATTTTGATGTTGGCTCTATTCCCAGGTTCTTTGCAATCCTGTCGGCTGTCTTAAAACCTATGCCAAATATTTCGTCAGCCAGCCTGTAAGGATTCTTTTTTATTTCCTCAATTGTTCTGTCACCGAATACTTTATATATCTTTGCAGAATAGCTGGGACTTATACCATACTCCTGCAAAAACATAACAACATTTTTCAGTTCCCTTTGTTCATTAAAGGCTTGTCCTATTTTTAAAGCTTTTTCAAGGCTTATGCCCTTTATCTCAGACAGTTTTTCAGGATTGAACTGTACTATATCAATTGCCTTATCCCCGAACTTCTCCACAATTTTTTTAGCAGTAGCCGGTCCTACACCCTTTATTATCCCTGAAGCAAGATATCTCTCCATGGCATCAACCGTCTGGGGAAGCTTTTTTTCATAAAACTCCACCTTCAACTGTTCACCATAATCCGGATGGGTCACCCATCTGCCTGTAACCTTTACTGTCTCGCCTTCATTGATAAAGGGCATATATCCTACTGTTGTTATCAATCTTCTATTGCATCGGATATCACAAACCACATATCCATTAGTTTCGTTTCTGAAAATAACTTCTTCTATTGTTCCTTCCAGCGTTATTTTTTCATCCATAGCTCATTACCTTTTGCAAATATTAATAAAAATATTATACATCAAAATCAGTATATATTAATTTTACAAATAAAACCAGTGCTAGTCAAAATCCGAGAATACCTTCTCCTTTTCTTCGTTGTCCAGGACCTCCATATGAATATAAAAATCTTTCAGTCTGTCCAGAATTTCAAGCGTGCCGTCCTTCGACCCAAGATCTACAACTGTAAGCTTTCCATCAGTCGAAAATTCTCTTACAGTATTTCCTGTAAAAATATTTCTGATTATACCTTCAATAATATCCTCTGAATCCTTTACCATAAGTACCATTTTTATTTTTCCATTACCTTTTTTGACCTTAGCTGGAATGAGACTGAATATACTTACAGCAAGACTTAGCAGTCCGTAAACTGCCAATACGCACACAATAAACAGTATCACATCTTCCAACTTTATCTCCCCTTTTCGGTCTTCATACCTTCATACTATGAAAAACCGAGGGCAAATGTGCAAAAAGACAACAGGGACGGTTCTTTTGTCTGGCTAATCAGCCAGACAAAAAACCGTCCCCGTTGTCTTCCTCAAGCTTGTCCAACCACAATTTATACTTGCTTTTTCAATATTTCAGCCATATCTGTTCTTTCCCATGTAAAGTCAGGATCTTGCCTGCCAAAATGGCCATAAGCCGCAGTTTTTCTATATATAGGTCTTCTCAGATCCAGCTTCTTTATAATTCCTGCAGGCCTGAGGTCAAAATTGTCGTTGATCAGTTTTATAATCCTTTCATCAGATACAACACCTGTTCCAAAAGTGTCAACCATTATTGAAACAGGACGTGCCACGCCTATTGCATAAGCAATCTGAACTTCGCACTTTTTGGCAAGGCCTGCGGCTACAATATTCTTTGCGACATAGCGTGCAGCATAAGCCGCAGAACGGTCAACCTTTGTTGGGTCCTTTCCTGAGAATGCTCCCCCGCCATGCCTTGCATATCCGCCATAAGTGTCAACTATAATCTTCCTGCCTGTCAGGCCCGAATCCCCCTGCGGTCCTCCGATAACAAACCTTCCTGTCGGGTTCACGAGTATTTTCGTGTTTTTGTCAATCAGTTCCTGAGGTATTACCGGTTTTATTACCTGTTCAATAATATCCCTTTCGATGGTATCATGGCTCACTTCAGGAGTATGTTGCGTTGATATCAGTATAGTTTCGACTCTTACAGGCTTGCCGTCCTCATACTCAATTGTAACCTGCGATTTACCGTCAGGTCTCACATAATCCAAAATATTGTTCTTTCTGACTTCCGCCAGCCTTTTAGTCAGCTTGTGTGCAAATGAAATAGGCATAGGCATCAGCTCTGGTGTCTCATCACATGCATATCCAAACATCATTCCCTGATCTCCTGCACCAATGGCTTCAATCTCCGCACTGTCCAATTCACCTTTTCTTGCCTCCAGGGCATTATTAACGCCTATTGCTATGTCACTGGACTGTTCGTCTATTGACGTTATAACGGCGCAGGTTTCACAATCAAATCCATACTTCGCCCTGTCATATCCAATTTCCTTTATAGTGCTTCTCACTATTTTGGGTATGTCTACATAGCAAGTCGTTGAAATTTCTCCCATAACTAAAACCAATCCGGTTGTGACAGCTGTCTCGCAAGCAACCCTGCCCATAGGATCTTCCGATATAATAGCGTCAAGCACCGCATCAGATATCTGGTCGCAAATTTTATCCGGGTGTCCTTCAGTAACCGATTCAGAAGTAAATAGTTTCTTTGCCATAGTTTTCAGCTCTCCTTTTGTATTACAAATCTATTAATTCAGGCGATAAAAAAACCTCTTTTAATGAAGAGGTTTATTTATCACTCCTCATCTCTCAGAATTTTTTCATTCTGCAGGAATTGGCACCGCTACTCATCCTTGAGCCGGTTGCCGGGTTTCATTGGGCCCAGTCCCTCCACCTCTCTTGATAAGGCTTTTTCCTTATTAATTTTTCAATCTTTTTATTTTTTACGTTTTATTTTTCTACATTTTCAATCAAAATCTCTCAAAATGATTTTGCCTTTATTGAGATTAATTGTGCTTTTATTAAGCTTTACTAATTACTTTTGCTATTAATCTATATAATTACTTTTGCTAATAATCTTTATTTTAGCCTTTTTTAAAATTGTACTTCTACAGTTATATAAGTATTACGAGTTAGCAAATATTTCCTCGAACTCTGCTCCTTCTATCTTTTCCTTCTCAAGGAGCGCTTCAGCTACTTTATGCAGCTTGTTTATATTCTCCTTAAGCACCGAAATTGTCTTCTGGTATGCAGTATCAATAATATTCTTAACTTCATTGTCTATCGCTGCAGCAACTTCTTCACTGTAATTTCTTGCGTGGGCAAAATCACGGCCTATAAATATCTCATCGTTTTCATCGCCAAATACAAGATTACCAAGCTTATCGCTCATACCGTATTTAGTTATCATATTTCTTGCCACAGTATTTGCCTGTTTAAGGTCATTATACGCACCTGTGCTTACTTCTCCAAGAACTATTTCCTCTGCAGCTCTTCCGCCAAGTGCTATAATAATACTCTCAAGAAGCTGGCTCTTTGTTTGATAACTCTTATCCTCATCAGGCTTAAACAGTGTATAACCGCCAGCCCTGCCTGAAGGTATGATTGATACCCTGTCAACCTTGTCGGTGCTCGACACTACTTTTACAGTTATAGCATGGCCTGCTTCATGGTATGCTGTAAGTCTCTTTTCCTTCTCATTCATTACCCTGCTTTTCTTTTCAGGTCCGACAACTACCTTAAATACAGCTTCCTTTATTTCTTTCATTGTTATTTGTTTCTTGTTTTCCCTTGCCGCAAGCAAAGCAGCTTCGTTGAGAAGATTCTCAAGGTCTGCCCCGGTGAATCCAGGCGTGATTTTTGCCAATTCAGACAATTGTACATCAGGACCCAGCGGCTTCCCTCTTGCATGTACCTTTAATATTTCTTCCCTGCCCTTAATATCCGGAAGTCCTACAAAAACTCTTCTGTCAAATCTTCCGGGTCTTAACAACGCCGGGTCAAGAATATCCGGTCTGTTAGTGGCAGCAAGTACAATTACACCTTCATTTACGCCAAATCCATCCATCTCAACAAGCAGCTGGTTGAGAGTCTGCTCACGTTCGTCATGTCCGCCTCCAAGGCCGGCCCCTCTGTGTCTTCCTACTGCATCAATCTCATCTATGAAAACTATACATGGAGAATTTTTCTTCGCCTGTTCAAACAAGTCCCTTACTCTTGAAGCACCAACACCTACAAACATTTCAACAAAATCAGAACCGCTTATGCTGAAGAACGGTACACCGGCTTCTCCTGAAACAGCTTTTGCCAGGAGTGTCTTACCTGTACCCGGAGGTCCAACCAAAAGAACTCCTTTCGGTATTCTGGCACCAAGGTCAATAAACTTCTTGGGCTGCTTAAGAAATTCAACTATCTCCTTCAGTTCTTCCTTTTCCTCATCTGCTCCTGCCACATCCTCAAATGTAACCTTTTTCTTGTCATCTATGGTCATTTTAGCCCTGCTCTTGCCGAAGGACATAACTCTGCCTCCGCCGCCTCCCTGAGACTGCTGCAGGAAAAATACCCAAAACAATACAAATATAATTATAAAACCTACCGTCGGCAGTATGGCAACCCACCAGGGTGCAGATGGTGGCGGCTGTGTCCTGAGCTGAATCTGATTGTTCTTTGCAGGTTCAGAAACTTCTTCCATGAACTGTCCGATGTCTGGTATATAAATTACATATTTATTGGTTTTCGAATCCGGACGTGGATTTTCAATAAATTCAACAATAGCTTTATCGCCTTCAAGCAATATAGTATTAATGTTATTATTCTGTATACCGATTAATAAATCCGTATAGTTCAATTCCATCGGGTTATCGTTGCCCTGATAAAAGCTCAGTACAATCAGAACTATTACAAAAAGTACTATATAAAAACTCAAACCCTTGAAGTATTTCAAACAACTCCCTCCTCAGTGAGCATAAGCTGATTTTGTAAGTAAAACACTTACTGCTTTCCAAAAATCTATTTCTACAAAATCTGTTTCTCCTTAATAGTCAATTAACTGTACCATATTATGGGTCAACAAAGTTATTATATTATATTAACATAAACAGATATAAAACACAATAAAATTTAGCCCTTAATAACGGAAGGCTTCAAAGTGCAAATATCCGGCAAATTGCGATACTTGCCCGCATAATCCAGTCCATAACCTACTATAAACTCATCTGGAACCACTATGCCTTCATAATCTATTTCTATTTCAATCTTTCTCCTGGATGGTTTGTCAAAAGCCGTACAAATCTTTACACTCAAAGGCTTTCTTGTACTTAGCAGCTCTTTGAGATGCTTCAGTGTCAGTCCTGTGTCCACCAGGTCCTCCACTATAAGCACATGCTTGCCTGTAATATCAACATCCAAATCCTTAATTATTCTTACAACTCCCGAGGACTCCGTAGCAGAACCGTAACTTGAGACAGATATAAAGTCCACATCAACCGGAATGGTTATTTCCCGCATCAAATCTGCCAGGAAAATAAATCCTCCTTTTAAAACCCCTACAATGACAAGTTGCTTGTCTTTATAATCGCTGGATATCCTCTTACCGAGTTCCTTAACTTTTTCGGCTATTTGGCGTCTGTCCACCAATATTTTCTCAATGTCCCCCAGCATGTCTACCTCCATAAATAAATGGGAAATAAATATTTCTTGTTTATGTTAAAAAATATATTAACTTCAACACAGTTTTAGTATTTTCAGTTACTTTAAATTTATCACTTATTTTATATCCTATAACCCACACAATTTCATTGCCTTGTGCAATTAGCGGTATATTATCTCTTTTGTGCCTGGGAATTTTATTATCAATAAAATATTCCTTCAATTTTTTGGTACCGTTTGATTTATAAGGTTTGAAAACATCTCCATCTTTACGGTTTCTTATATATATACCCATTTTTAGGGTATCATAATCAAAATACTGTACCAGTGAATTATACCTCATATTTCCATTTTGCTCAATAGCAGAGGGTTTTTTTTCTATAAAAGCTTTAATTCCGGCACCTATTTCCGGCACCAGCGTAACGCCGGGAATGTTGATCTCACTGCAAAAGGGTTTCGTCTTAACATCATTGACAGCGGTACCGATTATCAAGTGATTATATGACTTTAAAGCCTTCAGTTCGCCGGGAAGATGTATTTCAGCACCTGTTCTTCCTTTTTCCCATAATTGCAGTACTTTCTCTATGTGTACGCTTTCTATACCCTTTAAGCTTCCCGTCAGATTTTTGACGGCATTGCGTATGATGCGACGTTTTACAGCAATATGACAGTTATTGAAAATCCCGGCATCAATGGTTATAGAATCTTTATCAGCCTCAATCAGGCACTCATTGTATAAGCGCGTCACATTTTCATCAATATAGTCAAGTTCGTCCTTCAGCAGCACAGACATTTTCCATAAATTATCCTGAATATCTATATCAAACATTTTATTTATGGATGGAATCAAATCAAGCCGGACTTTATTTCTGGTGTAAATTGAAACCAGATTGGTGCTGTCTGTACGGGGATTCAGGGAATGCTGCCTGCAATAACTCTCAATATCCTCTCTGCGGACATCAAGCAGCGGCCTGATTATTTTGCCACGCATATATTCGATTCCCTTAAGACCGTCAAGACCCGAACCGCGAATGATATTCATCAGCACAGTTTCAGCCTGATCATTTCTATTATGGGCAACTGCTATCTTTGAAGCGCCGGTTTCCCCGGCTACCTCCTCAAACTTGCGGTATCTGGCCTCACGTCCTGCCTCCTCCAGGGATATTCCTTTCTTAGAGGCAAGGTCTTGTACATCAATAGAAAAAAAGTGAGCTGGTATTTCCAGCTTCTCGCACAGCTCTTTTACGTACTTCTCATCTTCTTCAGATTCCGCCCCCCGAAGCATGTGGTTGATATGAACGGCATGAAGCTTAATCTGTAATCTTTCACGCAATGTATAAAGCACATGAAGAAGGCAGACAGAATCAGGTCCGCCTGAAACTCCAACGACAACGCTATCCCCGTTATTAATAAGGTGGTATTTGTTTATCGTATCCAATACTTTCTCAATCATTTTATCCCCGTATTAATCCTTCTTCAGATTTACAAATTTAGTATACTCTCCAAACCATCTAAGTTCAACCGTTCCCGTTGAACCGCTCCTATGCTTTGCAATAATAACCTCAGCAATGTTTTTCTTATCAGTATCAGGGTTGTAATAATCATCTCTGTAAAGGAACATTACCAGGTCGGCATCCTGCTCAATTGCTCCTGATTCCCTGAGGTCGCTGAGCATTGGCCTGTGATCAGATCTGGCTTCCGGTGCACGGCTCAGCTGAGAAAGAGTAATTACGGGAATATTTA
This sequence comes from Clostridiaceae bacterium, assembly GCA_012840085.1. Lineage (GTDB taxonomy): Bacteria > Bacillota > Clostridia > Acetivibrionales > DUMB01 > DUMB01. The sequence continues at coordinate 17,604 of DUMB01000050.1, forward strand.
TTTCCTTTGCAAGTATTTTAAGAGATCTTGAAATCTCAGATATCTCTTGCTGTCTGCTTTCTGCCTTGCCTCTTGACTGCATCAGCTGGAGGTAGTCAATTACAACAAGCCCCAGTCCCTTCTCAAGTTTCAGCCTCCTGCACTTGGCCCGAATGTCCATAACCGATAAACCCGGTGTATCATCTATATAAATCGGAGCCTCGGATAACGGTCCAAGGGCGCGGGCCATCTTTTGCCAATCATCATCTTCCAGTTTTCCTATCTTCATCTTATGGCTGTCTATCATTACCTCGCTGCACAGTATCCTGTTCACAAGCTGCTCTTTTGACATTTCAAGGCTGAATATGGCAACAGGAATTTTGCTATGTATGGCTGCATGCTGTGCAATATTTAATGCAAAAGAAGTTTTCCCCATCGCCGGTCTTGCCGCTATAAGTATCAAATCTGAATTCTGCAGGCCTGCCGTTTTATAGTCCAGGTCCGTGAATCCCGTTGGTATTCCGGTAATAAATCCTTTTTTATTGTATAGTTCCTCCAGGCGGTTGAAAGTATCTACAAGGACATCCTTAATATGTGAAAATCCCTGGGTATTCCTTCCCTGTATTATGTCAAAAATACTTTTTTCTGCCCTGTCAAGCAGTATGGATACTTCTTCGGAAGCCTCATACCCCATGCTGATAATCTCTGAAGATGTCTTTATGAGCTTCCTCAAAAGAGCTTTCTCTTCAACAATTCCGGCATAATGCTTTGCATTGGCGGTAGTTGGAACTGAAGTAGCGATATTTGTCAGATATTCCAGGCCGCCAACGTTTTCAAGTGTTCCTCTCAGTTTAAGCTGTTCTGACACTGTTATCAGGTCAATTGGTTCTGCTTTTTGAAAAAGGTCCATAATTGCATCATAGATTTCTCTATGATCTTCCCTGTAAAAATCTTCAGTTTTTAATATTTCAGCTATTCCGGGAACAACTTCTTTGTCTAAAAGCAAGCACCCCAGAACCGACTGCTCGGCCTCTATGCTGTGAGGTGGTACCCTTCCCAATGAGGTAATATCCATAATTATTCTACTCCTGCTCCACTTTTACATTTAATTTTGCACTTATTTCCGGGTATAACTTCACCTCAACATCGCAGGTTCCTAAAGCTCTTATCGGTTCCGGCATATTGAATTTCTTTTTGTCTATATCTATTTTGTAATCACTTTTTAATTTGTCGGAAATGTCCTTACTGGTTATGGAACCAAACAATTTTCCGTTCTCTCCGGCCTTCGCCTTAATTACAACTGTAATGCTTTTAAGCTTTTCCGCCAATTCTCTGGCCTTTGCCTTTTCTTTTTCCTTTTTGGCACTCTCAGCTTCCTTACGGGCCTTCATTATATTCACATTTTCTGCGGTAGCCTCAACCGCAAGTCCCCTTGGGAAAAGAAAATTACGGGCATAGCCATCCTTTACCTCAACCATTTCCCCCTTTTTTCCTGTTCCCTTGACATCTTCTTTTAAAATAACCTTCATAGATCTATTCCTCCAAAATTCCGGCATCTACTGCCTGTCATTGTTATTCACTTCATCCATATATTCAATTATAACATATTTTAACCTTTCTCTTGCATCTTCCAATGAAATTCCCTGGAGCTGCGCTCCGGCTACGGAAAGGTGGCCTCCCCCACCCAGTTTCTCCAGTATCATTTGTACGTTAATTTCTCCAAGAGACCTTCCGCTTATAAACACTTCTCCATTGACGCTGCACAGTACGAAAGCTGCTGCAATTCCTGCAAGATTAAGCAGTTCGTCGGCTGCTTTCGCCGCAATGAGCTGTGCATTTTTGGTATTTGGAGGGCATACGGAAACTGCAATGTTATCCCTCATTATTTCAGCTTCTCTGACAACGCCAGACATGGTCAGGTAGGTCTCAAGATCGTTCTGGAACAACTGCCGTATGGCTACAGTGTCAACTCCCTGCCTTCTAAGGTACGAAGCGGCTTCAAAAGTTCTGACACCTGTCTTGAAGGTAAAGTTTTTCGTATCAACTACTATTCCTGCAAAAAGCGCCTCTGCTTCAAGGGGTTTCAGCCTTAATTTATCGTCAACATACTGAAGCACCTCGGTGACAAGTTCACATGTAGAAGAAGCATAGGTTTCCTGGTATACGAGTACCGCATCCTGTATAAATTCTGCTCCTTTTCTGTGGTGGTCAATAACCACAACCTGCTTTGTTCTCTCAAGCAGCTCAGGAGCTTCGGTAAAGCTTGGCTTGAAAGTATCTACAACAACCAGGAGCGTCTTTTCGTTAATTCTGGCAATAGCTTCATTCGTTGTGATAAAGAGGTCTTCATATTCCCCGCTTTCGTTCAGCCTGTTAATGATGTTGTTAATGGTGGGATTTGACCGGTTCAATACAATGTGCACATCCTTATCCCTGCTTTTTGCAATACGGTATACACCAAGAGCCGCTCCGAGAGAATCCACATCTCCGTGTTCATGTCCCATTATCATTACATTCGGAGACTGGTCAATCAGTTCCCTCAAAGCATAAGCAATAACTCTTGCCTTCACTCTTGTTCTTTTTTCCAGTTCTCTCGTCTTACCCCCATAGAAACTAAAACTGTCACCGTTTTTAACAACAACCTGGTCACCGCCTCTTCCCAGAGCAATATCTATTGAAGCTGCGGCAAACCTGAAGTTCTCTGCCAGAGAACTTCCGTTTATACCAAACCCAATGCTCAATGTGACAGGTATTTTATTTCCTATATTAATTTCTTTCACACTGTCAAGTATTTCAAATTTTTTCTCTTCAAACTCTTTCAGGTATTTATACTCAAAGATAAAGAGGTACTTGTCTCTCTCATACCTTTTCAGAATGCCCCCTGTATTGCCTGTCCACTGCACCAGTTTTGTATCTATCTCAGCAAGAACTTTAGGCTTTACAGGGTCCTCCATGCTCTGCATCAGGTCATCATAGTTATCAAGCACAATTATACCCACTGCAACCTTTTCTTCATAGTATTTCTTCTTTAAATTGACAAATTCGGTATTCTCAATAAAATACAGAAGAAGAATATAGCTTTCGGTATCTGCTTTACTGTCTGTTTTCACAAAATTCCCAATTACGTTATAACATCTGTCTTTTATACATACCTGTCTGGATATTCTGGCGGGCTCCTTTACAAAGCTGTCGGGATTTAACCCGGGAATGAATGCACTGAGCGTCTTTTCAAGAATGTTCTCTCCGTCAAAAATATTTCTAAAGGACGAATTATACCATATAATAGTCCCATCCAATTCAACAACAACAAGCGGCAAGGGTGAATTGAGCAATGTATCCTTTGTTGCCGAATCTATATTTAGCGTGAGATATTCAATATATTTTGTAATTTCGCGCTGTCTTCTGTAATTTGAAATGAAGTAATGATATAACAGAATTGCCATTAGCGCTATACCGGGTATAGCAACCTTCCAGTTCAAGATGGCTATAACCACGACAAGCAAAAAAATTATCCATATATAAAAGCTGGCGCGGGGTATTAGAATACCTGAAAACTTTTTATTATTCATAATCGCTCATCAATCGGTTTCTAGAGACCTCTGTCATTATCTGTTTTTATTTCTTGAGCTGTTTAGATGCTTTGCCAGTTCCGACAAATCTCCATAATGCTTCTCCACATCATGGCTTTCAAGCAACCCCAGCTTAATTTTGTTGTCTATTTTCAGCTCTATGGCATTATAGCTTATACCCAGACGTTTTCCGAGCAAATAGCTGATTAATATAATGTTTGAGAGGGTCTCTGAAATCGAATCATGAACCTCCTCCCTCATTCCGTTAATCAATAATTTAAACAGGCTGGAAACGTCCTCTAACAGCTCGCTTTTCAGCCATTCAATTATTTTTATATTTCGTGTTATATCAATCTCTTTATCAAAGAAAGCCATACGACCACTCCAGCATAAATTTCCATAACATTATATCATATAACCGCCAGAATTGTTGAATTTCCCGCCGCCTCTCATCTGACAAAATTTTCGGCTTTCTCCAACTACCTTTTCTGAAATACCCACAGACCAATATATTTATATTTCCCAAGATTATTTTCCATATCTGGGATAAGAGCCCAGAAATTTAAAAAAGGACGTCTTCCTTTTGACCATTGTAATAGCATCTCTTACATCTGCATCTTCAATATGGCCTTCAATGTCCACAAAAAATATGTAATTCCCAAGCCGGCTCTTTGCCGGTCTGGATTCTATTCTGGTCATATTTATATCCCACAGGTTAAATATGTCCAATATCCTGTAAAGGCTTCCCGGCTTGTCTTCTGTTGAAAATACAAGTGATGTCTTGTCAAATCCGCTTCTTTTTCCGCTTTCCTTCGACAGCACTACAAATCTTGTACTGTTATTATCGGTATCCTGTATATTGCTCGCAGCCACCTCAAGTCCATAGACTTTTGCAGCCGATATGGAAGCAATGGCAGCACAGTCTCCTTCTCCTCCGGCAACTTCACTTGCAGCCTCGGCCGTGCTGTACGAATACTTTAAAATAGCGTTTGGAAAATGTTTATTTATAAAATTCCTGCACTGGCCAAAAGGCTGTGGATGGGAAATTATATACCTGATACCTTCTATTTGTGCACCCTTCTTTATTAATAAATGCTGATTTACCTGTATTAATATCTCAGCCTTTATTTTCAGATCAACATCAAAAGCAAGCATATCCATTGTTGCATTAACGGCACCTTCAATGGAATTTTCAATCGGAACAACAGCTTCATCAATACTTCCGGTCTCCACAGCATGAAGCATGTCAGATATAGTGCCAAAATCAAAAGCTGTATGAATTTTATTTCCCACATACTCTTCAAGGGCTTCCTGGGAAAAAGTCCCCTTTGGTCCCAAATAACCTATTCTAAGCATCTGAACCTCTCATAAAATCATAAATGTGTTTTTATTCGGATTCCAGCACTGACAGTAAAACCCTGCCTACGCGTTCTATAAGCAGGGTTGATTGTCAGAAAAAAATCAAATTGCCAATGAAATCATAATTTATTCTGCTGTATAAGGCAGCAACGCAATGTGTCTTGCCCTCTTAATAGCAACTGTGAGCTGTCTCTGATGCTTTGCACAGTTACCGGATATCCTTCTTGGGAGAATCTTTCCTCTTTCAGAAATATATTTTCTGAGCTTTGCTATATCTTTATAATCTATTTCAGTAACTTTATCTACACAAAAGGCGCACACTTTTTTTCTTGCTCTTCTCATTTTAGGGTTAACTTTGCTATCACCTTTGTCATGGTTGCCACCCTTTTCCTTTTTCGCATTTGCCATGGCCTCAAAACGCCTCCTTCCTCTTCAAAACTCAATTTCTGTTCAGGCAATAAATAATGGGTTGGTCAGAACGGCAGTTCATCATCGTCATCTACAGGATAGAAACCGTCAACCTGCTCATCATTCCTGCCATCAAAGGGTTCGAATGATTCAAATGGTTTTGAAGACCCGCTACTATTCTTTTTGCTGTCTGCAAAATACGCTTCCTCAGCGATAATCTCAGTCACGTAGTGCCTTTTCCCTTCATTGTCGTCCCACGTTCTTGTCTGTATCCTTCCTACGACAGCAACCTGTTGACCTTTTTGAAAATACCTTCCGCAGAATTCAGCAAGTTTATTCCATGCAACAATAGGTATAAAATCTGTCTGCCTCTCTTCACCTTGTCTGGAAAAACGTCTGTCCACGGCAAGAGTAAAGCTGCAAACAGGTATATTATTAGTATTTGTATACCTTATCTCAGGGTCTCGTGTAAGCCTACCCATTAAAATCGCCTTATTCATAAAATCACCTTAGTCCTTTTTAATATCTTAGTCCTTCTTAATTAGTCCTTCTTAATAATCAAATATTTAATTATCTCATCAGTAATCTTGAATATCCTCTCGAGCTCGCGTGGGAAATCGGAATCAGCACTGAAGTTAGCGAGTACATAATATCCTTCTGTCTTATCTTTGATTTTGTAAGCAAGCCTTCTCTTGCCCCATTCATCAATATTTTCAAGCTCTGCGGATGTTTCCAGTAAGTTCTTGAACTTGTCTACTATCGCTTTAGTGCCTTCCTCATCGAGATTAGGATTAATAATGAACAAAGCTTCGTATTTGTTTTTATTAGCCAACTGACTTCACCTCCTCCCGGACTAAACGGCCCTGTAACACTAGTACAGAGCAAGGATCGAATGTAATTATTACAATTAACTCCTTTTCAAGTTAGTAATTTTATCATACATAATAAAATTCCACAAGGGGGAATTTTCACAATTGCTCTATACCAACAGGATGGTTTCAATTATCAAAAACTCCTCCTGCCGCATCCGTCTTCCGCCGCGCTAGTCATTTCTATCACATATCTTACTTGTCTTATCTGGATAGTTATTGTATACTAAAGTATACTTAATTTATTTTGCTGGCATCTTGTTGTGCCGGCATTTCGATAGCAAAAGTTTCGGGCTTAAGAGCTAATAAAACTGGTTCTGAACTCTCCGCAATGCTATCTCATTATCTGGCACAACAAACCAAATTAATATTCAAATTAATATTAATAATATAGTATTATAAATAATACTTTAAATTATAATATGAGGTTGTGAAATATGTTTTATCCATTAAAGTTTATACCTGTTTACAAAAATTATATATGGGGCGGAAGAAATTTCGAGAAATTTGGAAGGGAACTTCCAGAAGGCATTTATGCTGAAAGCTGGGAGATCTCATGTCACCCTGACGGCGTAAGTGTTGTATCAAATGGTGAATTTTCAGGCATGTCCCTTCCTGAATTAATACAAAAGTTTGGAAGACAGCTTGTTGGAAACAGTCTTTCCGAAAAGGATGCAACAACATTTCCCCTTCTTGTAAAGTTTATAGATGCAAACGATAAATTATCCATTCAGGTTCATCCTGATGACAACTATGCTCTGTTACATGAAAATGAATATGGCAAAAATGAAACATGGTATGTAATTTATGCCAACCCAGGATCAAAAATGGTATATGGGGTCAAGCCTGGTACTACAAAGGAAATTTTTGCAAAAGCCATATCAGAAAATAGCGTTGAGGAATACCTGAGATACGTTGAAGTATTCCCGGGTGATGTGCTTAATGTACCTGCCGGTCTTTTGCATGCCATTGGCGAAGGTATAGTTCTTGCTGAAATACAGCAGAATTCAAATTCTACTTACAGAGTATATGACTATAACAGGGTTGATAAAAACGGGAACAAAAGACCTCTGCACATACAGAAAGCTCTTGACGTAATAGATTTCGGCCTGTCCGCACGGATAGAAAAATCAAAAGGTCTTGAAATAAAGATTGGAAGCTGTTCCACTAAGAAATATTTGGTGGCAAACAAATATTACTCTATAGAGCTTTATGATATACAAGAGAAAATTGAAGAAAATGCTGACGGAAGCAAGTTCTATATTTATGTATTCGTTGACGGTGGAGGAAAAATAAACTACGAGTCGGGAAGCATCCAGGTTAAATGCGGTGAGTCAGTGCTTATCCCTGCTTCTATGGGACCTTACTCACTTGAAGGCAGTATGAAATTTATCAAATCGTACGTGCCTGAAATAAAATCTGACATCATCGCACCATTAATGGCAGCAGGCTACTCCGAAGAAAGTATATCAGATATATGCAACTCCGGTGTCCTTTTTTAGGAGACAATTCTCAACAGAGAATGCTTCTTCATTGCCATAGAACTGTCCCCGTTTATATATTGAAAGGGTCGAACTGTCATGAGTAAAAACAAACACACTAAAAACGGGACTAGCGCTAATTCGTATTTTAAATATGTTTTTCTTATAGTGGCATGCACAATTATGTGCATGCTTCTCTATGCTGCCTTTTTTAAGGCAATGTTCTCCAATATTTACAGTTCATTGCTGCCGTATAAATTGTCATATAAATATTTAATTATAATCGCCATACCTATGGTTTCTGCTTTTATTTTAGGTGCATCTATGTACGCATATAGAAAAAAATTAAGGTCCCTGGAATCAATAAAAAACCTAAAAATTCCGCTAATGTCATTGGGCTATGCATCCTCGGAAACAGAAGCTTTTGAGATAATACTCAACTTTTTCATTAATCAAAAGATAGCAGATGCTGCTACACTTTTCTATAAGGAAGATTTATTGGATGAAAAGTCCAAATGGAACAAGATTTCAAAAAATACAGATATGCTCCGGAATATTTCCTGCAATTGCGACTTTAATGAATGTCTGCAGCATTTTGATGCAGGCAGGATAAAATCAGATAAATACTGCCGCCGGCGTAATTTTTTATTTAACTCCGGGAATTGCATGTGTATCAATATTTTAAACAATGAATATTCATGCGCAATTCTTCAGCTTTGCAGCAAAAGTAAAAAGTTATTTAAATCGGAAAATATTTATATAATCAATTTGTTCGCCGATATTGCCAGGCCAATAATCAGCAATACTCAGGCATTAAATGCGCTTAGAAAGAAAGCTTCGACGGATTTACTTACCACTGTTTATAATAGGGATTTTTTAAATGCATATTTGGAAAACCAGTTAAAAGTTGCCGATGCAGCTAATCATTCTGTGAGCCTGTTAATAATAGATGTAGATAATTTTAAAAGTATAAATGATACCTACGGTCATTTGATAGGGGACCGCGTATTGTCCAATGCTGCGAACATCATGCTTAATTGCGTCAGAAAAAACGATGTGGTTGCAAGATACGGGGGAGATGAATTCATTGTTGTCCTCCCTTCTACTGATACTGACACTGCATATATAATAGCAGAGAGGATAGTGAATGAAATAGCCTCTTCCAAAATTCGTCCGATTGATGGCGTTGAAATTCCGTCCATAACCTGCAGCATTGGAATTTCCACTTATCCTGACCACTGCAAAAGCATGGAACATCTCATATCAACAGCAGATTCCGCCCTTTATGAGGCAAAACGGTGCGGGAAAAACTGCGTAAAAATATATAATCCGTCTTCATCTGCAAAACCTGATTCTAATAGTAAATCATAAAACTTGCTTTTATATTGAAACATATACTTTATTCTTATACTAAAATATCTTGCTCTAATGCTGTGCTATAATCCTGTTCTTATACTAAACCGTATTTCCTGCTATTATACTAAACCCTATTTCTTCTGCTAAGCCCTATTTATTCTATTAACCCTATTTCTTGCTCTTTTTGTCAAATCATATTTCTTTCTCTTATTGTTAAACCATATTTCTTGTTCTTATTGCGAGCCATATTTCTTCCTCTCATTTCCAAACCATATTTCTTGCTTTTGTTGCCGAATCATATTTGTTTCACTTATTACTGAACCATAATTAGTGCTGTATGCTTCAATATTAAAATTAAAGATTCATTCAGCAGGAATTAATTGTTGTGCCATTTCACATAATATATAATATCTTTTAAGAAGATATGTCTGTCAGGGGGATTTTGCCTATGGAAACAAATACCAATATTTCTATGGAAACAAGCGCCAATGTTAATGAAGTTATGATGGTAATAAATGCAGAACATCGGGATCCATACAATGTTCTCGGTATTCACCCTATAGTAAATGATCATGGTAATGGAAAAATTTTCGCCGTCAGGTCTTATATTCCTGATGCGGAAAAAGTTTTTGTAACAGTAAATGACGGCAATCAAAAAAGTGACAGCAACAAAAAAAATACCAGCAATCAAAAAGATGGCAACAAGCGAAAATACAGTATGAAAAAAATTCACGATGCAGGTTTTTTTGAAGCATTGATAGATGATATGGAGGATATTTTTACATATACCCTTGAAATAACCAACTATTACGGCAGTACATACTCCATATACGATCCTTACAGCTTTCTCCCCGTACTGTCAGATTATGACCTGTATCTTTTTAACGAAGGCAATCATCATAAGGTGTACGAAAAACTCGGCTCCCATCAGATGACTGTAAACGGAATAGACGGAACTCTGTTTGCCGTATGGGCTCCCTGTGCAAGACGCGTAAGTGTAGTTGGAAACTTTAACAACTGGGACGGAAGGAGGCATCAAATGAGGTGCCTGGGAAGTTCGGGTGTGTGGGAGATTTTCATACCGGGAATAAAGCAGAATGAAGTCTACAAGTATGAAATTAAAACTCCTTCCGGAGAGATTTACATAAAATCAGACCCCTATGCTTTTTACTCTGAGTTAAGGCCTAATACGGCATCAATTGTTTATAACCTTGATAATTATTCGTGGAATGATGAAAAATGGATAAAGGAAAGAGATTCCTCTAATATATTCGAAAAGCCCATATCAATATATGAAGTGCATCTCGGTTCATGGCTCCGGGTACGGGAAGAAGGCGGAAGATTTCTCACATATACGGAGCTGGCGGATAAACTGGTGAATTACGTAAAGGATATGGGTTATACGCATATTGAACTCCTTCCGCTGGGCGAACACCCTTATGACGGCTCATGGGGATATCAGGTCACAGGCTATTATTCATTAACAAGCAGATATGGAAAGCCGGAAGAATTTATGTACCTGGTGGACAGGTGCCATCAGGAAGGTATTGGTGTTATACTTGACTGGGTTCCTGCACATTTCCCAAAAGATGCTCACGGCCTTGCAAGATTTGATGGCACTGCCCTTTATGAGCATGCAGATGCTAGGCAGGGAGAGCACCCTGATTGGGGTACCCACATTTTTAACTTTGGCAGAAACGAAGTACGAAATTTTTTAGTGTCCAATGCAGTGTTCTGGTTCGAAAAATACCACATCGACGGTCTCAGGGTTGATGCCGTGGCATCAATGCTCTATCTGGACTATGGGAAAAAAGACGGTGAATGGCTGCCAAATAAATGGGGAGGCAAGGAAAATATAGAGGCTATAGAATTCTTGAGGCAGCTTAATACTGTAGTATATAAATATTTCCCCGGTGTGATGATGATAGCTGAAGAATCAACGGCATGGCCTTTGGTATCCAGACCACCTTATCTTGGAGGCTTGGGCTTTTCTTTCAAATGGAACATGGGCTGGATGAACGATTATCTCAGATACATCAGCATGGACCCCATATACAGAAAATATCATCATAATTTGTTGACTTTCTCAATTATGTATGCTTTTTCTGAGAATTTCATACTTGTTCTTTCTCATGATGAGGTAGTTCATGGCAAATGCTCAATGATCAATAAAATGCCGGGAGACTACTGGCAAAAATTTGCGGGATTGAGAGTCAGCTACGGATATATGTACGGACACCCTGGTAAAAAGCTATTGTTTATGGGAGGAGAGTTTGGGCAGTTTATTGAATGGAATTACAATCAGAGTCTTGATTGGCATCTTCTGGACTACGAAATGCACAAAAAGCTTCAGACATATGTCAGGGACCTTAACAGGCTTTATAGAAGCAACAAATCAATGTATGAAGTGGATTTCAGTTATGAAGGTTTTGAATGGATTGACTGCAATGACTCAGACCATAGCATAATATCCTTTATCCGCAAAAGCAAAGACCAGCATGACATACTTATATTCGTCTGCAATTTTACACCTGTAGCCCGTAATGATTACAGAATAGGAGTACCCTTCGATACGTATTACAAAGAAGTGATGAATAGCGACTCAGAAATTTACGGCGGCAGTAATATGGGAAACTATGGAGGAGTCCATGCAGATCAAATACCGCTGCACGGACGCCCCTATTCAATAAACCTTCAGATTCCACCACTTGCAATGCTGGTGTTAAAGCCGGAACTTGATTAATTGTTTTTTTCCCTCACCCTCTGAGGATGAGCCGGATTAATTGCTGTCTTTTTCTCTCACCCTCAGAGGATGAGCCGGATCAGTTACTGCATTTATTTTAGTGGCAAAACAGGTCCTCCTTTTTATGTCCCCGTCAGTAACAATATGGACATCCAGAAGCCCCGAAGTGGTATAACCCGTTTTCAGGTAATTTATCTCAGAGAGGCAGAGGCTCCAGCCCTCAAGCCATAACAGCAGCTCTTTCCTCTGCTCCGGACTGCCGGTAAAGTGAATAAGCAGGTCTATGTCACTGCCAGGGCCTGCAGAGGCATTGTTTGTGCTTCCGAAAAGATATATACCTTCCACTCCAAAGCGAGCCATATCAATGCTTTCAGCTATGCGCTCAGCCATATAGTGCCTCCAGCGCCAGAACCTGTCATCCGGCCGGGCGTCAGTATACTTTTCAGGCTTTTTAAGTTCAGTCTCCATCTCAGCAGGAGATGCAAGAAATGCAACCGCCTTCTCAAGGTCAGCGTTGGTAAGTATCTTCAATATCCTTCCGCCGGATACTTTAGGTACATCAATTACATGCACCAGGTTAGAATATTTTTCGTATTTTGGCAGCAGCTCTGCCAGTATATTATCCGATTTTGTGAGGAATGCCTCGTTGAAAATGATTCCTTTGTCGTCAGGGTAAATAGGAAGATATCTTATGTTTGACTCTACCAGATCCTGAAAAAAGTGGGTACCAAAGGACAACTCGGGCACATATCCTGATTTATTGCGGGCAATTTCAATCAGTGCCGCAGTATTGTTTATATCCGCATAACTTACCTGCACACCCATCTTGATATCCCCACGGCTTCCCCACCGTCCGGGACCCATGAGTATAAACTGGCGTTTTGGAAGGATAGAATTCAACAGGCCTACAATTCTGCCCGCATTAATTATGTCGTCCAGTTCCTGAAGCTCGTCATAAGCCGCAGGATCTACGTATACAATATAAGATATATCAGGTACCCGCCCATTAGATACATAACGGTTTGCAGAAAAGATGATATCTTTTTGCGAAATATCCTGTGGAATTGGGCTTGGAGTACAATCAAGGCTAAAGCTCTGTGGACGGCACTGCAGGAGGAACAGATTGTTTCCGTCAAAGGCAAATTCAACATCTACCGGCGTTCCCAGTTTTTCCTTGAGGGTTTTCATAACAGCATCCATTTGTTTTATGAACCTTGTATCAGAAAGAAAACCTTCAAAGGTTACTACAACATCATCTTTCTGGAAATCTATCCCGAAGGCAAGAGGTTTCTCGATATGGTTGTGCCTGCATATTGAAACAACCTTATGAATATTGGGAATATAGTCACCGTACTCTTTCAGGACAGATGATATTTCCACTGTTTCAAAGGAATTGGTTTCAAGATTGATAACATCAATTTTCTTTGGAGAATAACGTCTTATCTCATCGACAGATGTATTGACCCTTAAGCCCGGCTGCCCAGGCGAAATAAGCACAGGAAAATCATCACTCAGACGGTCAACAGCCCTGGTTCCAAGTCCCGGCACCATTCTTATCAAGCCGTCTTCACGCTTTATGCGCGGTGACCATCTAAACTCATTGTTGCTGAAGGCAACACCTGCGAAAACCGGGAAGTAATAGCGTCCAACTCTGGTTCCTACGACTTCCTGAATCATTATTCCCATTTCCTCCGGAAAGTCCAGCAGTCCGCGTTCTGCCCGGTATTGTATGGAATCAGGGCTGAACACCGATGCATAAACCTCGGTTACCGCATCCATCAAAGCTTCAAGCCTTTCCTGCTTGCTACCCTGATTTGCAATAAACAGACTCTTATATTTACCGGAAAAGGATGAGCCCATCTGATCTTCGAGGAGGCTTGAACTTCTTACGATCAACGGCACCTCGCCAAAGTCATCCAGAGCCATCGACAGGCTTTTTATTATTTCCGGTGGGAAGTGGGAATTTTTCATAAGATGCACGATATTCGGATATTCTATTCTTACTTCATAAAGCTCCTTATATTTCTGCTCATTCAATTCCTCAAGATTATTATAATGTAGAAAATCCTTCAGAGTATCGGTTGTAATATACCAGGTTTTGGGAACCTTCACACCCTCCAGAAGGGGATTGTTTTCACTTTCTTTCCTGAGGATCTGATATGCCAGAAATAGCCCGGCACTTTTCCCTCCCAGTTTTCCGCTGCTTCCTACAGGGTATATTATTCTATTCACAATATCATAGAAATCGCTTATATCAACATACTGCCTTGCTGTATTAATAAAATTCAGATTATCTGAAAAGAACCTTCCTACCAGTGCGGTCCTCAGCCAGCGTTCAGTGGGAGCGTAAAATATATCGTTGTTTTCAGCCATATTGCGATAACGTGTAATCGCCTCTACTATACCCTTCATTGGGGCATCAATACTGTCAATTGCTTTAATTAGAAAATACGCTCTTTCCTCCTGTATCCATTTTCTCAGGTGTATGGATATTTCATTATCACTGAGGTGTTTTGATGCCAGGTCGAAGGTTTTCTTACAGATGTCCTCAATTTTTTCTATAGGCCTTTTTACAGTCGGAAAATTCTGATCCTCCTGCTCGAAATACTCTCTTCCTCCTGCTCCTAAGCTGTGGAGTATATCCATAGCTTCCTTTACTCCACTCCAGGACAGATAGTTGATCATTTTTCTGCATATGTGGAGAAGCATCTCTTTGTCGGTACGGCAAAACAGATCTATTATTATTCTCCATTCACTGCTTCCGGTTCCATTATGAAGTTCCTGCCTTGCACTTTCCCATTCCCTGCGAATTTGTTCCATCTGGCGGTAGAGTATCGTCTGGCCTATCCGATCTGCTATTGTTTTGATAAGTCTGCGCTCCTTGTCAAGAAAATATCCCTCTTGCGATTGAGGAACATCTCTGGTGTAAACCACCTGCAGTTTTCCCACTACTTTTTCATCCACTTTAATATTGCTGCTGTCCATAATCGGTGTGTTTCTGAAGCCAGGAGTCTGGTAGCAGGTGTTTCCGTATACTATTCTGGCTTCACAAAATTCCGGGAACTGATACCCCGATGGAATAGTTTTGATTATGCCTTCAAAAACTTCAGGCAAAGAAAGCCTGCGGTTATTCAGGTATTCTTCAACCAGGTAAAGGCAGTTCAGCTCCTTTTCCCGTTCTTTTAACACATCTAGCAAATATTCTCCTGATCTATCTTCATTCATTCAAAATTCACCTTTTAACACTGGATTTTTGTTATCTGCTCTTTATTAAAATATCTCTAAATATCTCTGATTACCCTTGAATATCACTGATTAAGCCTGGAGTACAAAATACTATATGCATCTAAGTCCGGAGTATAAAATATTATATACATTAAGCATTAAGAATAAAAAACTATATACATTAGCTTTGAGTATATAATACTACATATCAGGATAATATATACAAAGACAATATATAAAAGGAATGTTGTCGCCTTATAATGATGTCACCCCCACAACTACTAAGTGGAGGTGACATATTTTCAGCAGGGATTATACCCATCCGCGATTTTTGACAGCCTGGGCTACACGACTGATAGCAATAACATAAGCTGCATCGCGCATATATAAACCTTTTTTCCTGGCAAGTTCACTGACAGCTTTGAATGCAGATGTCATCTTTACATCCAGCTTTTCAAGAACTTCATCCTTTTCCCAAAAATAATTGGAATTACATTGAACCTGTTCAAAATAGCTGCAAGTTACTCCACCGGCATTAGCCAGAAAGTCAGGAATAAGGAAAATGCCTCTTTCTCTGATAATCTGGTCGGCATCCGGGGTAGTAGGTCCGTTTGCACCTTCTGCCAAAACCTTAACCTGCTTGCTTATCTTGTTCACGTTACTGCTGGTAATCTGGTTTTCCAATGCGGCAGGAATAAGAATATCTACATCCTGTTCAATCCATGCGTCTCCGTCAAGTATCTCACAGCCTAAATCCACTGCCTTTTTCTTATCTACACTTCCATATGTATCAGTAATTGCTTCCATAGCATCAATATCAAGTCCATCAGCTTTTTTGAAAGTGTATGACTTTTTATCTGTGTTATCCCAGCATGAAATGGCAATCACCTTTCCACCCAGTTCACAATACTTTTTAGCAGCATGCTTTGCAACGTTTCCAAAGCCCTGTATACTTGCAGTAGTTTTTGTGATATCTATACCAAGTTCCTTGAGAGCTTCCCTCAAAGTAAAAATTACTCCATAGCCTGTAGCTTCGGTCCTTCCAAGCGAACCACCCATTCCAACAGGTTTTCCGGTGATAAATCCTGGATATTTTCCTCCATAGATAGTTTCGAATTCATCAAGCATCCACAGCATGTGCTTTGCATTGGTCATTACGTCAGGCGCAGGAACATCAACATTAGGTCCCATATCCTTTGCAAGCTGTCTTACCCAGCCTCTGCAAATCTGTTCCTGTTCTCTGTCAGAAAGATTATGAGGATCACAAATTACTCCGCCTTTTCCTCCTCCCAGAGGAATATCTACTACTGCACATTTCCATGTCATCCACATTGAAAGAGCCCTGATGGTGTCAATAGTCTCCTGAGGATGGAAACGTATTCCGCCTTTTACAGGTCCTCTGGCATCATTGTGCTGAACGCGGAATCCTTTGAATATTTTTACACTCCCGTCATCCATTTTAACAGGAATAAGTACATGATATTCTCTCATAGGCTGGCGTAAAAGTTCTCTTGTAGCCTCATCCAGGCCTAATATCTCTGCCACCCTGTCAAACTGCTGCTGAGCAGTTTCATATGGATTGTAACTTGTATTGCTCACAAATATTGCCCCCCTGTCAGTTTTTTTCTTATTAATAATCAGCGACTAAAGCCGCTGTTCAGGTCAAAAAAAACTAACGTCTTTTCTTTTGTTTCATTTTATTATTAATACCAATATTTATCAAGGTTTTTTGCGTTTAGACTATTTTATATTTTATTATAAATATACCTTTTTACGGTAAGTGCCTTCTATCTTTCCAACTCCGTATCCATAGCAAAACGATTGGTACATGCCCTCAGTAATAAGTGAAATTAAAAATTCCCTTTCCTCCTTGTTAAGGCCCTTGTCCATCGTTTGCATGAAATTTCTCATCTTATCCGTTGCCACAAGCTTAATCGCTTCCCTTGTGCCTGAAAACTCATTGTCCAGCCTTTTTCTGGCCTGTTTGAGATATTCTTTCATTGTTTTTTCAAAGTTGTTGCTGTCATCATTTATTAAATTATCCGCCATAACCTGCCTCCTTAAATATACTCATGTCTAATTTTTCCATGAAGGCGGATAAATTATACATTTTCCCGTTTGTTCACCAATCCCTTTGCTTAACTTCAGTATAATCAGTAGAATAGGCTTCTCTGCCAATAGTTGCATGAGCCCGTTTATCTGTTTGCTTATCACCCCCGCACTTATCGGCCTCATGCCTATTGGCCTCATACTTGTTAGCCTCATGCTTGTTGGCCTCATGCTTTTAGGCTTCATGCT
Source organism: Clostridiaceae bacterium (assembly GCA_012840085.1). GTDB lineage: Bacteria > Bacillota > Clostridia > Acetivibrionales > DUMB01 > DUMB01. The sequence continues at coordinate 34,891 of DUMB01000050.1, forward strand.
TATTAGCCTCATGCTTGTTGGCCTCATGCTTGTTGGCTTCATGCTTATTAGCCTCATACTTATTGGCTTCACCTGTAGCAATCACCTATCTTGTGACCAATCCGTCACGTTCCTTGGCAGACAGCCTTATGGGAATAGTCTCGGCCTTCCCGGTCTCCTGTGAAATATGCGTGACGTTTACTATATCTCCGGGATTTTTTGAATATATGTGAGCCCTAAGCTGCATCATTGTATGCATGTCAACCCCATCCACCTGTATTATTATGCAGCCTTTGCGTATACCGCTCTTATGCGCAGGCCCGTTTTCGTCCACGTTTACCACATAGATGCCTTTATCCAGTTTAAGGTCTATATTCAGATATGGCATTACCTCTTTATCGTACGCAAATACACCTAAGTAAGGCTCAATAAACTCGCCTTTTTCCACAAAGCGGTTTATTATTGGTATTGCAACATTTATCGGTATGGCAAAACCTATTGCTTCAGCGCTCGTCACTTTTATTGTATTAATGCCTACAACTTCACCTTTGGAATTAAGAAGCGGACCTCCGCTGTTTCCGGGATTTATGCTTGCATCGGTCTGAATTAGGTCTTCCATATAGTTTACGCCCTCTTCAGTCTCAATTTTAATTGTCCTGTTGAGAGCGCTTATAATACCTGACGTTACTGTCCTCTGGAATTGGAGCCCCAGAGGATTCCCAATTGCTATAGCCGGTTCACCCACCTGCAGCTTGGTTGCATCTCCGAAGGGAATGGTTGTCAGCCCGTCTGCCTCGATCTTTACAACAGCAAGGTCAAGCACAGGATCCGACCACTTTGTAACACCATCTATATTTCTTCCGTCTGACAATGATACAATAATCCTTTTATTCTTTCCGCCTGCAACGTGATGGTTTGTAAGTATATATCCGCCCTTGCTTACAATTACTCCTGAGCCAACACCCCATTTTTCTGACAAATCACTTTCGAATATGGAATCGCCGTCTACCCTTAATACGGAGATTCCCACAACACCCGCAGAAGCGCTTTTTGCCACATTGGCCACAACATGGTTGTCGACCCGTTCTTCCGCCACAATCTGGTGAGGCTGCGGCATATCCTCAGTAATTTCCAATGGCGGCGTTTCAGTTTCATTTCCACCCCTTGTCAAATATCCGGAAACCAAAGCAAATAATATTGCAAACACACCGACAGATGTGATGAGTGAAGTCAAAAAAAACTTTAAAAAGTTGTTTCCTCTTCTCTGCATCAAGTTAATCATCCCTTTACAAATGCCTGCAGCAGAATATACGCAGGCATCATATTTTTTCATAGTTATTATTTCTGTAAAAGGATAAAATAATGCAATCAGAGGAAAAATTAAAAATCGCTTTAATAAAAATTAATACTGCTCTGATAAAGATTAAATACTGCATTAACCGCGATTAAACATTGCTTTGACCAGAAATATTACTCTTGATTATCTTTTTCACACTTTTCTCGAATTTGGGTCTGGGAAGCATTACCTGATGTGAGCAGCCAAGACATTTGATTCTGAAATCCGCTCCTGTCCGGGTTATCTCCCACTGCTTGCTGCCACAGGGGTGCTGTTTCTTAAGCTCGACAACATCTCCTATAGAAAACTTGTCAGCCATCCTGGCCACCTCCTTCCGCTACCCTTTTTTCAAACAGGAACCTTTCCCTGTCAAAAAATTCTATATTGTTCCTGTCAAACTCATCCTTAATAAGCCTTCTTATTCTCCTTTCAACTCCCCACTGCTGGTTTGGCAGCGTCCTTGCAAATATCCTCAGCGTCATGCTTCTGTCTCCCATACTGGTAATACCCTGGACTTCAGGCTTTTCAACAATAACTGAACTGAACTCCTCCGAAACTATTTCACAAACCCGTTGAGCAGCATCAAACGCCCTGTCCATATCGGAGCTGTATGCAATAGGTACATCCACTATTACAGCTCTGTTTCCTCTCACATGGTTTATAACTTTTTTAATTTCTCCATTGGGAATTATATAAAAATCTCCGTTGGAATTTCTAAGCTTTGTAACTCTCAGGCCAATCTCTTCCACCGTTCCTGTCAAGCCGTCCAATGTAATTGAATCCCCTACGGAAAACTGATCCTCCAATATAATGAAAAATCCGGATATAACATCTTTTATCAGGCTCTGCGCTCCCAGGCCGATAGCTATTCCTCCTACTCCAGCCGCAGCAAGAACAGATTTGAGTTCAAACACATCTGACAGAATAGCAGTACCTCCTATCAGATAGATGACATACCTGAAAACGCTTACTGTAAGAGAAGACATAGTATCAATTTTTTTAACATCCACATTAAATTTTAAAGATTTCTGCCTTTCAAACAACTTACGGATGAGCACACTTCCAATTTTAATAAGGATTATGGAAACTGCAATTATTATAATAATTTTCAGCGTGCCAATTACCGGAGTATAAAACTTGCCAAGATGCTGTCTTAAAAAGGCTTCATCAAATATATCCCACATAACAACCTCCGTATATTTATTAACCTTCGTACATTTCCATATACTTCTGTATATTTATTAAAGTAAGGGGGCCACTCCTTTCTGAACAGAATCTGTTCCTCTCACTTAAAGAAATGCCCCCGGCTCTCTCCTGCTGCCGCTACAAAAGCTTCAAAGAGCCTAAGGTGCACAGGATCCTTTTGCCACATAAGTTCAGGGTGCCATTGGACTCCTACGGCAAAAATATGGTCTTTATACTCGATTGACTCAATAATCCCATCAGCCGACCAAGATGTAGCTTTTAGGCAAGGGGCCACATCTTTCACTGCCTGATGATGGAAAGAATTCACATTGGCAGTATCTCCTTCGAAAGCAGTACTTACTATAGATCCGCTCTCAATGCTTATACTATGGGTAGGATACCACTTAGGAGCATTTTGCGAGTGTTTTAACAGCTCACGGTCTTTTATCTGCGAGAATATATCCTGATACAGAGTGCCTCCCAGTGCTACATTCATTACCTGTATACCGCGGCATATGCCAAACAATGGCTTGTTAAGTTCTACAGCCCTTTTTGCGATATATATTTCCATTCTGTCCCTGTAGGGCGAAATCTCTCCATTGTATGGCCTGTTATGTTCCCCGTAATATACGGCATCTATATCCGCACCACCCGACAGGAGGAATCCGTCAAACCTTGCCATTATTTCTTCAAGAAGCTCCTCATCAACGGTCAGAGGCAAAAGTACAGGTAATCCGCCCGCTTTAGCAATTCCCTCAATGTAGCCATCCTTTATGTATGTAAGTCTTTTGTCATAATCATACCATGGGGTTATTCCTATCAATGGCTTAAATCTGATCATAAAAACATCTCACTTTTTTAAAAAATATGCTATCTATATATTATTCGCAAAGCTGCCGTGAGAAACCTCAACTTTATTAAAATAAACTTGTTGTACCAGGTAATAAGATGGTATTAATACCGGCACAACAAGTTTATTTAATTTTGCTTAATACTTTTTCAAATACTGGTCAAGTTCCCATTGGGTGACTCTGACCCTGTAATCATTCCATTCTCTGTATTTGGCCTCCACATACTTGGTAAAAATATGTTCTCCAAGACTTTCCCTTATCAATTCACTCTTCACCATTTCATCCACTGCTTCCTTAAGGCTGCCCGGAAGCGAATCAATATCTTCTTCGGATCTCTGTACTTCCGACATGTCATAAATATTCTTATTGACGGGCATTGGAGGCTGTATTTTATTCTCTATACCGTCAAGACCTGCGCTGAGTATCACTGCCAATGCAAGATAGGGATTGCATGCAGGGTCCGGACATCTTAGCTCTACCCTGGTAGCCGCTCCTCTTGCTGCCGGGATTCTGATGAGCGGACTCCTGTTCTGTGCAGACCATGCTATGTATACAGGAGCTTCATATCCCGGAACAAGCCTTTTATATGAATTCACCAGGGGATTTGTAATGGCAGTAAAGGATCTGGCATGCTTCATCAACCCGCCTATAAACCAATAGGCTTCCTGGCTGAGCTGCAATTCGTCATCAGGATCGTAAAGCACATTTCTTCCCTTGTTGAATAATGATGTGTTTATATGCATGCCCGAACCATTTATTCCAAAAATAGGCTTTGGCATAAAAGTGGCATGCAGGCCGTGTTTCTGTGCTATAGTCTTGACCACCAATTTAAAAGTAAGAACTGCGTCAGCAGTAGTAAGGGCATCATTGTACTTGAAATCAATTTCGTGCTGACCTGGGGCAACCTCGTGGTGGGATGTTTCTATCTCAAATCCCATTTCCTGCAGTGCCAGTGCCATATCCCTTCTTGCATCCTCTCCCAGGTCAACAGGGCCAAGGTCAAAGTACCCTGCCTTGTCGTGGGTCACAGTAGTGGGATTTCCTTCATTATCCGTCAGAAACAGGAAGAATTCGCATTCCGGGCCTACATTAAAAGTATCATATCCCATATTTTCGGCTTTCTTCAGCACTCTTTTCAGGACGTACCTGGGATCCCCCTCAAATGGTATTCCGTCCGCAGTGTATATATCACATATTAGTCTTGCAGTTTTCCCCGTCTGGGATTTCCACGGGTAAATTACAAATGTATTTGGGTCAGGCCACAAATACATATCTGATTCTTCTATTCTCACAAACCCTTCTATCGATGAACCGTCAAACATGCATTTATTGTCAAGAGCTTTATCAAGCTGGTCGGCAGTAATTGATACATTTTTAAGTGTACCAAAGATGTCTGTGAATTGAAGCCTTATAAATTTTACATCTTGTTCCTTAACAATTCTAAGGACATCATCCTTTGAATATCTTGGCATATGTAGCCCTCCTTTCGTCAATCATACACTAACTGCCATGTATTAATCTCAATAATAAAAAAGCGTACCCGAAATAGCCCATCTGCTCTGCGGGAACGCTATTGTTCCATCCAAAAGTCGTATTATTTAGAACAAAAAGTACCATGATTTTACTCAATTAATATTATAACAATAAGGAGAACTTAACGCAACACAATAAAATTTCTAGGGTACACCTCTTGTCCCATGATTCTTTCCTTTTTCAATTAATGCTTTTCAGATAATACTTTTTAGAAGCCACAATAACAATGCTGTTATTTCATTTCGAATGTATGAGTCTCATACCTGTTTTTGTCCCAGCTATTGTATCCGCGAAGGATGATTTTGCCTGGCAGTGTTTTTGAAGCTTGCAAAGTAACTTTCTGTATAAAGTGATCTTCACCGACTGCTATAATACCCTCGCCTGAAGACACACCTGAAGGCAAACAATTGCCGGTTTCGTCCACAAATTCGAACCATAATCCTCCGTCTGTTTCGTCAAATTTCTTCTTATCTATCACCGTATATTCAATATCCGCATAAATTGCCATGGGTGAGCCGGTAAGAGTAACCTTATCCACACGGACACCGCAGTCACTGTAGACAGCAGGCATTGTGCTGGTTACGGTTTCCATAGTACCGGAATTTTTGAGCATGACAGAGAGCGTCGTTACCTTTTTATTGGACATATCAATCACATTCCTGCCTTCCCAATTGACGAAGGGAACAGCTACACAAGTCATTTGTATTTCAGATTTGGCGGAGTTGCCGCTATAGCTGCAGTTGATCATGTATACCAGGGTTCCGTCGTCTTCAAGCAGATAATCAATGGAACAGTTCGCACCGCTGATTCCCACGGATGTGTTTATCATTTTTTTATTGTTCTCTTGGGCATAATCGGCAATGGTACCGGTTTTGTCACTGAAAAGCGGCCCCATATTACTAATGGGATCAGACGGATATGCATCCGGACCTAACAGTAAATATTCAGGACTTGAAGGCTTGGCATCTACAACAATAAATATGTTCTTTCCGTCAAATACGGCTTCACGTACCACAAAAGCCGCAAATTCGGTTTGGCTTCCTTTTTGAGATACATCCTTCTGCACCATTTCAGCAGCCTCGGGTAAAACCTTTACTCCATTCCATCTTTCTCTCAGGAAATCAAGGATTCCCCAGGTATTTGTAAATGCTAAGACAGTTCCGCAAGACAGCATGAACGCTATCACAATCGCAGCAAGCAAGCGAAAGCCTATCTTCTTCACAGGTTTCCTACTCTCATTTGTTTGCATACCAGCCAGGGTATTATATACATTGTTGACAAAACTGTCATCTGCTTGACCAAATGCGTTTTTCAAGTCAATCATATCTCGCATATTAACTGATCCTCCTTACTTAATATTTTTTTTAGCTCCTGTCGTCCGCGCAGCATTCGCGACTTGACCGTACCTTGAGGCAAGCGTAAAATTTGCGCAATCTCTTTGATTGAAAATCCTTCAACATAGTGCAGAACAATAGGCAGGCGGAGCTTTTCGTCCAAGCTGAACAGTGCATCATGCAGCTCATAATCGACGTCCGGAGGTGCTACCCGTTCAGGCATTTCATCAACCGGCAACTCCCGGCTTCTTTTTTTCTGGATATTATGACATTCGTTGATCAGTATGCGAATTACCCACGTCTGCATATGGCGCTCATCTCTAAGTTGGTGGCGCTTTTCCCACGCTTTGTACAAACATTCCTGAACTGCCTCATCTCGGTCGCAGCTCTGTGATAACTGTGTATAACTGACGCGATATAGCGTTTGTATCATTGCGACGATCCGTCTTGAAAATTCGTCACATATCACTTTTTTATCCCCCTCGTTTCTTTTTGACCGGTCATATGTTAGACTGTTTAAAACAGCATTTGGTTTTTTACAAGAAAATTTTTCTACTCTTTTTTTATTTAAATAAAAACTTAGAATATTATAGCATTGATGCTAAGTATAACATTAATCTTAAATACTTTTCAGGTTATAATTTTCAGGTTATGAATATAAGATTAAATTATGATTTGCAGCCTCTTTGGACATAAAAAATAAAAACCCGCTGCAAGCTAAATGCAACGGATTTTTACTAATATTTTTATTAATAAAAATATTTTATAAAGATTTTTTGTATGGACTATTATGAAAATTTTTACGAAAAATCTTATTAATGCTCTTCCTAAATATTCTACTGCTTTTACTGCCGTTTACTACTAATTGCTACTGCTTATTACTGCTTTTCAAACATGTCCTTTCCGACTCCGCAAATTGGGCATACCCAATCATCCGGAATATCTTCAAATGCAGTACCCGGAGCAATATTTCCGTCAGGGTCTCCAACTTCAGGATCATAAACATAGCCGCAGGCTGTGCAAACGTATTTGTCCAAACAAATCACTCCTATCAATATGTATTTGATATGATATTATATTACCCATTAACCTGCAGCATATAACATAATATTACCTATTTTTTATACTCTTTTATATTTCCTTCCACTGCCTTTTTTTACTCTGGAATAAGACCTCATGTGCCTTTCCCTTTTGCTCATATTCTGTGGATTATCTTCAATATCACTTATGCTTGTCTTATTGCTGATATCGCAGTTTAAAAGCTTTTGGCTGCCATCGTTGATATTATCATAGTTAGCCTTGCGGATTTGCATTTTTAACAGGTTTAATTCATTATAGACATAGGATTTTAGTTCCTCCAGCCTTTGCCTCACACTTACCATGTTATCCACAGTATCATCACCTTTAAAAATTTCTTCAGTACTATTCTATGAGCGTTACCGCCGAATTGTTCGGATATGAGACAAAAATTATAATTAGCCGGTATTTTTGCTTAAAACTCAATCCCAGCCTACAATTTCTTTTAATTCCATATCTATTTTATTAATAATTTCTTCTGATATTGGCGTAAACGGATTATTAGCTATATCAAGGATTGTTATTGATTCATCATCCACCATCATGTCTCCGTACAATATACGCTCCACTAACTCTGGCACATATTTTTCCAATACCGCTCTGGATTTAGGATGAGCTAACATCTGAAGCAAGCTGCTTTGTACATTGAAACGTACAATATACTCCTTTATGGGGGCATAATATATTTTATAATAACCGGTATGTAAAATTATTGCTATATTACTGTCCATCCTCCGCCACTCTAACCCGGTTTCCTGCAATTCCACCCCATTTACCATTACACCGTGAGCAGGAGCATGAGGTAATATCAGTTCAGCTGTAGCGTTAAAAGGTATGCGGAACTCGTAATACAAGCCGTCTTCTTCAATCCTCCAGCTGCTCTCGTAACGCCCTGCCGCAGTATTAACAGCAGCCTTTGCCCATTTTAACAGGCCGTAAGGTTGAGGAGCCAGACGCACTTTACGGAAACCTGGACATTCCTCGACTGGGTTTATTCCGCACATGTTCCTGTACATCCATTCAACTATTGAACCATATGCGTAATGATTCAGCGAATTCATCCCCAATTCTCCAAACTTACCATCCGGCAAAAGTGAATTCCATCTTTCCCATATGGTTGTGGCACCAAGCTTTACGGCATACAGCCAGCTCGGAAAGTCATCGTTCATAAGCAACCTGTACGCAAGATCATTACATCCATTTTCGGACAGCACTCTACAAAGGTAAGGCGTACCAACAAAACCAGTTTGCAAATGATAATTGTTTTTTGCAAGTTTGTGTCTCAACGATCTTACTAAACGGTTTCTGAATCTGTCAGGTACAAGATTCATAAACAGCATTAATGTATAAGCAGTTTGGGTATCTACTGCCAGTCTGCCCTTAGGTGTAAAAAATTCTTTATTAATTGCCTCCCTGACCTCGTTTGATAGCTTTAAATACTCTTTATAAATATCCTCTTTACCTAATACCAATGCAGCCTTCGCCACTAACTCCGAAGAGTAGGCATAACATGCTGAGGCAATAATGTCATTTGGCGTGCCTCCTATCGGTCTGAACTGATCAGGTCCGTCCAGTGCCAGCCAATCGCCGAAGTGAAATCCCTTATTCCATAATCGGCTCCCGTCATCCTGTGCCCGTATATAGTCCACATAGCTTTTCATGCTGTCAAATTGCTGTTCCAATATTGCTGTATCACCATAATGCAGATATAGATTCCAGGGTATTACCGTGGCTGCTTCAGACCATACGGCAGACCCACCTGAAATAAAGCCGTTTATTTTCTCTTTGCTCATCCCAAAGCTTGGAACAACATGTGGCACCATTCCATCAAGGTTTTCCTGTTCTCGTGCAAGGTCATAAAGGTACTTATGGAAGAAGGCATCAACATCCATATTGAAACATGCCGTCCCGGAAAATACCTGGGCATCTCCTGTCCATCCCATTCTCTCATCCCGCTGTGGGCAATCGGTAGGCACATCTAAAAAATTACCCTTCTGGCTCCACAAGGCATTTAAAAACAGACGGTTTACCAGAGAATTGGATGTCTCAATCCATCCGGTCCTTTCCATGTCAGAATGCACCACACATCCGGTAAAATCTTCGAGTTTAAGCTCTCCGGGCCATCCTTCAACTTTCACATACCTGAAACCATAAAAGGTAAAATGAGGTTGAACGACTGCTGGCTTCCCATCTGAAATATACCTGAATTCCGCTTTGGCTGTACGTAAGTTTTCACGGTAAAAACAACCGTCCTGCATTTCTTCTCCATACTGTAGCAATATTTCGCAGCCTTTAGGAGCACTAACTTCGAATCTGAGCCATCCTACCATATTCTGTCCCATATCCAGTACAGTCTCACCTTTAGGGGTAATAATTACTTTCTCAGGCCTTCGTTCCTCTACAATACGTACAGGAATGCTTCGACGTGCCTGAATGCGTTCAAATCCTAAATCTATCATTCGTACGCCGCTCCATTTACTGTCGTCACCCTCAGGGCAAGACCAGTTTTCAATTTTCATGGTGGCATCCTGTATTTCACCGTCATATATATTGCTGTCAACTATATATCCTTTTGTTGCTTTCCAACTTTCATCCGTGCAAAATGTTACGGTGTCACCGTCAGTATACTGTATTACAAGTTCACATAAAAATGTAAATGTATCACCATAGTGTCCCGCATTATTATTCAGGAAACCAAAACGTCCTTTATACCAACCATTCCCCAGCATAACACCAATTACATTGCTACCGGATTGCAGGAATTCTGTAACATCAAAAGTTTGATACTGAATCCAATTATCATAATTATTGCAGTAAGGTGTAAGATATTCGTCTCCAACTCTTTTGCCATTTATCTCTATCTCATAAAGACCCAGGCCGCATGCGTATAAGCGGGCCGAAGATACTTGTTTCCTTATTTCAAACGTCTTCCTCAATAAAGGATGAATTGATTTATTATCCCAATCAGGTGTGATCCACCTGGCATTCCACGGTTCCTCCATTTTTGAAGTCTCAAACCATGCAACAGGACTAATAACCTCCCCTGTGTCTGTCCAGACTTTTACCCTCCAATAGTATCTTGTCCGTGGTCTTAATTCCATGGGCAGCCTGTAAGCGATACTATCAATATCTGTTGCCCTGCCGCTATCATGCAAAATGTTTCTAAACTCTTCATCCAGTGCTACCTGTACCTGACAGGCAGTTTGGATACGGGCATCAGTTCCATCGGTGACCCAGCTCAGAAAGGGCTTCCCTAATTCAAATCCCAAGGGATTGGTAATTCGGTTGCATTTCATACGAGTAATTTCCATACAGACTCCTCCATTTATTTCCGCTATTTCTTTATGCCTTATAGCCACAAACCGGTTCTTCATGCCTTAATTGCACTGGTACTTTATGACTTAAATATACCGGCTTTTTATACCTTAAATACACTGGCTCTTTATACCATAAATACACTGGCTCTTTATGCCTTAACTGCACCAGCTGTCATTCCGGATATAATCTTCTTGTTGAAAAAGATAAACAAAATCAAAGGCGGAATCGAAATTAGTACAACATCAGCAAACAGTAAATTCCAGGAAGTATTATACATACTGGTAAAGTGGTACAGAGATAGCTGTACTGTTATATTTTTGGCACCTGGAAGAAAATACAGAGGATTTACGAAGTCGTTAAAATACGTCACCGCAGAAAGAACGACTACTGTCGATGTAACCGACTTTAACAGCGGAAAAAGAATCCGGACATATAATCTTAGTGGTCCGCATCCGTCAATAATGGCTGCTTCATCAATTTCCCGGGGTATCGTTGCCATAAATCCCTTGTATAGAATAGATGCAAAAGGAAATTGCAAAGCGGCTTCCACAAATACCAGACCCTGAATTGTCTTGAATAAACCCAGATTATTCAGGACCCAAATAGTAGGTACAACTGCAGGGGGTATCATTAATCCTGTTAGCACCAAAAAATTTATCAAATTTGACCCTTTACCTGTTCTGCGCTGCAATATAAAACCGGCCATGGAGCTAATGATAACCAGAACCAAGAGGGAAAGAACAGTTATGACCGTACTGTTAAAAAAAGCACGTATCACAACACCATGATTTGTTGAAAGTACTTCACTGTAGTTTTCAATAATTCGAAATTCACTTGGCCAGCTGATATTCATTTCAGCCGCTTCTGTCCTGTTTTTAAAAGAGTTCAGAATAACAAAGTAAAATGGAATTCCGAAGATCACCAGTGATAAAATAACTGCAAAAACTTCAACAAAACATTTTATGAGCTTCTTTCTCATAAGTCCACCTCACTTCTGCTAAGATATTTATAAAGTGGGAAAGCTAAAATTGATACTCCAAGAAAAAGTATTACATTACCGGCTGTCGAAAGCCCATAAAATCCTGCCTGATATTGCTTGTATATAATCGAAGCAATCAAATCTGTGGCAAAACCAGGCCCACCCTTTGTCATAGCCCAAACCAGGTCAAAAGTTCTAAGACCGCCTATAAATGATAATATGATAACAGAATTCATTGCCGGACGGCAAAGAGGCAGTGTAACGTTCCAGAATCTATCCCAGGAGTCTCCTCCATCAATACTTAATGCTTCATAATACTGTCTTGGAATTGACATAATACCAGCTATATAGATAACCGTAGCTACACCTACACCTTTCCACACATCAGTAAGAGCAACTGAAAAAAGTGCAATATTTGTATTTCCAAGCCAATCCGGTCCCTTGATACCCAACACTTTAAGCCCCATATTGATAATTCCCCGAGACGGATGCATCATGCTGCTAAAAACCACACCAACAGCAATGGTACTCAGAAGATTTGGAAAAAAGACCATCGAACGCAAGAAACCTTTTGTCTTTATTTCTGTACAGAGGAATACACCAAGCAATAAACCAAATATCACTTTTAAACCGCTGGTCACCACCGCATAAATCAGTGTATTTCTAAAACCAATATTCAATGAACTTTCGGTAAAAAACATTTCATAGTTTTCAAATCCGATAAACTCCCAGTCCGTGAGTGTCCAGCGGGTGAGGCTGAAAAAGAGTGATATCACTGTAGGCAGTAGAAAAAATGTGAAATAAATAATTCCTGCGGGAAGTAAAAATTTGTATGAGTATATCTTTTTCGTCAACTGCATCATCCCCTATTTCTCCTTTACAAAATCGGCCCTGCAATGAACATGCAGGGCCACATATTAAATTCCGTACAAATCTGAATAACGAAATTATTTATATTACCATCCAGCAAGTCCAAGCTGTTTTGCTTGTTTTTCAACATCTTTATCATATTCCTGTGCGCATTCCAAAGGTGTCTTCGCACCACTGCCGGCCATAACGCAAATCTGCGGCAGATTTGGTCCTTTGACAGGTGAAAGGAATTCAAGTGCAGGTGAATTATTGCCATTTTCAAAGTATGGCAACATATCCTTTACAGCAGGAAGAACATCGTCAGGAAGTGTAGCACCTTTAATAGCAAAGGGTCCGTTGGGTTTTTGCTTTGCTGCATAAGCATTAGTACCTTCCACTGAAGCAAAGACTGAAGCCCATTTGAGTGCTGCTTCTACATTTGAACCGTTTTTATTCAAATAAATACCTGCAGGCATCCAGACTGTAAGTCCGTTTTTATCCGCAGAATCGCCGGGCTGTGCAAACAGTCCGATATCACTGGCTTTGTCAGGGTAGTTTGCCTGAAGAACCGGAAGGGCAAATGTCAGCATCGGATAATGTACTCCTGTACCTTCAGCCAGCATCTTCAGTGCAATATCATATGTAGTTGCAAGGAAATCCTCATTCATGTAACCTTTTTTATAAATTTCCTGCAGCTTTTCAAAGCCTCTGAGAGCAGCCGGGGTACCAGCAAATTTAGCTTTATTGGCCGTATAATCATCTGCAAAAGTTGGAACTTCAGCTTGAACATTATAGTAATCTGCAAGCAGAATTAACTGTGAAGTCCAGTCATCTTTGTAAGAACCTATTACAGCAGTCTTACCGGCAGCTTTAATTTTTTCGCAGTTATCCAACAATTCCTGCCAGGTCTTAGGAACCGAGAGTCCTAACTCTTCATACACCTTTCTGTTGTAAAGCCATGCACCTGCCATGGTTGCTTCTCCAGGTATGCCATAGACTTTACCATTAACACTGACGCATGCTTTAAAGGAATCTATAACATTATTCATAAAAGGCTCGTTTGTAAGGTCTACAAAGTTTTGTTCAGGATTGAGCGCCTGGAAAAGTGATCCTGAGTTATAGAAGCACAAATCTGACATATCCCCGGTAGCCAGTCGTGTTTTTACCAGATTGTCGCCCTCTGAGCCACTGGGACGAAGCTCAATTTCTGTTGCTATATTGTATTTTTCTTTAATAACATCAGCTACTGCATTTATACCATCCAGTTGCGCCTGGTTATCTATCAGAAATGTGAGAGTAACCGTTTCGTCATAAGCTTCGCTTTTTGTCCCTGTCTTGTCTTCTGAGTCAGACGTGTTACTATCACTTTGAGTTGCTTCACTACTATCTGCCTGTTTCTTTTCTTCACTCTTGTTACAGCCTGAAAAAGCAACAAATACCATCATTGCACAAATCATCAGCGCAATAATTCTTAACACTTTTCTTTTCATGCTATATCCTCCTTTTTATTGTTGTTTTTATTACAATATAATTGTATCAATTAACATAGGTTAACTACATAGAATAAATAGCACTTCAAAATGTAAAATCCAGCACAGCTTTATACAAAGCATGTAATTCGGCTTATAGGGGCATAGGAACTGATTTTTAATAACCGCAGGCACCGATTTTAATAATTATAGACATAGGTTTCTAACAATCATATACACCGTTTTTTAGTGATCAACTATGCCCCTACTGCTCTTTATTTTTTTATTTATTGTAAATCCTGTACATCAGCACCGCAACTTCTGCCCTTATAGCTTTTTCTTTAGGACTCAGCTTGTTGTCCGAGCCCACAATGAGGCCATCCTTTACAAGAGCCGCTACACTTTCAACTGCATACGATGCAACCTGGTCAGCATCTGCGAATTTATCCAGATCTGCTGCTGTACCCTCTGTTTTCAGCTTGTTTATCGCCTTCAGTGCCCTTGCGGTCATGGTCATCATTTCTTCTCTGGTAATTTCCGCCCTGGGAGCAAATTTGTTATTTCCAATTCCTTTTACAATGCCAAGTTCTTTTGCAATTCCTACCTCTTCATAGAAGTAATCTCCTGTTGCAACATCATCAAAGTTGCTGCTGACTTCTGCCGTTAATCCGAGGGTTCTTACAAGAAGGGCAGCATAATCAGCTCTGGTTATGTTTGCAGATGGATTGAAAATTTTCCTCGTAGCCGAAGTCCCTTTTACAATACCTTTTGACGCAAGAACTTCTATTTCTCTCTTAGCCCAACCGTAATTTGATATGTCTTCAAATGTTATATCCACATACGCAACCGCATATTTGCTAAAATGTGTAGTGGTAAAGGTGACCGTTCCGGTGGAAGAATTATATCTGCCGGAGTATACGGGTACAATAGTGCCATCGCCGCCTATGTACCATACTGTGATTTTTTCCCTGTCTTCGCTTTCCGATGGTGAATATGGAATGGATACGTTTACATGCACATACGGGTTACCCCATGGAATTGCAACACCATTAACCCTGAAGTATATTTCAATTACAGGCCTGTTCCCTATTTTTTCTTTGGTTTCTTCGTCAAGTCCTGAAGTGTCTGCCCGGGAGATAACAAGTTCTATACTCCCCTCATCAGGCATTTCACTTTCTGCAAACATATTGGTTGGCAATATAATAGTGCCTATCTCGGTTACTACTTTAATCAAATCACTTGAATTGCCTGAAATCAGCACCTTCGTGGGAATCTCAAGGACATAGGCATTTGCGTCCGCAATTGCAGGTATATTTACAGTAACAGTTTTTATTCCGCTGTCATCAGGAGTTGCTCCTGCAAAGGCCTGAGTAATGGCAGATTCCGTTACAGATGTTACTGCTTCACCAGTCTGAGTGTTAAGCACAG
>DUMB01000051.1 GCA_012840085.1 Clostridiaceae bacterium
GGTATACTGTTGCGGTAGTGTTTGCCGGAATCCTTACGTTCAATACGAAGCTGCCGGTATCCTTGTCAAGAGTCCAGTTGCTTTCAATCTTTCCGTATACTGAATCATAGCTGCCTTTTACATAGGAAAATGCCTTGTTTGGTTCCGGTTTAATCAGGATATGTTTATATCCCGGATTGCTTGTATCAACATCAATTCCTGCCGAATGATTATACATCCATTCTCCTATTGAACCATAAGAGTAGTGGTTAAAGGAATTCATGCTTACAGGTCCGAAACCATTCTCCTTTGTATAAGAGTTCCAGCGTTCCCAAATGGTAGTTGCGCCGTTTACCACGCTGTACAGCCAGGATGGATAGGTCTGGTTCAATAAAAGTTGGTATGCTACATCCGAATATCCCATATCGCTGAGTACCGGGCATAAGTAGCTTACACCAACAAATCCTGTGGAAAGATGCCAATTGTTGGCCTCCAACCTCTTTATCAGATTTTCAGCTGCCTTTTGTCTCAGCTCTTCTGTTGGTAGCAGATTCATCTTCAATGCCAACAGATAAGCGGTCTGGCTGTTTCCTTTTATCATGCCGTTTTCTGATACAAAGTACCTGTTAAAATCAGCCCTGATATCTTCAAAAAGCTGTTCATAGTATTCTGCATCCTCAGTCTTTCCTATTACACGCGCCATCCTTGATAACAGGTCTGTGGAGTAAGCAAAATATGCCGTAGCTACTACGTCATTAGGCGTACTTTCACCTATGGACAGCCAGTCTCCGTAAGCACAATCTTTAATAATATAAGTTCCCGCTACTCCCTTTGGCCTTACATCTCTGTAATATGCAATGTGTTTCTGCATCATATCATAGAATTCTTCAATAATTCTCGTATCACCATATGTGATATACATATTCCACGGTATAATTACCGCTGCATCTGCCCATGCTGCATTACCTTCACCAACAGCATGGCCCTGGGCAGGCGCAATATCATATATAGCTCCGTTAGCCCTCTGCGCTGTCTTGACATCCAGCATGTATTTTCTGAAGAACTGGTTTACATCCATGTTTATCATAGCTGTGCGTGAAAATACCTGGGCGTCCCCCGTCCATCCCAAACGTTCGTCACGCTGCGGGCAGTCTGTAGGTATGCTGAGGAAGTTGCCTCTCTGTCCCCATACAATATTGCTGAACAGCTGATTTACCAACGGATCGGAAGTTTCATAATATCCAACGGGCTTAATATCGCTGCCTACTACCACACCGGTCACATCGTCAGCCGTCGGAACTCCCGGATAACCGGTTACTTCAATATATCTGAATCCATGGAATGTAAATCTGGGTTCATATACTTCTCCTTCGGGATCACCCTTCAGGATATAATAATCCGTAGCTTTGGCTGTACGAAGGTTTTCTGTGTAAAGAGTTCCCTCTTTGTGTCCTTGGCTTTCATATTTTTCGTCGTACAGCATTTCTCCATAGCGGAGCCTTATTTTTGTCCCAGCAGGACCCTTTACTTTGATTCTTGCCCATCCTGCTATGTTTTGTCCAAGGTCAAATATATATACACCTGGCTCAGGTTCTGTCACACTTTTAACCGTCAGTTCCTGTGTCACTGTAACAGGCGGGTCAATTTGAGCTCTCAGGCTGACTTTCTCGACATCAACCTTTGTATTTATACTGCTCTTTGTGGCAATCTTGGTATTGTTCCAGTCACTGTCGTCAAAATCAGGCTTATCCCATCCCGGCATTTCCCTGCGTGCATCATATGTTTCTCCGTCCTGATTGTCTGTTGCCAGGAACGGTCCGTTTTTGGTGCTTTTCCATGTGTCATCTGTAGCGATTATTTGTCTTGTTCCGTCTGTGTATTCTATTTCCAGCTGTCCTATGAATGCAACATCCACACCGTACTTATTGACATTTCCTGCACCTGTGGAAACATGTCCTGAATACCATCCGTTACCCACAATGGCACCAATGGCATTTTCACCCTGATTTATCAAATCAGTAACATCATATGTTTGATAGAATACATAGGAGAAATAATCCGTCCAGCCAGGAGCAAGCTTGTCAGTGCCTACTTTCCGGCCGTTTATGTAAGCCTCATATACACCAAGGGCAGAAGAATACAGGCGAGCTCTCTTAACTTCTTTTTCAGGATCAACTGTGAACTCTTTTCTGAACATCGGAGCTGCATTCGCTGAATCTAAAACTGACTGCATATTTACTTCCGTCGTCTTTAAGAATAATTTACCGCCTACAATCTGACCTACTGAAAATGGGTTTATTCCAGAATCAAAATTTTCATTAAAAAGAACTTTATCTTTGCCGTCAGTATTATCAGTAATTACAATATTGTCAAAATATGCACCTTCACTAACGTTTACGCTTTTAGTCTGTCTAAAGCCAAACTGGCCGAAGGATGCCATACTGTCTGTTCTTCTGTCTATTTCAATACCATCTACGTAAGTTATGATTTCGTTTGAGGAAGTTACCTCTATTTTAAGATGATGTGAGCTAAATCTTTCACTCCATGGAATTACATTGCTAATGTCCTTTTCCACCAGAACAGCAGGTGCTCCATTTCTCCATACGTGGGGACGGAAATATACTTTTTCATTTTTAGCATAATCATATGTATTAATCTGCCACATAAGGAAGTTACCGCCGTCCTTGCCTCCGAAAACTACCCCTGCGGCATCCTGTTCCACCATAAAGTCTAATTCTATTGTGTATGAGCTGATTTTTTCTGCAGAACTATCTATAGCAATAAATTTAGCAGTCCATTCTGATTTGTCCAGAAGTCCCATTTCAAACCATGCTGTTTCAGATTCAAGTCTGTTTCCGTCCTTGTCCCAGGCAAAGACTTTCCAGTAGTATCTGGCTCTTGACTGTAACGCCGGTCCTTCATACTCTATTCCTATGGACTTGTCAGAATTAACCTTGCCACTGTCCCATACATCTCCGTTTACATCCGGGCTAGTAGATACTAAAATCTGATATGCTGTCTGCTTTTGTCCACGTGTATCAGACTCCATTATCCAACTGAAACGGGGTTTTTCTACATCAATTCCAATTGGATTGGTCTTGTACTCTACACGCAAATATGTTACTGCTGAATCTCCCTCGGCTGCTGACACCGGCAGTGCAGTACTGATGAAGGTTGTAAGCATAAAGATTACGGTCAATATGATGCTTAGTGTCCGTCTTGACAGTTTAGTATTCATATTATCCCTCCTTGAAATATTTCTTTTCTTACTACATTTCTCACATGTCCAATGCTTCGTATTGGCATGTAAAAATAAAAATATCTGTAAATTCACCTCCTAAAAATCCTTGTCAAGTAGTCTATAGATTATTACCGCAGCCTCAGCCCTTGTTGCGTTGTTCTTTGGTGCAAATCTTCCGTCACCGATTCCGTTGATAATTCCTGCTTTCTGTATTGCTGTTACTGCTTCTTTTGCATAACCGGATATTTCTGCTTCATCAGTGAATGGTTCAACGTTTACATCATCGCCCAGGTCTATACCCAGCAACTGTGCTGTCCTGTAAATCATTACTGCCATATCCTGCCTGAGTATTTCATCATTTACTCCAAAGGTTCCGTCTCCCTTGCCTTTTACTATGCCAAGCTTTTCAGCTGCAGCTATCGGTTTATAGTACCATGCTCCTGCCTTTACATCACTGAATGTACATTCTGCTTCTTCATCTTCAAGTTCAAGTGCAATCATCAGCATCTTTATAAACTCTGCCCTGGTCACTTTATCACTTGGCCTGAATGTACCGTCTCCCGGTCCGCTTATTATTCCCCTTGCTGCAAGATATTCTATAGTTTCCTTAGCCCATTTTACATTTGAAATATCACTGAAGGTCACTTTTGTTTCACCGCTATCCTCTGTTGTCGGTTTTTCTTCCGATTCTTCTTTTGTCTCCTTCTTAGGTCGTTCCTCCTCTTTATCTACCGGTGGGATGTACGGTACTCCGCCATTGTTACCGGGTGACGGATTGCTTGGTTCTTCACTCTTTCCCGTATCTATATTAAAACTTCCCTCATATGGTGTATCTACACCTTCACCGCCTATTTTCACACTATACCTGCCATCAACAAACTCATACGGTGTATAAGTTAATGTAAATTCCCCGCCATCTTTACTTTCTATCTGTCCTACATAATCAAGATCGCCTGACGGGCTTTTTACAATTATTGTTACATTCTTTCCGCTACCGGAACTGATGACTCCCTGAATAGTCACTTTCTTCTCAGACGCATTTACTGTTACCCTGACATTTGATATGCTTGCTGTCTGTGCTGCAAAAACATTAACCATGAACATCTGTACTATCAAGATAATAATAGTGGTTAATGTCAATATTTTTTTCATAGTATACGTCCCCCTTAATTAATATAATGACTTATTTAACCACTCTTGTTATTTATGTCCATTCTTGCTTGATAAAAATAGTGGGCTTATATACGTCTCAGACTGTACTTCATTAATAACATGCTGGCAGTCTGAGACGTATACTGTTTTTTTAATGCCTCTTTGTTGCGTTGTTCTTCGGTGCAAGCTTTCCGTCGCCTGTTCTTTTAATAATTCCTGCATTCTGTGTTGCTGCCACTGTTTCTTTTGCATAGCCGGATATTTCTCCTTCATAAGGGGCCTGCCGGGAGCTATTGCGCATTCAATAAATTTATAGCTCCCGGCTTCAAAATTGCTGAATAATTACTAATAATTTTTATTTAAAATTGTGATCTGGATTTCCGTTCTTATCTATGAGGTATACATCAAAGTTGATTTGCTTCTTTGCTGCATCGTCAAATTCTACTGTTCCGCCTTTAGCGAGTTTTGCAGCTATTTCAAGTCCCTTTGCTCCCATTCCGTGAGGATCCTGGGCTATTGTACCTGCCATTTTGCCTTCCTTGATGAATTCCACTGCTGCTGCATCTCCGTCAAATCCCATGATTATTATGTCTCCGGTCTTGCCTGCTTCTTCTACTGCGTTTGCTGCTCCCATTGCCATCTTGTCGTTTTCACAGTATACTGCCACTA
>DUMB01000052.1 GCA_012840085.1 Clostridiaceae bacterium
AGACTCCAATGGAAGTACTTGAACAGTACTTATGGCTAATATAGATAACATAAAAATAAGCGGATACTGATAATAGACAAAAGGGTGTTTTTTAGTTGAAGTGTAACATATGTTTGACAACTGCAGATTTCAGTACTATTGAGATATAAAATATTATATTGAACAGGAGAAACGATATGTTATATGATGAAGAATTGAAAGTAACTTGCTGTCCTAAGACAGGCAGAATTATAGCTGTTAAAAAAAGATACCGGCTATTTAAATGGCTATATCCGGTAATAGGCATTATTTCTATATTATGGTTTATTATCAGAGTTATACCCAAACCAAAGCGTGCAACATATCCTTGTCAAAGATATGCTATTATTATAGGAACCGGTTTTTTGAGCAACATTTTTTCTTCCCTTGGTATTGTCTCTCTCTTCGTAATTATAAAGAAACTTCTTCATAAATTTAGATATTTTATTATAGGAATATGTGTTTTAATCTTAATTAGTGTTTTTGGATATTCACATATCAGACAAGCTGCCTGGCAGAATACTCAACGAAATATTCAGCTGAATACCGTCCATACGGGCTTTATTGGTGAAGCAAAAGGAATATTTCCTGGCCGTGTCGTATGGTGTCACAACCCGGATGCGACAAGCTGGGATGGTATTTCAGGCCATTGGTGGGATTATGGGAATACAGATCAGGCAATTGTAGACCAAATGTTATCTCAAAGTATTCAGGAATTAGCAGGAGCAACAACAAATTCAGAGGCCTGGGATAATATTTTTAAGCATTTTAATAAAACAAAATTCAATGTTAATTCAGGATATAAGCAGGGAGAAAAAATAGCAATTAAACTTAATCTGAATGGTTCTTCAAGTGCTATACCCGGCAATGGATCATTCACATCACCCCATTTGGTCTATGCCCTTTTACGGCAGCTTGTCAACGATGCCGGCATTTCACCGGAGAATATTACGGTTTATGATGTGACAAGGATGATTCCTGATTGTATATATAATCTTTGCAGTAAAGGAGAATTAGCGGGTATTCACTTTGTAGACTATTATGGAAGAAACGGAAGGGAAGCCTATAAGCGTAATAATAATGTTAAAATTAACTGGTCTTATGATGTAGAGGGGAATCCGGCATTTTTACCTACATGTGTAACTGATGCGAAGTATTTGATAAATCTCGCATCCTTAAAAGGACATACTTTGGCAGGAGTAACATTAACTGCGAAGAATCATTTTGGGAGTTTTTGCTCTGATCTTAACGGGGCGCCGACAAATCTTGCTCCTCAAGGGGCGAATTTACATGGATTTATTGCAGCGCATGATTTCAGCACAGGTGACCCGGACTGGACATGGAGCGGGCGTCCGGAAGGTACTTATAATCCGCTTGTTGATTTAATGGGGCATCCTGACCTGGGGGGCAAAACAATACTATATATGCTTGACGCCCTATATGTTGCCCGCGATCAAAGCAGTGAGATAGACAAAAATTCGAAATGGCAATCGTTCCCCTTTAATGGCCATTGGACCTCAAGTATATTTATGTCTCAAGATGGTGTTGCAATTGATTCAGTCGGCCTTGATTTTATTTATTCTGAACCGACAATGGCCGCCACAATACCGGAGGGAAGCACTGCAGACAATTACTTGCATGAAGCGGCCCAGGCCGGAAATCCTCCTTCAGGCACCGTATATGATCCGGATAATGATGGAATCAGGCTGAAAAGCCTGGGAGTACACGAGCATTGGAATAATGCTGCAGATAAAATGTACTCAGGAAATCTTGGTAATGGTGCCGGAATTGAACTAATCAAACTTTCGGGCACTGACCTTCAGCTTTCGCAAGTTATACTCATGGCAGATGGAGATATATTGCCTGCTGAACCATCTGCTGTTTTTGCCGATAGTGGTATAAAGCTTAGTGTAACAGGCAAAAGCGCTTCCGGAAAAAATATAGATATTCCTGAAGCAAATATAATATTTAAATCTGATAAAGAGGGTATATTGGAAATCTCTTCAGACTGGACTGTTACCGTCTTAAACAAACCGGCTTTAAATGATACTGTGCATATTTGGGCAGAAGTTAAAAGCGGCACAAAGACAATCATGAGCAATACAGTATCCGTAAATATTAAGCATTTTGCAGATTCAGTTTTTTTGGCAAGAGCTAGCAATTGGAAATATATTGACGATGGTTCGGATCAGGGTACTGCATGGAGGGATGCAGGCTTTGATGACAGTACATGGAAAACAGGAGCTGCACCCCTTGGATATCCATCAGACAAGGTATGGCCAACCCTAGGGAAAGTGGCAACGGAAATTGGCTATGGTCCGGATCCGGATGAAAAATATGCTACTTCCTATTTTAGAACAACTTTTAGTTTAAATGATTTGTCTGAACTAAGTGGCCAGGGGCAAATATTGTTAGGCATTGATGGTGGCGTTGTTCTGTATCTGAATGGGTACGAGATTGGCAGATTTAATTTGCCCGAAGGTGAAATACCTTTTGATAAGTATACATCAGATTATGGCTTGACTGGTCCGGTTAATGCTCAATATGAAAAAATTGCTCTGAATTCGACAGACTTGTCTCATCTTGTAGAAGGTGTAAATGTGCTGGCAGCAGAGGTTCATCAATACAATAGATCAGACAGTGATATTTATTGGGATATGGAATTTATAGTAAGAAAAGAAAAGGATCTTGTGGATATAGAGCTGGTTTTGCCTGATAAAACTGTTTATAAACTCGGTGAAACAGATGTATTGGATACTAAAGGTATGAAGATATATAAAATAAAACCGGACGGCATCAAAGAAGAAATATTACTGGAAAATATCACTATTTCAGGATTTGACACCAGAACGCCAGGGACAAAAGAGATAAAAATTTCATACACAAGTGATAATGTCATTTATATGAAAACATTTGAAGTAAATGTTGTAGAATCCGATGATACCTTTACTGTATCAAATGGGGTATTTAAGAATTTATTGGGTCAAACTGTGACGGAGCTGACACCTGGCAGCGTCATATATAGTTCAGTTAACGTTACAAATAATACGTCTGAAACCAGGCAAGCTACGATTATCATAGGCTTATATGATGGAAATGGCAGTCTGGAGAGTTTTTCCTCGGCCCAAAAGAGTATCAGACCCGGTGTAACTGAGAAACTGGCTGCAGGCCTTAGTATCCCTGAGGATATTAATGGATACTACATAAAGATGTTTGTTTGGGATAGCATGGATACCGAGACAGGAATGCATCCTCTATCAAATGCAGTTGTTTTTCCTTCGTAGAATATAATAAAAGAATATAATAAAAATGTGACAGATAAGAAAAGAAATATAAGTAATAAGAAAAGAAATATAAGTAAATAGTAAGAAATTAAAAGCTTGTAAAGAATAGTTGTAAAATAGCAGAATGCTGCAACGTTACCTTTAATTCCAGGTAAATAGCAGCATTCTGCCAAGTAAAAACAATATTTTGCTGTTTTGCTTTTTACAGCGATTCTGCAGCAATATCCACCAACTCAAGTCCCTTGTTCTTTTCTTCAGCCCACCTTATGGACCATTCGTTTTCAAACAACAGGACAGGCCTGTCCTCCATATCCTTGACAATCATTGTAGTGCTTGTGAGATTAAGTGATTCAAGGTCACCTTTAAGTCCACCCTTAATCCATCTGGCATGCCTGTGGGGAAGGTGACTGATTTTCAGCTCAACATTATATTCACTCCGCAATCTGTGCTCAAGCACGTCGAACTGAAGGGCTCCTACAGCTCCCAGTATAAGTTCTTCTATACCTATATTTACTTGTTTAAAAACCTGAATGGCACCTTCTTCTGAAAGTTGTGTAATTCCTTTTATAAACTGTTTGCGCTTCATCGTATCCTTTGGGGTTACACGTACAAAATGTTCAGCAGGGAAAATAGGAATACCTTCAAATCTGAGGTTTGTATTGCCCTCAACGAGAGTGTCTCCTATTTTAAATATCCCAGGGTCAAATATTCCGATAATATCACCGGGGTAGGCTTCCTCCACAATGTTTCTTTCCTGGGCCATAAACTGCTGTGGCTGCGTAAGTCTTACCTCTTTGCCTCCCTGTACATGGTAAACTGACATGCCTCGTTTGAACCGGCCTGAACATATTCTTATAAAAGCAATCCTGTCCCTGTGTGCCGGATTCATATTTGCCTGTATTTTGAACACGAACCCTGAAAAGAATTCGCTTTCGGGGTTCAGCATACCAACGGAAGTATTTTTCGGACCAGGTGGAGGAGCCATTTGCAGAAATTCTTCAAGAAAAGGCTGAACTCCGAAATTTGTCATGGCACTACCGAAAAAGAGAGGGGTGAGCTCACCTTTCAGCACTTTTTTCAGGCTGAATTCATCTCCGGCCATATCAAGAAGCTCGATTTCTTCACAAAGGCGCGAGTGGTAGTGTTCGCCCAGCAAATCTGCAAAAATGGGATCATCAACCTTGCCGGCAGTTGAAGCGACAGCCGTCATACCGTGATTTCCGCCTTCAAAGAGTTCAATTTGCGCCAGCTTTCTGTTATATACCCCTTTGAAATCACCGTGAATTCCTATCGGCCAATTAATTGGATATGACCTTATTCCAAGCACCTGTTCGATTTCGTCCATTAATTCAAAGGGGTCTTTGCTTGCCCTGTCCATCTTGTTTACAAATGTAAAAATAGGTATTCCTCTCATTCTGCAGACATTGAAGAGTTTTATGGTCTGCGCCTCCACTCCTTTTGCCCCGTCTATCAGCATCAGCGCGCTGTCTGCCGCCATCAAGGTTCTGTAGGTATCTTCACTGAAGTCCTGATGGCCGGGTGTATCAAGGATGTTAATGCAATAGTTTCCATAGTTGAACTGCAGTACACTGGAGGTTACAGAAATTCCTCTCTGCTTTTCAATTTCCATCCAGTCGGAGGTTGCATACTTGTTTGCTTTTCTTGCTTTAACGGTACCGGCAAGCCTGATGGCTCCGCCATACAGCAAAAGCTTTTCCGTCATAGTGGTTTTACCTGCATCAGGGTGTGATATTATTGCAAAAGTTCTGCGTTTTTCTATTTCATTTTTTAACATATCCTTCAGATTACCCATCTCAACTTCCTCTTTCCTGACATAGTAAGGGGGACACCTTTTACGAACAGGAGTTATTCCTTTTACATTAAGGATGTCCCCGGTGAGAATCAGAGCTTATCAGCTTTCCGGCTCTGAATTTCTTTCTTCCAAGCGTTAGTACAACAGATAATTTATTTTATATTATGTACATATCTCCTGTCAATTTGCAAACTTTCATATTTCTATTCTTGACACTAAAACTATACTTTTATATATTAAATGTATATGTTGGCAAATAATATATAAAAGCACGGATATTATGCTGATAATATAACTTCGATAATAATTTGAATATACTCAAGAGAGGTATCGTATGATGCAAAAAATGGGATTGAATGAAATAAGGGAAAGGTACTTAAGTTTTTTTGAAAGCAAAGGACATCTCAGGCTTCCAAGTTTTTCACTTGTGCCGAAGAACGACCCCAGCATTTTGCTGATAAATGCTGGAATGACACCTCTGAAGCCATATTTCACAGGGCAGGAGACACCTCCTTGCAACAGGGTGACTACCTGTCAAAAATGTATAAGAACTCCTGACATTGAGAATGTGGGTAAAACTGCAAGGCATGCCACATTTTTTGAAATGCTTGGCAACTTCTCTTTCGGAGACTATTTCAAAGAGGAAGCAATCAGCTGGGCATGGGAATTTGTTACCCGTAAGCTTGAGATACCAGAGGACAGGCTCTGGGTTTCAATTTATGAAGATGATGACGAAGCTTTTGAAATATGGCATAAAAATATAGGGCTTCCCAAAGAACGTATCGTGAGAATGGGCAAAAAGGACAATTTCTGGGAACATGGAACCGGCCCATGTGGTCCATGCTCGGAGATATATTATGACAGAGGTGCTGACAAAGGCTGCGGTAAGCCTGACTGCAAAGTTGGCTGCGATTGTGACAGGTATATAGAATTCTGGAACCTGGTATTTACGCAGTTCAACAAAGAAGAGGACGGCAGTTACAGCAAACTGAAAAAGAAGAACATTGACACCGGAATGGGCCTTGAAAGATTGGCAGTCATCATGCAGGATGTAAACAACCTCTTTGAAGTGGATACGGTAAGAAATATCCTGAATTATGTATGTACCCTGGCTAATGTTGAATATGGAAAATCCGAAAAATCTGACATATCTATAAGGGTTATAACGGATCACATAAGAAGCACCACAATGATGGTGTCTGACGGCATCATTCCTTCCAACGAAGGAAGAGGCTATGTCTTAAGAAGGCTGTTAAGACGGGCTGCAAGGCATGGAAAGCTTCTGGGACTGGACAAGCCATTTTTGTACAAAGTAGCCGATATGGTTATAAATGAATCAAAGCAGGCTTATCCCGAGCTGGAAGAAAAAGCCGAGTATATTAAGAAAGTTATAAGAATCGAAGAAGAGCGGTTTGAAGCTACTATAGATCAGGGGCTTAGCATTCTCAGCGATTTTATAAATGAAACCAAGGAGAAAAATGAAAAGGTTTTATCCGGAAGTATGGTTTTCAAACTTCATGATACTTATGGTTTCCCCCTTGACCTAACAAGAGAAATCGCAGAAGAGAACGGCCTGAGTATTGATGAAGAAGGTTTTAAAGAAGAGATGGCGGTGCAGAGGGAAAAAGCCCGTGAAGCTTTGAAGAAGAAGGAAGGCTCTGCTTGGGGCAAAGACCTGTACTCATCGCTTGATAAAAGTATAAAGACAAAATTTGTCGGATATGAAACTACTGAGAGTGAGGCTCAGGTTACATGCATTATCAAGGACAATGAAGTTACAGATACAGCATATGAAGGAGACACTGTAACCGTTGTGCTGGATGTTACTCCCTTCTATGCTGAAAGCGGCGGACAGGTAGGAGATACAGGAGTTATTGAATGGAGCGACGGTCTGCTTAGAGTAGAAGACACACAGAAAACTTCCGACGGAAAATACCTGCACACAGGAAAAATTGAAAAAGGGGTCCTTCAAACCGGTGTATCAGCCAAAGCTTCAGTAGATGCAAGAAGGAGAAGGGCTATTGAGAGGAACCATACAACAACTCATCTTATTCACAGAGCTTTGAGAAATGTACTTGGCAATCATGTAAACCAGGCAGGTTCATTTGTCGGACCTGACAGGCTCAGATTCGACTTTACACATTTTTCGGCTATGACTTCTGAGGAAATTGAGCGGGTGGAAGATGAGGTAAACCAGAAAATATTGGACAATTTATCCGTCTCGGCTAATGAAATGGATATAAATGAAGCTAAAAAGCTTGGTGCTACTGCATTGTTTGATGAAAAGTACGGTGATGTTGTAAGAGTAATCAGCATAGGTGATTACTCCATGGAACTGTGTGGAGGTACTCATCTTAAATCCACTTCACAGGCATGTCTTGTGAAAATAGTCAGTGAAAGTGGTGTAGCAGCAGGTACAAGGCGTATTGAAGCTCTTACAGGAGAGGCAGCAATAGGATATTTCAAGGAAAAAGAAAAGCTGCTGAATGATACTGCAGCTGCCTTGAAGTCAGCTCCGCAGGACGCTGTCAGAAAAGCCGAACTGCTTAATTCGGAAATAAAAAATGCCGAAAAGGAAATAGAGAGATTAAGAAATAAACTCATTAGCGGCAATATTGACAGCTTATTGTCAAACGCTTTGGAAATAAAAGGAGTAAAGGTAGTTACAGCGCACCTGGAGCAGCTTGATATGGAAGCTCTCAGAAATACCGGTGACCTTATTAGAAACAAGCTGGGAAGCGGTGTAGTTGTGCTGGCTTCCTCATATGAAGGCAAGGTCAGTTTTGTTGCCATGGCGACAAAAGATGTTGTGCAAAAAGGTATTCATAGCGGCAATATTGTAAAAGAAGCTGCCAAAGTGACAGGCGGTGGAGGCGGTGGACGGCCTGACATGGCTCAAGCCGGCGGAAAAGATGTTTCTAAGATAGACGAAGCACTGAAGAGTGCAGTTAAGGTTATAGAAAGCCAGTTATAAGGAGGGAAAAGGGACATGAGTAATTGCATTTTTTGCAAAATAATAAATAAGGAAATACCTTCGGCTGTTGTATATGAGGACGAGAAGGTTATGGCCTTTAAGGACATAAATCCCGTAGCTCCGGTTCATGTGCTTATCGTTCCCAAAATGCACATAGGCAGTATAAAAGAGCTAACTGAAGAAAATGCAGGTATTTTGGCTGATATACATCTTGCTGCAAAAAAGATCGCACAGGAACTGGGAATATATGAAAAAGGCTTCAGACTCATAAACAACTGCGGGGAAGATGCAGGACAGACAGTTTTCCACCTGCATTATCACCTGATAGGCGGAAAAAGCCTGGGAGCAAAAATTATATAGTATAATTTAATGCAAAAAAAATGACAATGGGTAAAGCCTGTATTGACTTTGTTTTTAAAAGTAATATATAATATAATATGTGCTAAATTCAGTTTACTTTCCAATAATTGACGATCCAGTAAACAGAGCTTATTCCCGGCACAATTGTTACCATCGGAGGGAGGGAAATACATGTCAGAGGTTAGGGTTAAAGAGAATGAGTCTCTTGACAGTGCTCTTAAAAGATTCAAGAGGCAGTGCGCAAAAGCTGGTGTTTTGGCTGAAGTAAGAAAAAGAGAGCACTATGAGAAGCCAAGCGTAAAAAGAAAAAAGAAATCTGAAGCCGCAAGGAAGAGAAAGTTTAGATAAGGAAGCGAAAAAGATAATAACGTTACCCTTGACGATGATGGTATAATCGAAATAAAGCCAAGGAAGTAGAAGAGAAGAGATTCATTACCTGATTATGAAGAGAGTGGAATACAGGATATTGTAAATAATCGGAAGCAGAAACAGGTGTGATGATGCAGTATTTACCATAGTAGCTCACCGGAAGGTTTAAGTAGTTTTAAACCAGCCGAATCAGAATACTGAAGCAAGTACTAATCAGGGAAATGGCAAGATAATGCAGGAGGTTATGCCAAAGGTAGAGGGCAGAGCTGATGGCAAGCAAGATGGTAAACCAGAAAGTCAAGAAATAACTGGGATAAAAAAGCTCGATTATAATCGAGCTTTTTTTGTATAGAGTGTATAACACAATACTAAGTGTATTTTACAATACTATATCATTAACTTGTAAAACAAATTTATTCAGCACATTCATATTCATATAGAAGGTTGATGGAATGCATAAGAAAAAGACTTGGGTTTGCAGTAAAATATCGGAAGAGGAAGCAGAAAGGATTTCCAGACAGGCAGGGATTTCAAAACTGGCGGCAAAGGTATTCCTGAGCAGAGGAATGGACGAGTGCGGTCTAATTAATGATTTTTTAAACCCAACGCTGGAATCTTTGCACAATCCCTTTTTAATGAAAGATATGGATAAAGCAGTTGACAGATTGATACAGGCAATAGAAAAGGGAGAAAGAATTGTAATTTACGGGGATTATGATGTTGACGGAATAACCTCAACATCAATACTTTTTGATTTTCTCAGAAAAAAAGATGCCCATGTTGATTACTATATACCGGACAGAATAGAAGAAGGGTATGGGATATCAAAAGCAGGGATTGACAAGATATGTGAATCCGGCACTGATCTGATACTTACGGTGGATTGTGGAATTGCAGCTATTGATGAAGTGCGGTATGCTATTGATAAAGGGCTTGACATAATTATTACTGACCACCATGAGTGCAGAGATGTAATTCCTGAGGCCAGGGCGGTGGTGAATCCCCATAGGAGCGACTGCAATTATCCTTTTAAGGAACTTGCCGGTGTGGGTGTAGCCTTCAAACTATTGAATGCACTGTGTATCAAAATGGGCTGTGATAAAGAATATATGAATTATCTTGATCTTGCAGCTCTTGGTACCATTGCTGATGTAGTTCCTTTGATTGGCGAAAACAGGGTAATTGCAAAATATGGAATACAGGAAATTGAGAATACTTCCAACCTGGGTCTGAGAACTCTGATCAACAACTCCGGATTAGAGGGTAAACTTATTAATTCCTTTGGAGTCAGTTTTATTCTTTCGCCGAGGATTAACGCAGCCGGAAGGCTGGGAGATGCTGCCAGGGCCGTAAAACTCTTTACAACAGCTTGTGAAAGGGAAGCACATGATATTTCAATTGAGTTAAACGATGAAAACAGAAATCGACAGGAAACTGAAACAGACATACTGAATCAGGCGATTGACCTGATAGAGAAGGAAATTGATGTAGAGAAGGAAAAGGTTATTGTTGTTGCCGGACAGAACTGGCATCACGGAGTTATAGGCATAGTAGCGTCAAGAATAACAGAACGTTACTACAGGCCATGTATTATGCTTTCTGTAGAGGATGGTATTGCAAAAGGTTCCGGCAGAAGTATTGAGGGCTTGAATCTTTTTAAGGCCTTGTGCTATTGTGAGAATTTGCTCCAGAAGTATGGAGGTCATGAGCTTGCTGTTGGTTTAACTCTGGCGGAGGAAAACATACATGCTTTCCGCGCAATGATAAATCGTTATGCAGATGAAGTGATGGACGAGAGTGACCTGGTACCAAGGATAAAGATTGATGCATATATAAATAAAGGTGATATAAGTATTGAAAGTGTGATGGAACTGGAAAAGCTTGCTCCTTTCGGAGCAGGGAATCCGGAGCCTGCATTTGCTTTTGAAGGCCTTGAAATTGGTGAAATGTACACTGTTGGCAACAACAGGCACCTGAAGCTGAAGCTGAAAAGTGAGAATACAACTTTTGATGCAATAGGTTTTAATATGAGCAACCTTGTTAATTATTTTAATATGGGAGACATTATTGACTCAGCATTTTCATTGGGCATTAATACGTGGAACTCAGAATGCAAGGTTCAGATGAATCTGAAGGACATAAAGTTGAATGAGTCTGTAGTCAGAAAGAATGAATATTTATATGAACTGGACAAATATGTTGAGTCTTTTGACTTAAATGGCTATAATAAAGGTTATACAAGAAATTTTGACATTTTTCACAGTTTGGATATAGATGAAGTTGTATTGGAAAGATGCGACCTGGTGGCAATTTTTCAGTATATGAAAGCAAATTGTGCAAAAACTCTGGTTATTGAAGACCTGTTTGTTTTTGCAGGCAGAATTGCCAATAGCTATAAAATAAAAATGAATTATTTCAAACTAAAAAAGGGTATTAAAATTTTTGAAGAACTTAATTTACTGCTTGCTGAACCTTTAGGAGAGACCGGAATGATAATTACAATGCTTGACAGCGACGGACAAAAGAAACAGCTCGGGGACTCTTATACTTTTAACAGGCTTCAGGCTTTGAAAAAAAGTTTGGTAAACAGCAGATACAGAAATTAGAATTAATGATTAAGATACAGGAATGCTAAAGCGGAAAGCTAAATTACAAAACACAGGGGGAATTATTGATGGATTTTAAATCAAAGCTCAGGCACGTACTGGATTTTCCTAAGCAAGGTATTGATTTTATTGATATCACTACCGTACTGCAGGATGCTGAAGCTTATAAGGAATGTCTTGACACAATGGCAGACAGAATTCGCAAAGTAGGCGAATTTGACCTGATAGTAGGGCCTGAATCAAGAGGATTTATACTTGGGGCTCCTTTGGCCTATATACTGGGCAAAGGATTTGTACCTATCAGAAAAAAAGGAAAGCTTCCTTATAAGACCATACAGGTTGAGTATCAGCTGGAATATGGTACAGACGTGCTTGAAATGCATCAGGATGCCATTAAGCCCGGGCAGAGAGTTGTAGTGGTGGACGACCTTCTGGCAACGGGAGGAACAACGGAATCAAACATTAAATTGATTGAAAAGCTTGGCGGAGAGGTTGCAGGCGTATTCTATTTTATTGAACTTACTTATCTCAATGGAAGGGAAAAATTAAAAGGGTACAATGTAGATTCAGTTGTGCAGTTTTAACTTGGGGGTTTTGCAATGGATGAAGCGTACAGCCGACTTGTGGAAAAAATAAAAAAGTATAACGCTGATTGTAACTTTGAGCTTATTGAGAAAGCTTATTTATTGTCCAAAAAAGCGCATGACGGTCAGCTGAGAGTGTCGGGTGAACCATTTATAATTCATCCTTTGGAGGTTGCCAACATTCTTGCCGATTTGGAGTTGGACTGTACTTCAATTATTGCAGGAATCCTTCACGATACTATTGAAGATACTACGTTTACAATGGAAGAACTGCGGGCAATATTCGGTGATGAAATTGCGAATATTGTTGACGGTGTCACAAAGCTTGGAAGAATTCCATATACTTCAAAAGAAGAGCTTCAGGCCGAGAACTTGCGCAAAATGTTTTTGGCTATGGCTAAGGATATAAGGGTCATATTGATAAAACTGGCAGACAGGCTGCATAATATGCGCACCCTCAAATATATGACTACGGACAAGCAGCTTGAAAAGGCAAAAGAAACTCTGGAGATATATGCCCCTATTGCCCACCGGCTCGGTATATCCAGGATTAAGTGGGAACTGGAGGATCTGTGCTTAAGATACCTGGATCCAAAAGGATACTACGACCTGGTAGACAAAATTGCCAATAAGAGAAGAGAAAGAGAAGCTTTTATCAATGAAATTATTGAGGAATTAAAAGCAAAGACCAAAGAGCTCGGAATAGAAGCTCACATTGACGGAAGGCCAAAACACTTTTACAGCATTTACAAAAAAATGGTTGAACAGAATAAGACTCTTGAACAGATATACGATCTGTTTGCCTTCAGAATAATTGTAAATTCCGTTAAAGATTGTTATGCAGCTCTGGGAATGGTTCATGAGCTCTATAAACCTATGCCGGGCAGGTTCAAAGATTATATAGCGATGCCCAAACCAAATATGTATCAGTCACTTCATACAACCCTTATAGGACATGAAGGACAGACTTTTGAAGTGCAGATCAGAACATGGGACATGCACAGGGTTGCTGAAGTTGGTATAGCAGCTCACTGGAAATACAAGGAGGGGCGTTCCGGAGACAGCGACATTGACAGCAAGCTGGCATGGCTGAGACAGCTGCTTGACTGGCAGAAGGAAATGCGAGATGCCAGAGAGTTCATGGAGACTCTGAAAATAGATCTTTTTACTGATGAAGTTTTCGTTTTCACACCAAAAGGTGATGTTATCAATCTTCCTGCAGGTTCTACACCAATTGATTTTGCCTACAGCATTCACAGCGCTATTGGCAATAAAATGATGGGGGCAAAAGTAAACGGAAGAATAGTGCCTCTTGGATATGAACTGAAAAACGGAGACATTGTTGAAATACTGACGTCTGCTAATGTACACGGCCCAAGCAGTGACTGGCTGAAAATTGTTAAGAGCTCCCAGGCCAGAAATAAGATAAAACAGTGGTTTAAGAGAGAGAAAAAAGAAGAGAATATTCTCAAGGGTAAGGAATTTGTAGAAAGAGAGATAAAAAAGCAGGGCTTAACTCCTGCAAAGCTTTTTAAACCTGAATGGATTGAAATAATACTGAAGAAATTTAATTTTAACACTCTTGATGATATGTATTCTGCTGTAGGTTTCGGGGGAATATCTGCAAGTAAAATTGTATCAAGGCTCAGAGAAGAATACAGAAAAACCCTTAAACCCGAGGAGCTGGCACAGGAGGAACAACAGCTTGCAGCACAAGTCAAAGAAAAAGAAGAAAAAAAGAAGAAGCATACCCCTGACAATGGTGTCATAGTCAAGGGGATAGACAATTGTCTTGTCAGGATTTCAAGATGCTGCAATCCGGTGCCCGGCGACGATATAATCGGCTACATTACAAGGGGCAGAGGTGTTTCAGTCCACAGGACTGATTGTGTAAACGTTGCAGGAAATATTGATGATAGAAGCAGACTTATTGAAGTATCATGGCATACTGCCAAAGACGTAGTGTATAAGGCTGATATAACTGTGATGGCCAATGACAGGACGGCATTGCTTATGGAACTGACAAATACCATTGGTGAAGCGAAGATACCGCTTAAAGCTATTAATGCAAGGACAACAAGAGATCAGATAGCCATTATAAACCTCACCCTGGAGATTGTTGATACCGAGCAATTAAATAAGATAATTAAAAAACTGAAAAAAATTGACAGTGTATTTGAAGTAACCAGAAACAAGCAATAATAGCCAAGTTGCCGGTACTTCAGCTGCAGAGGTGCATTTTCTTGTCGGAGGTGATTTGGTGCGGGCGGTTGTACAGAGAGTATCACAGGCAAAAGTTACTGTGGACGGGGAAACTATAGGTGAAATCGGAA
Source organism: Clostridiaceae bacterium (assembly GCA_012840085.1). Lineage (GTDB taxonomy): Bacteria > Bacillota > Clostridia > Acetivibrionales > DUMB01 > DUMB01. Next base: position 14,342 of record DUMB01000052.1, read on the forward strand.
AAGGCATTGTTGTTTTGCTGGGTATAGGGCAGGACGATACAGAAAAGGATATACAGTATCTTTCAGACAAAATAATTAACTTAAGAATATTTGAAGACGAAAATGGTAAAATGAATATATCACTTCTGGATATAAAAGGAGAACTTCTGATAGTGTCCCAGTTTACACTATACGGAGATTGCAGAAAGGGCAAGAGGCCAAGTTATGACAAAGCCGCAAGACCTGAAAATGCAGAAGTTCTATACAATAAGTTTGTTGAAGCATGCGGGAAATATGACATCAGGGTGGAAACAGGAAAGTTTCAGGCAATGATGATGGTTGAAATTCACAATGACGGTCCGGTCACATTGTTGCTAGACAGTAAAAAGGAATTTTAGAGGGGAATGAAAATGGAATTAAGATATTTATCAACAGGCATGTTTGAATCCAACTGCTATGTTGTAGGGAACAACGGTGAAGGGATCGTGATAGATCCGGGAGCGAAAGCTTCAAGCATTGTCAAGCTGGTTGAAGAAATGAAGCTGGATATAAAATATATATTGCTCACACATGCTCACATCGACCACATGTGTTATCTTGATGAGGCAAGGAGCATGCTGAATGCCAGGGTGATGGTGCATGAGGCTGATGCGCCTGCATTATCTGATGAAATACTTAACGGTTCAGCACTATTTACAATCGGCATGACTTTTAAAGAAGCGGATATCCTTTTGCAGGATAGGTACAGCTTTGAAGTGGGTGGCATGAAGTTCGAAATAATACACACTCCCGGACATTCTCCGGGAAGCATTTGCATAAAAACAGGAAATTACCTCTTTACCGGAGACACATTGTTCCGAATGTCGGTAGGGAGAACTGATCTTGGAAAAGGCAGTCACAGGGATTTAATGAATTCAATAAAAAACAAGCTAATGGTTCTCGATGACAATGTGGTAGTGTATCCCGGCCACGGAGAGTCTTCTACTATTGCTTTTGAAAGGGAGAACAATCCTTTTATAAGATTGGGATAGCCTGGAACAAAAATAGCTTAACTTGTTGTGCCAGCATTTCGATAGCAGGTTACTTAGCACAGCTAGTTGAATTAGGATGAGGAATAACTGTGGAAATACTTCCGCAAGTACAAGCACTTATATTAAGTTAGCAAAACTAAACAACATCGGGATGGAAAGCAAATGATTTACGTTTGGCTTGAAGGATATGATTTTAAATACGAAATACATGAAACATTAAGAATTTTTTTCAGCGAAAAGGAAATCACGTATATTGAAAAGCTTGATAAGGAGCCTTCTTTTGACATCGAGGGGGCTTTTCTTGTATGTTCGGTAACTGATTGTCAAGGCTCGCTTATACTTGAGATAAAATTGTCAGACGGTGAATATGTCAATAGTAAGCGCGTGAGTATAGGAGATGTGCCGGAGGGGGACAAGAGGCTTGAAAAGCTTCGAACGGCAAGGAAAAGAGTGAAGAGAGAGGTATACATTGTCCTTGCAGACTATACGGGTAAAAGTATGCCGTGGGGAGTACTTACAGGAGTAAGACCCGTTAAAATCGCCATGGAAATGCTTGAAAGAGGAATTGAAAGGCAGGAAGCCCTTTCTGAACTGAGAGAACATTACCTGATTTCTAAAGAAAAGGCTGAGCTGATCCTTGATATTGCCCATAGGGAAAGGGAAATTCTTAAGAAAACAGATTCTGATACAATAAGCCTGTACATAGGCATTCCTTTCTGTCCTTCCCGCTGCCTTTACTGTTCATTTACATCTTATTCAATAAGCGGATACAGGCATTTGACTGAAAGTTATTTGCAAGCATTAAGATCAGAACTTAATGCTGTAAATGATATCATAAAAGAAAAGGCTTTCAGGATACAGAATATTTATATTGGCGGGGGAACACCAACCTCTCTTGATGCAGCTTTATTGAGGGAATTGCTCGATTTTATAGAAAATAATTTTGACCTTGACAGCCTGGAGGAGTTTACCCTGGAAGCAGGAAGGCCTGACTCCATTGATTTGGAAAAACTTAAAGTTATAAAGGACAGCAGAGTCAACAGGATAAGCATAAATCCACAGACAATGAATGATTCTGTTCTTGAAACCATAGGCAGGAAGCACACCGCCTCGGAGGTCATTCAGGCATTTAACCTTGCAAGGGAGCTGGGTTTTGAAAATATAAACATGGATATAATAGCCGGGCTGCCGGGTGAATCAACTGAAATGTTTGAAAATTCATTGAAGGAAATCAGCCTTCTCAATCCTGAGAGCCTTACTGTCCATACAATGGCTGTCAAAAGGGCGTCCAGGCTAAAGGAAAGCATGGAGAAATACAGCTTTACGGACGAAAGTGACGTATCAAAAATGGTAAAAATGGCTCAGGAGTATGCATTGGCAATGGGCATGCACCCGTATTATCTGTACAGGCAGAAAGATATGCTCGGGAAACTGGAGAATATAGGGTATTGCAGGCCTGGGTTTGAAAGTATTTACAACATACAGATAATGGAGGAAAAACAAACTATAATAGCTGCCGGTGCGGATGCTGTGACCAAAGTGGTGTATCCTGAAGAAAACAGGATTGAACGGGCTTTTAATGTAAAGGATGTAGAAGAATATATACGCCGGGTTGATGAAATGGTTGAGAGAAAAAGAGCTCTTTTGTAATAAATCTTTCCACCCTATAATAAATGTATATAGGGTGGTTTTATGATTATTTTCAGGTTCAGCAAAAAAAAGCTGATATTTGTATTAAGTGTAGTATTGGTATTTTCCATTGGCTTTAATATTTTGAGCTTTCTCTATATTTCAGATCTGCAAAAAGACTACAATTCTTTGGTATATGCCATGAATCAACTGGACAGGTCAAATATTGCCGCATTTATTGGTTCAGATAATTTGGAGGCACAAGGTGGAAGAGATATTGAAATTTTTGATGTTGCAAAAGGTATCGTAATAAAAAGAATAAACCCGGATTCTCAAACTCAGGAAAAGATACAGAGGGAAGTAAGGAGATATCTTAATCAAATAACAGGTATGTTTGTGAAAGTCAATGCTTTACCTGACAGTGGATATATAGTAAGGCTCCCGCTGGAACCTTACCTGACAATACAGAACCAATGGTTAAACCAGACCGTGAAAGAAGTATTTGTTATATTTTCCGAGGGAGCTCCCTATCTATTGGTTCTGGATGAAAATGAGAGACCGTTTTTCTATAATTTCGACAGCAGTACGGATGAATTGCTTAAGTTGCTGGAATTTAACCCTGAGGAACAAAATCCTGATGAACTAAATCCTGAGGAGCAAAATCCTTAAACAAAGTCCTTGGAAAAAGTCCTTGAAGGCGCAGAATCCTTAGGCAAAGTCCTTGGAAGCGGGGGCTTGTCACGACCCCCGCCTTGTCTTTTTTATAGTTGATATATATAGTTTTACAAGGTCGTTTATGGGATTAAACCACTTATTGGCTTTTTCTTCAGACTCAGGATCTTTTTTATGCGGCTCTTCACTTGCTTCTGTTGCTTCTGCATAAATACCTTCAGAGCTTTCCTTAGTTACGATATCTTCAGTTACGGTATCTTCAGTTACGGTATCTTCCGGAACTTCATTAATCACACTATTTAAAATTTCAGCATTTCCAAAACTTTCGATATACATAGGTTTTTCAATAAATTCTGAGTTTTCATCAGCAACTGTTTTGGGATTTACCATAGTTTGATTGCTTATATTCTCTTTGCTTATATTCTCCAATTCAGCTTTTTTATTTTTTAATATGTTTTTGGAAATTTGAGCATTGTCAGTATAAGTACTTGCAGAATTTCCTTTATTCTTTGGTTTTATATTCTTAGAAGAATAAAAATAGGGGTTTGAGTTTTTATTCGACTTTGTATTACTCAATTTTCTGTTACACCTCTTTTTCAGATCTTCTAATACATGGATCTCAATGCTTTATCCATTAATCTAGTGTCTTGAATAATAATTAATTATTTTTTTGAACAGTTTATAGATTTCTTCTTTGTCAAATTTGCACTTATCAATCAAATACGAAGTAATTTCCTCTGCGTTTGAGCTGGTAAACAGACTCTGGTTTTTTTGGATTTCATCAAGAACCTTATAATAAAGGACCTTTTCGCTTGGAAATAAAGTATCTTCCAGCTTTAATTCGTACGACTCCGGTCTGATGTTTTTGCCTCCGTTGTCATCATATTCTTCATACCAGATATGTCCGTTTTTGCAAATACATTTAATATTTTCCGGCCTGTGGATTTTTAATATTTCGGTTTCATTGCACTCGCTGCATTTCATGCAATCACTCCTTGATACTTTCTATAACACCAAACACTCTGATGCCTGGCTGCATTTCTATAGTGTCGAATTCCTTATCGTTAATTATCACTTTATTATGTTCATTCATACTGATATTTAAATTCATATTTTCAAGATTGAAATTATCTATATAATAAGGATTAACCAGTACAAACACTACATTTGCCTGTGCAGCTGACATATTACTTATATTTGTAAGGTTCGCCTGGTTTGAAGCGTTAATTAATAAATAAACATTTATGTTATTGTCATTTTCTGCAAGAGTTTCAACCATATTTTCTATTTCTGCTTCCTGATTGGCATTCAAATTTTGTTCTTTATCAGTACTCAACTTTACTTTCCTCCCTTTTGAATACAATGGATTTAGTCCTCACTTGTGGTAACCTTTTTATCGGAGTAAATCTGTACATTTTCACTGTTTGCCATATCAATATCCAGGCCGCTTATTGTCAATTCACCTGATTTATCTATTTTTACACGCACAGGAACAGATTCCTCGGCCCTGAGTTCTGTATTGAGGTTACCGAGTCCCAGTATTATTAAATAGTTGTATTGAGACAAACTGCTGTTTTTTGACCTGCAGTTGTTAGCCTGATTTGACAGGTTGAGAGAAACTGACGACCTTATATCTTCCAAAGAATATCACTCCATATACTCATTTATAATCTTTCGAACCCGTTCAATCTTTTCCTGGTTAGTCAGTGTATCGTCTTCCTTAATGGGATGAAGTTTTTCCAATAACTCTGCAGGGTTTCCCATTTTAATGCTGTTTATGGAAATTTCATAATTTCCAATTTCTATTTTTTTCAAGAAATCATCAACTCTCATAGTAATACTCCCACCAATCTAGAATTTTACAGTTGTGCTTTCAATCCTGTCAGGACCTTTTACATCTCTTATTTTCACTACATCACCGGATTTAGCCGTTTTTCTGCTTTCGATTATTTTCTGAGTTTCTTCACCCGTGTTCATTCTGTTATGTTTTTCTACATCCACGGTAAGCCCGGGGTATTTTGGATTTTGTTCATCAAATAATTCACCGTCTATATAAACATTTCCATTTATATCAATCCTGATTTCTGAAGGGCCGTCTCTAAGTTTCTTTTTGGCTTTTATCCAGAGCCAATTATTGTTTTGATTTCCTTCAGTCAATTGGCAACACTTCCTTTAGGCAAAATTTATATTTATAGTGGTGCAAACCTGGGTAACAACGCAATAGGCTGAAAGAACTACATTTGACTGCTGATTTGTGTTTATCTGGTTGGCAATTTTGGCACCCATTTTTACGCTGTTATCCGCTCTTACTTTTGGTAATGTGCTTGTTACATTTTCGGGCATAGGCAAGCCTCCCTTTTCGAATTCATAAAAATACAGCATACAATATATGCTATGATTTACAAATTAGTTTTGTTCACTTATAATCATATTCACTTTATTTTTGTCCGCTTATTAACACAAAAGTCTAGTAAAGCAGTGACCTTTGTAATAAGAGGCCACTGCTTTACTATTATTAGTATATTAATTATAAATAACCTTATAATCAGCTATTGATTAATCAGCTATTGAGCCAGATGCTGATTTAAGGATTTGTCAATTTGATTATTGTCTTTAAAGCATTTATCTTGCCAGCGTCAGTTGCATCCCTAGTATTCAGTGAAGTGAGGGTGTTTAAAATATCTATAGGATCTACGGGTGCAAGCTCTCTGTCACTTTCCAGCTTTAATCCTTTGAATGACATATTCAAAGGGTGGAATTTCTTGCCGTTGATTGTAAATCCGTTTTTATTAAAACCAAAACTTAAATTTGGTGCCCCTGGCATTAAGCATAACATCTCCTTTCGCGAGGGATTTCTGATATCGTGCTGTTTTCATTGGTTAGAGGTCAACAAGGTCAGGGTCGATTTGACTAGCAAGGCCTATCTGAGCCTCCAGGGTATTGTTAACCTGTGATGCTATCAGTGCTAAAACCTGAAGCTGAACCTGTGTTATAGTTTTTTGATTTACTATTGATGCGAGAATACGATCTGCCATAGGTTAAATCCTCCTTTTTAATAGTTAGAAGTTAAATAATTGATTACAAATCAACAAGGTCAGGGTCAATTTGGGCAGCAAGGCCTATCTGAGCCTCTAGGGTATTGTTAACCTGGGCTGCTATCAGTGCTAAAACCTGAAGTTGAACTTGTGTTATAGTTTTCTGGTTAACCACTGAAGCAAAAATACGGTCTGCCATTATCAATGCCTCCTTATTTGTTTTTATAGTTTATTTGTTTTTATAGTGTATTATATGCATTCAATAAATTATGTGTGAACGTAATATGTTAATATTTTATGTAAATAATCTGTGCCGTTTTTAATCATCTTTGAATTATTTTTAAACTTTTTTGTGTTTATTTAACTGAATTAATGCCCTTATTATCCATTAACACCTTTTAATTCGGGTATAAAAAAGGTATGAGATTGAGGCTTAAGGAATATTAACGTCCGGCACCGTTGGGTATCTGGTGCTGTTTGGAGTTTTGAATATTTCTGACGTAATGCTGCTGTGTTAATAGCTGGCAGATTGCCTGTTGTGATTGCATATTTAAGTATAATGCTGCCCGAATCAGGTAGTTGTTTAACTAATTAAATGTGTGTTTACCTGAAATAGAAGGCGAATATGTATTTGCCTCGATAGAAGGTAAAAGTACGTTTATCTCATTAGAAGGCAAATGTGTATCTATCAAATTGACAGGTTTACATAAAATAACGAATATTTATGCGGCCTGTTCTCTGAATTGCATGCTCATAACCGGTCTTCTGCTTGCTGACTTTTTCTTTTCTTACTCCAAAGCTCTCAGCAAGGACATTTTTTATGGGAAATTACAGAAAAAGAGTGATTCCTTGACGATATAGCTGTAAAATTATACAATTAATGTAAGCGAAATTAAATAGGATAAAACAGCTGAATTAAATATAGAAAGGAGCATAAACCAGTGCAGACATTTGGTGATTTGAGGCTGGCTGTGTTAATTGATGCAGATAATGTTCCCTATAGCAATATCAAAGGCATGATGGAAGAAATAGCCTTGTATGGAACACCTACTTTCAAAAGAATATATGGTGACTGGACAAACCCTGCGCTTGCAGGTTGGAAATCAGTTCTTTTGGAAAATGCAATAACACCGGTGCAGCAATACAGTTATACTACGGGTAAAAATTCTACAGACTCAGCTATGATTATTGATGCAATGGACATACTCTATTCGGGAAAGGTGGATGGCTTTTGCCTTGTTTCAAGTGACAGTGATTTTACTAGGCTTGCCACAAGGTTGAGGGAAGCTGGAATGAAAGTAATAGGAATTGGGGAAAGAAAAACTCCGAATGCTTTTATTGTTGCATGTGATAAGTTTATATATCTTGAGATTATAAAGAACTCCAGCCAAAAGAGAGAAAATGGGAATTCGGATATGTCAAAAAATAAAAAAGCAAAGATGAAACATGTGACAGAAGAAAATGAGGAAGTTAAGGATAAAAGTGCTGTCATCGAATTAATTTCCTCGTCAATTGCAAACCTGGCTGACGACAACGGATGGGCTTTTCTTGGAGATGTGGGAAATCTGATATTAAAAAAACATCCGGATTTTGACCCGCGAAATTATGGCTTTCAAAAACTGACACCGTTAATCAAGGCACTTGACAGTTTTGAAATTGATGAAAGGGAGACGGGCAAACCTCATGTAAAGCATATATATATAAGAAATAAAAATGGCAGGAGTTAGCCGGGTGATTGCCAAAGCAGTAATTTTTGATATGAGCATATTTATATTTTATATTATAGGATTTAAATATTTTTAATATATGCTCACAATTATGAGTATTATAAAAGTAATGAGTAATGAATAAAGCAGGCCGTTATGCTATAATTTAGATAATTATATATTAACTGTTTAATGTGCAAACAGTACCAGAATTATAATTATTTAACTTGCAATAGCTTTAAAATATAATGGTTTAACATGCAACGGCTTATAAAGTTTTAATTATTTAACGTGCAAAGATGTATGAATTCAAATTACTTAAGTGCAAAAAAAGATACGTGAATAATTTGAACTTTCAATAAATTTTATAATCTCATAACAGGATGGCGGTTGGATGCTGACATAATTACTGCAAATGAACTTTGGCTGAATATTATATTAGACTGCTTGCCTTCGCAGCAAATAGCGGCATGATAAGCTGCACAGGACAGGTTGATTCAATAACGGCATAAATAAAAGCAACAAATTAAAAGCACAAATAAAAGGAGATGAAACTTTAATGGACGTATTGGAAGCAATTTTTACGCGCAGAAGTATCAGGAAGTATACCGGGGCGCCTGTATCCGAAGCTGACTTGAAAACCATTCTTAAGGCAGGCTTTTGCGCTCCTTCTGCGATGAACCTGCAGCCCCGGCATTTTGTTGTTTTAAAAGACAGTGATATATTAAATAAAATTACCGAAATTCATCCCTATGCGGAAATGCTTACACAAGCAGGCTGCGGAATTCTTGTATGCGGCGACAGGACAAAGCAGTCAGAGATAGGATATATCGTTGAAGACTGCTCTGCATCAATTCAGAACATGTTGCTGGCAGCTCACGGCCTTGGCCTGGGAGCGGTATGGTGCGGTGTTTATCCAAGGGAGCAGAGAGTGAACGGTATTTCTCAACTTCTGAAACTACCTGAAAATATTGTTCCTGTGGGTCTGGTAGTAGTTGGGCATAAAGACGAGAGCAAGGAGCCAAATGACCGCTATGATGAGACAAAAGTACATTTTGACAAATGGTAACTTAAATTTGGCCATAGAACTGTTCCCAGTTACATAAAGCGCAGCTTTGACAGCAGGACTGCTGTCAGTTTAAAGTATTTTAGAAGAGGAGAAGGTGCGTCATGCCGGAGAATATTGATTTTGACAAAGAGGAATTTCTTATAAACGTGGCGGATGATATTGAAGCACGTATTATTGAGTCAAAGCTTAAACTGCATGGAATTCCCATTATGAGAAAATACAGGGGTGCCAGTGCATACGTTAACCTCTATACCGGCAATACCATGTTTGGCATAGATCTTTATGTTCCTTCCAGAGCCCTTGATACTGCTAAAGATATAATTGGAATCAGCAATACAGATATAAGCTGCGGCTGTGAAGAAGATGCTGACTATGATTGTGAAGAAGATGCAGGCCGTGATTACAAAGATGATGATGAGGGCAGCAAGTGAATTTGGAATTCACAGGTTAGCATGCTTATGATTACGTCCAAGCTATTTTGGCTGATAATGTATCCTGTTAAGAAGGCTGGTAAAATATTTTGTGCTTAAACATTAAGTAAAACAATAATAAAGCAGGACACAATTTTCAGCCATATTGACATTCATTTTTCATCATATTATAATTGTGAATAACTATAAATATATTTATAAATATGCTTATTATACAATAGGATTTCCTGATGTAAAGGTTTTGTACAGTTTTTATTATCAGGAATGGTTAGAACGGCTGTGACGAGAAGAGTAGACCGGATTACTTTTTTATAGAGAGAAAGCATCGTGGCTGAAAGTGCTTTCAAAAAAGCCCGGTTGAAGACCACCTCTGAGCCGGTACGGTGATTACGTTATAATCATAATGAGTTCAAAGTAGGGTGGAACCACGGGAAAACGCTCTCGTCCCTTGTTGTCAGGGAACGAGGGCTTTATTATTAATAACGGCGATATTTTATGATATAGAAAAACGGTATGCTAAAAGGAGGCAAAAGAATGATAAAAGTTACACTAAAAGACGGAAGTATTAAGGAATATGAAAAGGGAACCACAATTTTAGAGGCTGCAAAGGCTATAAGTGAAGGGCTTGCCAGAGTAGCCCTGGCAGGAGAAGTTGATGGTGAAGTAAAAGACTTAAGTTATAAACTGGAAAAGGATTGCAAGCTCAATATCCTGACTTTTGATTCAGAAGGCGGCAAACATGCATACAGGCACACAACATCCCACGTAATGGCTCAGGCTGTAAAAAGACTTTATCCTGAGGCTAAACTTGCTATAGGGCCTGCCATAGAAAACGGTTTTTATTATGATTTTGATGTGGAAAAGCCGTTTTCACCGGAAGATTTGTCAAAGATTGAAGAAGAAATGGCACAAATAATTAAAGAAGATTATCCCCTTGAGAGATTTACCCTTCCCAGGGATGAGGCAATAGCATTTATGGAAGAAAGAAATGAGCCTTATAAGGTCGAACTTATAAGGGATCTTCCTGAAGGAGAGGAAATTTCATTCTATAAGCAGGGAGATTTCGTTGACCTCTGTGCCGGGCCTCACATTCCGTCAACCGGAAAAATAAAGGCTTTCAAGCTTTTATCCGTAGCAGGTGCCTACTGGAGAGGAAATGAAAAGAACAAAATGCTGCAGAGAATTTATGGTACTTCCTTTTCGAAAAAGAGCGAATTGGATGCATATCTCTTCAGACTGGAAGAGGCTAAGAAAAGGGATCACAGAAAACTTGGAAGAGAACTTGACCTCTTTGATATATATGATGAAGGCCCGGGATTTCCATTCTTCCTGCCAAAAGGCATGGTTTTGAGAAACGTGCTGGAAGATTTCTGGCGTGAGGAACATAAAAAGAGAAAGTACCAGGAAATCAGGACTCCTGTTATCCTGAATGAAGATCTCTGGCACCGTTCGGGACACTGGGATCACTATAAGGAAAACATGTATTTTACAAAGATTGATGAAGGTAATTTTGCAATTAAACCTATGAACTGCCCAGGAGGAATGCTTGTGTACAAAAGAAGACTTCATTCCTACCGTGATCTTCCCCAGAGAATGGCGGAACTGGGTCTTGTCCACAGGCATGAATTGTCAGGAGCTCTGCATGGTCTTATGCGTGTAAGATGCTTCACTCAGGATGACGCCCATATATTTATGACTCCTGAGCAAATCAAGGATGAGGTTTTGGGTGTAATAGACCTTATTGACCAATTCTACAGTGTCTTTGGTTTCAAATACCATGTTGAGCTGTCAACAAGGCCGGAAGATTCCATGGGAACCGATGAGCAGTGGGAGATGGCGACAAACGCACTAAAGGATGCCCTTGAAGCCAAGAAAATGGAATACAAAATAAACGAAGGTGATGGAGCATTTTACGGTCCTAAGATAGACTTCCATCTTGAGGATTCCATAGGGCGTACCTGGCAGTGTGGTACAATACAGCTTGATTTTCAGATGCCTGAGAGATTTGACCTTGTATATATAGGTGCTGACGGTGAAAGACATAGGCCTGTTATGATTCACAGGGTGGTATTCGGCAGCATTGAAAGGTTTATTGCAATACTTACCGAGCATTATGCCGGAGCATTCCCGACCTGGTTGGCTCCTGTGCAGGTAAAAATACTTGCCATCCTGGATAAGCATCATGAATATGCATATAAAGTTCAAAAAGCCCTTGAAGAAAAAGGCATAAGGACTGAAATTGATATAAGGAATGAGAAGATAGGTTATAAAATCAGAGAAGCTCAGCTTGAAAAAATACCGTATATGCTGATTATCGGAGATAAGGAAACGGAAAACGGCGCTGTTGCAGTAAGGTCCAGGAAGGATGGAGATTTGGGAGCCATGAGCCTGGAAGACTTTATAGAAAAGATCATTAAAGAAATAGAAATGAAAGCGTAAGAAAATAATAAAAGAGGATAATGAGAATAGGATAAAGGGGACATTCATAAGCTGACGGGGACATTCCTTAAGATAGAATATTCCTTAGCATTTATTCCTTAATATTAATTAATTAAGATATTAATTAAGATACTAATTAAGTAAATTAAGGAAAACGACATTAATTAGGAATAGAATCTTGTCGGGAAAGGAGTGTCCCCAAACTTTAAAAAGAGTGAGGTGGCTTTCTTGAGTAAAGCTGATTTGATTTTTATAGAGATGTGTAAAGATATTTTGGAAAACGGCTATTCATCGGAAGGACAAGTTGTCAGGGCAAGATGGGAGGACGGAACTCCGGCTCATACAATTAAGAAATTTTGTGTTGTAAACAGATATAACCTTGCTGAGGAATTTCCTATCCTTACCTTGCGGCCTACCAATCTGAAAGCCGCAATTGATGAATTGCTTTGGATATGGCAGAAAAAGTCCAACAACATAAAAGATCTTAACAGCCATATCTGGGACAGCTGGGCAGATGAGAACGGTTCCATCGGTAAGGCTTATGGCTATCAGCTTGGCATTAAGCACAAGTATAAAGAAGGAGAATTTGACCAGGTGGACAGGGTGCTGTATGATTTGAGGCACAATCCCTATAGCAGAAGGATTATTGTTAACATGTATAATCACAGTGATTTGCATGCAATGAACCTGTACCCCTGTGCTTACAGCGTAACTTTCAATGTCACCGGCAAAAAACTTAACGCAATACTTAACCAGCGCTCACAGGACATTCTTGTGGCAAATAATTGGAACGTGTGCCAGTATGCAATTCTTGTACATATGTTTGCCCAGGTAAGCGGGCTTGAAGCAGGAGAACTGGTTCATGTAATTGCTGATGCCCATATATATGACAGGCACATACCGATGGTAAAAGAACTAATAACAAGGCCTGTTTATCCTGCGCCAAAGCTTCATATCAATCCGGATGTCAAGGACTTTTATGACTTTAAAGTTGAGGATTTTGTTCTTGAAGGATATCAGAGGGGGCCGCAGATAAAAATTCCAGTTGCGATATAACGGCAGGGATGAGGTGAGATTGAGATAATGAAAGCTATTGTTAATGTTGATTTGAACTGGGGCATTGGATATAAGGGTAACTTATTGCAAAGAATCCCGGAAGACATGAAGTTTTTTAAAAAGACAACTATTGGTAAAGTGGTTGTAATGGGCAGAAAGACATTTGAATCCCTTCCGGGGCAGGAGCCTTTAAAGGACAGGGTAAATATTATCCTCAGCGCAAAGGGAGAGTTTGGCGATGACAGGTTAATAGTCTGCCGTTCTTTAGGTGAATTGTTTGCCGAGCTGAAAAAATATCCTGGAGATGATATTTTCATAATAGGAGGAGAATCTGTATATTCCCTGCTCTTGCCTTACTGCTCCGAAGCTTATGTTACAAAGGTTCAGAATACATATGAAGCAGATACATATTTTAAAAATCTTGATGAGGATGAATCGTGGGAACTTGTAACTGAAAGCGAGACTAAAGATTATAATGGTATTAAATTTAAGTTTGTTACTTATGAAAACAGAAATCAGAAGTCTTGGATATGAAGAAATACGTTATAGATAGCGTAAAATAATTGTGGAGTTTTTAAAACAAAAAACAGAGATCAACTCTCCTGTGTTAAAATTTTTATAAACACAAAAACAACAACACAAAGGAGGGAAGATCTCTGTGGATAATATTATA
>DUMB01000053.1 GCA_012840085.1 Clostridiaceae bacterium
ATACAACCCGGCAATTAACAAAGGGACACAGGTATTGATCCGGGCTTATGGCCGGCAGCATAGTATGGTCAGTTGATACCAGGGGAGTTGTCCAGAAAAAAACTCCACAACAACTTGACACTGTCAGAAGGAGAAGTAACACTTGACAACGTAACTGTCAAGGGAAGAACAGTGGTCCGCGGCGGAGGAGAAAACAGTATTATCATCAATAACTCGTCTCTGGAAGGAACACTGCTTGTTATAAAGAAGGATGGAAAAGTCAGAATAGTGGCCAAGGGATCTACAGAGATAGCCAGTGTTACTCTCAGCTCCGGAGCAAAGCTTCAGGAAGAAGACCTTACTGGAAAAGGATTTGAAGAAATAGAAATCATAGAAGTAGCTGAGGGAGAAAATATCGTACTGGAAGGCGACTTTGAAGATGTAACAATTGCTGCACCAAACGTTACTGTTGAAATAGCGGGCGGAAACATAGCAAATCTCAACATCGATGAGAAAGCAAAGAATGCAATTGTTAATGTTGATGAATCGTCCAAGGTAGGAACACTTACAGTAAATGCTGATGCTGAGATAAAAGGAAAAGGTAAGATAGAAACCGCTAATGTAAACGCTGAGAATGTAGCGATAGAGCAGAAGCCTGAAAATATTAACATTAAGGAAGGAATAAAGGCTACTGTTGGCGGCGAAGAAATGGAAGGCGGCAAGACTCCTGATACAGACGGCGTAGTTATAATTACACCTCCACAGACTCAAACTATTAATATAAGCGATCCAAAGTTGAATTTTGCAGACGGAAGCACGCTGCCGTTTGTCAATCCTTTGTACACCGCATATCTCATTGACCGTGAGCCGGCTGACAAAATTACCAGTGTAAGCTTCAAGACAAATATTAAAAGCAGCAGATTTACATTGAACAGCGTAAATTCTCCTAATACAGGACTTATAACATTAAACAGAGTTGTAAAAGATTTTAACACAGAAAATATTGATATAACCCTTGAGGATCTGCTGGGTTCCGCTTCAAGCATTTTTGGCGACAGAGACGGCATAACTGTGCATACATTGAAAGAACTGTTTGGCAAAAAAGTAGATTTGGTATGTACCCTTAAGGGAACAGGATCTTATTCGGGATATGGCTCAAAATCAGCTTCTATCAGCATTATTTTCTCTGATGAAGATATTGAGCCTATTCCACATAGCACCGAATGGGCAGATATTACTGTGCAGAAAGTATCCAACCAGGATGTAGCGTATATAATTACTGCAAAAATAAAAGAGGATAAGAAGGATACAAAGGTTAGCACCATAGGGATTAGCAATTTGCTTACGTCCAGCTTTGGTGTGCTTCCTGCTGAGGTTAAAGCAGGTGAAGACGGACAGTGGTTCGAGGTGGCAACTCAAAAATCTGAAATTGCCTATGCAATTGCAAAACTTGCAGATCCGGATATGACCTGGGCAGATTTGACTCTCAGTGATCTTGCAGGTAAGAATATCTTCTTTAAGAAAAGCGGAGACAGCCAGACAGTTTACAAACTTACGATTACTGAATAGTCAAAAAGTGCAAGGTTATTTTAAGAGAGATAAAATAGAGATAAAATAAGAGTAAAAAAAGGAAATTAGAATTTTATGTGCATTAATGATGATTATGTTATAATGGGAAGAGAAAAAAATCCTGAGCATCTGTCCCGGTGTTTCGGCCCGGGACAGTGCAATGGAGGTCAAAGTGTAAACTTGTGAGGTGTGTGATATGTGAACATCACATGCTATAGCGAAGCTATGCAAAAAATTTCATAGTGAATTTGATTGCACTCTGAAGAAAACACTTCCCCAGAGGTATTTTAATGAAAATAAAAATTTTATTGATTTCCATATCTGTAATCGTATTTGTTTCAATGATAGGGATTTTTTCAATTTATAAAATAGGAGACATACTAATAGAAAAGGCTCTGGAAGCAGAAATTTTAAATGCATTGTCAGAAAGTAGAATAGATAATTTATATTCAGAGAGAGGAACAAAGACGACCACAGAAAGATCTGGATCCGAAGTAGCCGGAACAGGTCCATCGAAAGAAAGCAGAGTAGAAGCAAAATCTGAATATCCAAATCCAACAAATAAAAAATCAATAGCAGAAAACAATAAAAAGGCAGCAAAGTCCAAAGATAATCGAACATCGGCTTCAGACAACAAAGCTCAAACCAGGGAGAATAAAATATCTCTTGAGAAAATAAAAGAAATAAAGGACAGAGTTTCTGCTGCCGATAAAATGAAAGCGGGTACTCTGTTGCTCAAAAGACTTAGTTCGTCAGATATAGAGCAATTATTTAAAATGATTGAAGACGGAGTTACCAAGGAAGAATTGGAAAGAGCAAAAAAGCTTGTATATGAAAGGTTTACAGCAGAGGAAATAGCAGAGATTAAAGAAATATACAGAAAATATATGTACAATTAAACGCAGCAAAACTTTAGAGATACTAAAGAAATTATGTTAATTAATAATAGGAGAGAGTTATGGAAGAATCAATGGATTTACGTGAAATTATTGGTATATTAAAGCAAAATATATTAATTATATTAGCAGTAATGGTGTGGGCAGCAATATTGGGAGCTGTCATTTCAATTTATATCATAGACCCTGTTTATGAGGCGTCAGCAACAATGATAGTGAATAAAAGCAATACTGAAGAAAGGAAGGATATCACATATAACGATATCCTAATGACGCAGAAGCTG
This sequence comes from Clostridiaceae bacterium, assembly GCA_012840085.1. Lineage (GTDB taxonomy): Bacteria > Bacillota > Clostridia > Acetivibrionales > DUMB01 > DUMB01. The sequence continues at coordinate 2,729 of DUMB01000053.1, forward strand.
GTAAAGACATATAGTGTGATAATGCAGAGCAATACGGTGCTTGACAGAGTGATTGATGCCCTTGGACTTGAGATGGGCGCTAAAGAATTGAGAAGTATGCTTACAATAACCGGTGTAAATGATACAGAAGTAATAAAGATAACTGTAACCAGCAAAGATCCCGAATTTGCCGCGAAAGTGGCAAATGAAATATTAAGTCAGGCACCGGCAGAGATAATACGAGCTGTAAAGGCAGGAAGTGTTGAAATAATAGATGAGGCTACTATACCTTCAGATCCTGTAAAGCCGGATGTAAAGATGTATACATTTATAGCAGGAATTTTAGGTCTGTTTGCATCAACGTTTGTTATATTTCTAAAATACCATTTTGATGATACTGTAAAAACAGAAGATGACATTGCAGAGAAATTGAAATTGCCTGTCCTCGGAGTGCTTCCATTCTACAGGCCCGAGCCTGTGACGGCAGGAAGAAAGGGGAGGGGGTAATATTCATGTTCGGTATTAGAAAGAAATCAAAACATATAAAAAGACCTGTAATCAATATAGAATATGCCCCGTTTCCTGTGGTGGAGGCATATAAGGCTTTAAGGGCAAATATACAGTTTACCGGCGTTGGAAGGAAAGTTAAGAAAATACTGTTTACAAGTTCAAATCCAATGGAAGGAAAGACTTCTGTATCCGTAAATCTTGCTGTAACACTTGGACAAGCAGGCCAAAAGGTGCTTTTAATAGATACAGACCTGAGAAAGCCACGTGTTCACACGCTTCTTGGTTTACCATTATCTCCGGGTCTTACCAATGTCCTGGTCAAGAATCAAGGTTTTGATGCCGCAGTAAAAAGGGACAGTACACGTTCCATAGACGTTCTTACATGCGGTCCCATACCGCCAAATCCCACAGAGCTATTGGGATCAACAGCGATGAAGGAATTCCTGGATTCTGTGGAAGAGAATTATGACTATATTATAATGGACACTCCACCTGTATTGCTTATGTCAGATGCAGCCGTGCTTTCAAAATATGCTGACGGCGTGGTAATAGTAATACAGGCAGCAGTTACCACCTTTGATATGGTGAAGGGTGTCATAAGTAACCTGGAAAAAGCCGGTGCAAATATTCTCGGATGTGTACTCAATGATGTAAGAATGGAGGAAATGAGTAAGCACCGGTATGGGACGAAGTATGGATACTATAGAAATTATTCCCATTACTATGACAAGGATTCAAAATAAATATGAGAAAAAGAAAAGAAATTATTGCAATAAACTCAATAACCGACATGCATTGTCACATACTTCCGGGTATGGATGATGGGGCAAAGGATGTTGAAACCTCTGTAAAAATGGCACAAATGGCTCTTGCGGAGGGAATAAGCAGAATAATAGCCACTCCGCATTTCGAGCCGGATATAAAAAACATTGAAGACTTTGTAGCCAAAAGGGAAGAGGCAATTTTACATCTTACAAGTGAACTTAAAGCACGCGGTATAGATATTGAAATCCTTACGGGTGCAGAGGTATATCTGACACCCTCGCTCCTGGAACTGGCCAGATTGGAGCGCCTTTGCCTGGGGAACAGCAGGTATATGCTGGTTGAAATACCATTTATGTCAGTTCCCATATGGATGGATGAGTTATTATATTCGTTACAACTAAAGGGCGTAACACCGGTCCTTGCACATCCTGAACGCAATATAAAGCTGATAACAAAGCCTCAAATTCTTGACAATTTTGTGGACAGAGGATTGATGCTGCAGATAAACGCTTCAAGTTTTTATGATGGAATTGCCAGAGATATAAGAGGCTTTATGAAATATGTTATGAAAAATCAGATGGTGCACTTCCTGGCAACGGACGCGCACAGTACAGGAAGCAGGCCACCTAAAATACAGGATAGCATAAGAGTTATTGCAGATGCATATGGCAGAGATATTGTGGAATACATGCTGGAAAATGCACGGGAAATAAGGTGAGAGGTAGATAAAAGGTAGCGGGAAGATTTATTCTTTTTGCTAGCTTATCAACCGGGGGTCAAAATTATGATTTATTTGAAGATTAAGAGAATTATTGATATAATTCTTTCTCTAATTGGATTAATTGTTTTATCACCTATATTCTTAGTTTTAATAATATTGATAAAAATCGATTCTAAAGGCCCAGTGCTTTTTAAGCAAAAGAGGGTAGGGAAAGGAAAATCGTATTTTTATATACTGAAATTCAGAACAATGAGAATTGATGCACCAAAAGATACACCAACACACCTTCTTGAGAATCCTGAGCAGTGGATTACAAAGACTGGTAAGTTTTTGAGAAAGACGTCTCTTGATGAACTGCCTCAAATTTGGAATATATTCGTTGGGCATATGAGTATTATAGGTCCAAGACCTGCTCTATGGAATCAGTATGATTTGATTGATGAGAGAGATAAGTATGGTGCTAATGATATTAGACCAGGACTTACCGGATGGGCTCAAGTTAATGGTAGAGATGAACTTCCTATTGAAGTTAAGGCAAAGCTGGATGGGGAATATGTAAGAAATTTAAGTTTTTGGCTGGATATGAAGTGCTTCTTTAGGACAATAGCAAGTGTCATAAAAAGTGATGGTGTTGTTGAAGGTGGGACTGGAAGGTTAGAGAAAGGTAAATCTATGGCTAGTTAACCACTTTAATATATATAAATATCCTTAAGGAGTTGTATTTTTTTAATATTAAATTATTGAAAGGAGCTTAGCAATGAAGAAATATGTGCTGGAAGTATTGAGATATATGTTTTCATTGTCTATGCTAAAATCTTTAATTATGTCTTATGCATATTATATCCACGAAAGAGTAGCGTGGAGGACTCAGATTCACGCTAAGAAAAATATTAGAGTTCATCCAACTGCTTCAATACGTAATGCTAAGAATATTTATATTGGTGAAAACTCTCATATAAATATCAATTGCTGTGTTTGGGCAGGTGAAAATTCAAAAATAATTATTGGTGATAACTTATTGATGGGACCTGGTGTAAGTATACAAGCTGCTAATCATGGAACTAAAAAAGATGCAATAATGATGGAACAGGAAAGGACACAAAAGGACATTGTAATTGGAAATGATTGTTGGCTAGGAAGTAATGTTACTATTGTAGCTGGTGTTACTATTCCTGATGGATGTATTGTAGGAGCGGGGGCTGTTGTAACAAAAAGTATCACAGAGCCATATTCAATTGTTGGTGGAGTACCTGCTAAAGTTATAGGATATAGAAAATAAAATAAGGATGTGCAAATAATGAAAACCGTTTTTTTAACAATTGATGTTGAAGAATGGTTTCATCTAGAATATTTAACAAAATATAATCTTAACAAAGATAGTGTTGAAACTGTTCCAAAAATATTCAATTTTTTAGATATGCTAGATAGGCTGAATATAAAAGCAACATTTTTTGTACTTGCTGAAATAGCCTATAAATATGCAGATATTATTCGAGATATCAGGAGTCGAGGGCATGAAATCGGATGCCATGGTTTAGACCACGAATTGTTACACGAAAAGTCTGATGAGCAATTTGAAGAAGAAGTTATTAAGGCTAGATTAATTCTTAATGAAGTTTTAGGTGAAGATGTAGTTAAGGGATATAGAGCTTCATGTTTCTCTATGGATAGAAACAAGCTTGATATTTTAAAAAGATGTGGCTATATATTTGATTCTAGTTATATAAAGTTTGTTCAGCATCCACTATATGGACACTTAGATTTAAGTAAATATAATAAAGTAGACGATTTAATATACGAAAAAGATGGTTTTTATGAGTTTGAAATACCTACTATTGATATAGGAAAATTTAACTTGCCTATATCAGGTGGAGGCTACTTAAGACTGTTTCCATATTTGCTTATTAAAATTTTGTTACAGTTATATAGTAGAAAACATGATAATTTTTTACTGTATATACACCCTTTTGAACTAACAAATATAAGGTTACCCTTTCCAGAAAAGTTACCTTTTAAAGATAAGTTTAGAGCATCAGTAGGAAGACGTCATAATCTCAAAAAATTAGAAAAACTGTTACTAAAGCTAATTAAAGAAGGAGCGGAATTTAAAACAATTGGAGAAGCTATAGAAACTAGTAATACTATGGAGGAAAAAGATGAGTTATATTTTAGTAACAGGGTGTAATGGTTTTATAGGAAACAGGCTTACTAGAGCTCTATTAGAAGAAGGATATGAAGTTTTAGGGATATCTATTGAAAAAGAAACTAAAATTGTGCACAGAAATTTTAAATATATTAGTATAGATATTACGGATTGTTTGTCTGTAGAAAAGCTATTTCAAGAAAATAGTATATCAACAGTTATGCATTTTGCAGCTATAGCTCATACAAAAAAAGGTCAAAAAGTTGACTGGAATACATTCTATAGAGTCAATACACTTGCTAGTAAGACTATTTTTGATTGTGCAGCTAGAGTTAAAGCAGATGTTATTTTTGCAAGCACTGTTGATGTCTATGGGGCTTGTGAGGATAGCATTTTGACAGAAAAGTCAATACCTCAACCTGTATCAGATTATGGGATATCAAAATATTTAGCAGAAAACATATTAAAAGAAATTGCTGAGGATAAAGGAATTAATTATCTAATCCCAAGATTTGCACCTGTTTATTCTAAGGAATTTATGAAGGATGCTTATAAAAGGATTTATTTAAAATATCCTAAAATAGGATTTATTATTGGGCAAGGTCTGAAGTATCATTTTCTTTCGGTAAATAATATTATTGACCTTATTGTTAATTGGATAAAATCTGATAACAAATTTATAGGAATAATTAATGTTCGAGATAGTGAACCAATTGATTCGGCTGAATTTATAAATTTAGAAAGACAATTTGGAAAAGTGGCAAAGATTATTAGAGTTCCAAGATGGTTAATTCTGCTAATAGAGTTTTTTATTGATAGCATGTATAGGATTACAAAAAATTATAAGTTGCTTAAATTACGTACGATTTTATATAAGATAGTGAACCCCAATAAATATTCTATAGACAAAATGGAACAACTTATTATACAAAAATGGAATTTGAGAAATACAGTTTGTGATAATGAAAAAATCATAAATATTTAAAGGAAGAGTATGATTAAATGAAAAATCTTCTTGCTTCTTAATATTTTTGGTTTGAGTTTCATAAAATAAATGAGTTAAAAGCATATCTTCATACATTATAAGGAAAATGACATAGAAACTTTAACAGCTATACCCAACTATATGAAAAGGAAAATTATGATGGCTATAGAATGCATAAAAATATAAAACAAAACTCTAATGGTATTAAAAAACACAAAATATCTATTCCATAAGGGTTAAAAAGCTAAGATAAGTGGATCATTCCAAATGAAGAATTGTATTTTGTAACTGTTTTCTATGCAGCAGTAGTATAAGAATTCAAACTCTAAGTAATTACAAAAATTCTATAGAAGATAATTAAATATTTCAGAGAAACTACTGTTAATAATTAAGGTTAAATTATAATCAAATATAGAATACAATTAGCTAGTATATATAGATTGAAAATAATTTAAGAAATTAAATTTTTATAAAATTAACTTGTTATGCTAGTTTTTTATAGGTAAAAGTTGCAAGTGAAAAACTCCAACATAATATTGTAACCTATCATTAATCGCCAAAAAAATGATAAGGGGTTACAACATATGATGAAGCTTGATATAACTTATTCTATGAGAGATATAAAAAATTTAAAAGACTTTGTAACTGTCGTCTACGTCATAATAGACGACAGTTACTAAATTAATTATAGGTTTTAAATTAATTTATATATTTTAAAAAAGGTCAGATTTATATAAATGTACTACAATACATTAGCGATGGAAAGCGTTAGAGGGAGTTTTTTGAGATGAAATTTTCAGTACTGATGACAGTTTATAATGGAGAAAAGCCAAACAGTTTGGAATTAGCAATCAAAAGTCTATTATGGCAAACAATTTTACCTAATCAAATCGTAATTGTAAAAGATGGAATTTTATCTAAAGAATTAAATGATATAATAGATAAATATGCAAAAGAAAACAGTGGTTTATTTACTATTGTACAATTAAATGAGAATAAAGGAATTGGTATGGCTGCGAAAATAGGACTAGAATATTGTGAACATGAATTTGTTGCAAGATTAGATTCAGATGATATCTCGCTGCCTAATCGTTTTGAAAGGCAACTAGAATTCATGAAAAAAAATATTGATGTTTCTGTTGTTGGCACATGGACCGGAGAATTTGAAGGAAATTATACTAATATAGTTTCAGTTCGAAAGCCAGCAGAAAAGATGGAAGATATAATTAAAAAAAGCAAGAGAATAAGTCCACTTACAAATACTTCTACAATGTTTAAAAAAGAACACGTGTTATTATCAGGTGGCTACATAGATTTAAAATTCGGTGAAGACTACCATTTATGGGCCAAAATGATAACTAACGGCTACAAAATAGCTAATATACCAGAAATATTAGTTTTGGTTGATGTAAGCAATAAATATAAGAAACGGGGAGGCATTGCAATGATAAAACAACAAGTAAAATTGCAAAGCCTCTTCTTAGGAATGGGATTTATTAATATCTTTGATTTTTTTATAAATACTTTTATAAGAGTTGTGTTGACTTTAGTTCCAAATACATTTAGAAGACTTATTTATAAAAATATTTTAAGAAGACTAAATAATCAGGATTTAAATAACATAGACTTTTCATTTTTTAATCAACAGAAGTGAGGGATATTATGAAAATTTTGCATATAAATGTGTGTTATATTACAGACAAATTTTATGAAACCTTTTATGAGAATCTTTTATTAAAAGGTTTAGAGCAAACAATCTATGTACCATATAAGAAAGATAATTACAAAAGCGAAGATTTAGATAGACTTAAAAAGCATAAAAAAGACATTAAGATTATAGCAAGCCCGATAAAAACTCTTGCTGATAGAGTTCTATATCATGCTAAAATCGAAAAATATTTTAATGATCTAGAAAAAAAGTCTAATTATTTTGAAAAGATTGACGTTATTCATGCACATAGTTTGTTTTCAGATGGGGGGGTAGCATATTATGCAAATAAAAAATACAATATTCCTTTCATAGTTGCAGTTCGTACTACAGACACTGATTATTATCTTAAATATATGTTCTTCCTAAAGCCTTTTATGAAAAAAATTTTTGAGAAAGCAAGCAAAATAGTATTCATTAGTCCTAATTTACAAAAAAAAGTCTTGAATATTATTACTGATGCTAAGCTGAAAGAAGTTATTAAAGAAAAATCTATTATTATTCCCAATGGTATTGATAAGTTTTGGATAGAAAATAATTATGTAAAGACTAGTAATTCCTTTCCCCAAATAAAGCTTATACAAGTAGGTAGATTAACCAAAAGGAAAAACCAAAAACTAACATTGTTATCTGTTTCGAATCTTTTGAGTAAGAATTATAATGTGAGTGTTGATTTCGTCGGAGATGGAGAAGATTATAAGAAATTGAAAGCTTTGTCTCGGAAGCTTAAGATTGAAGATAAAGTCAAATTTTACGGTTACATAGAAGACAAAAATGTTTTGTTAGAATTGTACAGAAAAAGTGATATTTTTGTATTACCTTCACATACAGAAACCTTCGGTATATCGTATATTGAAGCTATGAGTCAAGGGTTACCGGTAATCTATACAAAAAACCAAGGAATAGATGAATACTATAAAGAATTTGAGGTTGGATGTCATGTGAATTCTTATTCGGTTTCTGAATTGTGTGATGGTATTCTCAAAATAGTAGAAAAATATAATGAAATATCAAAAACATGTAGTCGTGAATCCTTAAAATATGATTGGGACAACATTGCTAACCAATATCTTTTTATTTATAACGAAATTATTTTTAATAAAATAAAATAATTAGTACTGAATAAAATATTAAACTTTTTAAAGTTAAGGATAGTAATACGTTGCTGCTTTTGCTTAATTCTTAGATATTTAACTTTATATTGTTATCCTGCATCAATTTAGTGTCCAATGAACATTAAATATTTGTAAAAGTATTTAAATTAAATAATTAATAATATAAAAACATAGTATTATTTTGTAATATATAAAATTATAATTTCATATTTGTAAATCAGTGTTGTGCAGTAAATTGTAAGTGTTTATGCTGCTATCCATAATTTGGCTATAACAGCATCGACAGATACCCCTTTAACTGAACAGTTGTATGCAAGCTTGGCAATAGAAACCAAGCATTATTTGTGGAAATACACTATCGCATCTCCCAAATTCTGAAGCTTTAAGGATTTCTTGTTTGAAACCCTGAAAAGCTCCAGAAAAGTGTAGGTCATAAAGACTATGCTCCAGAAACGCTTTATTGAGGTTAGTGATTCCATCTGGTATTCATCAAAACCAAGTAAGTTCTTTTGATACTAGAAACTCACCTCAATATCCCAGCGATTCTGGTAATATAAAAGTATTTCGGAGGTGGTAAGGCTAACATCCGTACTTAGTATAAATGTTGGGTTATCAGATAAATCGGATTTGCTCCAGCAAAGCATGATTACGGCATTTTCAATGTCATTGATTTTGCCCTCGTATATGTAAACGTGGTAAGTTTCGTCACCAACTGTAACTGGGCTAGCTTTGCCCTTGCTGATAAAGGTCGAAAATTTTTTAGCACTTGTTTTAATGCCTGAAAGGTAAACCACTCTATTGGATTTTATTCTTCCAATGGTGTGATAACCTCTATTTAATGTATGGAGCATCAGTTTACCCAATGTATACCAAGCATCTACCAACAAGTACGTTATTTCTGTAACCGGTATAAATTCATCAATAAGTTGCATTGCAAGCCCTTGTTTGTTTTTAAAATTCTTCTTTGCTTTACTGCCAAAAAACTGTTTTCTTAGGTAGAGCTTGCATTCAAGTGGCAGAGAGTATTCGGAGATTTTATAGTGAGAAGTAACTACACAGTGAGACCACATGGTTTTTTCGTCGCTATGGGAGTGGTGAGAATCGAGGCCCTCGATCTTTTTAGTAGACTTATCTTTTTTACTCAAAGAGTCGTCTATGATGAGAAATCCGACGTCTCCTTCCATTACATTACTTCGGACGATATTAAGAGAATGCTTGATTCTCTTGTGGTCAATATACTCATTGCTCCATTTGTACTCTCCGAGAAACCTTGAGCCGCAGCTCCTGTCCCGGTTACAAGAATGTTTTGAATATATCGCAGAAACATTTTTATTTGCCTCAGTACAAATAATGCCTGAGATTATACAAATCATATGATTTCACAAAGCTTCAGAATAAGGTAATTTTAGAATATTTATATAATTGATAATTCCTTAGTTTTGCTTTATTAAGTTTGACTTCCGTGGAATGTTTTTGATTCTCGATAATTTAAAACTACCGCATTACGTCAAATTTTGAAGATTTTTTGAGCTATATATGAATTCTCATAGAAACTTAGTTAAGTAATGATAGGAATATAGCAATAGGAGGGAATCCATTGGCAATAAATAGTTTTAGTGGTAAAAAAACATTATCCAGAATGTCATCATTTTATGTTAAAATAATTTGTTTTATTTTTTTGTATGCCTTATTTGCTTTAGATAGAATAAAAAAAATTCTATCCTTTCGGATAGGTGATTATAAGATTACGAATGAAATATGGATTATACCTTTCTTATGTTTATTAATGTTTATAAATACTCAACTGAAATTTAGAAAGTCAGTTAATAGTTATAATTTATTTTTAGTAAAAGGAATTTTTTTGTATCTATTAATTATAATTATTGGAGGATTTAATCTTATTTCGATTCCTCAATATATTTATGCTGCTTTGTTATTTATAATACCTATGTTCCTGTTTTTTCCGATATCCAAAATTAATACTTATGAATTTGAATGGTTTATTAAGTTGGTTATTATTGTTTGCTTTGTATATGCTATATTTTCGATTGTTTTAACGACAAATTATGCTTTTTTTATGAAGCTAATAGGAAACCCAATAGATTATAGGTATAGTCATCAGTTTAGAGCTCCTCTAATGTTGGGTTCTAGCATTACAGTTAGTTATTATTATAATTTAACTCTGCCGATATGCTTTTATATGTTTTATTCTAGCAAAAATAAAAAATGGAGAATTATATCTATTTTAACTATTATTTTTAATCTAACTGCAACATTTCTGTTACTTTCACGTGCAGCATCGCTTACTGCGATTATAATAGTTGTTTTTTATTTAATGTTTGCTAAAAGTAATAAAAATAATTTTAGCAAGAAAATAATACTATTGATATTAATACTTTTAGCTATTTTATTTATTCTTAGTAATTATAATGTATCTAGACTATTAAAAGGCTTTGGTTCATCGGGAAATGATATGTCAATATCAGCAAGGATAACAGCAGGAAAATTGGGACTATATATATTTAGCCAGTATCCTTTATTTGGCTCTGGTATGGGTAGGTTTTACGAAAGAGCATATATCGATAAATATATTATTGTAGATGGCTTTTCAGGGTTGATAGACCCACATAACATGTATATTATCATTTTGAGCGAACTAGGAATTGCTGGTTTAGCAGTAACTATCTATATTTTTTCTAAATTATTTATACGATTTTCAAAAATAAGCGATTTAATTTTAAGAAAAACAGCATATATAACACTTTTTTGTCTGTTATTTGATGCAATAGGGGGATCTCATCTAGTTAATGAAATTAGTTTTTCAACTATCTTTTGGATTTATATGGGTTTATTTAATTCAGTTTCTATAAACGACTTAGACACTAATGAAAAAATCTTAGGGAAGGATAAAAATAAAGAATCTATTTTAATATAATAAAAAGTTGCTCAATTAATACCATATTAAGGAGTAAACTTATAAAAAAGGAAGGAGGCACTAATATGAAAGTAATGTTTATTGTTTATCATGATATAAGAACGGAAGCTAGGAGTCAAGAAATATTAGAATGCGCAAAAAAGTTAGGAGAAACAATTTTTGTATCATATTCTAAACCTTTTGATTATATGAATGTTAAGCATATTATTACAGGAAATGGTAGTAGGAATTATTTTGCATTTATTATAGAGTCAATTAATGCTATTAAAGAAGAGAATCCCGACGTTGTAATATTGCATGACGAGTATACAGCTATTATACTTAAATGGCTCGTAAAACACAGAAAAAATACTTTTATTATTTATGATTCAAGTGAGTTGTATATAGATAGAAAACCTCAATCTATAAAGATGAAAATAGCTAGTTTTATGGGTTACTATGAAAAGAAGTATTTAAAATATGCTGATATCGTTATTTCAGCTAATATTGAAAGAGCAAAAATAATGAAGGAATATTTTAATCTTAATGAAATCCCAATAGTCTTTGATAATGTTCATAGAATAGACGATGATTATGATGTAGAAGAATGTAACAAGAAATTTGGACACCTATTTGCAGATGATTTATTCTGCATAGTTTATGCTGGTGGAATAAAAAAACAAAGAATGACATTTGAATTAGCTAAAGCAGTAGGTGAGCTTGGGAAAAATTATCGCCTAATTGTTGTAGGAGCTAGTACAGAACAAGATAAGAAAAGGTTTTATAATATGCTTCAAGATGAGAATATTACAAATGTTTTTTATGAAGGATTTATTCAACGAAATGAGTTAAGATATATGTTTAGCAGAGCAAAGGTAAGCGTATCAGCTTTTGCTCAAGATACAGTTAATAACATAAACTGTGCATCAGGAAAGCTATACGAGAGTCTTTTTGAGGGTACTCCAATATTAACATCAGAAAATCCTCCATTAAAACGCATATGTAGTGACTATGGAGTAGGCGTTAGCAATAATAATTTTAAAGAAGGTATATTAGAATTAGAAAAAAATTATAACTATTATCGTAATAATGTTTATGAATATATAAAAAATATAGATGTAAACAGTAGAATAGATAAACTTGCGTCAATAATAAATGAAAGATTGCAATTAAATAATAAATAGCTATGGAAGGATATAAGGGAATTAGTAAATAAAAAACGTAATGTTAGGAAAATGTTAGGAATTAGAATAAGACCTAAGGTTATAAAATATGTCCTTTTAATAAAAGAGTTAAAGAATAGAAAAAGTTTAAATTCAGCGGTTTGTCAAAAGGTTTAACATAGATAAATGATAGATTAAGTGTTAGACTCTTTTTTGAAGTTCTAGATTACTATCCTTCAATTATGAAGGATAAGAAAATTTATTGATTCAACAATTAGTATATTATGGTGATAGTTGTTTTAGAAGCAGTAAAACTATATATAGTTCTTATTCGTAGATATCAATGACATTTGTAACAGTATTGGTATGTTTTTATACAAGTTCCTACAGGACATGTAGAAGCTAGGCTTAGGACATATAATATTTATTCTACATATAACCTATTCATATGAATCCGGTAGTATAGCTGCTAATAACATTTTTGGTGATTGTAATAAAATAAGAATTATTGAACTATTTGAGCTACTAGACTTTCATAACTTCTTTTAGATATCATATTTAAAATTAACTGATAGTGGTGTATTCAAGAAAAAGTACCTAGTTTGGGTTAATTTAGTCTTGGAATGTGTGACACAAATGAAAGACTTAAGAGTTATTTATAAATTTATTAAAATATTGAAAATGCTCATAGAAGATAAAGAAGCATATAAAAATAGATGAGTCATGCAAGCTAACCATATATCGATGGTTTCACAAGCAAAAGAATAACTAGGAAATTAGAGATAGAATTGTATCGTATTGAATATTAAAAAGGGGGAAGAAAAAGATATGAAAATAACAGTAGCAGGAGCAGGTTATGTTGGGCTATCTAACGCTGTTCTATTAGCTCAACATAATGAGGTTACAGTACTTGATATTATTCAAGAAAAGGTTGATATGATAAATAATAAAATATCTCCAATTATTGACAAGGAGATTGAAGTATACCTATCGACAAAAAAGTTAAACTTAACGGCAACAACCGATAACTATAAAGCTTATAAAGATGCTGAGTATGTAATTATATCAACACCGACAAATTATGATCCAGAGAAAAATTATTTTAATACAAGGTCTGTTGAAGCTGTAATAGCTAATGTATTATCTATTAATCCAGAAGCTATAATGGTTATTAAATCAACAGTACCAGTAGGATATACAAAGAGAGTTAAGGAGATGTTTGAAACAGATAATATTATCTTCTCACCAGAATTTTTAAGAGAAGGTAGGGCTTTATATGATAATCTTTATCCATCTAGAATTGTGGTGGGAGAGCAATCAGAAAGAGCTAAAAAGTTTGCGAATCTATTAGTAGAGGGAGCAATTAAAGAAGATATTCCAGTTTTATTTACCGATTCAACAGAAGCTGAAGCTATTAAGTTATTTGCTAATACATATTTAGCTTTAAGAATAGCATTTTTTAATGAACTTGATACATATGCAGAAGTTAGAGGTTTAAATACAAAACAGATTATCGAAGGGGTATGCTTAGATCCACGAATAGGTAATTATTATAATAATCCTTCATTCGGATATGGTGGATATTGCTTACCAAAAGATACAAAGCAGCTGTTAGCAAATTATGCAGATGTACCTCAAAACATTATGTCAGCAATAGTTGATGCAAATAGAACAAGAAAAGATCATATCGCTGAAATGATAATTAAGAGAAACCCTAAAGTCGTTGGTATTTATAGACTTACAATGAAAACTAATTCAGATAATTTCAGACATTCTTCAGTTCAAGGAGTTATGAAACGTATTAAAGGTAAAGGTATTGAAGTAGTAGTATATGAACCTTCATTAAAAGAGGATAAGTTCTATAACTCAAGAGTGATTAGAGATTTGGATGAATTTAAGAAGTTATCTGATATAATTGTAGCGAACAGAATGGCTGATGAGATTAAGGATGTAGTGGATAAGGTATATACTAGAGATATATATTGTAGGGACTAAATTTTTCAATTTGTGGGAATCTATAAATTTTGGACAGACAAAGTAGCTTTAGTATATATTCTTTAAGTATATATTAGTATAGGTCTTTGAAGAAGTAAACAATATATTTTAACTTTATCAAAGTAGTATCTTGCAGATCAAGGTATATAGTCTCTTGTTATGCTGATGTAAGTTAAATATAATGGGACTATATAATGGAACTAACTAAATGATAGATTTAACTATAGAGGATATTTGCAGAGATGCTTTGAGGTTTGAGAGAATGGCTATAAACTAATGTGTATTTGTAGGGCCATTTTAATCAGGACAAGCCATACTAATAATTTACATAACAATACTAATATTATATATATTTTCAATATTGCAGAAGAGGAGAACTACATGAAAAAAACAGCAGTACTTTTAATGATATTGACAGTAATATCAAAAGTATTTGGATTTGCAAGGGAGGTTACCCTTTCATATTTCTATGGGGCATCAAATATAAGTGATGCCTATTTAATATCTCATTCAATTCCCACAGTGATATTCGGGTTTATAGGCACTGCCATAACGACCGGATATATACCCATGTACAGCAAAATTGAGCAAGATAGTGGAACTAAAGAAGCCAACAGATATACAAATAATCTTGTAAACATTTTACTTGTAATATGCACGGTTATAATTGTACTGGGCCTTGTATTTACTGAACCATTAGTTAAAGTGTTTGCATCAGGCTTTGGGGGGGAAACTCTTGCACTGGCTGTGCGATTTACAAAAATAAGTCTGATGGGAATATATTTTACAGGTATTGTATACATATTCTCAGGGTTTCTCCAGTTAAAAAACAACTTTGCAATACCTGCAATGATTGGTTTTCCTATGAATACTTTTATTATATTGTCAATATTTTTAAGTTCCAGGACAGATATTGTAGTGCTGTCAATAGGAAGTGTCATAGCCACTACCTCCCAATTTATATTGATGACTCCTTTCATATATAAAAAAGGATACAGGCACAGTTTTATATTGAATATAAAGGATGAAAATATTATAAAAATGGTACGCATAGTTCTTCCGGCTATAATCGGTGTATCTGTAAGTGATATAAATATACTTGTGGATAAGACTTTGGCATCTCGTATAGCAGAGGGCGGTATATCTGCCCTTAACTATGCAAATAAGTTAACAGGATTTGTGCAGGGGATATTTGTAGTCTCAATATTAACCGTTTTATATCCTGTAATATCCAGGATGGCTGCGGAAAATGATATTGATGGGTTGAAGAAGTCTGTATTGGAGGCTATCAGCAGTATTAACTTACTGGTAATTCCCATTACTTTTGGAGCTATGATATTTTCGGAACCGGTTGTAAAGCTTGTTTATGGCAGAGGAGCCTTTGATGCCCAGGCAAGGTCCATGACATCTGTTGCTTTGTTTTTTTACTCCATAGGGATGATTGGAACTGGCCTCAGAGATGTAATATCCAGAGCGTTTTATTCACTTCAGGATACAAAAACTCCAGTGATTAATGCCGCAATTTCCATGGTTATAAACATAGTTTTGAACTTAATCTTATCTTACTTTATGGGGATAGGCGGGCTTGCACTGGCGACAAGCATTTCAGCCATATTCTGTACAGTGCTTCTGTTTATAAGCCTGAGAAAAAAGATAGGTCCCTTTGGCATGAGGGGCATTGCAACCTTATTTGCCAAGATTCTTGCTGCTTCAGTGGCTATGAGCGTTATAGCCTGGTTGTGCTATTGGGTATTATCCAATAATTTCAGCGTAAATCTTTCGCTGGTAGTATCTATTGCAACAGGCGCAATGGTATATTTTGCGATGATCTTCCTTCTGAAAGTGAAAGAAGTGGAGGTCATAATAAGTGCACTAAAGAAGAAGATGGGAAAAATCGTTGAAGGCCATTAGAAGAAGTGATTTAGAGAAGTAAAAGCATATTAAACAATCCTTTTAGGGATAAGATGAGGGAAATAAAAATAATAAAAGTTTCAAGAAAATTTATAAACCTAAGAAACTTGAAAAGCCGATAAAAACAGGAAGACAAAAAATAGACATCTTTATGTTTTATAGTGGAAATTTGAAATAATTTGTAAAATTTAATATAATAAATTCTGACATTTAATTCTTATATTATATAATTTTTTTAAAAAAGTACATTAATTTATTTAGATGAAATGCTGATGGGGGTTATTATGAGGCAAAAGGCAAAATCATTTTTTCTTGTAATCATAGATATTTTTCTTATCAATATATCCTTAATTCTTGCATATTGGTTGAGATTTGACGGCATTCTTTATAATATACCGGCGAGGTACGCTGATAATATCCTTTATCTTGCAATATTATCTACATTAATTAAGATTTTGTGCTTCATGGTTTTCAAATTATACAGCAGTCTCTGGAAATATGCAGGGGTATCTGAATTAATCTCTGTGGCTGCCGCAACATTTTTCAGTAACATTATTATGGAATGTCTGGTGTTGAGTACATATAGTTTCCTGCCGGAATACCTGGGCAGGTATTTTTCCATTATTGGAAAGTTTAATGCTCCCAGAAGTATTTTTCTTATTGCTTTTTTGATTGATGTGCTATTTATAGGTGGTGTCAGGCTTTCGTACAGGATTGCCCGCAGGATTGTCAAAGGTGAAACAGCCAAGATGAAAAACCCGAAAAGGGTGCTGATTGTGGGCGGAGGAGATGCAGGCGCAATTGCGATAAAAGAACTTATTATGCACCCTGAAATGGCCAGTATACCGGTAGCCATTATTGATGACAATGTTGAAAAGCTTGGCAAAAAGCTGAACGGAGTTCCTGTTGTAGGGACAAGAGAGGATATTCCCAGGGTGGTTGAGAAAAAGAGAATTGATGAGATTATTATGGCAATACCTTCGGCTGACAGGAAGAACATAAGCGATATTTTTGATATATGTTCCAAAACGGGACGCAAAGTTAAGATACTTCCTTCCGTTACAGAATTGATAGACGAGCAGGTGGTTGTGCAAAGAATCAGAGATGTAAATATAGAGGACCTGCTGGGAAGGGAGCCTATAAAGCTTGACTGCCATGAGATTTCCACCTATATTGAAGGACGTGTGATACTGGTCACCGGCGGGGGCGGTTCAATTGGTTCTGAACTGTGCAGGCAGATTGCCGGCTTTAAACCAAAACAGCTTATAATTCTCGATAATTATGAAAACAGCCTGTACGAAATACAAAACGAACTGCTGTTTAGCCGTAAAAATATAAACCTGGTACCGGTGGTGGCAAATATCAGGGAAAAGCAGAGGCTGGAAGGCATTTTCAGGAAATACAGGCCGGATGTTGTTTTCCATGCTGCGGCTCACAAGCACGTACCTCTGATGGAGGTAAACCCGTCTGAGGCAATAAAGAATAATGTTTTTGGTACGCTGAATGTGGCGGAATGTGCAGACAAGTATGGTGTCAAGCGTTTTGTACTTATTTCCACTGACAAGGCAGTGAACCCTACCAATATTATGGGAGCATCCAAGAGAATCGCTGAGATGATTATACAGGCATTAAACAGATACAGTAAGACAGAGTTTGTTGCTGTGCGGTTTGGAAATGTTCTTGGCAGTAATGGAAGTGTCATTCCTCTTTTCAAAAAGCAGATTGAAAACGGCGGGCCCGTTACTGTAACTCATCCTGAGGTAATAAGGTACTTTATGACCATCCCGGAAGCAGTACAGCTTGTGCTGCAGGCAGGGGCAATGGCCAATGGCGGAGAAATATTCGTTCTTGACATGGGGCAACCTGTAAAAATATATGACCTGGCTAAGAATCTCATCAGGCTTTCAGGCTTTGAACCTGAAAAAGACATAGAAATTGTATTTACAGGCTTAAGGCCGGGAGAAAAGCTCTATGAAGAATTGCTTCTTGCTGAAGAAGGGCTGATGGCTACCAAAAATAACAAGATATATGTTGCACAGCCTGTTTTTACTGATCTTGCGCTGCTGAGAAAACAGATTGCAAGACTCAAGGATATAATTTTCAGCGATGAGTACGAAGGAATAAGCGAGTATGTCCAGGACATGGTTCCCACCTATAATAAAGCACAAAATATATAGTCTACTTCCATAATAGTTTTCTTACATAATTGTATTGTAAAAATTGAAATATGGTTTGTATAGGGCAAGCACCTTTGCACAGGTGCTTTTTTTATTTCTGAGTGTCAACATTTTGGAACAAATTTCACATTTTGCACATCTAAATTATGTTAAAAAGTCTCATAAGCTGATATAATAGACTTAACCATATTAATATGTCAGTTAATAACAAATGAAAAACCGGACGGGGGTAGTGTAAATGAAACGAGGATTCCTTTCTATTATTCTGTCATTTTGTATTGTGATTTCCATTGTGTTGCCTGTCAGTGCTGCAACCGGGGATTTAACGGTGGAGGATAAAGCTGATGTGCTGAAAGAACTGACCGTACTTACCGGAGGAGGCGACGGCAGCTACAATCTGGACAAGCAGCTTGAGCGAAGCGAAGCCGCAGCATTTATTGTAAGAATTATGGGCAAAGAAAGACACGTTAATGCAAACAAGGATACATATAAGATAACCAGTTTCCCTGATGTACCGGCTACAAAGTGGTTTGCACCATACATAGGTTATTGCTATGAGAATGGAATAATAAACGGATATGAAAACGGCTATTTCGGACCGGGCGATTACATAGATGAGAAGTCTTTTCTGAAGCTCATGCTGGGTGTGCTCGGCTATGAAATCAATGCAGATTACACATGGGCTGAAGTTTATGACAAGGCGTATGAGATAGGCCTGATAGATTTAGAAATATATGAAAGAAAGAATAACACTGCAAGAAAATATTTAAGAGGCGATGTGGTTGAGGTTTTATACAACTCATTAAAATTGCCCAGGAAAAGTGACAACGTGACCGTGATACAGAACCTTGTCAACGAGAGCATCATTACTTTAAGCAAGGCTGAAGAGCTTGGTTTGATTGAAAATGCTGTAGATACTGAAATACAAGCCATAAATGTACTGAATGGAAATTGGGTAATGGTGACCTTAAACCAGAGTGTTTACAATGTAGAAAATGAAGAACTGAGAATATATGAAACTGAAGATTTCACCAAAACTCTGACGACTGAAATTGTATCACAGACTTCAAATGAGATAGTCATTAAGACGGGTAATCAGATACCTGATAAAAGTTATACTTTGGAAATATACAATGTAACCAATACCCGTGGTAAAGTAACAGATATTTTGAGCGGTACTTTCTCCGGCTACAGGGATCCAAACCTGAAGTCCGACTTTTTCAGGATAAGCAGGGTTGAATCTGTGAACCGCTATACTATTAATGTATATTTTACCCATCCGGTAAATGCCAACAGCCAAATAATCACAAACTACGAAATTTATGAAGGCGATGAGCTCTTTGCCGGTGGAAACCAAAGGGATATAACAGTTAACACCATGAATTCTTCAAAAAACGGGGTCACAATATACCTCAGGACAAAGGCTTTTACGAAGGATACGGAATACAAGCTGTTTATTAGTGGCAAGCTTACAAGTGCCTATGGTGTTAATTTGAATGAAGGTGAAGGAGAGTTTATCACATTCGTAGGAAATAATAATGAGGAAGAGGAATTAAGGGTAGTATCTGTGCAAGCATTATCCAATGATACAGTGGCAGTTGAGTTTAACAGAGAGGTAGATCCGGGTTTTTCACAGAAGTTTATCAACTATTCAGTGATTGGGCCAAACAATCAGGTAATTCCTGTGAATAAAGCTGTGCTTACAGGAGAAGGGGATAAGAAGGGTAAGATAGTACACCTGAGTCTGAGTTATATACTTGACGGATCAAAACGGTATACATTGAGATTTGAATATATAACTGACGTTCATAAGCGTTCTTCCCTTGAAGAGGTAGAATATGCTTTTGACGGAGCGTATGCAACCGGCACAACAATACGGTTAAGCCAGGTGTGGGCGGAAGATAAGGGAACGGTCTGTGTCCGCTTTAATAAACCTGTTGACGAGACAAGCGTTTTAAACAAATACAACTATAGCATAAAGGGAGTTTCAGATGCAGGTTACAGCACATTGCCTGAAAAGGTATACTATGAGGAAGCTGACGGACAGCATATTATAAAGCTGTATCTGCCTGTTGACAAGTATTTGGCTAACGGCAAAAAGTACAAACTTGTTGTTTCCAAAACAGTAAAGGATAAAATGGGAGATTTTGCAACCAAAGATCATGAGTACACATTTACCGGAAGCAGCAATGACAAGGTTAAACCTTCAATAGATAAAGCTACTGTAATTTCAAAGGATTCAATCAAGGTGGAATTCAGCAGGGAAATTTCAACGGAGATTCCCAATATACTGGTTTCCAATTATACCTTGCAATACACAGAAGGAGGCAATGTAGTTACCAAGCTTCCTCTAAGTTTGATTTATGTAGATTCGAGGACCATGATACTGAAATTTGATGAACTGGATTTATATACGGAATACACATTGAAGTTTAACGAGTTAAAGGATTATTCAGGCTTGCACACCAGAACTGCAGCTGAAGGCGGTAATTCCGTTAAAGTGAATATAGGCAGTTAAACAATTTAGCAGGCAGTTAAGCGGTTTGCAAAAAGAATGTAAAGATTACGCAGCAAACAGGACGCAAACAGTATCAAAAAAGGATATAAACAGTACCTAAAAAGTAATGGGGACGGGGCAAAACTTGAACATTTTCACCCCGTCCTTTTTTACTCAAACTTCATTTTTTACTCAAACCTTTTTTACTCAAACCTTATCTTTATTTTTCATGCTTTATCTTTTTGCTTATGTCTTATCTCTATTTTTCTTATGCTTTTTCTTTTTGCTTATTGTCCTATTTCTATTTTTCTCTTGTTTTATCTTTATTGCTTATGCTTTATTTCTTTCTCCTCATGGCTCATATCTCTTATTTCTTTATCCTTATGCCTTATCTTTTTTCTCACACTTTATCCAGAGCCTGTCCAATATCTTCAAGAATGTCATCAATGTTTTCCAGGCCGACAGAAAGCCGAATAAGTCCGGGTGTTATTCCTGCTGCTTTAAGCTGGCTGTCTGTAAGCTGGCGGTGGGTTGAACTTGCAGGATGGAGGACGCAGGTACGGATATCTGCAACATGAACTACATTGGAAGCAAGCTTTAGACTGTCTATAAATCTGACTGCATTTTCACGGCTGCCTTTGATTGAGAAGGAAACTACGCCGCTGCAGCCTGAAGGCAGATACTTTTTGGCAAGCTCGTTATATTTATTTCCCGGGAGAGTAGGATAATTCACAAACTCTACTTTGTCGGACTTGCTTAAAAATTCAGCTACTGCCTGGGCATTTTTGCAGTGCCTTTCCATTCTGACGTGAAGAGTCTCAAGGCCTAAATTCAACAGAAAAGCGGCAGTGGCAGGCGGGTATACTCCGAAATCCCTCGTTAGCTGAACTCTTGCTTTTGTTATGTATGCAGCATTTCCAAAGTCACGGGTATAGACTACGCCGTGGTAGGATTCATCAGGCTCGGTAAACTCAGGGAATTTGCCGTTGGTCCAGTCAAATTTCCCGCTGTCTACTATGACGCCGCCAACCTGTACTGCATGGCCATCCATATATTTTGTTGTAGAATGTACGACTATATCTGCGCCGAACTCGATAGGCCTGCAGAGTATGGGAGTAGCAAAGGTATTGTCAATGATAAGCGGAACATTGTTTTTATGTGCAATATCGGCAAATTTTTCTATATCCAATACTGCAATTGCCGGATTTGCAATTGTTTCACCGAAAAGTGCTTTTGTATTCGGCTTGAAAGCCTTTTGAATTTCCTCGGAAGATGAGTCGGGATCAACAAAAGTGCAGTCAATTCCAAACTTTTTTAAAGTTACCGCAAAAAGATTTATGGTTCCGCCGTATATGGTGGACGAGCATACAAAGTGGTCTCCGCTCTGGAGAATATTCAGTATGCTCAGCAAAGATGCTGCCTGGCCTGATGTTGTGCAAAGAGCTCCCACGCCACCTTCCAGCGCCGCAATCTTCGCCTCAACTGCTGCAACCGTTGGGTTGGAAATGCGGGAATACATATGGCCTTCGGCAGAGAGGTCAAAGAGCTTGCCAATATGCTCTGAAGATTCATATTTATACGTGGTGCTCTGATAAATAGGGAGAACCCGCGGTTCACCGTTTTTTGGCTCATAGCCTTCGTGCAGACATTTGGTCTCTATTCTCATAAACAGCCTCCTTAGTTCAGTATTTTGATTGTCCATAAATATATCAAAGTGCTTGAACCACAAGTTAAAACAGATAACTAATGCTCAAATTAACACAATAACAAATATATATAAGAATAACACTTTTATGGAAGAGTTAAAAGCAATACATAAAAAAAATACCTATAAAATTGAGTTTATGGGCTGTGCTTGCTAAACTTTTTTATAGATATTTTATAGGAATCTTTTAAAGCTTTTAGAATATGTATATTATTTTGCTTATTTTATATGAAGAAAGGATGTTTTGTTCACGTCGGCTTGTGTCTGGCTATACAAAATAATTAATTTATCAAGTTCACGACTAAACCTTTGTACCTTGTCATCCAACAAATCGTAGTTACTGCTTTCGATAAGCTGATTAAGCTGGTTGTGCATTTCAGCTATACGAGCACAAATTGTCTTTTGTGACACGTCATTTCTCCTCCCTTTATAAACAATATTGTCAAAAAGCAATAGAATAGTATCAACTAAATTACAATAATTATAGCAGTATTTATGATACAATTATAATACAAAAGACGAATTTATCTATCTCAATCTATGTATTTATTGCATAAATACTGCCTTTTAGCTCCAGAAATCCCATAATTATCTCTATTTACAGGCATTATACAAAAATTCAACAAATAATATAATTACTCCCCAAAATTAGTATACCATATTTTGCATACAAATCAATGAGATTAAATAAATTTTTCAAAATTAAATATAACATTTTTTAGTATAACAAGGAAATCTTTATCTGAAATTGGTTGTTCATTTTTTTTAAATTAATGTTATAATAAAGAATATGAATGTGCAGGATGTGCAATAAATAAGCCAATAGTTTCTAATAATGTGTTAAAGTGGTGTATTTCAATATAAGAGTACTGAATAACATGGTTAAACAATCCAAATCATACGGAATAATCTATATAAATCTTTACTTAGTGAATTTGCGTACTTATTACGTTTAATAGGGAGTGTGTTTTGTGGGTAAAAAAGTACTTATAGTGGATGATGAAAAAAACATTGTAGATATTTTGAAATTCAATCTGAAAAAAGAGGGATTTGAGACAATAGAAGCTTACGATGGTGAACAAGGCCTGGAAATGGCACTTAACCAGAACCCTGATCTTGTGCTTCTTGACGTAATGCTTCCAAAGATGGATGGATTTGAGGTATGCCGTAAAGTGAGGCAGTCCAGTTCGGTGCCTATACTTATGCTGACTGCAAAGGAAGAAGAGGTAGACAAAGTCCTGGGGCTTGAACTTGGGGCAGATGACTACATTACCAAGCCTTTCAGTCCAAGGGAGCTCATGGCAAGGGTAAAGGCCAATCTCAGGAGACACGCTGCAGAAGGGGCATCGGATACTGGCAATTCAAATGTTATCAAGTGCGGAAGCCTTGAAATAAACCTGGATAGCTATGAAGTTAAACGTGATGGCGAAGTAATTGATTTGACATTAAGGGAGTTTGAATTGGTGAAATTTCTTGCTCAACACCAGGGACAGGTGTTTTCGAGAGAAGCCCTTCTGGAAAAAGTATGGGGCTATGAGTATTATGGTGATGTACGTACTGTTGATGTTACCGTAAGAAGAGTCAGAGAGAAGCTGGAAAGAAAATCCAATGATAACAACTACGAATTTTTGTTGACGAAAAGGGGCGTTGGATACTATTTTAATAAATTCTAGATAGAGGTTATATATGTTTTCAAAAAGTTTGCAGTGGAGACTGGTTAGCTTTTTCTGTCTCATGGCATTTTGCCTGATTATACCGATAGGTTTGTATTTAAACAGGAAAGTTGAAGATTCATACTATAAAAATTTCAGACGCGATGTTGACAATGGCTTCAGGGGCTGGAGCATCGATAAATTTGATGAGCCAACCGTTGAAGCAATTTTTAGCGACCTCAGAGATAAGAACTTTGCAGGTCTGTTTTCCATTATCGGGGAAAATAAAAGTTATACGATTGTTGACAGACGGGATACCAGTAAGATAGCATCGTCTGATCCGAATTTTGATGAGGACGACAAGGGAGCGTTTTTGAACCAGCTTTTGGCATCCGATAATTTTATTCGGGCGCTTAATGGCGGAATTGGCAATGAAAGAAAACTATTAAGCTTCGGAAATAAGGAGTTTTTGGACTATGCAAGGGCTGAGGGCGATTTTGTACTGTATTTCAGATGCTACAAGGATGAATGGCGGGGAGTAGTTGAAAGTTTCAACAGGTCATTGATAACCAGTATTGTAATTGCGTTTACAGTGGCGTTTGTGCTTGGATATATACTCTCAAAGACGGTTACAGTGCCAATAGTGCGGATAATGCACAAAGCCCGGGCAATCGCCGCAGGAGATTTTGATCAGACACTTGAAGTAAAATCAAATGACGAGATAGGGCAATTGACTAAAACTTTCAACTACATGGCAACAAGTTTGAAGGAGACTCTTGACAGCATATCGAGTGAAAAGAACAAGATTGAGACAATTCTTAATTATATGACGGATGGGGTAATTGCTTTCGACTTAAAAGGAAATATTATACATGCCAATCCTGCCTCTGAAAAAATGCTGGGCAAAATTGATTTTGACATGGATTTTGCCACATTTACCCAAAACTACAACATTGATATTAATCTTGAAGAGGTGCTTTACCTTGAGGTATTCAGCAGCAAGGAGAAAATTATAAAAGTAGGCGAAAGAGACCTAAGTGTTTACTTTGCCGTATTTACCGACAAATCATCCAAACCTCAGGGTATAATTGCTGTTATGCATGATATAACGGAACAACAGAAACTTGAGAACATGAGGAAAGAGTTTGTTGCCAATGTCTCTCACGAACTGAGGACACCTCTTACTTCAATAAAGAGCTATACGGAGACGTTGCTGGATGGAATGCTGCAAGACGTTGAAGTTGCAGAGAAATTCCTGGGGGTTATAAACTCGGAAGCTGACAGGATGACGAGACTGGTAAGAGACCTGCTCCAGCTTTCAAGACTTGACAACAAACAGATGCAATGGCAAATGGGGCCGGTAATGATTGATAAATTGGTTAAAAACTCTGTAGAGAAGATGCAGATTGAGGCAAAAAATAAGCAGCAGCAGCTTGAATGTTTTGTTATTGGCAACATTCCGGAAATTACAGCTGACTATGACAGAATGGAACAAGTTATGCTGAATCTACTGAGCAATGCAATAAAGTATACTCCTGAGCATGGAAAAATTACCGTATATGTAAGCAGCATATATGATGGTATAAATATTAAAATTATTGATACAGGAATAGGAATTCCCGAGGAGGATATTCCAAGAATATTTGAGAGGTTTTACAGGGTTGACAAGGCACGTTCCCGCGAGATGGGAGGTACAGGCCTGGGTCTGTCCATAGCAAAGGAGATTGTTGAAGCCCATTCCGGTACGCTGTCTATAAAGAGTGAATACGGTAAGGGCACTGAGGTAACAATAAAACTTCCTGTAATTTATTCTTAAATGTGATGTAATTGATTTGTAATATTACAGTTATATAATTAAGATAGAAAAATTGTGGAATCCTAGAAAAATAAATAGAAGCTAGTAAGTTTTGGCTTATTCGCGTAACGGGGAGATAATATTATGACACGAAAATTATGTGCTGTTTTAGTAGTTATATTAATGTTTGCAGCTTTTAGTGTTTCGGCTTTTGCTGGTCCTGTAGCGAATTCACAATATAGACATAAGACTGTAAACGGTAAAAGCGGCATGAATCTCGACGAGCTCATAATGAGCAGGGATGTAGGGGAGACAGAGCAATTCATTGCTACAATTACTAAACCGACCGGGGATGAAACTATATTTGTAAAATCTTATGTGGTGTGCGGATTTACAGACTATCAGGATATTTGCATTGCTGTAGCAGTGTATGACGGCAGCAAAGATCAATATGTATATGTTAGCAATAACAGCGTTTGGGATGTTTCAGGCCTGTTTTCCAATGAAATACCCCTGCATCTGGGTGCTAACAGACTTAAGATCGTCGCATTCCCCAAGTCGGAGATTAATAACCTCAAGCCGGGAGTCAACGCCCAGGTAACTTACTTTACCGTGACTGTTTTGAAGCAAAGCATAAAAGACAGGATAATACAGGGCGTTCTCAAAGTAAAAGATTCAGTAACCGGCATTTTCGGCAACTAAGGAATATTTGACAACCAAGACGTAGAAATATCTGATATATCCTGGTTTGGAGATTGGAATGTATCGAATAAACAGAGAAAAGCTAAAGACATGTATTCTTATTATTCTAATATTGACAAGTCTAGTTCAGGTAGGAATCCTGTGGGACTATCAGGAACACGGGTTTCCTACTAATTTTTTACTGGCAATATTTAAAACTTCAGAGCTGTCACAGTCTGAAATTGACAGAATGGCAAGGGAAGAGTTTTTCCGCCCGTACAGATTGATTTTGTCCAATGGAGATCTGGCACATTGGATTATTGACAGCAGTGACGCTATATATGAGAAGGTTTGGAATGGTTCAAAGGAGTACATAAAAAGCGCAATACTTTCAAAGCCGCAGGTTGCAACGGAAAGCTGGGATGAGCTTGTCACCCGCAAAGGCATATTCCTGGATTTCAAGTTAAATATGGATGTAAACCTAATGAAGTGGCTCCTGGGTATGGGAAGCTCATCAGGCAGCGGGGAAGGACTTGCAGGGATACATAAGGTTTTCATAATCCCAAGGGATAGAATTACCAGCAGCCTGGATATAGTATACATACTGAGCGAAGAAACTGTTTATAAATACATAGTAGATGTAAATAGCAAGGACCTAAACAGAGAGGCTTTTGAAAAGTATCTTGTGGAACTGAGTGAAGACACCAAGTACGATGCAAAGAAATATTGGGTCATCAGGGAATTTGACCCTAAGGGCAGGTTGAGCTTTTCCTACAGCCCTGACATACCGTGTGTCGTTGAGATGCCCCTCGGAAGAGATTATAACACCCTAAGCTATTCCATTCCTAACAAAATGGAGAACAAGGATGAAAATGAACTGGCACACCTG
Source organism: Clostridiaceae bacterium (assembly GCA_012840085.1). Classification (GTDB taxonomy): domain Bacteria; phylum Bacillota; class Clostridia; order Acetivibrionales; family DUMB01; genus DUMB01. The sequence continues at coordinate 30,034 of DUMB01000053.1, forward strand.
ATTCTGGCAAACGAGCAGTACAGTTATGACCGTACAATAGGTATGGATGATACTGTTATATTCAAGAATCAGAACAGTATTTATAAAATATACGATGACGGTTTGCTTGAGTATACATACATATCTTCCACCGGGCGTTCAGACAGGGGGGATATCGGCAAGGCCTTCTCAAATGCATACGGGTTTATAAGCCGTTTGGGTAAATCCCTTGTTCTGAAGAACAATATATACCTTTCCAATATAAACATTAAAGGCGGAGGCAGCAGTTTCGAGTTTACTTTTAATTATATGGTTGACAATGTTCCGGTATTTATTGAATACAAAGGCCGGTCCGGTGAGGAAAATAAAATTACTGATGCAATTGTGGTGGAAGCTGACAGCAGAAGGGTATTGTCATGCAGGTGGCTGATGAGGGATATGCAAAAGAACGGGAAAAAAGTGAAATATAATGTTGGCTTTAACAGTATAGATAAGAAAGTGCTGGACAGAACCACACCTGGGGTTGGAGATATCAGTGTGGCTTATGTTCTTACGTTAACTGCGGAGAGGGAGCTTGACCCGTCTTGGGTTATTGAAAGCACCACCGGTAGCAGAAACATACTTCCATTGCTCAGGACGGAGGGAGAATAAATATGGATTGGTCAAAGTCCAAGAGCATTTTAATACTGATGCTTCTGGCGTTGAATATTTTTCTGCTGGTAAGCATAATATTTTATAAAGGGATATTGACAGTTTCAAGTGACACTATTGAAAATACCGTATCTATTCTCGAGAGCAGGAATATACGGCTGAAATGCGACATACCCAGGCAAAGCGGGAAAATTCCGGCTATTAAATATGACAACAGCCATTTCAATATAGATGAAATAATACAAAAACTTGTAGGTGACAGTGCCTTAAAGACAGACATGCTTATTCAGGGAAATGATATCATAAAAGGAGAAAAAAAGATTACACTTAAGGAAGGCAATGTACTCGTTTATGAGAACATGAATCCATCTGCAAGCGTTGATGTATATAATATGGATGAAGTGGAAAAATACACAAAGAAATTTCTTTCGGATATTGGTATCAAAATCTCTGGTTACAAGTTGGACAGACAGAGCAGGAATGAAGCAGGAGATGTAAGCCTGCATTATATTGAAAAGTTTGGAAAGCATTTCGTTTACGATAGCTATATAGATGTTGTAATCGGTGAGAAGGGTGTAAAGTCCTTAAATTACAGCAAAAAGAATTTTAAGAAGCTGTCTTCTGATGCTGTCAATGTTATGCCGGCGCATCAGGTGCTGCTGAAAAATCTAAACAAGGAGGAAGACGTAGTTATTGTAGCTATGGATATCGGCTACAAGAGTTTTGCCAAGGATGGTGAGACGGTAGAAACACAGGAGTGGCCAAAATGGAGAATTGTATTTGAAGATGGAACTGAAAGCTACTTTAGCGCGGTAAACGGAGATAAATTTGATGAATAGTAAAAATTTGGTTGTACGTGTTGAGCTCTTTTAGTATTTTTTTTTTGAATTAAGTGATATAATTAACAAGGAATAGTTTGCCGTGGAGAAGGTAGGTGTATATTGAACTTGGGAAAGTTTGTAATTAACGGTCCGGCACGTTTAAACGGAGATGTTTACATAAGTGGAGCAAAAAATGCTGCAGTAGCAATAATTCCAGCCGCGCTTCTGGTGGATGGAACATGCAGAATAGAGAATGTACCTGATATTTCGGATGTGAAACTTCTTTTAAATATAATAGAGCAATTAGGTGCTCAAGTAGAATTCGAGAATGATAATACAATAATTATAGATGCGAGCAATATAAATTCCTATACGGCCTCATATGATATGGTTAAAAATATGAGGGCTTCCTATTATCTCATTGGTTCGCTTCTAGGAAGGCTTGGAAGGGCAGAAGTATCATCACCTGGCGGATGTGATTTTGGCTTCAGGCCGATAGACCAGCACATTAAAGGATTTGAAGCATTAGGTGCCAAAGTCGATATCGAGTATGGAGTAGTTAAGGCCCGTGCGGACAAGCTGACAGGAAACCAGATATATCTTGATGTTGTAAGCGTTGGCGCTACAATTAACCTGATGCTTGCTGCAGTAAAGGCTGAAGGTGTTACTTCGATTGAGAACGCAGCCAAGGAGCCGCATGTAGTTGATGTGGCGAACTTCCTGAATGCAATGGGTGCCAATATAAAAGGCGCAGGTACAGATGTTATAAAGATAAAAGGTGTTGAAAAGCTGAGGGGCGGGGCTTCATACGCGATAATTCCCGACCAGATAGAAGCAGGCACATTTATGATAGCTGCGGCTGCAACAGGTGGTGATGTTACTGTAAGGAACATCATACCCAAGCATATGGAATCATTGAGCGCAAAGCTGATTGAAATGAATGTGGGTGTCATAGAAGGGGAAGATTGGATAAGGATCGTAAATAACGGTCAAATTGTAAAAGCAAATGTTAAAACTTTGCCATACCCCGGATTCCCGACAGATTTACACCCGCTTATTGCAGTTCTCCTTTGCAAGGCTGAGGGTACAAGCACTATAACAGAAGGCGTTTGGGATCAGCGCTTTCAGTACGTAGATGAATTGAAGCGTATGGGAGCGATGATAAAGGTGGACGGTCGTATCGCAGTAATTGAAGGAGTGCAAAGATTGTCGGGTGCTCCGGTTAAGGCAACAGACCTGCGAGCGGGGGCTGCCATGGTGGTGGCAGGGCTTGCAGCGGAAGGAACGACGGAAGTACATAATATAAAATATATAGACAGGGGTTATGAGAAGTTCGAAGAAAAGCTGAGAAAACTGGGTGCGGATATAAAGAGAGTGTAGAAGGGAAAACAGGTATGGAACAGGCAAATAGTCAAATGGGCAAATAGCAAAAGCTAGAGGGACAAGGCGACGCTATTTAACGTAAAAGGAGTCGTCTTGCTCAGATGGGAGTTTCCAGCTTATCAGTAAATAGGCGTAAGTAAATGCAAGAGAGCTGGAAAGTTCTTAATAAGCTTTAATGGAGTTTGATTCATTTGATTATTGGCAGAAAGTAGTGACTATTAGCCTGGAATTGAACAAATAGAAAGACACGGGGACATCCCTTAGCGTGAAAGAACTACGTCATGTTCAAAAAGGAGTGTCCCCTTGCTTAATATGGGGGTAAATACTAATGATAAAATTTTGCAGCCTCTTTAGCGGTAGCAGTGGGAATGCAATTTTTTTCAGAAAAGATAATACAAAGATTCTTATAGATGCTGGATTGAGCGGGAAAAAAATAGCTCATGCGCTTGCTTCCATAGGTGAATCGCCTTCGGAGCTTAACGCAATACTTATTTCCCATGAGCATATTGACCATATTAAAGGTGCGGGTATTTTATCAAGAAGGTACAATATTCCCATATATGCAAACGCAGGAACCTGGGAATTCATGAAAGATATGATAGGGTCTGTGGCATCTGAAAATATTGGCGTTTTTGATACAGGTTGTGAATTTGAGATAGGAGATGTGTGCATAAAAAGCTTTCCTATTCCCCACGACGCTGCTGAGCCGGTGGGATTTAACCTGTTTGCGGAAAATAAAAAAGTAACTATTGCAACTGATATTGGGCATGTTAATAAGAAGTTAGTAAGTTATTTTGAGATGAGTGATTTTATACTGCTGGAGTCTAACCACGATACTGAAATGCTGAAAGTAGGCTCGTATCCGTGGCCATTAAAGCAGAGAATTGCAGGCGGGCTCGGCCATCTTTCAAATGATATGGCAGGGAAGGTTGCCTGCTACCTGGCAAAGAAGGGCACTCGCAGATTTTTGCTTGGACACCTCAGCCAGGAAAACAACTTCCCGGAGCTGGCATATCAGACAGTGTACAATGCTCTTTGCGAGAGCAATGCAGAAGTGGGCAGGGATGTTATGCTTGGAGTGGCAGCGAGAAACTGTGTGAGCGAAGTAGTGGAGTTGTAGACAAGAGGTAGACAAGAGGGACGGTTCTGCTGTGGGATGACAGGGGACGGTTCTGCGTCACGGTGAGCAGATGAGACAAGGGACGGTTCTGCGTCACGGTGAGTGAGAGGTGAGACAAGAGACGGTTCTATGTCATAGTGAGTGAGGCAGGGGACGATTCATAATTAAGGGAACGTTTCAAAGAGGATGGACAGTTTTCAACTTTTCGTGAGAAGGGACGTTTCTCTACTTTTCGCCAATCGCGAGAAAGGATGGTTCTCGACTTTTTGCCAAGAGGAAACGAAAGTGGGGCTCATGAAGGCGGTGGGAAGTATATAGAGTTGGGACGGTAGGAATGCAATAATGGGAACGGAGTTCTGTATCACAGTGAATGAGGTTAAGGGACAGTTCACAACTATAACACAGAATATATGTGGATAAACTCAATTTCTCAAATAGATATCCAGGTAATCTGGATAAAATAAATGAATAACGTTAAACATGCAATTAAATTAACGATAAATTCAGTTTGATAACAAAAACTATGATAAATTGTAAACGGAGTTGAGGTAAAGCACGCAATGAAGTTAACGATAATAGCAGTAGGTAAGATAAAAGAGCGCTATCTTAAAGACGGTATTGCCGAATACAGCAAGAGGCTTTCCCGTTTTTGCGATATTGAGATTATAGAGGTTGCGGACGAACAGGCTCCTGAAACTTTAAGTGCTTCTCAGGAAGAACAGGTGAAGAAAAAAGAGTCTGAGAGAATTATCAAAAGGCTTAAGGAAGGGACATTCCTTATAGTCCTTGACGTAAAAGGAGAGAAGCTTGATTCAGAAGGCTTTGCAGATAAATTGCAGGCTTTTTTAGTATCCGGCAATTCACATATAACATTTGTAATCGGAGGATCTCTTGGACTTGATCCGGAGCTTATCAAAAGGGCCCGCTTCCGGCTGTCATTGTCGGACATGACATTTCCTCACCAACTTACCAGGTTGATTCTGCTGGAACAGATTTACAGGGCGTTTAAGATAATGAACGGTGAACCGTGATTTACTGAATACATGACTCCGAAAATTCATGTGTTATGCTTAGAAATAGGAAGTCATAACACAGAACGGAGGGAGTCAAAATGGGTAAGATAGCAATTTACACAAGAGTTTCATCAGAGAAGCAAGCAAGTGAGGATAGATATTCACTTGCTGTGCAAAAAGAACGATGTGAAGCCTTGCTTATATCACAAGGTTACAAAAGAGAGGATTTTGTTTATTATTGTGACGCAGGAATTTCTGGCATAACAATTGAAGAAAGAGACGAATTAAAAGAATTATTAAAACGACTGCAGGAACCTGATAACAATATTGAAGGCGTTTGTTGCTATGATTTATCCCGTATAAGCCGTTCTATTAGTCACACTTTAGAGATTTTCAAACTTCTCAAAGAGAATAATTTGCGTTTGTTTACTTGTGATGGGGCATTCATGGGGGATATAAATTCTCAAAATGCCAAGATAATGGTTAGCATATATAGTATGTTAAATGAACTTTTCATCGACCAGTTGAGAGAACGTGTTAAGGCTGGTTTAGAAAAATCAGTGCAGGCCGGAAACTACTTTGGTGGCCCCGCACCGCATGGTTATCGATACGAATTTTATTCTACAAGTCAACAAGAAAATAATGATTTCAAACAAGATAAAAAAACAAAAAAGAAGGATATAAAAAAACGATTGGTAATAGATGAAAATGAAAAACAAATTATAGAACTTATATTTCATCTCTTTACAGATGAGAAACACAGTATAAAAAATGTTGCACAATACCTTAATCTCAATGGCTATCGAACAAGGCAAGGTAAACAATTTGCAACTGCTACTGTCCAAAAAATTCTGGAGAACCCTTTGTATTGTGGGCGATTGTTTTGGGCTAAGAGAAAACAAAAGAAAAAGACAGATGCAGGCGTAAGAATTTGGGAAAAAACAACTATCTATGATATAGATTTACATGACTTACCAGTCGGCAATCATGAACCTATTATAACAGAAGAATTCTTTTTACAAACACTTGAAAGATTGCGTGGTAGAAGAAAAATACGAAAAAACTTGGACATGGCAGAAGCAATGTCTGCAATTACAAAACAGGAATATTTTGATGCACATAAAAAGATGTTTATAAATATACTTCACTGTCCGAATTGTGGTGGTAAAATGACTTCAAGTTTACAACCATCTCCCATATTGGCTGACGGTACAAGAAAACCTGCGAAAGTGTATTACAAATGCAGTACATTCAACGCAGGAAAAGATTATTGTGATGGATACTATAGCGTTCAAGAGGAAAGAGTATTCAACCTGATTAAAGAAGATTTCTTCAAAAGGCTGAAAGAGGCTTTTTTACTTGTTAAAGAGTATCAAAACTACTTAAAAGAAAGAAATGGAACAAAAGAAGAAATGCTTTATGATGCAGAAGTAGGCAAAATTAAAGACGAAATCAAAAATCTTGAGAAAAATGAAAGTAGGCTTCTTACAAGGCTGGATAATCTAATAGATAGACAGTTAGAGGAAGAAATAGGTTCTTTAAAATACAATCGTATAGAAAAGATGATAAAAGATACAGAAAAAGAAATAGAAGAAGTTAAAAAATTAAAGGAAGAACAACAAAAAAAGATACTACAAGCAGAAAGACGAAGAGAAGCATTACTTTCAGAAGCAAAAGAGCAGGAGGACTTTGAGAATATAGAAGAATATTTTCATTCTTTAACTCTCCTACAAAAAAGAGAGTTGCTTGAAAAGATTTACAGCAAAATTGTAATAGATACTATTTCAAATGCGAAATTTGGCCCTAAACGGCTAAGACTGAAAGAAGTTATATATAATCAATACAGCAGTGTATATGGATTATGTAAAATTTTGGGTGTACAGGATTTCCATGAGTTTAACGAGTATCTTAAAACTAAAGGTCGGCAGGAACTTAATTTGCTAGAAAGATATTTTGGAGATGCTGAAGAATATATAGCAGAAACTCAAAAACATAATCATAGTGTAAAATTTAAACAGTATTTTGAAGAAATGGATGCTGCTATAGATAAATTTAATGATGAGTTCATAGAACAATTTATTGATGAAAGTTTTGAGAAAACCGGGCAAGTGTCAGAAAAGACACTTGATGAAGTGATGCAAGATGTTGATAAAACATATGAGGAATTTAAATTTAAGTATTTCTTAAAAAAAATACTGCAAAATAAAAATGCTCTTACCTAAAGGGTAAGGGCTATTTATTTTTTCACTAAAAAATTTTTATTTAGAATAACATGAGAATCCTGAGAATGATATGAAATTAGCCATTTGATTGGATTATTGATACTATTTCTATTTTACTTGTGATTCTGTTTTTCCAAGAGAGAATAGAATACCATTTTAGACTAAAAAAAGCCCTTATTTTTTTGTGATATAATATGTCTTATTTATTTGAAGGGGTGTTTATTATGGATAGTACGAATTTTGAAACTTTTTTCAAAAAAGTATGGGACAAAAGTAATATCTTGATTGATGCGAATAATTTCAATTTAAAAATTTTAACTGCTATTTTATTTATTGGAAGGCATCAAATTGAACTAGGCGAAGAAATAACGTTCAATTTAAATAAAATTAGAGAATTGCTCGGCCTTGAAGATTCTATATATACCTATCATCGAATTGAAAATGCTATTTTCTACTTTAAAATCAATTTCTATAAATGTAAACTGAAAAATAACAGAGAACGGATTGCCCATGCTATTAAAGCATTTGAAAAACCAATGAATGACATTAATTTTGAGAAGGAGTGGAGGGTTGAAATTGATAGTGTTCTCCGAGAACGGATTCTCCAATCTGATTTTCATGATTTGTTCACAGAAATTGAGAAATGAAATAATATTCCTATCTACTATGCTATTTAGCAGGTTGTGCAAGGGAGATAAAGAAAAGTCCAACGGAAATAGGAGTACTAATCAGAAAAACTATTCAATATCAAAGCAGGGCAAAGATTTTGATTTTATCATTGGATACTATGTATACATTACTGTTTTCTCGGCTATTCGATAAATTATATCAGGGTTATTGGAAAATAAATTAAAACATACTATGACCGGTGATATATATAAAAAATAAGAAAGAAAAGGGGTGTAAGGGGATATGGAGGGTACTTTTGAAAATACTCTGCAAGAACATCTAAAAAAAGCAGAATTAATAGCAGAAATGTCTTGTATACTGCAAATTGTAAAGAGGCTTAAAGGAATTGGTTTTAATGTAAAACAAGTTATAAAAATTATTGAGTTGCCCGAAAGTGCTGTTTTAAGGGTTTTTACCGGAAAAGAAGACATCAGAAAAATTGCTGAAGACACTGTTAATCAGCAAATAGCAGAAAATGATGGTAAAATCCCGGAATGTAGGGACTTTATTAAATGGGTAGAAAATGCACTACAGTATTTTGAGCCGGAAGGAGATAAAGAAGAACTAATACCATTAGCAGAACCGCAGAGGCTCACATGTGAACAATGGGCACAGCACACGCCTTATGAAGGCAAATTGGAACTTTACGATGGGCAGGCTCTAGCAGATTTGAAAGAAAGAGAAAATATGATAATTGCTCTTATATATAACATCGGCTTAAAGCATTTAATTAAAATACTACCTCCAGAATCTAGAACAATCTTAAAAGAACTATTGGATAATCAATAGTTAAAACTGATTGCTACCTTATCAAAGCAGGCAAATGTGATTAAAAGCCATTAAATTAGCCTATACAAGAAGAAAGATGATGAGGCGTAAAAAATAATCTATATAAACACTTAGTGTTTTAATCAGATTTGTAAAGAAGCAAAAATATTATTAAAATACTTGAAATAACTCCTTATGATTTACTACTCTATTATTACATCATTATTACCTCCATTAAGGATAAACATAATAATTGAATAAGGCATTCAATGTAAAAAAGGCATTTTTATAATGTCTTTTTTACATTTTCAATTCAATATACTATTCTAATTTCTAATTCTTGGACATTTATGATAAAATATTAATAAATGTGACATCTGTGTTTCGGATTTAAGCATTGGGAACGGGGTGATATTTGTGAATAAGAAGGATTTATCTGAAAGGGATATATGCTCCAAGTACATAACACCATCCTTGATAAATGCGGGATGGGATTTAGAAAGACAAATTAGAGAAGAAGTTTCCTTTACTGACGGGAGAATCATTGTAAGAAAAAAACTGGTTACAAGAGGAGAAAGGAAAAGAGCGGATTATATACTATATTATAAATCCAATCTACCTCTTGCTATTATAGAAGCAAAAGATAATAAGCATCCAGTAGGGGCTGGTATGCAGCAGGCACTGAATTATGCGGAGATTCTGGATATTCCTTTTGTTTTTTCAAGTAACGGGGATGCATTTTTGGAACATGACAGAACTATTAGTGTGGGTAGTAAAGAAAGAGAAATACCACTTAACCAGTTCCCATCTCCTGAAGAACTATGGAACAGGTACAAGATAGCAAAAGGATTTAATGAAAGAGAAGAGGTAATTGTTACACAGGAATACTATTTTGAACAAAATGGCAAAAGCCCAAGATATTATCAGCGTATTGCCATAAACAGAACAGTAGAGGCAATTGCCAAAGGTCAAAATCGAATTTTGCTTGTCATGGCTACTGGCACAGGGAAAACCTATACAGCCTTTCAAATTATCTATAGGCTTTGGAAGTCCAGGGCTAAAAAGAGAATCTTATTTTTAGCCGATAGGAATATTTTAGTAGACCAGACTATGGCAAATGATTTTAAATATTTTGGCGATAAAATGACGAAAATCACCAACAGAAAAATAGACAAGGCCCATGAAATTTATTTAGCACTATATCAAGGAATTTCAGGGGAAGATGAATTTAAAAATGTATATAAGCAGTTCTCACCAGAGTTTTTTGATTTGGTCATAATAGACGAGTGCCATAGGGGAAGCGCTAAAGAAGATTCTGCATGGAGAGAGATATTAGAATACTTTCATCCTGCCACTCAAATAGGGCTTACTGCTACTCCAAAAGAAACAAAGGATGTGTCAAACATAGAATATTTTGGTGAACCTATTTACACCTACTCACTAAAACAGGGAATCGAAGACGGTTTCCTCGCCCCATATAAAGTTATAAGAGTATTGCTGGATAGAGATGTAGAAGGGTATAGGCCGGAAAAAGGGAAAAGAGACAAGTATGGCTTTGAAATTGAAGATAGAGAATATAATATAAAAGATTTTGATAAAAACTTAGTCATCGAAAACCGAACAGAGATTGTTGCCCAAAAAGTATCTGATTACTTAAAAAAGAATAATTCCAGATTTGCCAAGACAATTTTCTTCTGTGTAGATATTGAGCATGCTGAGAGAATGAGGCAGGCGCTTGTCAATGAAAATGGAGACTTAGTAACAGAAAATCCTAAATATATTATGAGAATCACAGGTGATAACGAAGAAGGCAAGGCTGAACTGGATAATTTTATAGACCCAGCCAGTAAATACCCTGTTTTGGTTACAACGAGTAAACTTATGACTACAGGAGTAGATGCCCAGACTTGTCAGTTCATCGTTTTAGATGCAAATATCAATAGTATGATTGAATTCAAACAAATTATTGGCAGAGGCACAAGAATAAGAGAGGATTATGGCAAACAATATTTTACCATAATAGACTTCAGAGGAGTCACTAAATTATTTGCAGACCCAGATTTTGATGGAGACCCTGTAAGCGTTAAAACGACTACAGGAGAAATTCCTACGGAGGAAGAAGAAACTGTAGATGGTCAAGGGGAATTAGGCGGAGACCAGGAATCTGAAGGAGATTACGGAGGGGATATTCCTCCTGAAATTATAGATGGCGGAGATATTAATGAAATCCCAGCCAAGTATTATGTAAATGATGTTCCTGTAAAGGTAATACATGAAAGAGTTTATTACTATGACAAGGATGGCAAACTTATAACAGAGTCATTAATATCTTATACCAGAAAAAATATTAAGAATGAATTTAAAACCCTTGATGAGTTCCTCATAAAATGGAATGAATCAGAGAGAAAGGAAGCCATCTTAAAAGAATTAGAAGAAAGAGGAGTGCTCCTTGAAGAATTGAAAGATGAAGTTGGAAAGGATTTAGACCCATTTGATTTGATTTGCCATGTAGCCTTTGATATGCCTCCTCTCACAAGAAAAGAGAGGGCTAATAATGTAAAGAAGAGAAACTACTTTACAAAATACGGAGAAAGTGCAAGGGAAGTCCTAGAAGCACTCCTGGAAAAGTATGCTGACGAAGGAATTGAAAATCTTGAGAATTTAGAGATACTCAAGGTTCCTGATTTTAAAAGATTTGGTTCTCCTATTGAAATAGTTAAACGCTTTGGTGGAAAGAAAAAGTATTTAGAAGCCATTAAAGAATTAGAAAAGGAAATATACACTGCAT
>DUMB01000054.1 GCA_012840085.1 Clostridiaceae bacterium
AATTTTACTCATAGCGTAGATCCTTTCTTGTGTGTTGTTGGTTTGTGGTGAATTGATAATAACACAAAAAAGTATCTTTCGCTTTTTTTATTCAGTTTTCATGTAACACATCAATTGTAACTATACATATTTTATATCTCAATAGTACTGAAATCGTTCATTTTAGTTCGTTAGAAACATAAAACCCGCTTATCTGTATTGAACTTTGCATTGAAAATACTACAGAATACTATAACTAATTTACTCCAATAGTCCCAAAATTAATTATGTTGTATAAATAAAAGCATTAAGCAATGATTTAAATTAAGTTCTGTATGTTCGCAAAAAAGTTGGTTTAGTTGGATTATTGATATAAAAAAAGACATAATCTGCTGCATATATTGATATATTATCAGATAAAAAATGCTATTTCAACCTTACCTTAGAAAAGAAAAAGAGATTTTTATGTAAATAATGCCTTTCTAAGGGCGAATAATACTGGTAAAACTTGAAGCTATTTTACAATAATTTATGTCGATGAACCTTAGCATGATGAATATATTAACTACGTTGAAGGAGAAAACGGATGCAGCCGTATGTATTGTAATATGCAAGTACCTTGAAAATTAAGAAAGCCGGAGAACGGGCAGTGCCTGTTTCCCGGCCATTAATTTTTTGATCGTTAATATTTGGGTCTTCTATGTTTTCGGTCCTTAATATACAGAACGCCTGCTAAATCCCTAGAACCTTTCTGACTTCCTTCTCCATCTCTTCCTTTTTGCATACTGTCTTATGTCTTATCTCCTTTTTATCCAGGCCCTGAAGCCCCTTGGGCACAGGTATACCGCATTTTTCAGAGAGTATCTCCAGCAGTTCAAATTCATTTTTGCCTGCTACGCCTTCTTCTCCAAATATCGCTCTTACAACGCTCTCGTTGAATTTAAAAGGACTGGCGGTAGAAGCAATAATAGTTTTAGTCAGATCCCCTGTCGATATTACATACTTATCGTATACATCAATTCCAACGGCAGTATGAGTATCAACAACGTAGCCGTAATCGTTATATACAGATTTTATTGTTTCCAACGTTTCCTGCTCGGTGGAATATCCTGCCCAGAAAATTTCAGAGATTTTGTTCATTGTATTCGCATCAACAGTATATCCCCCATCGTTTTTCAGCATATTCATCCATATATTTATTATGGCAGAATCATGTCCGGTCAGTTCATAAAGCAGTCTTTCAAGATTGCTGGAAATTAATATGTCCATAGACGGGGATATTGTCCGTTTAAACTCTCTTTTTCGATTATAGAAACCGGTGTTTATAAAATCAGTAAGAACATTGTTGTCATTTGAGGCACATATCAGCTTGTTTACAGGAAGGCCCATTGTTTTTGCATAATAAGCAGCAAGTATGTTCCCGAAATTTCCTGTAGGAACAACAATGTTTACTTTATCCCCGAGGTTTATTTCCTTATTCTTCAACATATCTACGTATGCCGAAAAATAATATACGACTTGCGGTACAAGCCTGCCCCAGTTTATTGAGTTAGCAGATGAAAACTTATAACCGCTGTTTTCCATAATATCAATCAGCTGTTCATTTGTAAAAATAGCCTTGACACCGCTTTGGGCATCATCAAAATTACCTATTACACCTATAGAATTTACGTTTTTCCCTTCCTGTGTTATCATCTGCATTTTTTGAACTTCACTGACACCATCCGAAGGGTAGAAAACAATTATTCTCGTACCGTCAACATCTCTGAATCCCTCAAGTGCGGCTTTACCGGTATCGCCTGATGTCGCGACGAGGATAACAAGCTCATGGGTTTCTCCCGTCTTTTTCATTGCTCTAACCAGCAAATGAGGCAAAATCTGGAGGGCCATGTCCTTGAAAGCGCATGTAGGCCCATGCCACAGTTCAAGCACATGTATGTTGTCAGTCAATTTATTTATTGGTGCAATTTCTTCACAGCCAAATTTTTCAAAAGTATACGCACTGTTTACACATTCTTCTATTTCCTGATCTGAATAGTCGCTAAGATAGTATTTCAATATGGCTGCAGCCCGCTGCCGGTAATTCATGTGAGCGAGCTCTCCTATTTCGTCAAGGCTTAATTTGATTTCCCCATCAGGCACAAATAATCCTCCATCAGGAGCTATGCCTCGTTTTATCGCTTCTGCGGATGATATTGACTTGAGCCCTCCCCTTGTACTTTCGTAAAACATTACAATCCCCCTATTTTAATACACCTTGTATTTTGTCTTCAGCCAGTTCAATGTCCTGTAAAACATTAGTTTTAATGCAATTTTACGCATAATGTTCAAGCTGTACTTGCATATAACTGCCATGTTGCAGTTTCCGAAAACAGAGCTCACAAGACCGCAACAAAAGCGTCAACGAAAGCTGGTCAATGGCAGTTTTACCTGAGTATTAAATGATATCTTGAGCACTAATAATATAATTAATAATAATACAAATCAATTAAAAATGAAAGTACAACTTTAATATCACTGCAATTTATACCGAATTAGTAATAGAATGGTGGAAACAGCCTTCTCCTGTACATTCCCTGCTCAAACCTGTTAAGCACAATATTTGCTGTCTGCCTTCCGGAATTGTATAGATATACTTTATCATCTTTGCTTAGGTTAAAGTTCAGGAAAGAAACTTTCGACGTATCTATAGCTCCTTTGTATTTGACTTTGCTTTCCAGATTCTTTGGAACACCTATATTGTGAACAGCAGATATAATACTTTTTAAGATATCAAGAGAAGTATTGAGATTGAAGAAAGTTTCCTCTTTGCCTCCATCGAGTGTAAATCCAATTATCGGAAGTCTCTGGCTTGTTATCAGCCAATCCGGGAATCTGTCCAGGACACCTCCATCCACCAGATTGTACTTCTTTACTTTGTTTCCCTCTTTTTTCTCAATCACAACGGGTTTAAAGGCAAATGGAACACATGTACTTATTCTCACTGCTTTTGCAACTTCAAACTTATCAGGATCGATACCATAGAATTTCATATCATCAGGCAGAATAACGACTTTTGCCCTGTTGCAATCCACACCCGTCATCCTTATCCTGTAGCCTCTGGGGTTTGAATCGTCAATAATACCTCCTCTAAGGTCTGCAAATGTTCGTACTCCTTTTGAAGCCAGCTTTTTGTATACCCATTCTTCCAGGTAATCTCCATCAAATAAGCTGCCTTCTTTGCTGAATAAAATCAAGTTCTTAAAAAAGTTACCTCTTCTGTCCCAAATATCCGGCCAGTCGTCAAAATCATCGTTTCTTCCGAATATCGGTTGGCTTAGAAAATTTTCCACCGAATCCATTCCATAAATCAGATTGCTTCTTGAGTATGATACAAATCCGGTAACTACAGGAAGTCTCTGGGCTGCTTTCTCAAGCTGTATCTCGTCAAATCCGAAGCTTTCCATTGCTTTCCACATTTCGTATGCGCTGAATCCTGAGGCTGCAAAAGAACCTGCAAGTGCACCTGCCGAAACACCTGTAATGTTTACAAATCCGTATCCCCTTCTGTAAACAGCATCAAATACTCCAATATATGCAATACCCTTAACTCCCCCGCCGCCTAGCACAAGATTCAGAGGCTTTCTGAAGAAAGGCATAAAACCACCTCAAAATATATTCTTGTTGCTAATATATTAAAAAAACACTTCATATATGAGAAGTGTTTTTAATAAAGATTGGGGGACAAGCATTTTGAGCGATAAATGCTAAATTATGCCGCTAAGGCAGCTTGGTAAGTTCATCTATTCTTATCTTTGCCCACTTAACATAACTGCTGTTCGGATATTCCTCAATTAGTTTTTGATAGGTTCCGAGAGCATTTCTGCTGTCATCCATCTGCTGATAACATTTTCCTATGTAATACAATACCGCATCCATTTTTTCAAAATTATCTGTATACATCTGTATTTTATTCAGCTTTTCCAGAGCTTCACTATATTTCTTACTTGAATTGACAAGCACAGTTCCTTCTTCAAACAGCTTTTTTGCAGCCTGGGGCATTATCTTGTCATACAGTGTCTGAAACCTTTCCTTTTCATCACCTTCCAATTCAACGGTTTTCAGTATTAAGAGCATATCAGCAGCTTTTTCCAGTTCTCCCTCACGGAAAAGGCTTTCTGCTTCATAAAGCTTTATAGCAATCTTATAATAGTCCACATATTCATTTGCAGCTTCAAGATTTTTTTGTAATTCATTGTAATCATCGTTGAGCTTATTATACTGCTCTTCGAGTTCAAAGTTTTTTTGTGCAAGCAGATTTTTCTCATTTTCTATTTTCTCCAGTTCTTTAGTGCTCACACCGGTGCCCTTCATAAAAATCAGGCACAGCACCAATACAATCAATGCACCTGCTGCAAAGCATAATGCATTTCTAATAACTTCTTTTTTGGAATCTATATTACTTAAATTCTTATTTTTGTTAATCCGAAATTTTTCTTTAAAAGATTTCTCTTTCTTTTTCAGTTTTCTGGCATCAGGATGAGCCGTCTCGCCTTCATTAAGCATATCCAGGTACTTCATAGCCATTACACTGTTTTTCTCAGCTTCTATTACCCTGTTGAACATTTCAACGGCTTTTGATTTATCATTTACATAACTGTAACAAATTCCAAGAAGATTAACTGCCTCATAAAACTCCGGATTCAGAGAAATCGCTTTCTTAAGTTCAATTATGGCAATATCTTCACTTCCCATATTGAGACTGTCCAGAGCTTTATTATAAAGCACAATGGAATTTCTCGCATTGATGCTGAGATTGGTACCCTTGGCCTCCAGGCTTTCAATATCAATTTTCTGAAAATTTTTCAGTTCCTCTTTTAAGTTAATCATTGCCCCCCTCCTCCATATTTATTTTTATTTTTTATAGGGGTTACTCCCTTAACATGCTTCTGATTATGCCAATATAATATAAAGACCCAAAAGCACAAATAATATCATTTTCAGAAGATAATTCAAGAGCTTCCTCAACTGCACTTTCAATTGTATCACTAACAAGTGTATTTTTACAATATGGCTTTAGCAGTATTGCCAATTCTTCTGCAGGCAATGCCCTGTCACTGGCAGGTGTAACCGTTATAACCACATCCGCCCCGGGTATTACCGTTTTTATTATTGCCATATAATCCTTGTCCTTCAAAACCCCAAAAATAAATATTCTTCGCCTGTCAGGGAAATACGTGTCAAGAGCCTCCCGCAATATCCCGGCACCTTGTGCGTTATGTGCACCGTCTATTATAAACAGTGGCTCCTTTTTTATTATTTCCATTCTGCCAGGCCACTTGGCATTTCCCAATCCCTTTCTGACGGCAGTTTCACTTATTGGAAACCCTTTTTGAGAAACTATTTTACATGCTTCGACGGCCATTACTGCATTTCTGGTCTGGTGATGCCCAATAAGAGAAATTTTAAGATTTCTCAGCTGTTTATAATGAAAAACTTGTCCATCTGCGGACCAATCAGCAATTTCAATATTGCTGAAGTCCACTTTATGCAGTTTTGCTCCCCTTTCAGCACACACATCCTCAATAACTTTCTCCGCTTCACGAGGCTGGGAATACAGCACTACTTCTCCGGATGGCTTGATTATCCCTGCCTTCTCGAATGCAATCTCTGAAAGTGTATTGCCCAGTATTTTCATATGGTCGTATCCTATGGCTGTTATTACGGACACCAGAGACGAATCTATGACGTTGGTTGAATCAAACCTTCCTCCAAGACCTACTTCAAGAACTACTATGTCACAGCTTTTCTCATAAAAATACTGCATGCCCAGTGCCGTTACAATCTCAAATTCCGTTGGGTGATTGTATCCCCGTTCAATCATTACATTGACCTTATCCCTTATAAATTCGGTAATTCTGGCAATATCACTTTCAGATATCTCGTCAGCGCCTACCCTTATCCTCTCTGTAAAACGTTCCAGGTAGGGGGATGTGAACACCCCTACCCTGTAACCTGCCTCCATTAATATGCTGCTTATAAAGGCTGCTGTAGACCCTTTTCCATTTGTACCCGCTATGTGCACAAATTTCAGCTTTTTTTGAGGGTTTCCCATCAGGTCCAGCAGTACAGTTATATTTGAAAGTCCCAATTTTACTCCAAACTTTAAAGTTCCGTGTATATATTCAAGTGCTTCGGTATAATTCATGCATTGACCTCCGTCAGTTGGCTCCACAGCACTTCTTATATTTCTTTCCGCTTCCGCATGGACAGGGATCGTTTCTTCCGACTTTTGCATTGCTTCTTGCCATAGGCTTCCTGGATTCTTCACCGGATTGCCTTCCATGTCCTGCTTTTAACGGTTCTGCAACTTTCTCACGTTGTGGTGCCTTCTCCCTGTTTAGTTTTGCCCTCAGAATCAGTTTTACTGCATCCTGCTGTATACTCCTGATCATCTCCTCAAACATTTCAAATCCTTCAAACTTGTATTCAACAACAGGATCCCTCTGACCGTATGCACGCATTCCTATTCCATACCTTAACTGATCCATCGCGTCTATATGATCCATCCATTTTTCATCTACTACCTTGAGCAGTACGACTCTCTCAACCTCACGCATCATTTCAGAGCCCAGTTCTTTTTCTTTTTCTTCATACAACTCTAGTGCAATATCTTGAAGTTTTTCCTTTAAGTCATCCTTAGTGAGGTTTTCCATGTCCTTCTTTATTTCATCCATGGCTCCCTGAGGCAGGAAAATATTCATCAGATAAGCTTCCATACCTTCCCAGTCCCAGTAGTCCGGATACTGGCTGTCATGGCAGAACAGTTCGACAATGCTGTCAACCATTCCCTTGATCATTTTAACAAAATGATCCTTCAGGTTCTCACCGTCAAGCACTTTGCGTCTCTCACCGTAAATAACCTCTCTTTGTTTATTCATAACATCATCGTACTGCAGGACGTGTTTTCTTATGTCAAAGTTCTTGCCTTCAACTCTCTTTTGTGCCCCCTCAATAGCATTGGAAAGCATCTTGTGTTCAATAGGCTGGTCATCCTCCAGTCCAAGAGCATTTACAATGCCCGTTAACCTGTCTGAGCCGAAGAGCCTCATCAAATCGTCTTCAAGTGAAATATAGAAGCGGGATGAGCCAGGGTCTCCCTGACGGCCTGAACGTCCGCGCAGCTGATTGTCTATACGCCTTGATTCATGCCTTTCGGTACCGATGATATGAAGGCCTCCTACTTCTATTACCTTTTCCTTTTCAGCATCAGTCTGAATTTTATATTTTTCATAAAGTTCCCTAAAAGTCTTTCTTGCCTCAAGCACCAGCTCATCTTTTGTATCATCAAATCCTGTAGCTGCATTTATAAGCTCTTCCGGATATCCCGACTTGCGCATTTCCTGCTTTGCAAGATATTCCGGATTTCCTCCCAGCATTATATCCGTACCACGGCCTGCCATGTTGGTGGCAATGGTAACTGCACCATATTTACCGGCCTGTGCAATAATTTCAGCTTCCTTGTCATGATATTTTGCGTTCAGGACATTGTGTGGTATTCCCCGTCTTTTCAGCATGCTGCTGAGAAGTTCAGATTTTTCTATTGATATAGTACCTATCAGAACAGGCTGCCCTTTCTTGTGGCATTCCACTACTTCATTTATTACAGCATTGAATTTCGCTGCTTCTGTCTTGTAAACGCAGTCAGGATAGTCAACCCTGATCATTGGCCTATTTGTAGGTATTACAATAACATCCATATTATAAATTGCCCGGAATTCTTCTTCCTCGGTCTGAGCAGTACCGGTCATACCTGCAAGCTTTTTATACATTCTGAAATAATTCTGATAAGTTATGGTGGCAAGGGTCTTGCTTTCCCTTTCCACCTTTACGCCTTCCTTGGCTTCTATTGCCTGATGCAGGCCGTCACTGTATCTTCTGCCGTACATCAGTCTTCCTGTAAACTCATCAACGATAATAACCTCATCATCTTTTACTACATAGTCCCTGTCCCTTTTCATCAGTCCATGGGCTTTCAATGCCTGGTTTATATGATGAAGTATTGTCATATTGTCAGGATCTGAAAGGTTTTCAATACCGAAAAATTCCTCGGCTTTTTTTACTCCTTTTGCTGTCAGGACTGCAGTATGGGCTTTCTCGTCAACAATATAATCTTCATCAATTTCATCATTGCTTTCCTTATCATCAGTTTGAACAAATACCCTGGCTTTAAGCCTGCGAACAAAGGAATCAGCCTTTTTATACATATCGGTGGATTTGTCGCCTGCTCCTGAAATTATCAGCGGGGTTCTGGCCTCGTCTATCAGTATGCTGTCAACCTCGTCCACGATGGCATAATTTAACTCCCTCTGGACCATGTTTTCCTTATATATGACCATGTTATCCCTGAGATAGTCGAAACCGAACTCATTATTTGTTCCATAGGTAATGTCACAGTTATATGAATGTCTCCTTTCATCGCTGTTCAAGCCATGCACAATTAAACCCACAGAAAGTCCCAGGAATCTGTATACCTTACCCATCCATTCACTGTCACGCTTTGCCAGATAATCGTTAACCGTTACAACATGCACTCCTTTGCCTTCCAATGCATTCAGGTAAACAGGCAGCGTAGCAACGAGAGTCTTACCTTCACCTGTCTTCATTTCTGCAATTCTGCCCTGATGAAGAACAATTCCTCCAATTAATTGAACCCTGAAATGGCGCATTCCAAGCACTCTGCGCGAAGCTTCCCTCACCACGGCAAATGCTTCGGGCAATATATCATCCAAAGTTTCCCCTTTTGCAAGTCTCTCTTTAAATTCAGGTGTCTTTGCTTTAAGCTGCTCGTCAGTTAAAGCCTGGATTTCAGGCTCCAGACTCTCTATTT
Source organism: Clostridiaceae bacterium (assembly GCA_012840085.1). GTDB lineage: Bacteria > Bacillota > Clostridia > Acetivibrionales > DUMB01 > DUMB01. The sequence continues at coordinate 8,849 of DUMB01000054.1, forward strand.
TATCAACAATAGGCATAATTCGTTTCAGTTCTCTGTCACTGTACGTTCCAAAAATTTTTTCCAATAATTTAGCCATTATAACTACCTCCGTCCGTAATTATTGTTCAGGTCTTGTTTCCTACTTTTTTTTCAAAGTTTTATTTCTTCTATCAGTTTAAAGTTTTATTTCTTCTATCAGTTTTAAAGTGCTATTTTCTTCTGTTAGTTTCAATGTCTTATTTTCTTCTGTGTCTTATTTTCTTCTGTTATCTTCAAATTCTTATTTTATATCATCTGCTCCAAAATCTTGTTTTCTGTCATTAGTTCCAAAAATTTTTCTTCCTGTCACTAGCTCCACCGTCAAAATAAATATTCCAACCAATATGACCAGATCTCCTATGCTTACAACCTGCATCATTGAACCTAAAAAACCCGGTATCGGTATTATATCCGCAAGAAATTTCATCTTTGTGCCACTGTTCATTATTACATGCTTTATATCCTTCCCTGTCTTTATATTATCTATAAAGTGGGAAATACTTGTGGCTGCAAGCACTTTTTCACTTACAGGCATTCTGCCTCCGTTTGCTGCCATTACAACCGTATTCATAAGATAACCGATTCCAATAAAAACCATTCCTGAGTAGTACCTGTTGAACCAAAAACACGCAGCCATCAGTAAAAATACCGCTAATTGTATGACAATAGCACTTTCAGCCGGCATCTGTATACCTTTTGCTCCTATTATACGGGCAACAGCCTGGATTAAGAAAGCAAGGATAATCAGCCATACTTTTTTTATCTTGATTTCTGCAAGATTAGAAATCCTGCCTTTCATAATAAGGCCTATTATTATACCCAGACATACCGTAAGAATATATAGCATGGGCTTTTCCTCCTTTTATGAATCAGGTCAATAATGCCCTGGAACTCACTTTCCTTACCAATAGGTAATTGTAAAGGAAGCTTAATAAATTATAAATAAACCCAGGCATAATATATTATTTATATTATTGCAGGCGGTGAAAGATCTGATGTTTGAAGAATAATATCTTCGTTTGGCAGAACGATAGAAAGAGGATATGAAAGATTAAATGTATTTTGCAGCTGTTTTTCGTTATATATCTGTAATACACTGATATTTTTATCTACCAACCCTGTATGTTCTGTTTTGCCGTTTACTGTTTTATAAATAGAGCCAACATTACTGCTTATATCTGAATCATAAAAGCAGCTTTCACCGGTATAACCCTTAAGCTGTTCAGACAGCTGTTTATCAATCTGTTCAGAAAACTCCTCAGAAAGCTTTTTAGAAAGCTTTTCAGCAAGTTCTTCATTATGTTGTCCGGAAAAATCCTCAAAATAAGCAGACAAACTGCTTTCAGCATGAGAATATATCAAGCAGTACAAATTCTCATAAAGATTTATTGCGCTTTCTGAAGATAGTGCCGATAAAATTAGTATACTGATAAAAAACCTTCTCAATAATTCAACCTTCCTCTTTAACTTGCGTTAATTTTCATAACTTATAAAGCTAAAATTGCTATCGGGCTGATATTTCGATAGCATATGTTACAAGTTACAGTCATAATAACTTATTTTTTAAATTAAATCAAGCTCCTGGTTACTCTTTACCTTCGAGCCTGTCGAGCACCAGTTTGTAACCATCTGCTCCGTAATTGAGATATCTGTTCACTCTGCTTATTGTCGCAGTACTTGCACCGGTCTTTTCACTTATTTCCGAATAAGTAATACCATTGCGCAGCATCTTTGCCACTTCAAGGCGCTGTGCAAGTGCTTTGATTTCAGTTATTGTGCACAAATCCTCAAAGAACATGTAACACTCATCAATGTTTTTCAAAAGCAGAATAGCTTCAAAAAGCCTGTCTATATGCTCATCTTTTATCTTGGAATTCATAGCTTGTTAACCGCCGCTTCCCTCTCTAAAATATTATATTATCCTGCAATATTGACAGGATATATTTCTAAAAATTACAATATCAGCTTTTTCATAAATCGTCAAGAATTCTTGATTTTTGAAATAATTTTTTCAACAATTTTAATTTTTTATAATTGCATTTTTCTATAATCACAATATTTTTATAAGTTCTTACAAGTTTTATAAGTAAATTTTTTGGTTTACTAGTAATTTTTTTGGTTAATTTTGAATAACATGGCATTTTCTTTAAATTTTCAAATTCCAATGCTATAATTATCGTGATTATACTCAATATTTTATGCTATAATTATCGTGATTCCATTTAATGTTATTATATATATACAATTCAATATTATATTTGAGGAGGGCTATAATGCAACCCAAATATACAAATTCTGCAAGGTATAAATGTCTTGAGTATCTTAAAAAACATACCGTTGATTTGTACCTTAGCTATTGCGGCATTGAAGAATGCGACCCGGGTCATTCCTATGGCCCAACAGTCCGTTCCGAATTCTTGCTTCACTACATATTAAGCGGTAAGGGAATATTCCAGGTAGACGGCAGGACCTATTTTCTTAAAGAAAATCATGCTTTTCTGATATATCCGGATGAAATCACCTATTACAAAGCTGACGAAAAAGATCCATGGTCATACATATGGATAGGATTTGGCGGAGCTAAAGCTGAGATATGTCTTAATCATGCTTCCTTTGACAGAAAAAACAGGGTAAATGTATTCAATTGTAAAAACAAACTTCTGGAATGTGTAAAAGGTATGTTAAATGCCAGTAAGCTTACATACGCAAATGATCTGAAAAGGTCGGGTTTTCTGTTCATGTTCCTTGCACATCTTATAGACGACAAGATAAGTTCAGGAACTCAAAATGTCATCTATGACTATCCCTATCAGGTATATGTTGAGCATGCATTGGAATTCATCGACCACAATTATGAAAAAGATATTAAAGTGAGTGATATTGCCAATTATATCGGTATAGACAGAAGTTATTTCACTAATATATTCAAGAAAGTAATGAATATTTCCCCCCAACAATACATTATAAACTACCGCATGGAAAAAGCATGCAATCTGTTGAAAACGACTACACTCCCAATAAGAACAATAGCATACCAGGTAGGTTATTCAGACGCCCTGTCGTTCTCAAAGGTTTTTAAAAATATTTATCAGGTTTGTCCGAAAACCTACCGTATGCAAAATGAAAAGCTTATACAATCAAACAAAAAGGGAAAATAATAATTCAACATGGATTAAATATACAGGTAATTATCTATTTCTCTTTCAGATAAAATATTATTGATGAAAAATCTGAACCATTGCAGCATAGTTCATTATCATCTATGGCTATTCCTATGTTCATTAATTCATCTCCATAAAATTCGTCCTGTTTAGTTCCGTTAATTATGTATCTCTTATCAGGGTCAAGGCCAACCAGTTTAAATCTCTTAAAGCTTTCATTTGCCCTGTTAAGTATTTTATAGTACCCCGCCATTGCTTCAGATTTGTCTTCGGATACAATAATCCATGATGCAACATTGCTATTGAAGGGACTTGTTATCCGATAAAAATTACCTGTAAGTATCAATTCACGATGAGCTTTATAAAATTCAATCTGTTCTTTTACCTTTGATTTTTCCTCATCGGTCAATTCCGTAATGTCAAGTTCATATCCGAAAACACCGAAAAACGCAACATTGGCACGTGTTTCAACAGGTGTAACTCTTCCAACCTGTTGATTAGGCACAGCTGATATATGTGCTCCCATGCTGCTGATTGGATAAACCATGGACGTACCGTATTGTATCATAAGGCGCTCTATAGCATCAGTATTATCGCTGGTCCAGGTCTGGGGTGCATAGTACAGGATTCCGGGATCAAATCTTGCTCCGCCGCTTGCGCAGGACTCGAAAAGTATATGTGGAAATCTTGATGTAAGCCTGTCGTACAGGTCATAAACACCCAGGATGTATTCATGGAATACCTTCCCCTGACTTTTCTCATCCTTATCTACAGAATAGCATTCGGTAATATATCTGTTCATATCCCACTTAATATAAGATATATTAACTTCACTAAGCAATTTCTCCATTACGGAATATATATAATCTACGACTTCTTTTCTTGAAAAATCCAGCACATACTGATTCCTCGAAGGAGAAGTTCTCCTTCCGGGTGTATGAATAATCCAATCCGGATGAGCCCTGTATAAATCGCTGTCTTTGTTTACCATCTCAGGTTCAAACCACAGGCCGAATTTCAATCCCATTGCATTGATTTTATCCGCCAGTCTTGCAATGCCTCCCGGAAGTTTACTAAAATTAGTTACATGCCAGTCACCCAACCCGCTTTTATCAGTATTACGTTTGCCAAACCAGCCATCATCCAGAACAAACATCTCTATGCCCAGCTCTTTTCCGGCTTTGGCTATGCTCAGAATCTTCTCTTCGGTAAAATTCATTCCGGTAGCTTCCCAGTTATTGATCAGGATGGGTCTTGGCCTGTCTCTCCACTGGCCTCTGACAAGCCGTTTGCGATAGAGGCTGTGATAGGTCTGACTCATTTTGTTAAGGCCTTCGTCAGAGTAGGTCATTACTACTTCCGGTGTTTGAAAAGCTTCTCCTTTACATAGCGGCCATTCGAATGTATCCGGATGGATGCCCATCATCACACGGGTCATATCATGAGTGTCAACTTCAACCTGGGCAATGTGGTTACCGCTGTATATCAGGCTAAATCCATATACTTCACCGGTAAATTCATCTGCAGTCGGGCGCTTTAACGCGATAAAAGGGTTGTGTTCTGCGCTGCTGATGCCACACATACTGTATATGCCCTGTATTCCCTGTTCAAGTTTCCTGCATTTTATATGGCGCTCCCTTGCCCATGCACCGGAAAGATGGATTAATTCAAAGTCACTGTCAGGAAGATCAATGCTGGCACTCATGGCTCTTTCAAGGATTACTGTATTGTCACCCTTGTTCAGGAACCTGACATTGCGTGCAATAGCAGGATAGTCACTAAATATCGTATAGCACAGAGTCAACTCCATATTAATAACGCTGTCATACAGGTAGATTTCAAGACTGTATGCTTCTTTTTCATCTTCAACATAAGTAGCAGGAAGTCCGGTTAACTTCTTTTTTCCCATGTAAATCGAATGGCCAATGTATTCAAAACATGTTATCCTGCTTCCGTTTTCCTGCTTCAGCTCAAACGCCGGATAGCGGAAATCTGTTGTCCCATAGGATGGGTACTCCTGCATGGTATGTTGAAGAGAAAATCCCGGGTCATCTTCAAAAACACATGCAGCCATAGATCTTGGCTTACCCTTCACCAGATATCCGAAGGATTCCTTATCGTTGACTTTTTTACCAAAATATATATTACCCGGTTGATTATTCTTTAATACCTTGATAATATAACTTATTTGATTATTGTATAAGTGAAACTCTTTGCTATTTTCATGATAGATAATTGGCATCTTTTCCTCCTAAATTACATTGTCAAACCTGATGTAACAACACTTTCCATAAACTGCTTCTGGAATACGAAGTATAATATTAACATTGGACATACAGCGAGAACGGATGCTGCCATCAATCTGGGATAATTTACTGAATAAGCGCTCTGTATCTTGGATAAAGCTGAAGACAACGTTGCCGCATCGGGACTGGGGTTGATAATCAAAGGCCACATTAAGTTTTTAAAAGCAAATAATGCTGTAAATATAGCTAATGCCACCAATCCCGGCTTTACTAACGGGAGCATGATTCTGACAAACATCTGTCCAATATTGCACCCATCAATTCTGGCAGAGTACTCCAATTCTTTTGGTATCATTTTAAAGAATTGGCGTAGCAAAAATGTTCCAAATGCGCTTACCAGGCCGGGGAAAACCAAAGCAAAAATTGTGTTGCGGGCACCGAGTTTATCAACCATCAAATACTGTGGTACTATAAAAATTTGTGTAGGTATCATCATTTGAAATAACACAATCCCGAAACAAAAATCCCTGCCTGGAAACTCCAGCCTCGCAAAAGCAAATGCAGCCATGGAACTGAACACAATTGCACATAAAACATTAATTGCTATCATGGAAAATGTATTAAAATATAATTTTAAAAAATTGAACTGCTCAATTACACCTTGATAATTTTCAAATCTTAACTGCGACGGGAAAAATCTAAATGGGTTCATAGCTGTTGCTTCCGTTACTGTCTTAAAAGAAGTTATTATCATCCATATAAACGGCCAAATCATGACACTTGAGCCTATTATAAGTAATGTATGTACTACAACAAGATATACTTTGCTTTTGGTCTGCACTGCAATTCCTCCTATTTTACAAATAATTTACCCACTTCTTCTGAAGTTTTACTTGTATTACCGTGATTATTGAAATAATAACAAGAAGCAGCATCACGATTGCAGAACCATAACCTTCGTCATAATACTTAAAAGTGTTGTTGTAGAATAAATATACCAGGGATACAGTTTTGTCGTATGCCGGATTTGATACATTTATCATCATATAAACCACATCAAACACCTGCATACATTGAATTATCGATGTAATCATAACAAAGAATATGGTTGGTGAAACCATTGGCAGTATTATTTTAAAAAACATCACAATGCTGTTTGCACCGTCAATTGATGCGGCCTCATAATATGTTTTTGGTATTTCTTGTAATCCCGCCAGTATCAGTACCATATTATAACCTACTATACTCCATATTCCTATAATCGCTATAGATAGCATTGCAACATTAGGATCATCCATCCACTTTACAGGCTGTAAACCTATTTTTTTAATAACAAAATTTATTAATCCATAATGATAGTTATAAAGCCATCTCCAAACCATGGTAACAGCAGCCGGTGTTGCAACAACAGGAATAAAATAAATTGAACGGTATATATCCTGACCCTTTATATTGCTATTTAATATAACTGCTATCACTGCGGAAAGAAAAATACTAACAGGCACAACCAAGACAGTATATCTTAAAGTATTTATAACAGCCCGCCAGACTTGAGGGTCATTAAACATTTTCTCATAGTTGGCAAGACCGACAAATTCATTGTTTACACCAAAATCACCAATCTTAAAAAAACTCATATAAAATGACTGAATCGCCGGTATTATGTTTAAAATTATAAGGCCAATAGTAGTAGGGGCGATTAAAAACCAACCCCATAACCATTCACTAATTCTATTTTTGCCTATTCTCTTTTTAGTACGCTGTTCTCCCATATGTTATTTCTCTCCTTTGACAGGACTATGACTGTATAAATGTGCGGCAGCTTAAAAGGACTGCCGCACTATTTTATCACCCTTTGGTTTCGTGTAATAATCAGTTACTCTTGTGCCAGGCACTCATTCATAACTCTTGCAGCATCCTTGCATGCCTGCTCGACTGTCTTTTCTTCGGTAAATGCACCCCTCAATTCTTCATAAACCTTGTCTTCCCAGACGGTTGTAGTATTTGAATAAGGACGGATTACGGCATAATCAAGCATATCAATAAAGCATTTAATGCTAAATGTTTTGTTTGACTCAACCCATGCATCTGCAGTGCCGTTATATGCGGATATTGCAATACCCAGCTCAGCCTGTCTTGTCTGGCCTTCTTTGGAACCAAGGTATTCAATCCATTTCCAGGCTGCATTTTCATCCTTGGTATTAGGTGCTATGGCATATCCTAAACCATTATATATTGAGGCTCTTCCTCCTCCGGGTGATGCCGGAAGCACAGTAACATCACAGTTCTGAGCCATGAACTCATTTGCTGCAAAGCCGGACAGGTTCCATGAACCAAACAGTCCCATTGCAACAAGACCGTTCTGCATAAGCTGAGCACGTTCAGCATCATCAAATACTTGTGGGGATAGTCCTTCTTTGACGAAGCGTACATAGTATTCCATTGCCTCAATTGTTTTTGGATCATCATAACCGGATTTCTTATCAGGTGTTATTACAGTACCGCCGTTTTGATAAATGAAATTGTAGAATCCTTCCTGATTGTGCAAAGCTGCAAGGAAACCGTACTGTGACTTGTCAGGTTTAGTAAGCTTTTTGGCGGCTTCATACAAATCATCCCATGTCCATGTCTCATCAGGGTATTTCAATCCTGCTTCATCAAATGCTGTCTTGTTGTACCATAAGCCAATGGTATCAAAATCTTTTGGTACACAATATTGTTTTCCGTTATATTTAAAAATCTCTACCAAGCCTTGCGGGAAGTTATCCATACTGACCTTATCGCTTTTTTCTATTTTATCTGTCAGATCCATAATTCTTTCCTGAGATGTATACTTGTAAATACTATTGGTATGCATCCAGAACGTATCCGGCAATGTGCCTGAGCTTGCTGCTACGTCAAGAGCCGTCCAGTATTCAGCCCAACCGGTAACCTGCATTTCAATTTTAATGTTCGGGTTTTCTTTCTCGAATTCACTGATCATTGTTTTAAAACCTTCTGCCTGATTTGTATCCCAAAGTCCATATGTAATAGTTACAGGTCCTGAGCTGCTCTTGGATGAATTATCTTCTTTGCTGGCAGGCTTATCTGTCTGTTGAGTCTGTCCACTGGACTGATCAGTTTTAGACCCTCCGCAGCCGGTAAGCATTACGACAAACATCATTATTAATGCCAATCCAAATGCTAAAATTCGTCTTTTCATAAAATATCCTCCTTTTTTTATAATCTTAGCCATTTGATATGATTATTGTATACCAAAGGGTGTATTATCAAAATAGATTCATGTGATTCCAATATGGAAAAATGTGATTGACTCTGTAGATTATTACTGCAGCTTCGGCCCTTGTAACATTCTTCTTCGGTGCAAAACTGCCGTCTCCGGTTCCCTTGATAATTCCTGCTTTCTGTATTGCTACTACTGCTTCTTTTGCATAACCGGATATTTCTGCTTCATCAGTGAATGGTACTACATCTTTGTCATCATCCAGGTCTATACCCAGCAACTGTGCTGTCCTGTAAATCATTACTGCCATATCCTGCCTGAGTATTTCATCATTTACTCCAAAGGTTCCGTCTCCCTTGCCTTTTACTATGCCAAGCTTTTGAGCTGCAGCTATCGGTTTATAGTACCATGCTCCTGCCTTTACATCACTGAATGTACATTCTGCTTCTTCATCTTCAAGTTCAAGTGCCATCATCAGCATCTTTATAAACTCTGCCCTGGTCACTTTATCACTTGGCCTGAATGTACCGTCTCCCGGTCCGCTTATTATTCCCCTTGCTGCAAGATATTCTATAGCTTCCTTAGCCCATTTTACATTTGAAATATCACTGAAGGTCACATCATTATATGATGCAGTATACATGCTCAGGTGCTCCGGTCTGAATTCAACCATGCCTGTTTCAGGATTGTATCTTCCGTTTGTGACCACTTGAATGCTACCATTGTCGTCTATATAGTACACCACTACCTTATTGGGATCCTCGCCTGGTTTTAACGTATACTTCATTGATATAGCCACATCACCTTTATTAAAGCTGCCAATCTTTTTTCCGTCTACGCTCAGTGTGAAGTCGTATACAGTGTTATCTCCCACCGCATTTCTTACTTCTTCAGGCAATGAAGATATATCAACTTTCCTGACTGAAAGCTCTATATTGGATGGATACTCACCTTTATTGTTTTTAAGTATCTCGGGATTGATTGAGAAAACAACATCGCCCGACTCTATTTCAATCGCCTTGATGCCGTTTTCCATGGCCAGGTCCAAACCTTCAGCAGGTATGTTGATCAATATCTCTCCCGCCTCTTCAGTGCCCGTTATCTTTAACCTTGCAATACCATCCTTTTCACTTTCTATTGCTTTTCTGAGAGCTCCTTTGCCGAACCTGGCAGTATATTTCAGACCTGCATAATGTTCTGCTTTAATTTCTGTTGAATCATCTTTGGAATCATCTTCAGTCAGTATAGGCATTACATAGCCGCTATCAGCAGCAGTAACCCTTACCCTTGCTATTGCCTTTATATCTGTTCCTTCTACAGTACCTTCTACTGTGAATGTACCTGCCTTTGCGTATTGTGCCGGATCTATCTCATCCCATACTACCGCTACATTCTTGCTGCTTCCATCGCTGTACCTTGCCGTCACCTCTGCCGGAAGTACCGGTGCAGTGCCTGCCTTAGTTGTCACATTTACCTCGTCTATGCTTACTATCGTTGGTGGAACAATTGCCTCTACTTTGAATGTTGCAGTCGCCACTGTAGAACCCACACCTGCAACAATTTCATACACACCTGGTTTCGCATCCTTTGGAAGTGTGAACGTCTTTGTGAAGTTACCTCCTTTTGCCGTACCAATGTATAATACGGTTTTATTAGGGGCAATCACCTTTATTGTTATTTCTCCAAAAGTTGTCGTACCCGTTATCGTTACTGTGTCTCCCGGTTTTTTATCGGGTATACTGTCAAGTTTTACCTCATTTACTATCAGAGGCGTTACAATTACAGTTGCCTTTGCCTTTATGCTTGTTCCCTCTACCGTACCTTCTACTGTGAATGTGCCTGCCTCTGTATACTGTGACGGGTCTATCTCATCCCATACCACTGCTACACTCTTGCTGCTTCCGTCGCTGTACCTTGCTGTCACTTCTGACGGCAGTACTGGTGCTGTGCCTGCTTTGGTCGTCACACTTACTTCGTCTATACTTACTATCACAGGAGGAACTTCGACTTCTTCCACAGTTACAGTTGCCTTTGCTTTTATGCTTGTTCCCTCTACCGTACCTTCTACTGTGAATGTGCCTGCCTCTGCATACTGTGATGGCTCTATCTCATCCCATACCACTGCTACACTCTTGCTGCTTCCGTCGCTGTACCTTGCTGTCACTTCTGCCGGAAGTACAGGTGCTGTGCCTGCTTTGGTCGTCACATTTACTTCATCTATACTTACTATCGTCGGAGGAACTTCATCTTCTTCTACCTTAAATGTTGTAGTTGCTACTATTGAACCCACTCCCGCTACAACTTCATATATGCCCGGTTTTGCATCCTTTGGAAGTGTGAACGTCTTTGTGAAGTTGGCTCCTTTTGCCGTACTAACGTATAATACAGTTTTATTGGGGGCAAGCACCTTTATTGATATTTCTCCAAAAGTTGTCGTACCCGTTATCGTTACTGTGTCTCCCGGTTTTTTATCGGGTATACTGTCAAGTTTTACCTCATTTACTATCAGAGGCGTTACAATTACAGTTGCCTTTGCTTTTATGCTTGTTCCCTCAACTGTACCTTCCACTGTAAATGTGCCTGCCTCTGCGTACTGTGATGGCTCTATCTCATCCCATACTACTGCTACACTCTTACTGCTTCCGTCGCTGTACCTTGCTATCACCTCTGACGGAAGTACTGGTGCTGTGCCTGCCTTGGTTGTCACATTTACTTCATCTATACTTACTATCACAGGAGGAACTTCGGCTTCTTCCACTTTAAATGTCGCGGTTGCTACTGTCGCTCCTACTCCTGCCACGACTTCATATGTGCCTGGCTTTGCACCCTTTGGAAGTGTAAACGTATCTGTAAAGCTTTTACCTTTAACTGCGCTTACATATAGTATGGTTTTGTTTGGATCAAGCACCTTTATTGATATCTCTGAAAAGATTGTAGTACCTGATATCGTCACAACATCACCCGGTGCTTTGTCAGATATGCTGTCAAGTATAACAGCATCATTTGTTGCTGGTGAGTTCTCTGCATAAACAGGTGCTATAATTGATGCCAAAACCATAGCAATAATAATGGTGCTTATATACAATCTTTTAACAATTGCCAGAGTTCCTCTTAATCTCAGTATTCTCATATTGACACCTCCTTCGTTTTAATTATTTAATCTTTTCATATCTTTTCGTACATATTACAGCTTGTAAACATGCCCTGACACACTTGCCAATATATGCATCAGCGCATACATTTGCAGCAAATACCACCGCTGCATATTGCATGTTTTCTCTATCTACTATTGATGGAAAATATCTGCTATTTAATGTAAACAAATACAAAGGAAGGTATTTACTGATTAAATATTTTATATAGTCTGTAAATTATTACAGCAGCCTCCGCTCTTGTTGCATTACTCTTTGGGGAAAACCTGTTATCTCCAACTCCCTTAATGATGCCATTTTTCTGCATTGCTGCTACTGCTTCCAATGCATATGCAGATATATCGTCCTTATCGGCAAACAGGACCTCGCCCGAGTCAACACTTAAATTCATACCAAGGATTAGCGACGTCCTATATACCATTACTGCCATATCCTGTCTGCTTATGTGTTGGTTTACTCCGAAGCTGCCATCTCCCTTGCCCTTGACTATGCCTAGCTTTTCGGCTGATGCAACCGCTTCGTAATACCACATTCCTGCTTTTACATCACTAAATGTGCCTTGGGCGTCTTTATCTACAAGATCAAATGCTGTCAAAAGCATTTTTAAAAATTCAGCTCTTGTAACTTTGTTGTTTGGCCGGAATGTTCCATCTCCTGGCCCATTAACAATTCCCTTTGCGGCAAGTGCCTCTATGCTTTCTTTAGCCCATGGAACACTCTCCAAATCACTGAAATACACCACTTCATCTGCCGGTTTTTCCGATTCTGGTATTTCTCCTTCTGGTTGATCAGTTTCCGGCACATCTGTTTTTGGCTGATCATCTTCCGGTGTGGAAGGGAGTATCGGAATTGCGCCTCCGCCTGTATTTCCACCACCTGTATTGCCGCCGGAAGCAGTTACAGTTACTGTTGCTTTCGCTTTTAAGCTTGTTCCTGCAACTACACCTTCTATGATAAAAGTACCCGCCTGTGCATACTGAGCTGGAGTTATGGAATCCCATTTTACAGCCACCTGCCCACTGGTATCATTATCGTACCTTACTGTTACTTTAGAAGGAAGCACAGGTGCTTTTTTTGCTTTGGTTGTTACATGCACCTCATCAATGCTTATTATTTTGGGTTGAGCTGTTGATATTACTTTAAATGTTGTAGTGTCTATCGATGATCCCACTCCTGCCACAACTTCATATGTGCCTAGCACTGCATCCTTTGAAAGTGTAAATTCCTTTGTAAAGTCACCGCCCGTTGAAGTACTGATGTATAGCACTGTTTTGTCCGGGGCTATAACCTTTATGGAAATTTCCGGGAAGGTGGTGCTTCCCGATATTGTAACGCTGTCACCCGGAGCCTTGTCAGATATGTTATTAAGTTTAACTATCTCGTTTGCAAAAACACTGGAAAATGTTAATGCGAATACCAGAATTGTAATCAGTAAAGCACTGATTATTCTAAGTTTCATCCTATCAATCCTTTATAAAATCTAATTGATGCAATAATGTAAGAGAAAAATACAATTGTTTTAATATGATTCTTTTAATATGATTGTTTTACTATGATTATTGAACCTGGTAAAACCAGGTCCAATAATCATAGTCACATTTACGACTGATTACTGTATTACAATATCGTCTGCCAGTATTATAGGTGCGCTTTGGTTGCTGTTATCAAATTTGTCAAATACATATACTTCTACGATATAATCACCTGCTTCAGGATCTACATTAAAGAATGCTGTCATTTTTTCTGTTGTCGTAATATCCTTTTCAAGAGCTATAATGCCTAAAGGTGTATTTCCGTCCAGCAGCTGGAACACAACCACCTCAGTGCCGGGGTGTATATCTGCTCCAGGATTCAGGCTGATACTTGCGGTAGCCTGAACGCCGTTTTCTTTCACCAGTCCGCCAACAGGTGTGATGATAAACGGCTTGCCTTCTTGCGGCACTTCTCCGGCAACAAAAGCAGGAGTGATAATGAACTTGTCAAATCTTGGTGCTGCGTCATTTACAAGAGAGCTGAATCTGTAAGTATTGTCATTGTACATTACTATAGTGTTTTCGCCTTCTTTAAGTTCTACGTTGATAACTACGGTTTTAATCTTATCCCAACTGAATGTATTTCTGCAGTAAACTGTTTCCGGTTCATTATCATTAACCACAACTTGTACATAGCGCTCTACAAGGTCGGTATTGTACGGATGTACATACATTCCAGGTGAAGAGACTCTTGGCTGTACAGGTGCAGGCTCATTATTCGAGTAGAACATTGTCAAAGCATACATTCCTGCTTTTTCTACATTAACTTTAAACATTATGTTATTGTCTTCAGCAACCGCACCTTCCGGTACATTTGCAGGATCTCTTCCTATGGTTATGTTATCAACCATTTTACCGCCGGATGCGTACTCGTTATCAATCACAACAGGATTGCCATTCAGTTCGCAATCTTCGGCTTCAACGACAATTCCCAGGTCTGTCGTGGTTTGTGCGTCGTAGCTGAATACAATCTTATCTAAAGCTATCTTGCTTGAGCTTGAAATGGTGAGCGTGTTTGCTCCTTTTGCAAGATAAATCTTCAAGTTGTCATCCAAAGTTCCGATCCTGAAGTTTTTAGTTGTTATATGCGATGTTGCTTTTGCATCTTTGCCATAATCAACCATTTGTTTGTAAAGTACAGCATCAGATGCTTTACCTTCCAGTACACTGCTTTGTACATCATACAGTCCGTCTTTCGGTGCAACTACCGTAAATTTGAAATCGCCCTGTCCTTCTACATATCCTCCTCCGGTAAATCCGGACAGTTCATTGTTAAATGAGTAACCTGAGTTTTCTCTGATTACTTCTTCTGCTTCGATTACTACATCTCTTATAACTGGTGCAGAATTTATTTCTGTATTATATATGAGGTCAATCTTGTCAAGTCTTGCTGCCTCTCTTATATTGCTGTTCTTTGAAGATTGATTTTGGCCATAATGCATTAAGCGGATTTTATGTTCTCCTTTTGTAAGATCTACATATGTGATTACATTACCTACATATCCGAATTTAACCGTTGAATCATAAGTGAGTATCTCAGTTGCTATGTCGTCAATAAACAATTGATGCTTAACAAGTTTTCCTATTGCCCTGTTCTGGCCGCTGGGATCTATTTCCAAGGTCAAAGCATTAACCGTCGGTGCAGGTACTGTATAGTGAACCCTCAGCTCATATTTTCCGTCCACCGGCACATTTACAGTAAATTCCACGCCATCTGTAGTATCGAATATATCGGCCACTTCACCTCTGCCGGAACGTGCCAGATCAGAATCGCCAGAATATCTCATTGCTCTTGCTTTACCTATCAACCTGGCATCTTCAGCTTCATAAGAAGCTTTCCATATCTTGTTATACTCATTAATATTTATAACATCATCGCTTGTAGCAGGTGTTATGATAGCATAGTAGACATCCATAGGATCGCAATCTTTCAATGAAATCCTTAAGCTTCCGTTATCACGTAAAGCCATATTGCCTTCGAATTCGACGTAAGGCTGAGTATATTCTCCATGTTGCCCGGAGTATGAGGTACTGTACAATTTTACATGAACACTTTTAGCTCCATTGAAAGCATTTGTATTTGCCAGCCCGTTGATATATGCAGTCTGAATGCCGTCATCTCCGCCAAAGATTGCATATACTGTTTTATTTGCTTCATCGATTGCTCCTATGCCATAGAGTTCATTCACAGTCGTGTTACTGGTCGAAACAGTCATTCTTTCGCCAGTCATATCGGCATACCATTTGTACAGCCACCATCCGCTATTAGGAACATTGGCATCTGCGGCCAACTCATTTAGTGAGTTTGCCAGTCCCCAGAAAGCAAGGCATGCATAAACTCCTTCTTCTTCAAACATAGCCAGCCATGGAATTAATGACCCACCGGCACCCATATTCTTAAACATTGCATATTCATTAATGATTATAACAGGTTCATCTCTGCCCTCATCTGTGTAGTATTGCTTTATTAATGGTTTGACCTGGGCCAGATTTGAGCGGAAATTGCTTACTGAATTTCCACTTAGCTCATGCCAGATAACATATTCGGGAAGACAGTTGTTCTGGTAGCAATAAGTCAGGAAATTATTAACCCATTGTGTTGAATAGTTTGAAGCAGCAGAACCACCGACTTTTATATTCGGATTCAGTTGTTTTACTTGTGTATACAGTTCCTTCCATGCTGCATAGAAACCTGATACGTTTCCGCTAAACCAAATCCCGTTTGGCTCGTTGAATAAAACGAAACAGTAATTTGACAATTCCGGGTCTCCGGTAAGATCCTGCATTTTTCTCAGCATATTGATAACTCTTGCATTATAATCAGCTAAAGTTTCCGCCATTGTGCTTTTTTGTTCATATGGCCATTCCAGATACATGTCCTGAGGATTAACCAGGATATGCTCTACACCGGATTCAAGCAGTGTTGCCTCTACTCTGAATGCATCACCGGAAGGATGCTGCAAACCATCTAATGGCTTTTGGTCTACTGCACCAGGTTTTAATGGGCTCAACAAGTCGATTGTCGGTACATTAGGTTCACTTACACCGTATAAATGACCCGCTACTCTCTGGAATAAAGGCTTTCTATCTAATGCATTAAAGTTGATTACCGCTCCATCCATTTCATTGACACATTCTAATGTATAAACAAGTTGTGCACCCTTTCTGGATGTAACAGTTATTATGAATAAGTTAGGATTTCCGGGATCTACAGTAATTTCGGCTGTGGAAGATTCGACTGCTGTAGTTACTGTAATATCATCAACAGTTACCTCTGATTCACCTTTTTCATAAATGTATCTGTATTGTCCGCCTATGATGGGGATATCAGTACCTTTTACGTTTATATTGGTCAGCAGTGCATTGATATCGTCGCCTTCAGATGAATTGATTGCTGCAATCTCTTCACTTGACAGTGCTCTCTTATAGAACCTTATGTTGTCTATCCTTGCAGGAGTGTCATTATCTGATGTGTAGATTGACTGACCAATTGCATTATATTTCCATTCATACGTTGCAAGATTTTCAAAGAATGCAGTCAAAGCACGGCTTAAATTATTATTCTTATCGCTATAAGAGATTCTTTCTCCGTCAATGTAAATATCATAGCTTGTGCCTGTTACCCTTAATACCACATGCTGCCATAATCCTCTTGTGATTCCTTTGTTCCAAACCAGCTTGCAATCAATGCTGGCGGATTGGCCTGGATTACCCACCATGATTGCAGAATTCCATACAGATGGTGTCTGACCTGCTCCGTCTTTACCTAATGCAAAGGCAAATTCCGGATCACGCCAGTTACCGCTGTTTCCATAATATGACTGTCCTAAAGGCCCGTTGGACGATGTAAAGATACGTGCATATTCATCCGCATTCCTATTAGCATACATCCACAGTGAAAGTGTAAAACCTGTCTCCGCGGTAACACCTTCAAACAATTTTTCACTCAGCGTAATATGTCCGGCACCAACTGATCCTCCAGGTAAAACTGCCACCTTGCTGTTTGTGATAGGGTCGGTTTCGATAGTCGCTCTGTTTGTCAATATTGCGTCCTCGTCTTTTCTGCTACCCTGATTGTGAACAGTTTTATCTGTATAAGTCCCATCTTCAAAAGTGTAAAAGTAATCCGCTTCGGGCAATTCATCTGAAGCATATATTATTTTTACTGTATAAGTTTTTATATTCTTTCCATTTCCTGATGTAACTGTTATAATGAATGTATTTGCTTCAGATTCAGATATATCTATGGTAGCAAGATCTGATGTTGCAACCGCCACGAAATCGTCTTTTGCATATCTTACTGATGAATTCTTTTCGGTATATTCATAATAGGTTACATCTTCCACTAACTTGATTTCATTACCTCCCACAGTTAGTGACGATAAGCCTGCTTTACTTAATTCAATATCAGATCCAAACAACTTACTGACCTGTTCTTCTGTCAAAGCCTGGTTAAATAATGTTATATCATCCACATAACCTATGAAATCACTGTCTGATGTATAGTATGATTTACCAATGGATGCATATTTTAATGTGTTTATATATAATGACCCTTCTGATTCAGCAAATAATGCTGTCAAGACTTCACCAACAGGGCGTGAGTTTTGTTGTGCATCCCGATAGCCAAGCTTTTCCCCGTCCATATAAACTGAATATTCACTCGGACTCATACTAACGACAACATGTTTCCATTCAGATGTGCTGCCTTTTATGTGTTTATCCCAGTTAATTTTTGTTGCGACATTAGTAGATTGTTTTGGTGCACCTACATATATTACATGGTCATAGACGCCTCCCCCCGCTGCAATGGCAAAATCAGGGTCTGACCAGTTTGATGCTCCTGAATATGTTTCTCCTAAAGGAGCATTGGATGCATCAAACAGCTTTGTATACGTTCCTGTGCTGGTATCTGCTTTTACTAAAATGGATAATGTTAAACCATTGGCCGTAACTTCACTGAACAGGCTCTCAGGCAAAGTTAACGAGCCATTCCCGGGCAGCATCAAAACGCTGCTTCCCTTTTCAGCGTCTTCAACTATTTCTGCATTGCCTATGAGTGTAGCTGCGTCTGACTTTGAGCCTATACTGTATACGCTCTTGGTAGCCGGATCAACTGTATCTTCCTCAAAGTTCCATTTGTATACAGGATCAGGCAGCTCATCAGACGCAAAAGCCTGAACCGGCACCGCCAGTATTGATGACATAACCATTACCAGCGATAGCAAAACTGATAATACTACTTTTGACCTTTTAAAAAAGTGCTTCATTTGCATACCTCCTTATTATTTTTAAATTTTTATAATGTTCTTGAAAACTTCAAAGGTTTTCGGCATCTATGTTTCAAGGTATGAAATTAACACATACCCGAACATATTCTGAATGTTTATGTTTTCAGGAATATTTACCGGAGTTTTATATTTATCTGAATACTTCGGGTATTGATAGGCATAATAATACAATTATGGTTCATTATTCCATGATTTTTCCAAAAAAAGCCCATACTCAAAAGTAATTATCTTTTGATGAACAGAGTAATAAATGTTTTCAGTTCAATCTGATCTGACCCAAAGATTCAAACTAGCTAAACACTTTACCGAATTTTATAAATCTTCAAAGCAGTGTAGAATTTGTCTTTATTAGTTCACCTAAGATGAAAGTTATATTTTTCATAGATAAGAGCCCCCTATTGATTATTTTTGTGATATAATTCTATTTTGAGGGACAATTCTTACATATAGTTACGTTATTTAATGAGCTGATTTATTACTTTTAACTTTGCCAAGATTAATGTTCATACGAATATTGCGTATTTTCACTTAGATTATATGTTCGGGTATATTATTGAGTAAATGGATTTATGTGAAAAATACATGGAATAATGTGAAGCTGTCAATTCAATTATAAGAAACATTCTTTTATAAACAAAAAGCATTTTTTTCTATACTTTTAAAGTATATAGAGAAAATTAAAAACACAGTGAAACGTGAATTCATCACTTATGTAACCCATATAACCTAAAAAAATCGGCATTTTTCACCTTTTTTTTAGTTGCATATTGCAAATATATGTAAACGGTAGTATAATTATTCTAGATTAGTATTAACTAATAACTCCCCTAGATCCCGTGCTGATATCTCCTCCAAAGAAAGGCACGGGTACTTTTTACCCTTTTTTAAGCAAATATTTGAACATTTTCCTCCAATTATACCCAGCAAAATATCTGCTTATATCTACTAAAGCATTTACTTAAAAAATACAATTTAATACAATATGTACTTTTTCGGTTGCTGTGATATAATTTTTTTATAGAACGCTCCAAGCAGCAATACTGTCATCATAAAAGTATTGTGAATTAAATGATATCATAACATAAAATTGTTTGCTTTACAGTATTAATTTTATTTTAGTTCAGTGTCTGTGTGTAATATTACTAATGGTAGGGTTTATGGGAGGTAAAAATGAATTTGGAAATTATTAATGTAAGATCAAAAAAAGATTTGAAAAGGTTTATTATGTTGCCCTGGAGCATATATGAAGGTAATGACTGCTGGGTTCCTCCTCTTATAAGTGATATGAAAAAAACTTTAAATTTTAAGAAAAATCCCCTTTTTGCACAAGGCAACGGCGAAATATTTCTTGCCCGGTACGGTGACAAAGCCGTAGGCAGAATTATGGTAGGTATTGACGCAAATCTTAATCAGAAGAAAAATGCCGCAATGGGATACATCTCATTGTTTGAATGTATAGATGATTTTGAAGTAGCCAAAGCGTTGTTTGATACAGCTATTAACTGGTTAAAGAACAAGGGCATAAATGTTGTCAGAGGACCTGTTTCACCTTCAGGGGCAGATGCAGATGACTATAAAGGACTTCTCATCGATGCATTCGATAAACCTCCTTTTCTGATGAACTCCTATAATCCGCCATATTACAAGGATCTATTTGAAAAATACGGTTTTAAAAAGGATAATGACCTTTTTGCATATTATCTTGATGCCGATAGCGTATTTACCAAAGATCCCTCAAAAGCTATCCAATATGCAATGAAAAAATACAATTTCCGCATAGACACCTTCGATCTAAAGAATCTGGACAAGGAAATTAAAGATCTAAAGCATGTCCTTGATCTTTCCATTCCCGATGAATGGCCTGATCTTGTTCCGCCGACCATGGAAGAAGTAAAAGAAATGGCCCGCAATTTGGTATCATATGCGGACCCTGATATCGTACTGATTGCCCGTTCAGGTGATGAACCCATTGGTTTTGGCATTGCCCTGCCCAATTATAACATAGCCTTGAAGCATATGAACGGTAGAACAAATCCAATATCGCTGCTGAAATTCTTAAAATACAAGAAAAAAATTGACTGCATAAGGTTTTTTGTAATGTTTGTAGTTCCTGCTTTCAGGAAAAAAGGAGTTTCTTATGCAATATACTATCAAACCTTTTTAAACAGCAGCAAAAAGGGCTACACCTGGGGGGAAGGTTCAACAATAGGAGAAGACAACCTCAGGATGCGTGCTGATATTGAAAGCTTTGGAGGCAAACGAATCAAGACTTACCGCATGTATATAAAAGAAATATAATATCATTCATTGTCATCGTCTCCGAAGCTGACATCTTCTATATAGCCGCCGGCTTTGACCTCATACCTTATTCCTCTCCAATCCACATATGGCTTGTTGAAGGCATAAATAAGGTAAAACATTCCAAACAGGTCAAAGAACCATCCCATTATAAAGTCTACGGGCATTACTTTATTTTTGGTAACTATCCTCATGGCAACGCCTTGCAGGCATCTCAAACCCATAAACAATATTGAAAGCAGCATTATGTTAATATTTACAAAAACAAGGGACAATGCAAACAGTATCCAGTACCACGAAAGCATTAATAAAAAGAACGGCAATTCATATAGAATATGGGATTTTATGCCTACAGCAATCCTTTTTGCGTAGTTAAGGGATTTCTCCCTTGCCAGCTTATCAACATGGCATTCTAGAAAAGGTCCCAAAACAAGCTTATAACCTAACCTGTACAGAGTATTTCCCAAATACAGGTCTTCAAGCAGCGAACCGCCAAAAGCTTCCAGTCCGCCAAGCTCTTCCAGAAGCTTCTTTCTCATGGAAAAGGCTGCGCCCGTAGCTCCCACGTCTACACCAAGCTTGGTTAAAAATGCCCATATAAAGTCAGTTTCGCTATTCTGCATAAATGTGAAGAACCTCGTCCAGAAGTCCCTACCACCTATATTTATCTGGCCGCAGGTAACTATTCCAACTTTTTTATCCTTCAGGGGTCTTACCATTTTTACAAGAAAATCAGGCTTGATCCTGATGTCACTGTCTCCGAAAACAACAATATCATATTTTGCAAGTTTCATGCCATGTACCATATTGGAGCTTTTTCCGTTCAAACCCTCAATAACAGGATTTACAGTTATTGTCATATCTATTTCCGGGTACTTTTTCATAAATTCCCTTACCACTTTAATTGCAGGGTCATCAGCTTCCTGGAAACTAAAAATATGCTGAACTTTTCCTTTATAGTTCTGGTGCATCCAACTTTCAAGATTTTTCTCAAACTCAAAATCCAGATCCTTTATTGGATGTATGACACTAACGGGAACTTCAGCATCTCTTTCATCAGATTCTATAATTGTGTTTGTCCATTTAAGATGGGTCCTCACAAAGATAAGCTGCGCTATCCAGAAAGAGCAAAATAAAATTCCTACAACAGCAGCCAAGTACATCATATACTCTATACCCCCAGAATTAATAATAATTGCCTGTTTTTATTATATTACTTTTGAGACATACTTACAACTACATAATGGACTATATTATCCGGCATACACCGCCGTTAATCCAGTTCATCCAGCGATAATGAGAAACTTGGTATGAAATTTTCCATAAAGTACTTTACTTCCGGGAGATCAATATCCATAATTGTCTTAAGTATGCTCTCCCCGGCTTTTTTAAATTCACGGTTGCCTGCCTTGGCCTCTTCAATACATTTAATATAAGCAGATATTCTGTCGGCTGCTTTAACCAGTCTCCAATGCTCCTCATCATCATTACCATGAAAAAGAATTGAAGCATACTCTTCTTTTAATTCGTCAGGAAGCATATTCAGGATTTTTTTCTTTGAAACACTCTCTAAATTTTTATAGGCATTCATAATTTCAGGGCTATAATATTTGACAGGTGTAGGCATATCACCTGTAATTATTTCATTGCAATCGTGAAACATGGCCAGCACAGCAGTTCTTTCAGCATTGACATTTCCGCCGTAAATCTTGTTCTTTATTTTGGCAAGGGCATGAGCAATAATAGCTACCTGAAGGCTGTGCTCCTGTATGTTTTCACTTTGGGTGTTCCTCATAAGCCCCCATCTGGTAATATATTTCATCCGGGAAATAAAAGCAAAAAAATGGTAGCCTTTCTGTGACATAATCCTTACCCCTACATCCAGAATATTTCATTGAAACAGTTTATTGCATAGTTATCAGTCATTCCTGCAATAAAATCAATTACCTTTTGTTCGTCTGTATCATTTTTATCATAGCCCACGTCTTGAATAAAATTGTAGAATTGCTTATGAACCTTTAGATTGCTCGATTTTAACTTCTCAATATCCTTCACGCTCTCCAGAAGTTCAAAGAATAGCCCTTCCAATATATTCTTTGCCATCTTTTCATATCTCTTTATCCTGTTTGACTGATAAATAAGCCGCATATTCTCCTTGATGAGACTCTCAAGGGCTTCACCTTTTTCAGGGCTCAATTGTATGCAGTCTCTGTCGTAACTGTTTTCTATAATATCACATACAAGAGTATTTATTATTTCACTGTTTGTATCTCCCAGCTCTTTTCTTATCTCAACAGGAATATCGTTTATATCCATAAGATTAACCCTTAAAGCGTCTTCAATATCTCTTCCGACATATGCAATCTTATCTACAAGCCTTACAATACATGCTTCAAGAGTATAAGGCATGCAGTCTACCGTTTTTATGCCATTCATCCAGTTGACATCTTTATTGGGATCTCTGGTAAGCCGGTATTCCTCGTAATTCTCGCCGCAGTGGCATACAATGCCGTCCCGTACTTCAAATGTAAGGTTAAGACCGCGCTTTTTAACTGGCTTGCTCGGTGCCACCCTTGTCGCCAGCCTGTCAACCACTCTTAAGCTGTGGAGTTCATGCTTAAAAAAATAGTCAGGATTAATTTTTTTCAGGCAACAGTCAAGAACTCTCTCCCCGCTGTGCCCAAAAGGAGCATGCCCTAAGTCATGCCCCAGTGCTATTGCATTGGTCAAATCCTGATTTAAATTTAAAGTCCTTGCTATTGTGACCGAAATTGCCCCTACATACAATACGTGCTCCATTCTGGTGCATATATGGTCGTTTTTCGCATTGAAAAAAACCTGTGTCTTATGCCTCAAGCGTCTGAACTCCACAGAATAAAGTATCCTGTTTGCATCCCTCTCGAAGTCAGTCCGTACAGGACATTTTTCTTCATAAATCAACCTGCCTTTTGAGCAGATGTTTTTTGAAGAATAAGGACTAAGTGTTTCTTCCTGTCTTTCTTTTATTTTTCTCCATTCCATAGACATGCAGCTCTCACCTTTATGTTCAGGATACTTACAGCCCTGGCAGACACATATGTATTACGCAAGGCATGTTAATTCAGCTATACGATTGCTATACGATAATTTAAAAATTAAAATAACGTATTTGTCGCAAAAATAATTGCCCCAAGAAATATAAATACATCAGCAAAATTAAGTACGGGACATCCATTAAACTTAAACGTAAAAAAATCCACAACATAGCTGAATCTGAATCTGTCTATCAGATTGCCTGCCGCTCCACCCAGCACAAAGGCCAGCGAAAGGGCAATTGTGATACAAAATTCTATAATAGTAAAATATATCAGGAAATATGCCAGCACTACTATTATAGAAACGGTTATTATTTTCAACAGCAGCTGCCTGCTCTTTAGTATTCCGAAAGCCGCCCCTGGATTTTTGACAAGGGTCAGTTTTACAACATTATGACAGCAGCTGACAACCTCTCCGGCCTTTAGCTTTGAAAGTGCAACTTTCTTGGTCGCCTGATCAAAAAAGATTATTAGAGGTATAATCAAATACAATATTACACTTTTATACATACTTTATATATTATTACAGTCTTCGTATACTTATGGCATAACCCGTTTTATCAATTTATAATATATTTATGATACATTTATTTGCAATATAATAATACTGCTTTTTTTGCTTTTAATAAATGCCGATTAATTGTTCTTTCCACAGCATTTCTTATATTTTTTCCCACTTCCACAGGGACAGGGGTCATTTCTTCCAACTTTGTTGCTGACAGCTATTTTTGACTGTCTGAAATTTTTTGTTATTTCAGCCCTTTTCTCAGCAGAAAGAATATCATCCCACTGAGGAAGGTTGTAGAGCCAGTCTGCCTTTGCATCCAGCATATTCCAATAGAGTTTCTCGAAATCAACCTCAAGACTTATTTCAGAATCCTCAGTCAGCTCTTCCAGGTCCAACGGCTTAACAAGGCTTGTGTTTATTCCATCCAGAAAGCCGGTCATTGTAACTGTATCCATGTTAAACTTTTCAGCCAGTTCGCTGAGCTTGCCGCTAATAACTTCATTGTGTTTCTCAAGTATTGTTATATAATTCTCCTTTTCCTTTTCAAGATATTCATCCCAGAATTTTTTAAAATTTCTTTTTTGACTTTCTTCTTCAATTTTCTTTGTCCATTCCTGGTATAAACCCATATTTCTATCTTCTCCTTTTGCTGTTATTAAAAATTATAATATTTTATGTCATAAATGATTTTATTTAAAATGTAATGTATTGTCAATAAAAGTGAAAATCATATCATGTGTAACATATCGGCATTCTGCTTACTATGATAGTATGAGGAGGGAAAAACATGTTTATGTTTAGACGAAGACGGGCAAGAATTACAAAAAAATCAAAGCCGGATAAACCAGCAAAAACTGAAACAGCCACAGCATATTTCAGTTCAGCGGCATCTTTCAGTTCTCATATATCAAAATATATCGGTAAAACCGTTACTGTGTTTGTAAATGCAGGAGGACCATCCGGTTGTGGATTTACCGGCATATTGTCTGATGTAGACAATACTGCTTTAAAGCTTATTGTAAGTATTGGTCCTCCCCCATCCTGTAGTCTGAAAAACTTATGTTATCCAAACTATTATCATAACCCGTACTTTATCGTAAAACATTACAACGGTTTCTATATGCCACAGGCATGCAAACCCATTTTACAAATAGGCTCTGTAGCACACATACTCCTGTCATCCATCACGGCTTTTGTACATAATTCTATTTAGTTTTTTTATGCTTTTTATCATTATGCTTTTTATTTTTAAACTTTTGTTATTGTGCTGCTTATTTTACTACTATATTAACCAGCTTGCCCGGAACTGCAATAACCTTTACTATATTTTTCCCCTCTATCAGTGCAGTAACCTTTGGATCCTTCATGGCAGCATTTTCTGTTCCCTGCCTGTCTAATCCTGAAGGTATTGTAATTCTTTCCCTTACTTTACCATTGATTTGTATAGCAATTTCTACCTGGTCTTCAACAGTTTTGCTTTCATCCCATTCCGGCCACTTCTGGTTATGAAGCATTCCGGGGAATCCGGCAATTTCCCATAATTCTTCGGTTATATGCGGAGCAACAGGATTCAGAAGAATGAGGAAAGTCCTGAATTCTGCTTTATTTACTCTTTCCTTGCTGTAAAATTCATTGATCAGTGACATCATGGCTGCTATAGCAGTATTAAATTTCAGACTTTCGAAATCTTCACTGACCTTCTTTATTGTTCTGTGCATGCTGGTTTCAAGGTCTTTGGAGTATTCTTCACCATCCACCAGGAAGTTCTGCAGCCTCCATACACGGTCAAGGAACCTTCTGCAACCTTTTATACCGTTATATGACCAGGGAACAGCTTTTTCAAAATCTCCTATAAACATTTCATACATCCTGAGAGTGTCAGCTCCGAATTCATTTACCATGTCATCCGGATTCACAACATTGCCTCTGGATTTGGACATCTTCTCATTGTTCTCACCAAGGATCATTCCGTGGGATGTCCTCTTCATATATGGTTCAGGAGTTGTAACCACACCTATGTCGTAGAGGAACTTGTGCCAGAACCTCGAGTAAAGCAAATGCAATGTAGTATGTTCCATTCCTCCGTTGTACCAATCTACAGGCATCCAGTATTCAAGGTTTTCCTTGCTTGCAAGGGCATTTTTATTATGCGGATCAACATATCTCAGGAAATACCATGAAGAACCGGCCCATTGAGGCATTGTGTCAGTTTCTCTTGTAGCCTTTCCTCCGCACTTGGGGCATGTGGTGTTTACCCATTCAGTTATATTTGCCAGCGGAGATTCGCCTGTATCGGTTGGCTCATAGGATTCAACCTCAGGCAGAAGCAATGGGAGCTCGTCCTCAGGAATAGGTACCCAACCGCATTTTTCGCAATATACAAGGGGTATTGGCTCACCCCAGTATCTCTGCCGTGAAAATACCCAGTCTCTCAATTTATAATTTACTTTTCTTTTGCCAATTCCTTTTTCTTCCAACCAGGCAATTATTTTCTCTTTCGCCTCTTTTACTTCAAGACCGTTAAGGAAATCGGAATTTACCATTCTTCCGGTTTCAATGTCGGTAAAAGCTTCTTTTTCAATATCTCCTCCGGCCACAACTTCAATTATGGGAAGACCGAACTTCTTTGCAAATTCCCAGTCTCTTGTGTCATGCCCCGGAACAGCCATTATTGCTCCAGTTCCATATGACATCAATACATAATCTGAAACCCATATTGGAATTTCTTTGTTATTTACAGGATTTACGGCCATTATGCCTTTAATCTGTACACCTGTTTTTTCTTTCGAAAGTTCCGTTCTTTCGAAATCTGATTTACGGGCAGCTAAATCCCTATAGTTAAGAAGTTCATCCATGTTTTCTATCTTGTCCTTGAGCGTGTCAATCATTGGATGCTCAGGAGATATAACCATATATGTAGCACCAAAAAGTGTATCAGGTCTGGTAGTATAAACCTTCAGAACATAATCTTCGGTGGTACGGAAATCGACTTCAGCTCCTTCTGAGCGTCCTATCCAGTTTATCTGCTGAACTTTTACCCTTTCAATAAAATCAACGGTTTCGAGATCATTTATAAGCCTTTCGGCATATTCCGTAATCTTGAGCATCCACTGGTTTTTTACTTTCCTTACCACTTCTCCGCCGCAGCGTTCGCATACACCGTTTACAACCTCTTCATTGGCAAGACCTACCTTACACTCTGTACAC
Organism: Clostridiaceae bacterium; assembly: GCA_012840085.1. GTDB lineage: Bacteria > Bacillota > Clostridia > Acetivibrionales > DUMB01 > DUMB01. Next base: position 36,559 of record DUMB01000054.1, read on the forward strand.
CAGTTTATTGCAGCCTCTTTTTTATAGGCCAGTCCTTTTTCAAACAGTTTCAGGAAAATCCACTGGGTCCACTTATAATATTCAGGATCCGTCGTATTAATCTCTCTTGACCAGTCAAAGGAAAAGCCCAGTGATTTCAACTGTGATTTAAATCTTTCTACATTCTTCTCCGTAACCAGCTTTGGGTGTACTTTGTTCTTTATCGCGTAATTTTCGGTAGGCAGACCAAAGGCATCCCAACCAATTGGAAACAGTACATTATATCCCTGCATTCTCCTCTTTCTGGATACTATGTCAAGAGCAGTATACGGCCTTGGATGCCCGACATGCAAACCCTGTCCCGATGGATACGGAAACTCAATCAGTGCATAAAATTTCGGCTTTGACTTGTCGTTTGAAGCCTCAAATACGTGATTTTTTTCCCAAATATCCTGCCACTTTTTCTCAATCTCTTTTGGATTATATTCCCGCATAACATTCACATCCTCTACATACATATTAATTTCATTCTTCTGTATATTTCAACTAAAATATATAACAACTAAATATTTAAACTAAATATTTAAACTAAAATATTTAACTAATACAATACTTAACTAAAAGTTTTTAATTAAAATTTAACTAAAATAATATCTAACCAAAACATTCGAATAAGTGTTAAAAATATTTCGGCTGGGTATTTACTTTGCTTATAACTTCACCCCTTATAACTTCACCCGGATATCCCCAACTTTTTCAGATAACCGGGTGACCGGGACTGTTTGCCGCAATCAGGTAAAGCCTAATCCTCAGCCGATTTTGAAGTTATGATACCGTCAGCCCACAATCTCTCCAGATTATAAAAATTCCTGTCCTCTTCGTGGAATATGTGTACAACTACATCACCATAATCAATTAATATCCACCTTGCGCTATTGTAACCTTCCTTACGAAGGTGCTGGTGTCCGTCATTGACCAGCTTTTCTTCCAGCTCGTCAGCAAGAGTCCTGATATGAGTAGTTGAAGTTCCACTGCAAATTACAAAGTAGTCGGCAAGTGTTGAAATTTTAGTTATATCAATAATATCTATATCCCTTGCCTTCTTGCTCTTCAGCGTTTCAACAATCTTATCAACTAAATTTTTTGAATCCAATAACCTATCCTTCCTCTCTAATTTGCTAATTAAAATATAATATTTCTAATTTTTAATAAAAAATAATATATGATTTACTAATAATAATCTAATAATAATAATCTAATAAAAACAATCCAATCAAAATAGTCCAATCAAAAATAATATAATCAAAAATCAGCTTATTGTCAAAAAATGTTTATAAATAACATAACAAATAATTCGAATAGTATTATATCCTAAAAAAAAACATATGTTAAGCATAAATTTGACACAATAATATTGTGCCTCTGTCTGCGTCAGAATTCAAATAGGCAGTGCTCTCTGTTGCTTCTTTCGGTGAATTGTTAAAAATTCTGGCATCATTTTTAAAATTAATGACTATAAAAACGCTCATTGTTATAAGAATTATTGTTCCTATTATATAAAAGACAATACTAAATCCTGATTTTTTGTTCACAGCAATTCACCTTCCTTCTTTATGTTTCTTGATCTGCCTACATTTTATCTGCCTTCCTGCCGGCAGCCTTATTTTTAATCAGCTTTGCCGCAAGTAAGCTGTTTCTGGCAGAGATTGAAAGAGGATGAATCAGTGCACGCTTTGAAGTAACATATATAAGTGTACTGTCCAGCGCCATTATAATAGCTTCATCCAGATCTTCAAACACTGTTTTTCTTATATTGTCAATGTTCGAAAAATTTCTTCCGGGTTCTATATAATCCGCTATGAATATAATCTTATCCAAAAGGTTCATATTTTCATACCCGGTAGTATGATAATATATAGCATTCAACACACATTTGTCTGTTACGCCAAAATCCCTCTCAGCCAGCTTTGCTCCAATATAACCATGAAGGAGTTCAGGCTGAAGCTTTGTAACTTCGTCAGTTTCAATCCCGAACATTTCACACATTTTAAATATTTCTTCACCTTTGATGCCTTTTGCACAGTCATGTAAGAGCCCCGCGACAGCGGCTTTATCCACATCGGCTCCGTATCGTTTTGCAAGCTGTACAGCACTTTCCATCACATTTACCGAATGTATAAACCTTTTTTCTGTGACCATCTTTTTTAATTTTGTTTTAAAGCTTTCAAGCATTCCGTCATCACCTGTATAGCCCGTTTGCATATATATATTCTTCAACACTCTCCGGGACAAGATATTTTATTGACCTTGATTCTCTTATCCGTTTTCTTATATCCGTCGATGAAATTTCTATCAACGGTGTATCTATAATATCAATTTTAGCTGAAAAGCAACGTTCAAGCCGTCTGGCTTCGCTACATATTTTTTCACTGTCGAAACCAGGTCTCATAACCGCAACAAATTGGCACAATGTGAACACTTTCCTGTATTCCTTCCATGTAACTAATTGCGGTACTGTATCTGCACCAATGATGAAATAAAATTTACAATTCTCAGGGTATTTTTCTTTTAGCTCCATAAGCGTATCTACGGTATATGTATATCCTGGCCTGTCAACCTCAATACTTGATACTTCAAAAAAAGGGTTACTCTCAATAGCTTTCTTTACCATATTTAGCCTATGTATAGAGCCGGTAACTTCTATATCCGTCTTATGTGGCGGATCTCCAACCGGTATAAATATTATCTTGTCAAGATTAAGCCTTTCCCTGATCTCCTGAGCAGCTATAAGATGTCCATAGTGGATCGGGTCAAAGGTTCCTCCTGATATACCTATTCTTAAACATTCAGATTTCATGATAAAACACCTTTTGTACTGCATTAATCCGGCAGCAGTATATTATTGCTCCTTTGAATATTACATGTATTTTTGTTTTTTTGTATTGTATATTACATATATTACTTTCATTTTTTATACTATATAATACTTATATTTTCCTGTATTTTATATTACTTACATTAGTGTATTAAATTTTATTTACGTATTACATATATATAAAGCAGGTTGCATTACTGTGTTTTGTACAAAAAGTCATATTTTGACTTTCCTCAAGATAAGCCCATTATAACACAAGAAAGGTTTTTCTTAAAGAAAAACCTTTACTTCTCCATTTCCTCTTATTTAATTCCTATATCCCTTCTATAATGTGCATCCTTGAAGTTTATTTTTCCTACGCCTTCATATGCCTTTTTGATAGCGCCATCCAACGTATCATCCATAGCGGTTACACCCAGCACGCGTCCGCCGGCGGTATAATACCTGCCGTTTTCAAACCTGGTTCCGGCATGGAACACAATTATATCTTGTTCTTTCTCAGCTTCATTAATACCCTCTATCTCATATCCGGTCTGATATTTCTGGGGATATCCGCCGGATGCCATTATTACACACACAGCAGCCCTGTCGTCCCACTCAACCTTTACCTCATCAAGTCTTTCATCAATTACTGCATTAAATATTTCAAGCAAGTCACTTTTTAATCTGGGCAGAACAACCTGTGTCTCCGGATCTCCGAACCTTGCATTATATTCAAGCACCTTTGGTCCGTCATCCGTCAATATCAGGCCAAAATACAGAACTCCTTTAAATTTTCTGTTTTCCATGTTCATTGCATTGACTGTAGGCCTAAAAATGTTTTCCATACAGTATTGTGCAATTTCGGAAGTGTAAATCCTGCTGGGTGAGAAAGTACCCATACCTCCCGTGTTGAGCCCTCTATCCCCGTCCAAAGCTCTTTTATGATCCTGGGAGCTCACCATGGGGACTATTGTCTTACCGTCAGTAAAGGCAAGTATTGAGACTTCCTGTCCTACAAGAAATTCCTCAATAACTATTCTGTTTCCTGCTTCTCCGAAAGTTTTTTCGTCCATTATACTGTATACGGCCTCACGGGCTTCCTCAAAGTTTTGAGCAATTATTACACCCTTGCCGAGGGCAAGTCCGTCAGCTTTAACGACAATAGGAAATTTCTGATGGGACAGATATCCAATTGCATCTTTACTATTGTCAAATACCTCATACCTGGCAGTAGGTATGTTATATTTTTTCATCAAATCCTTTGCAAAGGACTTGCTCCATTCGATTATTGCGGCATCTTTTTTAGGTCCGAATGCCCTTATTCCTTCCTTCTCCAGTTCATCCACCATTCCCGCTGCAAGAGGGTCATCAGGTGTAACAACAACCAGATCAATATTATTTTCCTTTGAAAAAGCCTTAATCCCCTCAATATCAGTTGCCTTAATGGAAATGCACTGTGCAAGGGAAGATATACCTCCGTTTCCGGGAGCACAATAAATTTTTTCAACCGAAGGGTTCTGAGCCAGTTTCCATACAACTGCGTGTTCCCTTCCTCCTCCGCCGACAACAAGTATCCTCATGTTATCATCCTCTCATTAAACATACTAGTGCTTAAAATGCCTCATGCCCGTAAAAATCATTGCAATCCCGTGTTTATTGCAGGCTTCGATTGACTCCTTGTCCTTTATCGAACCGCCCGGCTGAACTATTGCAGTAATTCCTGCCTTTGCCGCAGCCTCTACACAATCAGGGAACGGGAAAAATGCATCGGAAGCCATAACCGCTCCTTTTGATCTTTCCCCGGCATACTCTATTGCAATTTTAGCAGCCATTATCCTGTTGGTTTGCCCGGGCCCGACTCCAAGAGTCTGCTTACCTTTGGCGACAACAATACCGTTTGATTTAGTGTGTTTTACAACCTTCATGGCAAAAACAAGATCTTCGAGTTCAGCTGCTGAAGGCTTTTTATCTGTCACATACTCAATATTGTCAATGTCAATAAGCTTATCGTTGTACTCCTGTACGAGCAGTCCTCCAACTACCTTCTTCATGTCGTAAGTATCTTTTGAAACTTTCGATGATATATTTTCAAGCTCCAGAATCCTTATGTTTTTCTTTTGTGACAGAATCTCCAGGGCTTCTTTGGTATAGGAAGGAGCAATTACTATTTCCACGAATATCTTGTTTATCTCTTCCGCAGTTCTTGCATCAATTTCTCTGTTAGCCGCAATTATGCCGCCAAATATTGATACAGGGTCTGCCTCGTAAGCTTTTATGTAGGCTTCATATATGTTTTCAGCACTTGCAACTCCGCATGGATTTGCATGCTTTACTGCCACAACTGTAGGTTCGTCAAACTCCTTAAGAAGTTCCAGCGCTCCATTGGCATCATTAATGTTGTTATATGACAATTCCTTGCCGTGAAGCTGCTTCGCTGCAGTAATACTGCCGGTGCATGAACCCACTTCTTTGTAGAAAACTGCTTTCTGATGCGGATTTTCTCCATAGCGCATATCCTGAACTTTTTCAAAAGTAAGGGAAAGTGTTTGCGGGAAAACCTTTTCATCAAGTTTGTCCCTGAGATAGTTTGCAATAAGTGTGTCATAGTGGCTTGTGTGTTCGAATACTTTATAGGCGAGCTTGAACTTCGTCTTTAAGGATATTTCCCCGCTTTGTTCAAGTTCTTCCAATACGACAGAATAGTCAGCAGGATCTACAATTACCGCTACATCCTGATAATTCTTTGCAGCAGCTCTCAACATTGTCGGGCCGCCAATATCAATGTTTTCAATTGCTTCCTCTAGCTGAATGTTTTCTTTAAGAATTGTTTGTTTGAAGGGATAAAGATTAATAACAACCAGATCAATGGTTTCAACACCTAGCTCATCAAGCTGCTTCATATGTTCCGGATTGCTTCTCATTGCCAAAATCCCGGCATGAATCTTGGGGTGAAGAGTCTTAACCCTTCCGTCCAGGCATTCCGGAAATCTTGTAACATCCGACACGTTTATTACATTTATGCCTGCATCACTTAATGCCTTTGCAGTGCCTCCTGTGGATATTATCTCTATACCCTTGCTGTCCAATGCCTTTGCGAACTCTACAATTCCAGTCTTGTCAGACACGCTAATCAACGCACGTTTAATCACTGGTCTCACACTCCTATTCGTTTTATTCTGTATAGCTGTTTCACAATTTTATTTCAGCCGTTTTTGATTCTATCGGTATTTGCTTTCGTCTTTTTTGCTTCTATCGTATTTGTTTCCGTTTTTGTTTATTTCATCTGATGTCTCTATCATTCGCTATCTTTGGCTTTTATCTTGTTATGATTATTATCTTGCATGTTTCAAGCAATACTAATCTGTTATAGTAACCTTTCTTCCATTTAACACAAGCCTTCCTTCTGAAAAAAGCTTAATGGCCTGCGGCAGTATCTTCCATTCCGCCTCCTCCATCACCCTCTTTTGAAGAGTTTCAGGTGTGTCATCATCTCTTACTTCTACAGCTTTTTGCAAAATAATAGGGCCCGAATCATATTCAGGCTCGACAAAATGGACAGTTGCTCCGGTAATCTTAACTCCGTATTCCAGCGCCTTCTGATGAGGAATAATTCCATAATAGCCCTTTCCGCAGAAGGAAGGTATGAGAGAGGGATGTATATTCATTATCCTGCCTCTGTATTTTTCAATGAATTTCTCTCCAACCATTGTAAGAAAACCTGCCATTACAACCAATCCCACACCATGACTTTCGAAACATTGTATAAGGGCATCATCATATGCTTCTATTGACTCATATGCTTTCCTTGAGATAACTATAGAGGGTATATTGTGCTTTTTTGCCCTTTCCAGGGCAAATGCACCGGATCTGCTTGAAACCACTACAGCTATGGAACAATCCTTTAAGTATCCGCTTTCAATACTGTCTATTATAGCTTGCAGGTTTGTTCCACCACCTGAAACCAGTATGCCAAGGTTCAGCATATATCTACACCAGCCTCTCCCTTAACTATTTCACCTATCAGATATGCCTGCTTCTCCTGGCTGTTAAGGTAGGACAGTATTTCATCTGCAGCATCCCTGTCTACCGCAATAACCATACCTATGCCCATATTAAAAGTATTGTACATATCTTCCTCGGGTACGTTTCCTACGTTTTGCAAAAGGCCGAATATAGGAAGTACAGGCCATGTACCTTTGTTTATCTTTACTCTTAATCCTTCAGGGAGCATTCGTGGAATATTTTCAATGAATCCTCCGCCTGTAATATGGGATATTCCTTTTATATTAAATTTGCGTATCAAATCAAGAATGGTCCTGACATATATTTTAGTAGGCTTCAGGAGTTCTTCTCCAAGAGTACAGCCAAGGCTCTCTATAAATTCCTGCAATTTCTTTTCATTGGGATTTAGTATCTTTCTGACCAGTGAATACCCATTGCTGTGTATTCCCGATGACGCAAGCCCTATAAGCCTGTCCCCTTCTCTTATGCCACTTCCGTCGATAATTTTGCTTTTCTCAACAACACCCACGGCAAATCCTGCAATATCATATTCATCCTCGGTATAAAACCCCGGCATTTCAGCAGTTTCACCACCGATTAAAGCACAGCCTGCCATTACGCATCCGTCCGCTACTCCTTTTACTATCTCCGCCACTTTCTGAGGCCTGTTCTTTCCAATGGCGATATAGTCGAGGAAAAACAGCGGTTCTGCTCCACTGCACACAATATCGTTAACACACATTGCAACGCAATCTATTCCCACTGTATCGTGCTTATCCAGGTAAAAAGCAATCTTCAGTTTTGTACCAACTCCATCGGTACCTGAGACAAGTACAGGTTCATTGTACTTTCCAAGGGCAAAAAGCCCTCCAAATCCACCAATATCAGTAAGCACTTCCGGTCTGAATGTCCTCTTTACGTCTTTTTTCATTAGGCGCACAGCCTCATAACCGGCTTCAATATTGACACCGGCTTCTTTATAGGTAGTCATACTGCTCCCCCTTTACAGCTATTTATTTCCTTGTCAGGCACCTCAACCGGATAGCCCCCGTCAAAACATGCAGTGCAAAATCCACATCTTGCTCCTCTCGGAGTCTTAAGCAAACCTTCCAGACTCAGGTATCCAAGGCTGTCTGCACCTATCATTTCTCTAATTTCTTCAATGGAATTATTGGATGCAACAAGCTGTTTCCTTGTGGCAGTATCTATGCCAAAATAACAAGGATACTTATATGGAGGTGAGCTGACTCTCATATGTACCTCTTTTGCCCCTGCACTTTTAAGTATTTGTACAATCCTTCTTGTAGTTGTGCCTCTGACTATGGAATCATCCACCATCACGACTCTTTTTCCTTCAATTTCACTTCTCATTGCATTAAATTTAATTCTTACTCCAATTTCCCTCTTATCCTGAGTAGGTTGTATAAATGTTCTGCCGATATATTTGTTCTTTAGAAGTCCCTGACCATAAGGTATGCCTGATTCCCTTGAAAATCCCAAAGCAGCATTCAGTCCGCCATCCGGTGCTCCTATAACAATATCTGCATCGACTGGATGTTCTCTTGCCAGCTGGCGTCCTGCCTCTACTCTTGCGTGATGTACACATGCACCGTCAATTACACTGTCAGGTCTTGCAAAATATACAAACTCAAAAATACAAAGTTTTGACTCTCTGCAGCTTCCCGAATTAACAGATCTTAGTCCATCTTTATCAACAATAACAATTTCTCCGGGATTTACGTCGCGAATAAACTCTGCTCCTATGGCATCAAGAGCACAGGATTCTGATGCAAGCACATATGAATTATTCAGCTTTCCAATGCACAATGGCCTTATTCCAAAAGGATCCCTGATTCCTACAAGGCTATCGGGCGTAAGTATAACAAGCGCATAAGAGCCTTTAATTTCCTTAACGGTATTAGCAAAGGTTTCCTCAATATTTGAACTTGTCAGACAGTATCTTGAAATGAGGTTTGCTATTACTTCTGTATCATTTGTGGATTGAAAAATTGCTCCGTTCTCTTCCAGTTTGTTTCTAATCTCAGCAGCATTCACCAGGTTGCCGTTGTGAGCAAGGGCAATCTGTCCGCCTCTGTACTTTACAACCATAGGCTGTGCATTCTCTCTTAAACTTGCGCCCGTCGTTGAATACCTTACATGGCCTATGGCAATTTTCCCTTTAAGATGATTCAGTACCACATCATTGAATATTTCAGGCACAAGCCCCATGTCCTTGTGGTACAAAATAGTTCCTCCGTCATTTACGGCTATCCCGGCACTTTCCTGTCCCCTGTGCTGAAGTGCATACAGGCCGAAATAAGTCAGTCTTGCAATATCATGATTATCGTTGTCATATATACCGAATACTCCACATTCTTCTCTTAATTTATCCAATCTAAAATCGTATGCCATTATTGACCTCTCCCAAAATAACTATAATTTTCTACGACTATAACCTGAATTACTGCAAATATAAACTGTCAAGTTGAAATCTAGCAAGTCGGATTGAATTCATCTCTAATCTTCTTCTGAAGCGCTGTATTTTTTTCTTCGACTTCCTTGGCTAAGTCTTCCTTGAATTTTTTCATTTTAGCTCTCAGTTCCTCTGATGAAAGGGAAAGTATCTGAATTGCTAGAAGTGCTGCATTTTTTGCTCCGTCTATTGCGACTGTCGCAACAGGTATACCACTGGGCATCTGAACGATGGAAAGCAGTGAATCCAGTCCATCCATCGTACTTGACTTTACAGGTACTCCTATAACCGGTAAAACGGTGTATGCCGCTAATACCCCCGGAAGATGGGCTGCCTTTCCTGCTGCCGCAATTATTACGCCAAATCCCTTTTCCTCAGCGGTTTTTGCAAACTCTGCAGCCTTTTCAGGTGTCCTGTGGGCAGAGCAAACTAAAACTTCAACATCGATACCGAATGCCTTAAGAGTCTTAATACAAGACTCAAGTACCGGATAGTCGGAATCACTTCCCATTACTACTGCAACCTTAGGCAAGTTAGAAATATACATGTTCTTTCATCCTCCATATCAAACCTGATAACTTACGTCATTGCAGCGAAACTATACTAAATATAGTCTCACAAATGAAATATCCTGCCAAATCCGAACAAATCCCATTCCCTCTCATCGAGATTAAGAAATCGAAATATGTCGGATATTGGCAGGCAACAACAAAAACATATTAAACTTCAACACACTGAAAAGCTTGTTGTTATCAGTCATTTCCCAATGTTCGCATTATTAAGTTATTACATTAATTATACTATCAGACATGAATAATATTGTCAATCTTTAGAAGAAAAAAATACGAACATTTTATGATAATTTTTTATGAATATTCGCCTATTTAAGTATAAACAACAATAAAGGCAATGTAATAACACTTAAAACTGTTGAGATGAAGACACCTTCAGTAGCATACTGATAGTCAGAATTGTATTCTGCAGTGAGTGCAGAGACAATTGTTCCAGCCGGCATAGCCAGCTGAAGCACAATAACATTAAGCACCAAAGGATCAAGATTCCTGCCTGCAAACTGAAGAACAATATATGCCACTACAGGTATAACCAACAGCTTGACAAAGGAAAAAATGAAAATTGAATATTTTTTAAAGATATCTGAAACACTCCGAAAAGTGGCTTTTGATAAAATCAAACCAATAAATATCATTGAAATATATGTTGTAGATTTGCCTAAAGGATTTAATGCATCAAAAACCATCTTGTAGACTGTTCCAAGCAGACCAAACCTGCGTGTAAGTTCCTGGAAATTAACAGCAATAGCCACAATACCTATGGCAAAAGCCAGTGTATTTATATTAAACAGATGCTTAATATTGTCCCTCCAGCTTTTCGTGTTTTGCCTGTTAACAAGATAGATGCCCAATGTCCAAAGCAATGTGTCATTTGCTAATTGGAAAAATATTGCATAAATTAGCCCTCTGTTTCCATATAGGGATTCCAGAAGGGGAAAGCCCATATAAGCTATATTCCCAAAAGTTGAAAGCATTTTATAAATACTTTTCTGTGCATCGTCAATTTTTAACCTGTCTGAAATCAACTTTGCTATAACAAAGGAAAACAATATAAATACCAGACCGCAAATGTATACTATGCAACCATCTATTATTTCCTGTTTGGAAAAGTCGTACCCCGTAAGTGTTGTGAATATAAGAGACGGAAGTGTAACTTTTACTACAAATTTTGAAAGTACAACTCCAGAGTTCTCAGGAAGATGTTTTTTCTTTCCTGATATAAAACCTACCAAAGCCAATATTACAAGTATTACGATTTGTCTTATAATAGTTATCTGCTGCAATGATTTATTAACCCCCTTGTTAATTCCTTGTGCGGCATCTTTTAATTCGCTTACAGAATATAAATTAAGCTTACTGTGCCTTTTATCTTTATTCCCGGTTTATACCAACTTAAATCATTGAGTTACTTTTAGTAATAATATAAACATAATATATCAGCATTTTACTATATTATTGCGATAAGTCAAAATAAAAATTTAAAAAAATTAAAGTGAATTAATGAATTAAAATTGATAAAAATAGAAGTTAATGCATGTAGTAGTTTCAGTTAAAAAATGCTTTTTGATATGCCATATCCCGTAATACAGGCTGATTTTAGCTCATTACACAGCATTAACTGCACTAAAGATGCTTATAAAATTTTTCTTTGCAATGGGAAGTTAATTCCTTTATAATATGATTATTCTTGTTATGATTATTCTTGGGTTATTCTCTTGAATCAGCATCAAAGTTGATCTTGTGGCTAGACTATATTTTTTATGGAAAAACTATATTTACCGGGAGGAGGTTGTTGCTTTGAATAATGAAATGATAATTGTTCTTGACTTTGGAGGACAATATAATCAGTTGATTGCAAGAAGGGTAAGAGAGTCTGGTGTATACTGCGAAGTACTCCCTTATACCGCTTCTATTGATAAAATAAAATCCATAAATCCTAAAGGAATAATATTTACAGGAGGTCCGGCATCAGTATCTGATCCTGGAGCACCAAAATGCGATAAGGAGATATTCAACCTTGGTATTCCCATACTGGGCATTTGTTACGGAATGCAGCTTATGAGCGTAATGTTCGGTGGCAGTGTTAAAAAAGCTGAGCAAAGGGAATACGGAAGAGTGGGTGTAAATGTTGATACAAGCAGTAAGCTCTTTAATGGTATCGATAGCAATATTACTTGCTGGATGAGTCATACATATTATGTGGACAAGCTTCCGGAAGGTTTTGTAAATATTGCAGAGTCATCAAACTGCCCGTCCTGCGCAATGGAAGACACTAACAGAAATTTTTATGGTGTACAGTTCCATCCTGAAGTACTTCACACAAACAAAGGTAAAGAAATATTAAACAACTTTCTGTTCAAGATATGTAATTGCAAAGGCGATTGGAAAATGTCGTCTTTTATTGAGCAATCCATAGAGAACATCAGACAAAAGGTTGGCAATGGAAAAGTTCTTTGCGCCCTGTCAGGAGGAGTCGATTCCTCAGTAGCAGCTGTTCTCATACACAGGGCTGTTGGAAAGCAGCTTACGTGCATATTTGTTGACCATGGACTTTTGAGGAAAGACGAAGGGGATCAGGTGGAAGAAGTGTTCCGCAATCAATTCGATATAAACATGATAAGAGTCAATGCCCAGGAACGCTTTTTAAACCGCCTGAAAGGTGTAACAGATCCTGAGAGAAAGAGAAAAATTATCGGTGAGGAATTTATAAGGGTGTTCGAGGAAGAGGCGAAGAAAATCGGTACAGTTGATTTTCTGGTTCAGGGAACCATATACCCCGATGTTATTGAAAGCGGAACCGGTGACGCTGCCGTAATCAAAAGCCATCACAATGTAGGAGGGCTTCCCGATTACGTTGATTTCAGAGAAATAATAGAACCTCTTCGCAACCTGTTTAAGGATGAGGTGCGCAAAGTAGGAAAAGAACTGGGTATTCCTGACAATATTGTAATGAGACAGCCTTTCCCGGGACCGGGACTTGCTATAAGGGTTATAGGAGAAGTAACAAAGGAAAAGCTTGATATTTTAAGAGAGGCAGACGCCATCTTCAGAGAAGAGATTGCAAATGCAGGACTTGACAGAGAGATAAACCAGTACTTCGCAGTACTGACAGATATGAGAAGCGTGGGCGTCATGGGCGATGAAAGGACATATGATTACACTCTTGCACTCAGAGCTGTAACAACTACAGATTTTATGACAGCTGACTGGGCAAGAATCCCATACGATATATTAGAAAAAGCATCCAACAGAATTGTCAATGAAGTAAGCCATATAAACAGAATTGTTTACGATATTACCAGCAAGCCCCCTGCAACAATCGAGTGGGAATAGGCAAAATTCCCCGGATTCCTTTTTATAGGTTTCCGGGGTTAATTTTTGACCAGGTTATTAGTAAGCCTGCTTATCATCATCAGTAAGCAGGCTTATCATTAGCCAAGAAAGTAAATTTCCCACCTAGATAGTCAAACTTCGAACCCTGGTGCCTACCTTCCGCCTTCATTTTTTCCTCAATCATATCACGAATTTTCCACCAGCTGGTATTCCAATTGCAAAAAAGTGTCCTTTCCTCTGGTGCACGTCCCAATAACCTTTGTATGACAATGTCGGGGGAAAGATACTCAAGGAAAGTTATAATCCTTTCCAGATATTCTTCAAGGCTCACAGGCTTAATTTCGCCTCTCTCATACATTTCCCCCAATCTTGTATCCTTCAGAATGTAAAGTGAGTGGCATTTTACCTGTTCGATACCAAGGGCTGACAATATCTTTGCGCCCTCTATAACATCTTTTACAGTATCCACGGGCAAATCAACTATATAGTGGGCACACGTACCCAGCCCATGTCTTTTCGTACGAATAACAGCATCGATAAATTCAGCAAGAGTGTGTCCCCTGTTAAGGAACTCCAGTGCTTTATAGTTTACTGTCTGTAATCCCAGTTCCAGGACAATGTCTACATCTTTTTTGCTTTTTACTTCCTCTAAAAATTCCAGGTGCTCATCACCGACACAGTCCGGCCGGGTGGATATATATACGGCAACGATACCTTCCATACAAGCTTCCAGTACATATCTTTGAAAGTCGTTGAATGGAAGATAGGTATTGGAATAGTTCTGAAAATATGCAATAAACTTATTGCTGCTATAGTTTTTGCTTATATAAGCAGAATTCTTCTCAAGCTGTTCTTTTACGCTGAGGGTGCTGGGAAGGCACTCAAAATCAGCCCCTTCCTCGCCACAGAATATGCACCCTCCCCTATCCTTCTTTCCATCTCTGTTTGGACAGGTTGCGTTCAGATTTACCGGCAGCTTGTATACCTTTTGGCCATATTTATTTTTTAAGAAATCAGAAAACTTGTAGTAACTCAATAAACCGTTCCTTTCCAAATTGATTTTATGTTTATTTTTCAATATGTTTCATTACCATGTCATATACATCTCTCAGCGGAATTCCGGTCTTTTCAGCTATATGCCTGCAATCTTCATATTCTGCCGATACTTTTGAGAAGTTGCCCCATGAAGCTACTTTAACCCTGACATCTCCATACTGAGTATTTACTGTTTTAACCTTCCTGTCCATGCAATACCTGTTAATAACCTTCCTTCTGACACCCAGGGTAGATGTCTCCTTCATTATGATTTCAACAAGTTCTTTCTCCTTTTCAGGCTCACACAGCACCGACAGCATTACAGCAGGCCTGTTCTTCTTCATATAAACCGGCGTATAGAAAGCATCCAGGGCACCGCTTTTCAACAGTTTTTCAATTGTGTATCCCATAATTTCCGGACTCATGTCATCAATATTTGTCTCAAGAAGCGCCATTTCCTCCATCATCATGTTCTCATGAGGTATGGTTCCCATTATAACCCTGAGTGCATTAAATCTTCCCGTTTTCCTTTTTCCCATCCCATAGCCTATCCTGTCAATAAACATCGCAGGCATATTGCCAAAATCAGATGCGAGGCATTTTATTAATCCCATGCCCGTAGGTGTTATCAATTCGGTATCTACGTCTTCGGTTATTAAAGGTATGTTAGTGCCGCTTAACATCTCCATTACAGCAGGTACCGGTACAGGAATAATACCATGCGCACACGTGATAAATCCACGGCCGTCATGGAGAGGTGACGAATAAACCTTGTCTATTCCAAGCAAATCAATACATATAGCTGTACCTACTATGTCAATAATGGAATCTACAGCACCTACTTCGTGAAAGTGAATTTCATTTATATCCTTGTTGTGAACCTTGGCTTCCGCTTTTGCAATTTCCCTGAATACTTTTTTGCTTAATTCCTTAACGCTATGCTTTAAGCCGCTTTCGTCTATCAATTCTTCAATAGTTTTCAGATTTCTATGGTTTTTATGATCATGATGTTTATGCTCGTGATTATGTTCGTAGTGATGTTCATGATTATGTCCATGCAGATGTTCATGGCTATGATCATGATGGTCATGATTATGTTCGTGGCTATGTTCGTGATTTTGCCCATGATGATGTTCATGGCTATGTTCATGGTAATGTTCATGATAATGCTCATTGCCGCTGCAATGGCTGCCGGTATGATGGTCACCATGTTTGCCGCCATTATTATAGCCGTGATCATGGCTTCCTGCGTTATCATCTTTATAAATCAATACCTGCACATCCGTTCCATAAATTCCATTAATACTTTTTTTCTGAATCACAATATCATATCCGCTTAAATTAAGTTTTTTAAGCTCACTCTTAAAAAGTTCGCTGTCAATTCCCAAATCAAGCAAAGCACCTAAGGTCATATCTCCGCTTATTCCGGAAAAACAGTCAAAATACAGTACTTTCATCTATTAAGAAACCTCCGACTTCCTTTATTCTGGAATTATTCTGGAATACCTGTTGCTATTAATATACAAGCTCCGCTCTGATGCTAACTATTTGTAATTTGCTAATTGAGATTTTTTAGTTGTAATTTACAATTTGCAATTTACTATTTGTATCTTACTATTTGTATCTTACTATTTGTTATTTGCTATTTGTGATTCATTATTTGTAAGTTGCTAATTATAATTAATCAACTAATTAACTTGTTGTGTTTGATAGTGAGGCAGCATTGTTATTTACAATTTATTTATCATGCTGGCCAGATATCCCGCTCCAAAGCCATTATCAATGTTTACGACACCAACACCGCTGGCACAGCTGTTCAGCATTGCAAGAAGAGCTGAAAGGCCTCCAAAATTCGCACCATATCCAACGCTTGTAGGAACTGCTATAACAGGCTTGTCAACAATTCCTCCCACGACACTTGCCAAGGCTCCCTCCATGCCTGCCACTACTATAAGCACATTTGCTCTCGACAATACCTCTATATTGGCCAGCAGCCTATGTATCCCTGCAACGCCTACATCATAAAGCCTCTCCACTTTGTTACCCAGTACTTCAGCAGTTACGGCAGCTTCTTCTGCTACCGGCATGTCAGAAGTACCTCCGGTAACAACAGTAATTATCTTATCAGTTGCAAGTATTTCTCTCCTTTTTACCACAACGATCCTTGCGATTTCATAGTAAATCACGTCATCCGTTATCTCTTTTATTCCTTCATAAACCTGGGGCTCGGCCCTTGTTGCCAATATGTTGTTGTCTTTTTCCATAAGCTTTTGCACAATAGCTTTAATTTGCTCAACAGTTTTACCCTGGCAGTAAATAACCTCCGGATACCCGTTCCTTAAATTTCTATGGTGATCGACCTTAGCAAAACCAAGATCTTCAAAAGGCAGTTTCTTTAATTCATTTAATGCGCTGTCAATATCAATCTGGCCTGATTTGACATTCTCAAGCAATTGTCTCAGACTATCTTTATTCAAATTACCAGCTCCCATCTGGTTCTAATTGTTTTATTGTTCTAATTGTTTTATTGTTCTAATTGTTTTAATTTTGTAATGGTTCCAGTTTTTCTGGTTGTTCTTGCTGCTCTGGTTATTATTCTTGTAGCAAATCTTGTGATAAAACTTGTAATAAATCTTGAAATAAATTTTGTAATAAATATTTTGTGATAAATCTTGCAACAGCTCTTGTAATAATTCTTGCCGTTTAATATTCAATTAGATACAAATAATTCATTATTATTCATTTCTCCTGTAAACTATATATCAGGCTATTTTCTACTGCAGCAATTCACGCAGTCTCCTCTCTTTTTCCTCATTAATACTGCCATTTTTCAGCGCAATCTCAAAAGCTGTTTTCCCTAATGTTCTGTATATATCAATAAATTCCGGGCACCTCTTGCTCATTGCATCCAGGTGCTGTGCAATCACACCGGAATCACCTCTTGAAACGGGGCCTGTAAGAGCGCCTTCCGGCCCCAGGAGCTCTATATTTTTTATTGTCTTTGCAGCCAAAGGAGCAAGAGCCTTTATTCCCGTTTCTTTATCAAGGCCTGCAGCTTTAAGCAAACCACCTGCTATATATGACAGTACAACCGTATAATTGGAAAGCACACACGCAGCTGCATGGTAAAGCGGTTTTGCCTCGCTGTCTATTATAAGCAGCCGGCCGTTAAAAGCCTTCACTATAGTTTCAGCGGCTTTTTGAGCTTCATAAGAGCCTTCGAATCCATAATATATATTATATAAACCTCTCCAGCTTTCTGTTCTGTCTGCAAAAGTCTGTATCGGATGTAAAGAACCTGTAAATCCGCCTTTTTCAGAAATTGCACCCAATACTCCGGAAGTGCATGCCCCGCTGCAGTGCAGAAATACCTTGCCCTTTATGACTTCACTGCTTATTTTCTCAGAAATAAATAACGACATTTTTTCCAGGATATCATCAGGTACGGTAATAAAAACAGTATCTGCTTTACTGACCACTTCTTCCAAACTGTTATTAAAACTTACACCTATTTTTTCACCAAGAGTCTTCACTGGATTGTCAGTCTTGTTGAAAACACCCTCAATCGGAAACTTTTCTTTTGCAAGACCGATTGCAAGAGCACTGCCGACTCTCCCGGCACCTATTATTCCGATTTTCAATCAGAATCACTATCCTTCCTCAAGATACTTTCATTCAAACTTCCCATTCTATATCCCGCAAGATCTAATGCAGTATATTTATACCCAATTTCTTTAAATCTGGTGCTGACCATGTCCATAAAAGCCTCATCAAAAAACCTTCTCCTATCTTCCGGTGCCACTTCTATTCTTGCCACATCCCTGTGATGTCTAACCCTCAACTGGCGAAATCCCAGGCTGAACAGATACTCCTCAGCCTGTTCAATCATCTTCAGTTTTTCTTTTGTTATTTCATCTCCGTATGGTATTCTTGACGCAAGACATGCAAAAGCCGGCTTGTCCCAGGTTGGAAGCCCCATTTCCTTCGATACTTCTCTGACTTCTTTTTTTGTAAAACCGGCTTCTCTTAACGGACTAAATACTCCCAGCTCCCTAAGCGCCAGCATACCAGGTCTGTAGTCATCCAGGTCATCAACATTTGAACCGTCGGCAACATTGCTGATTCCATGATCTCTGGCTGCTTTCTGTATTCTCGAAAAAATCTCCTTCTTACAGAAATAGCATCTGTTCTCGGGATTTTTTCTAAAGCCTTCAATATCAGTAATATTTATGTCTATAACTATATGCTTTATCCCCAGCTTTTTTGTAAACTGAACAGTTTCACTGTATTCCCATTCCGGGCTGACTGATGAATGGGCTGTTATAGCAATGGCATTTTCTCCAAGTACATCATGCGCAACCTTGAGAAGAAAGGTGCTGTCCGTTCCCCCCGAGAATGCAATTGCGACACTTCCGTATTCTCTTAATATCACCTTTAATCTTTCAAGTTTTCTGCCAATTTCCATTTATTAATCTCCTTACTAAAAAAATTCTTACTCTCTTTACCATGTATAAAATGTTAAGCCATAAAGTGTTAAGTTCTATAATTATTTCAATAAAATTGATATACCATGAAATATTATATAAAATACTTATTATGCAATGTTAACAGTATTTTAGGTATGGAATAATTATAAAGCATGTGAATGACTTCCAGCAAGTGATTCACATTTACTCCTTTTTCACCAAAAAGCGTCCTGTTTTTCTTAAAGCTATACTATGCTCCATGCTAGAAAAGATATACCCCTGGATATACTTTTTATGCGCTCTAATCAAGGTTTCGCTGTATATTAAGCTAATATTTCACTTTCTTTACAATTCTCTTACATCAATTGTAGGTACTACAACATTTTGATATATTAAAGTTGGAATATTATATTACGTTGATTTGTTATGCCGGGTAATGAGACAGTATTGTGAAAAGCTTAAGATTTGGTCAGCGCAGTGGAGGATAAGGCAAATCTCCAGAGCGCAGCGAAGTAATTTGCCCCGCAACAAGCTTGTTATCTGCTAAGCCCGGAAGTCGTGCCATAATAATACCCGTGCAATTGTAATGTTAGTACTTAAGTTATACATGTAAGTTGCAGCAGTATTCAGGTATATTATAGCAATTAAGTTTGTATAGGAGTCACTATGAGAAAAATAATAACAATATTTGTTATAGCAGTTATAGTTTTTATCATACCAATGGCAGCTTTTTGTGAAAATATCAAAGAAAGCAAAGAGCCGGAAATTCGTTTTAGCTTAGGTAATGCAGCACTTAGCCTTGGAGATGAGTTTTCTTTTCTTAGAAATGAAGACTCTTCCATTGAGATTTACCACAAAAGCGGATTGCTCTCTGCAGTTGTATCATATGACCGTATGGACAGTGAAACTCTGGAACTACTAAGGAAATACTATAATGATTACTCTTCAGACGATAATTACATGTTCAGCAAGTTTATAGAATTCAGAATGAGCTTTTTTAATTCCATGGAAGAACTTTTCCGCAGCAAATTCCTTTACCCTGATGGAAATCAGCTTGAAGAATCAAACATGAAGATTTTTGGCAAATACACCGAAAGCACATTAACTAAAAGCTCATATTCTATTCTTTATAATACAATATATTCTGATAAGACAGTTTCACTGGAAAATACGCATATTAATATTGATATACCCATAACTTCAGAGAAAACAGTTTATTCAATATATTTTACCTGTCAAAAAGGTGCTTTGGATGAATTCGTTATAGAGGAAATGATTTCACTCATTAACTCATTGAAAATCCCCGGTTCATATAAGCAGGTAAAAACCCTGAATGTTTTCAGTGATGTCCGTTCAATAAGCCTCGCAAACCAAGGTATTTATCCCGACCTTGATCCCGAAAATATTACATATGACACATTTTCAAACCAAAATGGCGGATATAGCATTAAATATCCTTCTACTTTTATTCAATACAGAATAAACAATATTACAGACGTACTGAATTATGTCAGTTTTAAAATCAACTACAACCATACTGTTTCTATAACGGCTGAAAAGCTGCTGCAGCCCTTTTCTTTTGAAAATATAATTAATTCATTAAAAATTTCAAAAGGTGGCAACCTGACAATACGAAAAGAAGGAACGCTTAGTATTGGTAATGACAGCAAAAGTTTTAAATATATCAATTATGAAATTAATTCTCCGGAAGGCATTATATATGCTCAGGATTATTTTATCATAAACGATTCCTGCCTCTATAATATTAAATTGGAAAGCCGGTTTGAACAACCATCCGGAGTAATTGAAGAAGTATTACTTAATATGCTCAAATCTCTTAAATTCACGAATAACAGCATAAAATACTCTGCTGATGTTTCTTATACCCCATCCGAATTTACATACAAAGATGATGGATTTACAGTGCTATACCCGAAAGACTGGAAGACTGTTAAGAACACATCAGCTGATTTCAAATATAATACTTTTATCATGCAGCCTCCCGGAAACTTTTCGGCTCTGGAAGTCCTGATGACAGAAAGCGAACTTGCTGAGGCAGTCCTGTTATCCGATGCAATAGATTTATGTGCAAATGAAAATCCCCTTAACATTAAATATCTTTCTACAGGGTATAAAGCTCCATATATAGATAAAACCTTTACTTCACTTTATACAAGTTCATATAAGCTTGGAGATACCTTATACATAAAGAGACTCGTCAACTATCTTGACGATGCAGGCAGAAACAGAATGTGTTACTCAATGGATATCATAAGGGGAAGGAATATTTACTCTTTATTCATATCTTCGCCGGACTATATTTATTCTGCAGACGGCAAACAATTAAATGAGAATGCAACTTCGGCCGCCAGCCTTATCAGCAATTCCTTCCGCCTGATGAATGCGCCGAAATATGAAAAGGCGCAAAACAGTGAAACAGATAAAAAGAGTGAAATTTTAAACCAATGCATTATATATCTTAAAGACACTTTGGGAACTGATGTGAAGGGATATTTCCCGCATTATGATATGATAGAGCCTGTTGGCATGGAAAAAAATGAATATTATGTAACTGTATATGCGGAGTTTTACAATACTTCTGGATACTTTGTCCTGCGGGTAAACACCGCTGACGATTCTGTAACTATAGTTAATTATACTCCGATAGACAGCAAATTGAATGACGGCGTATAAACACAGCGAATAGAGAATAAGCCGCTTTTCAAAATGGATACTCTCATCCTCATTCCGGTATAAATATAGCAAAAGAAAGGAGATTGACCTTTGTCAATCTCCTTTCTTTTGCTTTTATAATTGCTTTAAAAATATTGTATTCATCACATGTTTTATAAGTTTTTTCATTACTCTTAATGTCTGACCTCAATGTTCAACCTGTTATTCTCTATTTGTTGTTGCCGGCAAGATATGAGTTTATAAAACCGTCAATCTCACCATCCATTACAGATTCAACATTTCCTTCTTCATAATTGGTTCTGTGGTCCTTTACCAACGTATATGGGCAAAAGACATATGACCTTATCTGGCTTCCCCAGGCAATTTCCTTCTGAACACCCTTCAAATCCTCAATTTTTTCCTTCTGTTCCCGCTCCTTTAATTCAAGGAGTTTTGCTTTCAGCATCTTCATAGCCGTTTCCCTGTTCTGATGCTGTGAACGTTCGGTCTGGCATGACACTACAATTCCTGTAGGTATATGGGTAATTCTTACCGCTGAATCAGTTTTGTTGATATGCTGCCCTCCTGCACCACTCGACCGGTAGGTATCCACACGCAAGTCATCAGGGTTTATTTCAACCTTTATATCTTCATCCAATTCAGGCATTACTTCTACAGAAGCAAATGAAGTATGCCGTCTGCCGGATGCATCAAAAGGTGATATTCTTACAAGCCTGTGCACTCCCTTTTCAGACTTCAGGTAGCCATAAGCATTTTCACCTATGACGTGTATGGTAACACTTTTAATACCGGCTTCTTCTCCATCCAGAATATCGAGAATTTTCACCGTATAGCCTTTCCTTTCCGCCCAGCGGGTGTACATTCTCAGCAACATCTCAACCCAGTCCTGTGCCTCGGTTCCTCCCGCTCCGGCATGAAGGGTAAGCATTGCATTGTTTTTATCATATTCCCCGGTAAGAAGAGTTTCTAATCTCAGCTCATTATAGCTTTTCTTTAATTTTCTTAAGCCTTCTTCCACTTCAGGAATCAAATCCGCTTCTTCCTCTTCAATTCCCAGCTGATTAAGCGTATTTAAGTCTTCCCAGTCATTCAGCAATTTTTGATATCTCTCAACTTTTGACTTTAATGATTTTATCCTCTGCAGTACCTTTTGGGAATTTTCAATATCATTCCAAAAATCGGGGTCCGCCGACCTCTGCTCAAGTTCTTCAATTTCATTGTTCAGTCTGGCGATGTCAAAGAGAAGCCCCCATTTCATCCAAATTTTCCTTAAGAGCTTCTATTTCCAGCCTGAACTGCTCAAATTCAATCACTCTATCATCTCCTTCATTTCCTGCTTGTATATTTAAATACTGTTGTGCCGGTGATTCGACAGCACAATCAACAAATAACATTCTACAGTTATTATTCTAAATATGCAAGCCTCGATGCCTGTCAACAAACCTCTTTATTCTCTTCATAGCTTCAATAATGTTTTCAACCGAGCTTGCATACGTTGCCCTGACAAAACCGGCACCGCAATTTCCGAAGGCTGTTCCTGGCACTACAAGCACCTTTTCCTCCATTAATAATTTCTCACAGAACTCATCTGAACTCAATCCTGTAGATGCTATGCAGGGAAAAACATAAAAAGCTCCAAGTGGTTCAAAGCAATCCAGACCGGCCTTTCTGAAGCCATCCACCATCAGTCTTCTTCTTCTGTTATATTCCCTTACCATCATGGAAACATCATCATAACTGTTCCTCAAGGCCTCAATTGCAGCATGCTGTGCATTTGTCGGAGCACACATTATTGCATATTGATGGATTTTCTTCATATTGTCTATCAGACAAGGATGTCCGCATGCGTATCCAATTCTCCAGCCTGTCATGGCATAAGCTTTTGAGAATCCGTTAATTACAAGAGTCTTTTCCTTCATTTCAGGGTAACTTGCTATAGACACATGCTCCCCTTCGTAAGTAAGTTCAGCATAAATTTCATCTGAAATTACAACTATATCTTTATTCTTTAGAACTTCCACAATGCCTTCAATATCTTTTTTTGTCATGATGGCACCAGTCGGATTATTGGGAAAAGGTATTATTACAACTTTCGTCTTTTCCGTTATCGCCTTTTCAAGTGCCTCCGGTGTGAGCCTGAACTGGTCCTTTGCCTGAAGCTCAATAACTACCGGAACAGCACCGGCAAGTAAAGCACAACCCTTATATGCCACAAAACTCGGCTCAGGGATAATAACCTCATCCCCCGGAATTATCAGAGACCTTAAAGCCAAATCAATTGCCTCACTTGCCCCTACGGTAACCAGTATTTCTTCCCTCGGGTTATATTTTAACCCGAATCTGTATTCCATATATCTTGCAATTTCGCTTCTCAATTCTATTAAGCCGGCATTTGAGCTGTAATGGGTCTGGCCTTTTTCCAAAGAATAAATACCTGCTTCCCGTATATTCCACGGTGTAACAAAATCAGGCTCACCTACGCTCAAAGATATTGCATCTTTCATTTCATTCAGCAAATCGAAGTATTTGCGTATTCCTGACGGAGGTATATTCTTAACAGTTGGTGATATCATGTCATTCATGTTCATAAGACAATTGCCTCCCTGTCGTCTTTCTCTTTTTTCTCAAAAATGACACCGTCATCCTTATATCTTTTCAGTACAAAATGAGTTGACGTACTAAGGACGGACTCAAGCGGTGCAAGCTTTTCAGCTACAAAAGAAGCAACCTCTTTTAAACTTTTTCCCTCTACTATAACTGTAAGGTCAAAGCCTCCGGACATAAGATAGCATGCCTTGACTTCAGGGAACCTGTATATTCTGTCCGCAACTTTATCAAAGCCCTCACCCCTCTGCGGAGTCACTTTTACTTCTATCAGGGCTGTTACCATTTCTCTGTCTGTCTTTTCCCAGTTTATCAATGTATTGTATCCTACTATAACACCCTCATCTTCAAGCTTTTTAATAGCGTCTTTTACTTCTTCAACGCTTTTGCCCAACATTACGGCAATCTCTTCGCAGTTCAACCTGCTGTTGTTTTCTAATACTTCCAGGATTTCTTCCATGCAAATCAACCTCCGATTTTCTATATATATTAAAAAATCCCTCGTCCAGTAAGGGACGAAGGAATATTTCGCGGTACCACCCTGATTGGCACATAAATTGTGCCCTCTCTGCCAGTACAAAATGGCTATGCCATCAGATACTGCTCCTCTGTAACGTGAGGTTACGTCTTCCTCTAATATGAAGTTGAAAAATCAAGGCACCTATCCCTTATCTTCAACTTCAGTTCTCAAGGAGAAACTCCAGGGCTGCCTTCCATACCTTCTTTCTCCGGACTTGCACCATACTCCGGCTCGCTTTGGAAAGTACAGTATGTACTCTTCCCTTTCATCGCTGCATTCTATATTAATAATTGGTATTTTTGGTTCAATTAAATAAAATTATATATTAAAAATAAGTTGATGGCAATAGCTAAAGCAATTTATTCTTCAATTCCCTTATTTATTAAATTGCCCAGCTGCATCTCATATTTTTTAAGAACATTAGCCGCCTCAGACTTAAGCACTCTTAACTCTTCCTTTATATCTATCAGCTTTTCCTTTTCCTTTTCAATCAGTTCTTCTATGCTTTTCTTTTCCTGCAAAGCCTGGTTTCGCGCATCCTCCAGTATGCGTTCGGCCTTTTCCTGAGCCTGAATAAGTGCATCAGCAACCTTTGCCCTGTCAGCGTTTATCTGCTCAGACTTGCTTAAAAGCTCATTATATCTTTCCTTTATATCTTCGTTCTGGCTTTTAATTTTATTTATCTCATTTTCCTTTTCTTTTAGCATATTGTCAAACTCTCTGAGTATTTTTTCAACATATGAATTTACATCTGACTTTTTGAAACCGAAAAGTGAAGTTCTAAAACGTTTTTCGCCAGGCATTCGGATCCCCCTTGCAAATCATATTCAAACTTTTATTTGATATGATAACGAAACTTAAATATTAACGGCATACGTATATTAATTCAATACTTGTTGGAAAAATCCTCTTTTTTCTAAAATTATTCATGACAGAAATTGCCTGTGAACAGCCAGAATTGCACGAATATAAAGGAAAAACCCCGGTCGTGCCGGGGCAATTTTTACGAAAATACTTATTTTACTAAAACACTTATTTATTGATATTAGAGATTCTTCTCAATAAGCGCTGCAAAATCCTCCTTGGGTCTTGCTCCAACCACTTTTTCAACTGACTGGCCGCCTTTGAACAACATAATGGTAGGAATACTCATTATCCTGAACTTTTGTGCAAGTTCTCCCTGTTCATCTACATTAATTTTGCCTACTTTAGCCTTTCCGGAAAAATCATCTGCCAATTCATCAATAATTGGTGCAATGGCTCTGCAGGGGCCGCACCATGATGCCCAAAAGTCGACAAGAACAGGTATATCTGACTTTAGAACTTCCTCCTCAAAATTTTCCTTTGTTATAGTTAAGACTTTATCACCCGCCATTTTAATCCTCCTTATGTATAATAAATTTTACTAATTCTATTATATTTTACCCCTTTAAGGAGATAAAAAACATTTAATTCATTACATTTAATACATAAATTCTATAAAATTCAATTTGATAAATTTGATTCAACTGGCCGTGATAACATTTTCAAAGGCAAAATAACGCTGTCTCGCTGCCTTAGGCAATGCATATTAAGTAAAAGATATAAGATGAATCGTATATAAGCTTAATCAACAAAATTCAGGAATTTCTGTACAGTGTCAATAAGTTCCTTTAATCCCTGCTTCTTATCATTATTAATGATAGCATCTTCAATACATGTTTTTGAGTGGTGCTCAAGTATGATAGCCCCGACTTTGTTAATTGCCGCACGCACCGCTGCAACTTGAGTCAGTATATCAATACAATTTTTATCCTCCTCAACCATTCTCTGTATACCCTTTATCTGGCCTTCAATTCTCTTTAACCTCACAAGAACGTTATGCTTCTCATTAACGCTGTCCATTACCATATTACCATTACTGTCTTTTTCTTCTCTGTATATATCTGCCATATCAAATACCTCCGGCATGTAATCTGACCTGTAATAATGCTGAGCATTTTTTATCTAATTTCAGATAAATTGTATGCCGTAAAAAACAGGCTGTCAATTGCTTATACATTTTTTATAGGATAAAGCCGTAAATTATTATTTGCTGTTATCCGCTATAGGCCTATATCAGTGTTTATAAGTTTAAGCATAAGCTGGTCTTTTTTCCTTGTAACGATATAATCATCCGTTATTTCAACCAGTTCACCGGTATATTTATATTCTCTGCCTACATCTATGGCCATTACACGGCTTTCTTCGGGCATATTCATATATATAACGCCACCTCTCGAAATAATAATCCTTTCAGGGTAAACGGCTTTATTTAAATAAATTTTTGACCATGTGCTGACGTCAGAAGTATCTGCTTCGCCATAGTAAACATAAACCGCCTTGCCATCCTGATTTAACTCCGCTGCATATACCTTGTCCTCAGAGTCGATTCCCAACAGCGCCATTTTCCCAGGAAATTCTAATACATACTCTTTTTTATTACTTCCATCTTTCACAACAATCATATAATTTCCTTTCTGGTAAATGAGCTTATCACTGTAATTTGTTTCTCTTATAACAGCCCCAAGCTCTGTATTCGCAACAAGTTCACAGTCATCCATAATATTGAACTTGTATATCAGCGCTCTTTCATCACCTGTCTTTATCTTGACATACACAATATTTGTTATGGGTGAAAGCTCTATCCCCACAGCCTTGCTATATAAAGGCAGCCGTGAGATGTCAGGATAATGGCGTATGTCTCCGGTCATTACATCGTAAGTTGATATAGTAACAGTACTATGTTTTTTAACATAGGAACATGAAGCATATATAAGCATTCTCCTGTCCGGCAGCCATCTGTAGTAAGTCAGCTCACCTTCTTCTGCAGTAATTGCTGCTATTTCCTTTTTCTTAACGGCATCCATAACCATAAGTTTCCCGTCATAAAGGTATGCAGCATATCGCCCGTCATTGGATACACATGGGGTTCCGGCGCCATCAGGAATTTTCATGCTCCAGTCATTACTTACCATATTGGTATGCTCATAGATTGTAGCTTTTACCCTGCCTCTGAACGGCAGGTAGAAATAATTGAGAAACACCAGTATAATTGTCTGCAGGGTTATGGATATTATAATCCACTTATATATCATTTTTATTTTTTTCACTTAATCCTGCCCTCCTTTTGAAGGACCTACCAAAAACACTGAGGGGACCATCCTTTCTCCTAACTTGTCCGAAGGCCTGTTGATAACTTCATTGTTGTAATACATGGTTGTAGATGAACCTCCATCCAGGTTGGAAGCATTCACAGCCCCATATTCCAGGAGTATGTCCTGTACCTCCTTCAATGTTGCCCCAAACGAATTAATATTCCTTCCGTCAATAACGAGTAAAAGCACTTCACCGTTTTTCCTCTGTCCAATAGCCGTACGCGGGGCTATCCCCCATCCTCCGTCGCCTTTTGTAATAGTGGGTTTTCCGTTTACTATCAAAGGCGGGCCAAAGCTGACACCTTCTTTAACACCATACTTTTTCAACTGCGATATTGAATGTTTTCCGACTATAAGCATGCCTGTATCGGTAAAAGCAACCGTATCCTGCTTGATGCTTTCGCTTTTCAGCTGATTGTATACAACTTCTCCGTTATGAATTATGAAACCCATGGGAGCTCCTCCGGTGCCAACCCAACCGTCATCCATAAACCCTCCGGCATTTATGGCTGCTATGGCTCCGTTCCTCCTGGCTATCTCACTGGTTGTCTCACCAGCTTTTGGAATTTTACTCGAATAACCGACACTAATCCTCGTTGGATCGGATACAATCATCAATTTGCCTTGGAAATTAATACCATCAATATCATAGATACTGATTTCATCTTTATGATTTGTGCCGAATTCAAGCATTTGAATCTTTTCTCCGCTTGCGGTAGGGTCAACGGCATATGAATCACCGAGAATTCGTGCAATTGCTTCATCGGACAAAAATGCCTTCGCAATAAACTGGTGCCTGAGTGTGTTCCAGGATGCACCCACCACAGTGCGTTTCACAGTTTCAAAAGGTCCGTAGAAAACTAAAACAGGCATGGTTATTGCTGTAAAAACAAGCTCAAAAATAAGAAAAATAAATATCCTTTTCAAAATACTCATCTTTGAATTAGCCTTTTTTCGTGCTTTTTTGGCAGCTCTTTTTCTTTTGTTTGTCACAAAAACCCCTCCATGTATTTATATAATAAACGATTTTTTCGAATAATTAAACAGAAGATTACAAAAACTTCAATCTGTAGTTGGCAACAGCACATAATTGAATAAAGCTTTGGTTTGACATTAATTGCCTTGTTGCATATAATTTTATTTAACATTAATTGCCATATTATATAGTTATGTTTTTATAATTAATATAGCCATGCTTTAATATTAATACAAAAAATGTTTATAATATAGTAAATAGTGATACTTTGTACGGAGGTCTTTTATGTATATTTTAGGAAAAATCAGAGTAAAACCAATAATTCCCGAAGAGCTTGTACGTTTGAATGATATAGCATATAACCTTTGGTGGTCATGGAATCCGGATGCCATTGAACTGTTCAGGAAAATTGACCCGCTTCTTTGGGACAATCTTGAAGCAAATCCTGTTCGTTTCCTTAAGGAAGTAAGCCAGCTTAAGCTTGAAGAAAAACTTAACGATGCTGATTACATGCAACAGTATAGGGATATAGTTCAGAAGTTTGACTCTTATTTATCACAGACAGATACATGGTTTAGCAGGAACTATCCTGATAAAAAGAACCATATGGTTGCTTATTTTTCTGCAGAATATGGTTTAAGCGAAGTTCTGCCCATATATTCCGGCGGACTTGGCATTCTGTCAGGTGATCACTGCAAATCAGCAAGTGACCTGGGAATTCCTTTTACTGCAATAGGGCTCTTTTATAAAAATGGTTATTTCAATCAGCATATAAATCGTGAAGGATGGCAGGAAACGGCATATCCGAATTTAAACCCGCATAATTTACCAGTTACACCTGTTATTGATCAAAACGGAAAACAGGTATATATAAGCGTTGAATTTCCTGGAAGAATGGTTTATGCAAGAATCTGGCAGGTAAAAGTCGGCCGCATATCAATATATCTTATGGATACTGATTTTGAGTTAAACAGACCTGAAGACAGAGGAATCACCTCAACCCTGTATGGAGGAGATCAGGAAACCCGCATACAGCAGGAAATTCTTCTTGGAATCGGCGGAATCAGGGTTTTGGATGCTTTGAACATAAAAGCTACGGTGTATCACATGAATGAGGGTCATTCGGCGTTTATGGGACTTGAGCTCATAAGAAAACTCATGAAGGAGAAGAGCCTGTCTTTCAGAGCTGCAAAAGAAGCAGTTTCATCATGTACAATTTTTACCACCCATACACCTGTCCCAGCAGGTAATGACGTGTTTCCTCTGTATATGATGGACAAGTATTTCTGTACCTTCTGGGAGGATCTTGGCATAAGCCGACATGAATTTTTGGATTTGGGCCTGAAAGTAAACTACAGCCCTAACTTCAATATGACGGTACTTGCCCTGTCTCTTGCAGGGCGTAAAAACGGTGTCAGTGAACTTCATGGCGCTGTTACACGCAGAATGTTTAATTATTTGTGGTCTGGGGTTCCGGAAGATGAAGTCCCTGTTTCGCATATCACCAATGGAATTCATACGCTGACCTGGCTTTCTCCTGATTTTAAAAAGCTCTATGACAGGTATCTTGAGGAAAACTGGCAGGAAAGGCTTTATAACAGAGAATTATGGAATGCAGTTGACAATATTCCTGATGAGGAATTATGGAATATACATTGCATGCTAAAGGAAAAAATGATTAACATTATTCGCAGCAGAATCAGAAGTCAAAGAAAAACAAACGGTGAATCGCCTGAAAATGTACGTGAAGCTGAAAATTTTCTTGATCCAAATGCCCTTACAATTGGATTCGCCAGAAGGTTTGCGACATATAAAAGAGCCTCACTGATTTTCAGAAATATTGACAGGATACGCAGAATTCTCAACAATCCTGATATGCCTGTACAAATAATATTTGCAGGAAAAGCCCATCCTGCAGACAGGCCTGCACATGAAGTTATAAAGCATATATATGATATTTCAAGACAGGAAGGCTTTAAAGGAAAGGTAATACTTCTTGAAAATTATAATGTGGAACTTGCCCGTGCTCTGGTTCAGGGCGTCGATGTATGGCTAAACAATCCAAGACGTCCTCTTGAAGCCAGCGGAACAAGCGGACAAAAAGTAAGCATAAACGGAATAATAAATTTCAGTGTTCTTGACGGCTGGTGGTGTGAAGGCTATAACGGAAAAAACGGTTGGGCTATTGGAAGTAACGATTTTTATGAAAATGAATATTATCAGGACAATGCAGACAGTGAATCTATTTATGAAATTCTGGAACAGCAGATTATTCCTATGTTTTATAACAGAAATGAAAAGGGTCTGCCTGTACAGTGGGTAAAAACCATGAAGGAATCAATAAAATCAATATTGCCTGTTTACAGTACCCATAGGATGGTACAGGAGTATGTAAACTACATGTATATACCATCTATGGACAGAGTGGATAAAATCATAGCAAGCAATTATGACTATGTAAGAAATCTTTCTGACTGGAAATCTTACATTGAAAGAACCTGGCCACAGGTTCATATACTTGCAGGTGGAGAAGGCAGCCAACCACAGTTACAGAACGCAATATCCGGTAGCCCTGTGACCATTACTGTATGCATTAATTTGGGTGAGATAGCTCCTTCAAATGTCAAAGTTGAACTGTATTATGGCCGTTTAGACCAGGACGGGAACCTTGAAGATCCTGAAGTTGCAGAGATGAAGCTCAGCGAGAAAATAGAAGCCTCCATTTACAAGTATTCTGCTGATATAACATTCTTTGAAGGTGGAGAGTTCGGCTATACATTCAGGGTAATACCTCATCATCAGGATTTAATCAACAAATTTGATACAGGACTAATAAAATGGGCTGTACAATAGTTGACAAGATTCTGTATTCGTGTTAAATTTAACTTGTTAAAAGGGAGTAGCTTAAAATAAGAAGCCAACAACCGGTGAATTTTACCTGGCTTCTTATTCCTGATCAGGAGAGCAAGACTTTTAACATATATCCGATATGCGGAATATATGTTAAAAGTCTTTTTTTTACATGATGAAAAATTTTGCAAGGATGGTGACTTACTAATAATGTAGTTCCGAATAAATAAAAGCAATTCTTCGTATGTATAAAGATGACAAGATAAAATCATAATCTAACAGAAATAATGGATAAACCAATGCTGGTAACGGGCTTAACATTATATATCTATAATAAGAGGAGTTGGTGAGTTTGGATAAGTCTGAAATTAAACAAGCTGGAATTAAGCAAATTGTTGAAGAAACTCTTTTTCACACACTTACAGTTGAAGAGTCCCTCAATAAACTTGAAACCGGCATGAATGGCCTTGACGATGAAAAAGTTGCACAAAGAAGAGAAATATTTGGAATCAACGAACTCCAGGAAGGAAAGAAAAGAACCATTCTTGGAATGTTTGCAGAGCAGTTCAAAAGTGTTATGGTAATAATATTGATAATTGCTGCATTGATTTCAGGATTCCTGGGAGAATTAACGGATACAATCATTATCCTTGCAGTAGTACTTCTTAATGCTGTCCTTGGTGTTGTGCAGGAAAGCAAAGCCGAGAAAGCACTTGAAGCTCTAAAGAATATGTCCAAACCATTTTCCAAAGTAAAGCGAAATGGCGAGATAAAAAGCATTAAATCAGCAGATATTGTTCCTGGAGATATCGTACTGATTGAAGCCGGAGACATTGTTCCTGCAGATATGAGATTAATTGAATGTGCAAGCCTTAAAATAGAGGAAGCTGCTCTGACCGGTGAATCAGTTCCCGTTGAAAAAACAACTGAACAAATTGCTGATTCTGATGTTGTACTAGGCGACAGAAAAAACATGGCTTATCTTTCAAGCAGTGTCACATACGGCAGAGGCTTAGGTGTTGTCACTGCAACAGGTATGAAGACCGAAGTAGGAAAAATAGCAGGATATCTTACAACCTATGAAAATGAAGAGACACCTCTTCAAAAAAAGCTTGGAGAGTTGGGAAAATACTTAAGTATAGGGGTTATTGCAATTGCTGTCATAATGTTTATTGTAGGTATACTTGAAGGCCGTGAATATCTCAACATGTTCCTCACATCGGTAAGCCTCGCGGTAGCTGCTATTCCTGAGGGTCTGACTGCCATTGTAACAATAGTACTTGCTATAGGCGTTCAGAAGATGGCCAGGAGAAATGCTATCATAAGAAAACTGCCGGCAGTTGAGACACTTGGAAGTACGGAAATTATCTGTTCGGATAAAACCGGTACCCTTACTCAGAATAAAATGACTGTTCAGAAAGTGTATTTTGACAATAATATTTCTTCAGCAGATGAAGCTAAAATGGATTCATACAGTGCAGAAATTTTAATGCAGATCATGACACTTTGCAATGATTCAAGGTATGAAAGAATAGATAAAGACAAATTCAAAGTTTCGGGAGATCCGACAGAAACAGCACTGGTAGATTTTGCTGCAATCAAAGGCTTCCATAAAGATGAAAAAGAAAGAGACCTGCCAAGAGTGGGGGAAATTCCTTTTGATTCGGACAGAAAGCTTATGACAACCATACATAAGCTCAGCAATGGCAAATACAGAATAATGACAAAAGGCGCTCCTGATATGCTTATAGAAAGGTGTACTGAAATTCTTTTCATCGATAAAACTGAGCCTCTTTCAGATAAGATTCTTTCTATGATTAGTGAGGCAAACAAAGCTATGGCCTATAAGGCCCTTAGAGTACTAGCCATGGCCTACAGAGATGTGGGTCAAATACCTGAGGACATGACATCTGAAAATGTAGAAAAAAACCTTGTATTCGCAGGGCTGGTCGGTATGATAGACCCTCCAAGAGAAGAGGTAAAAGCGGCAGTGCAAGTTTGCAAGGAAGCAGGCATAAGGCCTATAATGATTACCGGCGACCACAGGGATACAGCGGCTGCAATAGCCAGGGAACTTGGCATAGCTGACGATGACAGTTCCGTAATAACTGGCAGAGAGCTTGATAAAATAAGTGATGAAGATTTCTTTGAGGAAGTTGAAAAATACTCTGTGTATGCAAGAGTGTCTCCTGAACACAAGGTAAGAATAGTGAAGGCTTGGAAGAACAAAAATAAAATTGTTGCCATGACAGGGGACGGTGTAAATGATGCACCCGCTCTTAAAACAGCTGATATAGGAGTTGGGATGGGCATAACAGGTACTGATGTTTCAAAAGGTGTTTCAGACATGGTTCTTGCCGACGATAACTTTGCAACAATTGTAGCCGCTGTTGAAGAAGGCAGAAAAATCTTCAGTAATATACGCAAAGCAATACAGTTTCTGCTCTCTGCAAATATGGGCGAAGTTCTCACACTCTTTATTGCAACCCTTCTCAACTGGAATATACTTTCCCCGATTCATATATTGTGGATAAACCTTGTCACTGATACCCTTCCTGCACTGGCGCTGGGTGTAGAAAAAGCAGAGATGGACATTATGAAACAAAAGCCCAGAAAATCATCAAGCAGTATATTTGCGGGCGGGCTTGGCACAAATATAATTTATCAGGGCATACTTGAAGGCTTGTTAACCCTCGGAGCTTTTTATATTGCAAGAACTTTGTATAGCCCTGAAGTATCAATTACTGTGGCCTTCTCGACACTGGGATTGATTCAGCTTACTCATGCATTTAATGTGAGATCGGACAGGAAATCAATATTCCAGATTGGTCTGTTCTCCAATATGTATCTTATTGGTGCCATAGCCACATCAGTTGTTCTTCAACTGATAGTAATAGTTATACCGGAATTAAACGGTATTTTCAGAGTAGTCCAGCTTGATGCCCGCCAGTGGCTTCTCGTATTGGCATTTTCTTTAGCTATAGTACCTGTTGTAGAGCTGGTAAAACTGTTTCAGAGAAGCTTTAGAACATCTAAATAAACATGACAGGCGGAGAAAGACAGGGGACGGTTCTATGTCATGCTTAAACATGACATAGAACCGTCCCCTGTCTTACTGTTTCAGCATCATATTTTGAATTTTGCGATAGTATTATTCACTTCTTCTGCCAATCCAGCCAATACTTCACTTGTTTTTGACAGCTTTTCCATTGATTCCGCCTGTAACTGGGTGGTTGCGGCTATTTCTTCGCTCCCTGCTGCATGCTCCTCAGTTATAGCATAAAAGTTTTGAATAATATTTATAACTTCTTCTTTTTTATCTTTCATTTTCTGGCCTGATTGATTGAGAACCGCTATTATATCTTTTTGATTTTCAATAGCATGGGCAATCCTCTCAAATTTCGTTTTTGTCATTTCAACACTGTTGGTCTGAGAATTTACAAATTCCAAAACACTTTCCATGTTCTCCACTGCTTCTTTTGCCTGAACTATCAGCTCCTGAATGACGGCAGTTATATCTTTCGTAAATAAATTGGATTCTTCCGCCAGTTTTCTTATTTCCTCGGCAACTACTGCAAAACCCCTACCTGCCTCACCGGCTCTTGCCGCTTCAATAGTGGCATTCAATGCAAGCAGGTTTGTCTGTTCAGCTATATTTGTAATCATGTAACTCGCCTTTTTTATTTTCCCTGCACTCTCATTAGTATTAATAATAACATTATTTATTTGTTCAATAGCTGCACTGCTTTCCTTTGTCTTTTTAACCAGATCTTTTAATATTTCAAGTCCTTCCTCTTTTATATGTTCTACTTCATTTGCGGACTCATTTAAATCTGATATGCTTTTTTCAGTATTTTCAATTAATTGACCCATCTGGTTGACCATAACAACCCCTGTTTCAGCATCTTCTGCCTGAGTAGTGGCGCCTCTGGCCATTTCATCTATAGTATCGGCTATTTCTCCAGCCAGAGTTGTAGATTGCTGAATAGCTGCAGTCAATTCCTGTGAAGACGAAGCTAATTTGTTAGAAACGGATGAAGCTCTTCGCAAAATATCCTTGAGGCTTTCTCCAATAACTTGAAAAGCTCTGGCCAGCTCGCCTATTTCATCCTTTCGTTTTATACATTTTTGATCCAAAACACGGGAAAAATCACCTTTAGCCATTTGCTTGCATTCTTCTGTAAGATATGATATAGGACGGTTGATATTCATTGCAATTCCAAATGCAACCATTGTGCTGATTAACAAAAAGAAAACTGACATAAAAAGAAATCTTATCTGCAAATTGTTTAATCCAGCCAGCATTTCATCCTTATTGACCTCTACACCTATAGACCACCCGTAATCAGTAATTGGCGCAAAGCCCATAAATTTTTTGACGTTATTGAACTCATATTCCCCAAATCCTGTCTCTCCATTAACCATTCGGTTTTGCAAGCTGGTGTAGTTTTCTAAACCAATTGCACTAATGCGGCCACTTGTCACCGTTGCAGATGAATTGATATCAACTTCAAGTGAGGCGGACGAATTTGCATCTGTATCACCGGATGTTGATTGATTCTGCGAAACTATTGAATAAATCATTTGCTTATCTGCGTGGGCGATGGTTTTTCCCTGACTGTTAATGATAAAAGCCTGACCGGTTCTCCCATAAACTATTTCTTTTGCTAAATCACACAGCTCATATCCATCCCGGTAACCAATCAATACGCCAATTGCTTTTCCATCTGCCTCTATAGGAACAGCATACACTGTTATTATTGAACCATCTGTTGATCTTTTCATTGGATCAGTTATCACTTTTTCACCAGCAAGGGCTTTGTTGAAAAAGTCTGCATTTTTTAAATCATCAGTATGGCCATCATTATATATTGCTTGTCCGTTTTGCCTTACTACAGCCATTTGCAAGTATCCCGCTCTTTTTATCTCGTTATTAAGAAGCATCTCAATATCCGTCTTATCCTGATTCCCGTTTTTTACAAACGCAATGATTTTATCATTAGCAGCAACTGCACTCAGTGAATGAAAATGGTTTTGCAGTCCGAATTCAATAGCCTTGGAAGCCTCAATAGCAAATTTGGGCATGGTATCTTTCACATTGGCGATTAAGGCGCGGGAAGAAGTGCTATACGCTACTATTCCAAAACCTACGCAGACCAGGATCAATAATGTTCCCATTAACAGAGCAAATCTTGTCTTGATACTTTTCATTCGTCCTCCCCCTTATGTTAAAACTTCTGCACTTTCATCTTTATTGAATATACAAAAAGTTACTCATATTTTTATAAAACAACGAACAAATGGGAATAAACAAAAACATTTGTCATTTAGTGTTATATTTACCCATATATTTTAGCATAAAATCACATATAATTAATATTCTCTTTTATATATAAAATCTAATAAAATCATTTTTTCTAAAATTTATATCGTAATTATCCTCATAATCTATCATAAGGGGTATTGTAAAGCAGACAAGAAGTAAACAATTTATAAAAACCTAAAAAGGGCACGAGGTAATAGTTATGTAATTTAGTAAAACAATACACAACCTTACCTCGTACCCTTGCTGTTCATTTGCTTAAAGTATTTTATAAATTTTGCAGATTCTGTGGTATTATGGCAAATACTTTGTTTGTTTAATGCTTTTTTGCTTAAATCTATATTTGTTTAATACTTTATTTATTATTTATTGTAAATTCTGTACATCAGCACCGCCACTTCTGCCCTTATAGCGTTTTCTCCAGGATTCAACTTGTTGTCTGAACCCACAATAAGGCCATCCTTTACAAGAGCCGCTACACTTTCAACTGCATAGGATGCGATTTCACCGGCATCTGCAAATTTATCCAGATCTGCTGCCGTACCTTCTGCTTCCAGCTTATTTAACGCCTTCAGTGCCCTTGCGGTCATAGTCATCATTTCCTGCCTGGTGATTTCCGCTCTGGGAGCAAACTTGTTATTGCCGATTCCATTTGTAATGCCAAGCTCTTTTGCAATTCCTACTTCTTTATAGAAGTAATCTCCTGTTGCCACATCATCAAAGTTACTTCTGACTTCTGCCGTTAAACCGAGGGTCCTTACAAGAAGGGCAGCATAGTCTGCTCTGGTTATGTTAGCAGACGGACTGAAAATATTTCTTGTAGTCGAAGTTCCTTTTATAATACCTTTTGACGCAAGAACTTCTATTTCTCTCTTAGCCCAACCGTAATTTGATATGTCTTCAAATGTAATATCCACATATGCAACTGCATATTTGCTTAAATGTGTAGTTGTAAAGGTAACTGCTCCGGTGGAGGAATTATACCTGCCGGAGTATACGGGTACAATACTTCCATTGTCATCTATATACCATACTGTGATTTTTTCAGTGTCTTCACTTTCCGATGGTGAATATGGAATAGATGCATTTACAGGCACATACGGGTTACCCCATGGAATTGCAACACCATTAACCCTGAAGTATATTTCAATTACAGGCCTGTTTCCTATTTTTTCTTTGGTTTCTTCGTCAAGTCCTGAAGTGTCTGCCCGGGAGATAACAAATTCTATACCCCCCTCATCAGGCATTTCACTTTCTGCAAACATATTGGTTGGCAATATAATAGTGCCTATCTCGGTTACTACCTTAATCAAATCGCTTGAATTGCCTGAAATCAGCACCTTTGTGGGAATCTCAAGGACATAGGCATCTGCATCCTTTATTGCAGGTATATTTACAGTAACAGTTTTTATTCCGCTGTCATCAGGAGTTGCTCCTGCAAAGGCCTGAGTAATGGCAGATTCCGTTACAGATGTTACTGCTTCACCAGTCTGAGTGTTAAGCACAG
>DUMB01000055.1 GCA_012840085.1 Clostridiaceae bacterium
GCTGATATGTCCCAAAATAGCCAGGTTCAGTAATTTTATCTTCTCCGTCATCAATACAGTCGAATACCTTCTGACCGTTTATATACATTAGAAGTCTTACTCCTGCATCGGTATTTAAGGCTCCTACCTGTATCAGGTTATCTTCATTATCTTTAAAGTAGGTATTTGTTATTGCGTCTCCCAAAATAGGGGTAAATCCTCCGATATTTCCATAAAATACTGTTCTTATACCATCATTAAACCTCTGAAGCTCTATTTCATCCGGTTTTATGACGACTGTATAACATGCACTGCCACTTCCTATAGGATTTAAAGTATCATCCTGGTTCCTGAAAGTCAAACTTTGCCATGCACTGGTGGTGTCTGTGTTCCAGTAGAATTCAAATAATTCATTCTCAAAGGTTCTTCCCCGATAGATGGAATAACCGCCTTCACTAAATCTCAGGCTTCCAATACCCGCTGTCTTCGTACCTCCGGAAATATACCAATTTTCTACGTCTGCAATTGCCTCTCCCATATTGTAGCCTTTGACAGAGTTACCGGAAGCAGTAGTAAGAATCGAAACTTCCCATTCTCTGTACTTCTTCCCCTCTGGGAAAGCCAAATCATATGGAGCCTCATCTTCGCTGTATATACGGAATTTTACCGGCTTTGAATAATCAGTTATTGTCTTTGGATCAGGTACTACATATGTGCCAGGTGGAGTTTTTATATTAACAGACAAGTTTGTTAAATCTGTATCAGAATCAGCGAATGCAAGAGCTTTACTGGTTGCATCACTTATTTTAACGGGCTCTTCATTACGTTGCTCAAAGATTATGTCCTCAATCAACAACAGACGAGGATATATTTCAGGCTTTATCTGGGAATCCCACGAAATACCTTCCTCAATGACCTCTCCATTTCTTTCTGCAACGAACCGAATAATGTCTCCCTTTTCTACGTCAATATTTAGATTGTATACTACAGTTTCTGAAGAACTTATAGGATCAGAAACAAAGACTGGAGTATCATTTTTATATATTTTTGCAGTTACGGAATCTATTTCGCTGGTAAATTCACCGCTTATTCTCACTCCGCCATACTTTTCTGCAATCCAGTCAGCATTTGAAGTTTGCCTAACAGTTTGAGGAACAATATCCCAATACTCAGGCTTAAGTCCCGCATTAGCCTTTATCCCGTCATCCTGTGAATCATTGTCATACATTTCATTATCTCTAACCAAATTTACGCCAATTCTTTCAACGACTCTGGTAATTACATTATTATAAACCTTATAGCCTGCTGTTTCTTGATCCAGGTATATTCCCCTTACACATGCGTAAGAAATCCATTCATTTCTGTCAGCATCATGAATATAGTTTCCGCTAATCTCACTATTTGGTGTTTTACTCAGGGTATATATTCCTCCGGCATCGGAGTTCCTGTTGGAATAGTTATATATATTGTTATTGATTATTTTTGTATTCCCCTGACAAGTATCATTTGACGTCCATCCCCAGCCAACTCCTATTGCAGTATAGGCAACGTCTGAAACCTCATTATGCTCAATTGTTGTACTATTCGTATAACCGGTAACTATACCGGTAGGACAGTAGTAGTTTGTTCCAATTCTTTTCAGGTAGTTGTTTGAAATTAAATTTCCCTTAGCCCATGTCAATGGATCAGAGTGGCTGAAACCGTACGAATCATCAGAAAATACACCTTCTACTATTCCGTTTCCGGCAATATCAATAATTGCATTTCCGATAATCTTATTGTTGCTCGCTTTAGACCTAATGTCTATTGCTGATCCACCCAAGTTTCTGAGAAGATTTCTTTCAATTATTATATTGTCTGCTGATT
Organism: Clostridiaceae bacterium; assembly: GCA_012840085.1. GTDB lineage: Bacteria > Bacillota > Clostridia > Acetivibrionales > DUMB01 > DUMB01. The sequence goes on from DUMB01000055.1 coordinate 1,846, forward strand.
CCAGAAATATTGCAGCTGGCATTCTAACTCTACCTAAAATTTCTTCATTATCTCTAATTAATGAAGCCTGAGCGAAAATTACACCATTGTTTCTAATCGGATACAGAAAATTTGTATATTCGAATGTGAGACCATATACCTTAATATTTTTCACCCTATTTACTTTATCAGAACCTTCAAATTTAATTATGGTTTCTATCGTAGGAATTACTGCATGAATATCTTCTATGCTCTCTCCTTCCCGGGGTATATAGAATAAATCTCCATTGGCTTCATTAAGATACCACTCACCGGGTTGATCGAGAAATTCATAGGAGTTCTCGAAATGAACACTCTGATTGATTGAGTTCTCAGGGTATAGGCGTGTAAAAATGGGTCTGCCGGCACTGGATAGTCTAACCTGAGCTGTATCACCGTCTATGGTATAAGAACCCATTCTGGTATAGGATTCTACCCAGTGTGTGTTTAATACCGCTTCTACCTCTGCAACATTGACATTTTCCCAACCTGTAAATGCTGTGCTGTCAATAGTAAAGTAAAATTCAGGGTTATTCCATGTTCTAATTCTAAAGGATTGTGTCCTGGCTCTGTCAGCATGCTTTCCATTTACATAAAAATCGCGGAACTTCAATTCTCCTACATTGGTTTTGAATATACCACCTATATCTTCCCATCCGTCAATTTTCTGGGCTCCTGTCAAAATCGGTGTCTCACCGGGATAGTTACGATACGTGATATAGTATCCGTTTGAAGCGGAATCATCCACGCCAAAAACGATGGTTTTATCAATTTTGTATTCCCCTCCGCGAAGGTACACCACTATATCACAACTCATATCTTTATTCAGAGTTCGGATAATATCACGTGCCTTCTCAACTGTAGCAAATGGATGATCAATCGACCCATCGTTGCTGTCATCTCCATCCGGTGATACATAGAATGCAATCTCATCTTTGGGTTCTTCCGCCTCTTCAGCAAAAGCTGCAATAGGACACATTAACGTAAAAATAAAGATTACCAGGCTGATAATTGATACCGCCTTCAGCTTGTTGCTTCTGACCATTAAAATACCTCCCCTTTCTTCCTGCTTTAAATATTTAACCGAAGGTTACCAAAAGGTTTACACCTGCAGGCAGTGCACTCTTTTTCAATAACCTCCGGACAAGTACGTTATTTAACCTTTTACTGCTCCCTGTGTTAAACTTTCTATAAACAGCCGGTTAAATGAAAGGAATATTACTATTAGAGGAGCCGTGGCCCAAAATACACCGGACATGATCATGCCATAGTCACTTGCGTGCAGATCATTTAAATTCCGCAATGCTACCATAATTGTCGTGTTGTTTAGCTGAGGAAGCATTACCATAGGCCACATGAAATCATTCCACACCTGCATGAATACAATAATGCCTAAAGTTGCAAATGCAGGTAAAATGTTTGGCACAACTATATTGTAATAAATCCTGAAATTTGAACATCCGTCAATTTTCGCAGAATCAATCAACTCGTCATGGATAGCTTCTTTTATGTATTGGTTCATCCAGAATATTCCAAACGCACCTACCAAGTAAGGAATAATAACAGACTGTAATTGTCCCAGCCATCCAAGCCATTTAGCTACTAAAATATAGCTTGGAATAAGTCCTAATTGTTTTGGTACCATCATAGTACCAAGAACAATTGCAAATACAACTTTCTTTCCAGGAAATCTGATCTTTGCGAAGGAATAACCCGCAAGGGAACATAAAAACAACTGTCCAAAGGTTACAGCCGCTGATACTATCAATGAGTTAAGCATGGAACCAAAAAAATCTATCCTGTTCAAAACATTCCTAAAGTTTTCAATTGTATGGCTTCCCGGAATTACCGCAGGCGGAATAGAGGCAATTAAATGTGTGGGGTTGGTTGCCATTACAAACATCCAATAAAATGGAAAAAGAGAACACAGAGCTCCAATAAATAGGATTAAGTATAAGAACACTTTTCCAACAGACAGACTCTTTCTCCTTTTTTCCAGACCGAGTTGATATTCCTTCACCATTTTAATCCCTCCTTTTCCTGGTGCCTATTGTATTGGACAGGTAGTAGTTAAGCGATGCAACAATTACAATGATTAAGAACAATACAATAGATGTTGCTGAAGCCTTTCCGAAATTGCTTCTTTCGAATGCATCACGGTATAGATATAAAACCATTGTAATACCTTCCTGCCTTATACTGTTCTTTGTCAAAAAGATTAAAGGTTCTGTAAACAGTTGAAGTGATCCTATTGTCGATGTAAATACTGTAAAGGTAATTGCCGGCCTTAACAAAGGTATACTGATATGTCTAAGCTGCTGAACTTGTGATGCTCCATCAATAGTTGCAGCCTCATATAATTCATTTGGTATACTCTGTAAACCAGCTAAATAAATAATAGTGTTAAAGCCTACCCATCGCCATATAATCATTATGGTAATAGCAACTTTGATTCCCCAGTAAGATGTAGTCCAACTAATTGATTTAAAACCCAAATAATTCAGTAGTATATTTACGAGCCCTGTCTCATGATTACTGAATATAATCTTAAATATCAGGGTAACTGCAACCACTGAGGTTATGTAAGGTAAGAAATATGAAACTCTGAAAAAGTTTTTAAAACGTAAAAGCCTTGAATTCAATACAAAGGCAAGAATAATAGCCATTATTAACTGAGGAACCGTACTTATTATACCAATGATAAAGGTGTTCCATATAGACTCCCAAAAAATGGGGTCTGTAAAAATCAGTTCAAAGTTTCTGAGTCCATAGAATTTCATTTCTCCTAATCCGTTCCATTTCTGAAATCCTAGGTAAAAACTAAAGAACATGGGAAATATGTCAAAAATGGCAAACAAAATAAAAAACGGAGCGATATACAGATATCCCGATATTGCGTTTCTTTTTGCCTCGGTAAACCGGTATTTCTTTTGTAGTCCGCTTTGTCTCTGCGTAACAAGCTCACTCATATCCTGCTCTCTCCCTTTTCCTTAAGGAGGTATTTAAAGGTGGATATGCCTGCTTCCACAGTCATATCCACCTCAAATACCTTTTTCAATCTTTTTACTCTCTTATAGCATTCTTTATAGCTTCTACAGCTTTTGCCCACTCGGCTTCAGGATCTGCTCCTTCAAGAGCTACAGTATACAGAGCCTTAACAATTTCAGCATTTGCGACAGGATAATGTTTGCCCTTATAAACATCTTTAATCTGTTTTGCGGCTTCAGCAAATACGCCGGCTGTAGCACCATTAAAGTATCCGTCACCCACAGGAGTCGAAGCTAATGTTGCATCATCAAGAGAAGCAATTGCACATGGAAATAATCCGGCCATCTTAAATGACTCAACCTGCTGTTCAGGTGCGCACAACCACTTTATAAAATTATAAGCCTCTTTTGCTTCTGCTTCAGAGCACTGTTTTGGAATAGCCATAAAGGATCCGCCCCAGTTACCGGCGCCTTCAGGCATGCTTGTGATACACCATTTAGTTGCATCCGGAGCATTGCCCATTATAACGCCTGCCATCCATGCAGGTGCAAGCAATGTAGCGTAACTTCCGCTAGACATTCCGGCGTTCCATTCAGTTTCCCACAATGAGTAAGTGCCCAGTAATCCTTCCTTGATCATGCTGACTGTAAAATCGTATGCCTGTTTTATGTATGGAGAATTTTCTATAATTAATTCATCTTTTTCATTAAAATACTGTTCCTGTGCCTGGTCTCTTAATGCGTTGAATACAAGCTCAACGGAATCAGACATGGGTTTGCCGGTCTTCTGCTTGATAGTTCTGGCAGTTTCCTTGAATTTTTCCCAGGTGCTAATAAGTTTTCCTACACTATCAGGATCTGACGGTAAACCTGCTTCTTCAAATACATCCATTCTATAGTAAGCAGCCGTAGGTCCGATATCTGTTGGTAAAGCAATTAAAAAACTGTCGTCCACTCCAAGTCCCAGATTCCATTTCCATTCAAGGTATAGATCTTTTATTTCGTTTGCGCCAAAATCATATAAATTGTAGAAAACATTCTGTGTTTCTCTGAATCTGGGCATGTAGTCCACATCGATCTGTGTAACATGCGGTGCTCCGGTTCCTGCCGACAATGCAGTAAACAATCTGTCATGGTGATCTCCGCTGGCTATAGAGTTGAACTCTAAAGTAACGTGAGGATTTGCCTCTGTGTACTTCTGTGAAAGCTCATCATAACCTGTTGTACCAAATATCCATACCTGTAATGTCACTTTCTCAGGTGGAGCTTCCGTTTCTTTTTCTTTACTGTTGTCGTCTCCGGCAGTGTCTGTCTGCTTGCTGGTGTCAGCACCGGCATCTTTATTGGCGCCTCCGCCACAAGCCATCATGCTTACTGCCATTACAGCTGCTAGCAGCAAAACCAGTAGTCTTTTCTTAATCATAAAATTTCCCCCTTTATGAATTTATGGATTGATTTGAACAGTAACATAATCTGCACATTAAATTTAATTCAATGGCCGGTTTATATAAAGAGAATATCATTCTAACAGTGGGTAATATTTTTCGAACTAACTGTGAGTAATATTGTTCGAAGTCAGCAACAATATAACTTTATTTATGTAAATTAAAAGAAAGCCATTATAAAAGTCCACAAGACCTTTTATAATGGCCTTTTCAATACATAAAACACATTTTGTTTTAATTAGGATTTTTCGTAGACCATCTCTTACAATAGGGTAAAAATGTTTCATCTCATTTCACAAATATATGTGTCAGGTTTAATAACCCCATACTTTGAATTCGCAAATAAACATATACTCATTTACAGTCTTATAGAATCTTATATACCTGTATTGGTTGGTGTCTGTTACATTTGCCGTCCAGGTAGTATCGTCAGGGAATGCAGTGCTGCCCTGGGAGGCAAGTACTGTATAGGTTGCAAAATTCGGATCATTGGAGGCTCTTACTTCGAAGTTCCTTCTCGTTGTTATCTGATCA
>DUMB01000056.1 GCA_012840085.1 Clostridiaceae bacterium
GCAAGGAACAAAACCACCATCAGGATGTGAATAACGTCGCTGATCTAATATTAGTGCCTGGTAAGAAGGTCCATCAGCCGCTAATACTGCTTTCCCATCATTATTGGACACAACGGCATTATCCAGATCTAGTAGTGTTGGTGAGACAAAATCATAGGTGTAGCCTACTTTTTCAATTTCATTTAAAGCAAAATCGAACATGTGAGTACCATCATAGTAATGATTACGGTATACTGCCAGATCAATATTCGCCTGACCTTGCTGCATGACCAACTGTGTACGGGCTAAGAAATCTGTCATCGTATTAATATGCTCCCACATGGGTGTTTTATCATCCTATTCGTTGCAAAAATTACCCATAGACATAAATGAATCTCCAGGCCAAGTACGCATAAGATTGGACTTGTATGAAAATCCGTGCATAACAATTCTGTTTACGCCAGCTGCCATCTGTCTGTTAAAGTGGTATAGAATGCCGGCATCCTGATTGTTACCATCTGGTCTATAAACGTAGTTACTCCCATCATCCGCCCAATATGGGTCACTATTCGATTGCCCAGCACGATGGGAACCTGTCCAGGTTTGTGCCCACGCTAAGTTTATTACCGCAGCAGACTCCGTGGAATATAGTTTTCTACCGGTCATATGCACTACACCGCTTTGTAGACGGTACATATCAATAATATCTTTGCTGCCCCAGGACTCTGTTTCAACAACATCCACTTCTAAAGTTGGCTCAGTTATTTCCATGACCACACCATATGACTGATAACGCAGTGACATGTTATGTCCTTCTGCCCATTCCCTTATTACCTTAATATGGTTCTCAGTAAACAATTCGGTGAGGGTCTCAAAAAAGTCTTCACGAATCCGAGCTCCAACAATACCAAAGTCAAAGTCAGGATCTGCATCAGTATGATTGGAATGAGCATAGTATGGATAAAAATCCTTGATAAAAATGCACGGTAGATATGGTGTTAGATCGTAGCCTCTCCTGTTCCGGAATTCCTCAAGAATGTTTGCCGTCCAAAAAGCAGCATTAGATTTTGTTTTTTCTCCAAGCTCAAGTGAATCTCCAAATATGCAGCCTCCATTTCGTTCATACAAATCCCTTAGTTCGCCTGCCATAAGGACATCATCCCAATATTTCACTACGGCTTCAGTCGCTTCTCTGTTAAAATGATCAACTACAACACTACCACTCTTTGAGGTTCCTTGCCTATATAGATAAAATATTGTCCAATCTCCTTGCATCTCCGGCTGCCATTGTATGCCAACACCATTTACATTTGTATTATCAGTGAAGTTTGTCAGTTTATCTGTAATAACAGCTACACTTTCAGGGTCATATGTGGCATTATCAATTTTCTTTGCAGCAGTTACAGCAACAAGTTCGTATGGACGGTTAGTCTCAAATTGTTCATCAGGAAATGGAATCTGTGATTCAGAGTAGCTTTGTGAATCGTCTGAAGTTGTAAAATCAACAGCCTTATAGAACAAGCCCTGTTCGCTTCTTATATCATTTGGATCTGATATTGCAGGAGTTTTAATTGGCCAAGCCTGTCCAATAGTAAAATCCAGAGTAATACCACACTCGATCGCTTCTTCCAATGCCCACTTCATGGCATTGTTCCACCCGCTACTTCCAAAATTCGCCATGCCAACAAGCGCTACCAGCTCAATTCCACCGAAACCAGCTTCTGCCATTTTACGAACTTCCAATTTAGTCTCTGCTTCTGACATTAATCCGGGTGTTATCCACCATCTGATATAGGGTTTTGCTTCACGGGAAGGTTGTCTAAATTCCGCAGCAAATCCAGTCTCATGTCCGCTCCCGGCCTCAGCCACAGATACACCTGGGCTTGCAATTGCTATTATGTTTGCATTAATAATTATTGCTATAGCAATTACCAGAGAAAAGATTTTTTTGAAAGAGCATCTTTTCAACATATCTTACCTCATAATAAATAAATGTTTTATAATATAATACCGAGAGCTATTGCGCATTCGATAAAGTAGTATCTCTCGGTATTAATATTGCTGTAAAATTAATAATATTTTTTATTTAAAGTTGTGATCAGGATTTCCGTTCTTATCTATGAGGTATACATCAAAGTTGATTTGCTTCTTAGCCGCATCGTCAAATTCTACTGTCTCGCCTTTTGCAAGTTTTGCAGCTATCTCCAAGCCCTTTGCCCCCATTCCGTGAGGATCCTGGGCTATTGTTCCTGCCATTTTGCCTTCTTTTATGAATTCCACTGCTGCTGCATCTCCGTCAAATCCCATGATTATTATGTCTCCGGTCTTGCCTGCTTCTTCTACTGCGTTTGCTGCTCCCATTGCCATCTTGTCGTTTTCACAGTATACTGCCACTA
>DUMB01000057.1 GCA_012840085.1 Clostridiaceae bacterium
AATACAACCCGGCAATTAACAAAGGGACACAGGTATTGATCCGGGCTTATGGCCGGCAGCATAGTATGGTCAGTTGATACCAGGGGAGTTGTCCAGAAAAAAACTCCACAACAACTTGACACTGTCTTTGTCGAACATTTGTTTGACATTTTTTCTATAAATGTTTATAATATAAGAAAGTAACCTTAAAATTGTTGAGGTGTTATTCATGCATAAAAAGCTTAACGAGAAACAACAGCAAATTCTCGACTTTGTTAACAGGCAAGTAAAAGAAAAGGGTTATCCGCCTTCTGTCAGGGAGATATGCAGTGCTGTTGGTTTCAAATCGACATCAACGGTACATAGCTATATCAAGAAGCTTGAGGAACTTGGTCTGATAGAAAAAGATCCTACAAAGCCCAGAGCTCTTAAAGTCCTGAGAAAAGGCGCAAATGGACCTACTAAGGACGGTCTGGAAGAATTTTATTACCGAAAAGAGCTGGTTGATGTACCTATAGTAGGAAAAGTTACTGCAGGCCAGCCTATATTGGCTGTAGAAAATATAGAAGACACATTCCCTATGCCTGCCAACCTTTTGCATAATTCTACAGCATTTATGCTTAGAGTACAGGGAGACAGCATGATTGAAGCTGGCATACTCGACAAGGACCTTGTATTGGTAAGACAGCAGAACACCGCTGAAAACGGCGACATTGTTGTTGCTTTGATTAACGATGAAGCTACTATTAAGACCTTCTATAAAGAAAAAGGATATGTTAGATTACAACCTCAGAACAGCAGTATGGAGCCGATAATTGTTAAAGATAATCTTACAATACTCGGAAAAGTTATCGGAGTTTTCAGAAAACTATAATTATTAGCTTATAACAAACTACATCAAATAGATATAATATTAAACTATAATGTCAGACTATTATCTTATGTTGGCTTATAATTGCAAGGCACTGTCATATTATATGATAACAGTGCCTGTGCAATGTTACTTTTATATTTCTTTAAACGTATAGTCTATTTTTATTAATTCATTAATTAATCTGATAGTTTACTTTTATTAAATTATTTATTTGGCCATCTATCATTCAGGCTATTTATTTCAGTCTGTTATTCTATTATTTTGTATATTATTTTAGCCCATTATCTTACGCTTCCTTGTTGTCATTAAATATAAGGTTAACCATTTTCATTGGACTTATAGTAGAAATTGCATGCTTGTAAACCAATTGCTGTCTGCCTTCAGTATCAAGTACAACAGTGAAATTATCAAACCCTTTTACAACACCTTTTAACTGAAAACCATTTGTCAGATATATTGTAACAGGAATATGCTCTTTTCTGACCTGGTTAAGAAAAACATCCTGCAAGTTAATATTGGTTTTATTCACGAGTAATCCTCCTCTATTTTATCTAATATTTTTTCAAAATGGAAAAGTTTGATTTTTTATATTACACGTCCTATTCTACAAGAAAATTCCAGACGTTGCAAGACAGTCTTTTAAATTTTCTATTATTTCATGCTCATTATTAAACTTATCCATGTCTATCCAGAAAACATCTTTAATTCTTTTAAACCAGGTAATCTGTCTCTTTGCATAACGTCTTGTCTCTCTTTTCAGTATTTCCACCGCCTCAGCCAACGTACATTCTCCCCTTAAGTATGCTAATATTTCCTTATACCCAAGCCCCTGCATAGCTATCGCATTCTTATCGTAACCGAGCTCTACCAGCTTTTTTACTTCATCTACCAGTCCATTTTCCAGCATAACATCCACTCTTTTATTTATTCGGTCATACAGCTTTGCTCTATCCATGGTAAGACCGATTTTTATGTAGTTATATTCAGGTGGTTTAAGTCTTGAAACTTTCTGAAGGTGCGATATTGTTTTCCCTGTTGATTCATAAACTTCAATTGCCCTGATTATTCTTTTTACATCATTAACGTGTATTTTCTGTGCAGCATCCGGATCGATAGCTTTTAACTTATCATGCAGGTAGGCATTCCCTTTCTCATCAGCCTCCTTCTTTAATTTATTTCTCAGATCCCAGTCTGTTTCAACCTCTGAAAAGTCAATATTATATATTAATGAGTTTATGTAAAGTCCTGTTCCGCCAATTATTATCGGAATCTTTCCCTTTGAAATGATTTCTTTTATATATTCCAGAGCCAACTTTTTATACTTAGCAACACTGAATTCCTCATCAGGATATACCTCGTCAATCATATAATGCTTTATTCCATCCATTTCCTCTTTGCTTGGCTTCGCAGTACCTATATCCATAAATTTATAAATCTGCATGGAATCGGCAGAAATTATTTCTCCGCCGATTTCCTTTGCAAGCTCTATTGACAACCTGGTTTTACCCGATGCAGTTGGCCCGAATATCACTATCACATTATGCATAATGATTTCCAACCCCTTGGTGAAAATTAAACAATGCGTTTAAACATTTTTTCAAGCTCATTTTTGCTTATTTTAATTATTGTTGGGCGTCCATGAGGGCAAGTATACGGATTTTTAAGTTTGGAGAGTTCATCAATCACATTTCTGATTTCAATTTCATTAAGCTTTTTATTAGCTTTTACGGCAGACTTACAGGCAATTGTATAAAGTGTCTCCTCTGCTACAGCCATCCTGTCTTTCCCCCTCACGTTTCCCAAATAATCCAATACTTCCATAAATGTATCTTTTATACTGTAATCGTCAATCCCGTAAGGCACCGAACGTAGTATAATTGAATTATTTCCAAATTCATCATATATATAACCCATTCTTTGCAAAAATTGTTTTTCATCTTCAAGCAACTTGCACTCCTGATATGTTAGCTGTAAAACCAGCGGTGAAATCAGTTCCTGTGCCAAAGGTTCATTTTTATAATAGTGCTCCTTAAGTTTTTCAAACATTATTCTTTCGTGTGCTGCATGCTGGTCTATAAGAAGCAAATAGTCGCTTCCCTGAAGGATTATATATGTTGAAAATACCTGTCCAATAAATTTCATTTCAGAAAGCAGCTGCTGCTGTTCCCTGCCACATTCCAAACCTTCTGCATGTTCTTCTTCAGCTTCGGGCAAAGGCTCTTGTTCAGGCAAGGACTCCTGCACGTTTGTTTCATGCTTATTTACCGATATGGACATTTGTGCCTGTCCAAATACAGGCTCTTTCGGTTGTTCAACTCCAGGCAATTGCGGCTGTTTAGGCACAGGTATTTGCTTCTGTTCAGCCATAGATATTTGCGGCTGTTTAAGCACTGACTCCTGCGACCGCTCAAGCACAGGCTCTTGTGGATGTTCAATGAAAGGCACTTGTACCTGTTCAGGTACCGGTCCTTGCGGCTGTTCAAACAGTTCCCGTTCCGATGCCTGCTGCTTCGAAACATTCTCCTGTTCAAATTCCTGCAGCTGCTGCGGTTCTAATAGCTGTTGTTCCGCTTCCTTCTCGTATTCTTGTGCTTGCTCACGGCTCTGTACATTTTCACGGCTCTGCACATAATCGTACTTCTTTTCAGGCACAAACACAGGCATCTGTTCAGTTTCCTGAGTTCGTGAATATTTGTCAGGACTCAAATTTATCTCTTGTTGATGGTATTTTTCTTCAAACAGCCTTCTGTTATTATTCCTGAATTGTTTTGTAATATATTTATCAGCATAAATTTCCTTTATGGGCGATTGGTTCAAAATAGCATTGTTTACTGCATGGTAAACACTCCTGTAAATATCCTGTTCATTTGAAAACTTTACTTCCATTTTTGCCGGATGAACATTTACATCAATAAATATGGGGTTGATTATTATTTTTAATATAATGAAGGGATATTTGTTCTTCATAAGCAGAGTGTTATATGCCTGATCAATTGCAGAAATCACCACTTTGCTTTTTACAAATCTTCCATTAACATAAACTGACTGATAATTTCTGTTGGATCTCGAAATTTCCGGCTTTCCTGCATAGCCGGTTATTTTCACCATTTCATCTTCATAATTTATTTCAACCATGTTCTTTGCAACATCTTTACCGTATATGCTGTAAATTGTGCTAAGTAAATCATTGTTTCCGGGAGTATGGACTACTTTTGAACCATTATTTATAAAACTGAAAGAGATTCCGGGATTTCCAAGGGCTATTCTGCTTATGATGTCTGAAACATACCCTGCTTCAGTACTATCCTTCTTGAGAAATTTATATCTTGCAGGAGTATTAAAGAATAAATCTCTGACAATTATTGTAGTGCCGACAGGACATCCTGTCTGCCTTACATCCTTAATTATACCTCCGCTGACTTCTACAATCATTCCGTTGGTGTTTTCCCTCGTTCTTGTAATAAGCTGAACATTTGAAACAGCCGCTATGCTCGCAAGGGCTTCACCTCTGAAACCAAGGGTTGTTATGGCATCCAGGTCCCTGGCACTGGTTATCTTGCTGGTAGCATGCCTCTCGAAAGCAATTTCCACGTCATCATCATCAAATCCCGATCCATTGTCAGATACCTTTATATACTTAATTCCACCGTTCTTAATTTCAACAGATATGGTATCAGCACCGGCATCTATTGAGTTTTCCACCAGTTCCTTAACCACAGAAGCAGGTCTTTCTACGACCTCCCCTGCCGCAATCTTATTGGCTGTGTTTTCATCAAGTATAATAATTTTTCCCATACTCAACCTTTCCTCAGCTTCTGCTGCATTTTATAAAGAATGTTCAACGCATCAAGCGGTGTAATTGTCGAAATATCCATATTTTTCAATTCACTAATAACTTCATCTTCATTTTTTGATGCCATACTTATAGAGAATATATCAAGCTGTCCTTCCATAGGTATCATTTGAGTTCTGCGTGTTCTTCTTTCCTTTTTGCTTATATTAGCATCTTCAAGCTCTGCAAGAATTTCCTTTGCCCTCTTTATTACCGGTTCAACAACTCCTGCCAGCCTTGCAACCTGTATTCCGTAGCTGTCATCCGCACCGCCCCTGATAATCTTCCTTAGGAAGATTATATCGTCTCCTTTTTCCTTTACTGAAACGCAGTAGTTTTTGATTCCGGGCACATGGTTTTCAAGCTCCGTCAATTCATGGTAATGTGTTGCGAATAGGGTCCTTGCCCCTAGTTTCTCCTTGTCGCTTATATATTCTATCACAGCCCATGCAATGCTCAATCCGTCATAAGTACTGGTACCTCTGCCTATCTCATCCAGTATGAGAAGACTTCTGGAAGTAGCATTTTTTAATATATTTGCGACCTCGGACATTTCAACCATAAAGGTGCTCTGGCCTGCCGCAAGATCATCGGATGCTCCGACACGGGTAAAAATACGGTCAACTATTCCTATGTTTGCACGGGATGCAGGTACAAAGCTGCCTACCTGTGCCATTAGCACTATAAGCGCTACCTGCCTCATATATGTCGATTTTCCCGCCATATTAGGGCCTGTTATAATTGAAAGCCTGTTTTCATTCAGATCAAGCAGTGTATCATTTGGTACAAATGCATCCTGGCCAATCATTTTTTCAATAACCGGATGCCTTCCGTCAAATATTTCTATCCTGTCGCTGATAGATACCTCCGGCTTGCAATAATTCTCCCTGTCTGCCACTTCCGCCAGAGAACATAATACATCTATCTCGGAAATGCAAGCGGAGGTTCTCTTTATTCTGTTAACCTGTGAGGCTATCCTGCCTTTTATGTCCAAGAACAGCTGGTATTCAAGCTCAACAACCTTTTCCTCTGCACCGAGTATTGAATCTTCCAGTTCTTTCAGTTCCTGAGTGATGTATCTCTCACTGTTTGCCAGCGTCTGCTTGCGTATATAATCCTGGGGAACCAGCGAATAATTTGATTTGGTTACCTCAATAAAATATCCGAAAACTTTGTTAAATCCCACTTTAAGATTCTTTATGCCGGTTCTTTCCCTTTCCGAATTTTCAAGAGCTGCAATCCAGGTCTTCCCGTCGGTAGTAGCCTTTCTAAGCCTGTCCACCTCACTGTTGTAACCTGTTTTTATAATTCCTCCCTCTTTAAGAGCAATAGGAGGATCATCATTTATTGCCTTCTCAATAAGTTCGTATATATCTGAAAGCTCATCAATATCATTGAAGTCTCTTTTCAGCATTTCTGATTCGCAGTCTTTGAGCAATGCTTTAATATAAGGTATACGTGCGGCAGAGTTCTTCAAGGCAATCAAATCCCTGCAGTTTAAGCTGCCCACAATAATCTTGCCCATCAGTCTTTCGATGTCATATACTCCCTTAAGATGCTCCCGAATCTCCGAACGCACCATAAACTTGTCTTTGAGTTCACTTACAGCCTCCAGTCTTTCATTGATATCAACTGCATTTATCAGAGGCTGCTCTATCCACTTTCTCAAAAGCCTTCCACCCATGGAGGTCATAGTCCTGTCAAGCACCCATAAAAGCGTGCCTTTTCTGGACTTTTCTCTCATTGTCTCGGTAAGCTCCAGATTCCTGCGGGTGGCAATATCAAGAACCATGAATTCTTCAATCTTGTATGCGCTTATGCCCTGTATGTGATTCAGGCTGACCTTCTGAGTCTGCTCAAGGTATTCAAGAAGTGCGCCTGATGAATTTACTGCGAGGTTAAAGTCTTCTTTCAGCAGCTCACAGTCACTGAAATAGCTTCTTACCTTTTCATAAGCATAAGCTTTGTCAAAATATTCATCTTCAAATTTTGAAATATATATGTTAAACCGTTTCCGCAAGTTCGAAACAAGCATCGAATCGCTGTAAAATTCGCTGTTAGTAATAATCTCAGAAGGATAAAATTTGGCAATTTCATCCATCAGCTTGTTGACTGTATTCCCAAAATTTATGCTTGTCGAAGTAAAATCCCCTGTTGAAATGTCAACTATAGAAATACCAAAATATTGTCCTGTCTTATAAATTGACATAAGATAGTTATTCTTCTTGTCGTCCAACATAGAAGAGTCTATTACAGTACCGGGTGTTACAACTCTTATTATATCTCTTTTTACAATACCTTTAGCAAGGCTTGGATCTTCAAGCTGTTCACAAATAGCCACTTTGTAGCCTTTGTTTATCAGCTTTGAAATATATGAATCCGCAGCATGAAAGGGCACACCGCACATGGGTGCCCTCTCAGGAAGGCCGCAGTCTCTTCCTGTCAATGTAATTTCGAGCTCACGGGATGCAATTTCAGCATCCTCAAAGAACATTTCGTAAAAATCTCCAAGCCTGAAAAAAAGAATACAGTCTTTACACTGTTCTTTTATATCAAGGTATTGCTGCATCATTGGTGTAAGATTAGACATTATGACCTCCATATCCCCGATGACTTATTACAAAATAATTAACTGCAATACATCAGTCATTTGCATCCGCTACCCGTTAACCGTAACGCTTTAATCATTTGCATCCACTGCACGAACCGCAACCGTGCGATGAACAGGACCCTTTCTCCTCTCCTGTTATTGTGAACAATATGATATCGTTAATTTTTTTTATAAGATTATCGAAAGCAATCTTCGTTGCAAGGAAATTCCTTGTAACTCTATAGTCCATTACATCTTGCTGCTTTAGATTGACCATGTTTCTTATTTCCTCGATAGTCCCCTCGTCCATGCCTTCTCTAAGTGCACGTGCAAATTCAGACTTCAGCAAGTTTAAATCTTCCAGAAGCTGCTTTGCCATCTCATCACTTTCAAGCTCAGCTTCTGCCTGCTTAAGTTCTGCCATCTCACGAGAGCAGGCAATCATTTCTCCAAGTTCCTTTGCCTTCATTTCTATACTGGTATCTATTTTCATGATTATCCTTCTTTCTAATCAAAATAAATTAAATAAGTTTTAATATTAACTGCCAGGTTGCAGCTATTTCTTTTCAAATACACCGGCAAATTATTTGCTGCACAAACAGCCGGTTGCTCATATCATTCAAGCTTATCATACATTTTGCCGGTTGCAAAAATGAGTTTGCAGCATCATAGAGCTAATTTACATTGAAGTAGTTCTGTCAGCGGTTCAGCGGTTCTACTGAACCGGAGAACCCTCCAGTGACCATGTCTGTACCTTGTCAATTTTAATTCTTACCAATTTCCCTACCATTTCTTCATTACCCTGGAAATTGACTATTTTATTTGTACGGGTTCTTCCTGTATACATTTTTTCATTGGTCTTGCTAGGTCCTTCCACCAGAACCTCTACTACCTGCCCAAGCAGTTTGTCATTAATCTCCCTGCTTATTTTGTTTTGTACTTCCAACAGTCTGTCAAACCTCTGCTTTTTCACTTCTTCAGGGACCTGATTACCGCTTTTTGCGGCAGGTGTGCCGGTACGCTTTGAATACAGGAAGGTGTAAGCCATATCATACCTTACTTTTTTCACCACATCAATAGTTTCATCAAAATCTTCATCAGTTTCTCCAGGGAAACCAACTATTATATCAGTTGTAATTGATATTTCCGGAATTTCCTTTCGTATTTTTTCTACAAGCTCCAGATACTGATCCTTCGTGTATTTTCTGTTCATCTTTTTCAGGACTTCTGTACTTCCTGCCTGTATGGGAAGGTGCAAATGTTCGCAGACCTTGTCACAATCACGCATGGCAGTTATCAGTTCATCAGACAGATCTTTGGGATGCGATGTCATAAATCTTATTCGCTCTATGCCCTCGATTTCATTTACTTCCCGCAACAGCTTTGCAAAACTGAATTCTTCTCCCAGGTCTTTGCCATAGGAATTGACATTTTGTCCGAGCAGTGTAATTTCTTTAAATCCCTGCTCTCCAAGCTGCTTTATTTCATTTAATATGACTTCAGGCCTTCTGCTTCTTTCCCTTCCTCTTACATACGGCACAATACAGTATGAGCAAAAATTATTGCAGCCGTACATAATTGTAACCCAGGCTTTAATGTCATTTTCGCGGCGGGTAGGAATGTCTTCTGCAATAACGCCGTCACAATCCCACACATCAATGACATTACTCCGGGTATCAAGAACACTGTAAAGCAATTCAGGGAATTTATAAAGATTGTGAGTACCAAATACGAGGTCAACATGTTTGTATTTATTGCGGATTTCCTCAACAACCTCCGGTTGCTGCATCATACACCCGCAAACAGCTATTACCAGTTCAGGTTTTTCTCTTTTCAGTCCCTTCAGTGAACCCAGATGCCCATATACCTTTAACTCGGCATTTTCACGCACACAGCATGTATTGTATATAATAAGGTCGCTTTCTTCCAATTTATCAGTGTGGGTATAACCCATTTCCGTCAGCATTCCTGCCAGCCTTTCAGAATCATTTTCATTCATCTGGCAGCCAAAAGTGCTTATATTATATTTCATTAATGCACCGGCATTTTTCTCTTTTATCAGGTGCATAAATCCTGCCTGCCTTGCCATTTCCTCCTGTGAAACGACTTTGCATTCGCGTCTTTCCATCAATTTCTCTCCTTATATTATAAAAAATCTGTCAAATGACAGGTTATTTTGATATAGTTTGCAATAAAACAAAGAGTATTTAACTAATGCTTATTATAAATATTATTAAGCATATTATCAAGCTTAAGTGGATTGCAGGTACACTTTCTCATTTTATATATTATTTTCATGTATTTGCAGTTCAATGCCTGAATTTGTAGTTCAATGTTTGTAATGGTGTTTCGGTGCTTTGTATTTGTATTTCAGCTCTTGATGATGGGTATAAAAATAACCAGATACCCTGTTCTACCACTGACAATTTTGATATTTTTAGTTACTTCCTGCATGTAATGTCGGCCAAATTGTATTTAATAACCTTTTTTAGTTCTTCCAGGCTCATCTCCACCTGATAGCCTATCTTTCCTGCACTGAACATGATTGTATCAAAATTGGCTGCTGATGCATCAATTGTGGTAACAAAACTTTTCTTCATGCCAATAGGCGAGCACCCTCCGTGAATATACCCCGTAACAGGCAGCAAATCTTTTGATTTTATCATTTCAACTGACTTCTCATTGACACTTTCGGCAGCCTTTTTTAAATCCAGTTCTTCAGCAACCGGTATCATAAATACATAATAATTTTTAGATTTGCCTATTGTAACAAGGGTTTTAAACACCCGATCAGGATTCTGGTTTAAAACTTTCGCAACATCAATGCCGCTAATTGCATTTGTATCGGCATAGCTGTGGCTTTTATATTCTAATCTCATTTTATCCAATATTCTCATTACATTTGTTTTATATGCCATATTTCATCACTGCCCCACATGTATGATATTATATAATACATCGCTATAAATAGGTATATATAGCTATGAATATATATAGCTATATATAACAGCATAAATCAATAAATAGTTACAACATAACATCTCAATGGAATATGTTTTCATTAAGAAATGATATCAATATTTTTCCATGTAGTCAAATAGAGATGATTTCATTATTAACTTGAATTTTCAGGGTACTTGCAATGGAGTTTTTCCATTTTATGCAGGATTTTTTAAGTTCCGGAATGCTTGGTTTTCATTGTACCAAAAACACTTTTTAGATTAAAATATGACCTTGTCGGTAAAAAAAAGGGGGATGCGGACAAAAAGTTGGACACTAATTGAGACTCGGAAAGGAGTTATAATTAGTGTATTCAAAATATCAGCGAGAAAAGGCTTTACAGCTTTATGACCAATGCAAATCTGTAGGCAAGGTCATTCAGCAGTTGGGATATCCATCCCGAAAAAGACTATATGGCTGGATAGCTCAGCGCAATGCAAAGAAAAACAAGAAAGCCCCCAGAAAGAAATATAATAATACTCCTGAACATCCGAGAAATCCGCCGCTTGAACTTAAGCTTGAAGTAATTAAACGTTGCTTTGAGATGGGAGAGAATGTACAATTGGTATCAGAAGAAATAGGATATAGCAGAGCCAGCATCTATACCTGGCGAAAAAAGTACATTCTTAAAGGAGCGGCTGGGCTTATGAATGTCAAAGACTATCCTCGAGGCAAATTACCAGAAGGGAACCCGGAATCATCAAAAGAAATTGAGCAGTTGAAAACCCAGATACATGATATGCAGTTGGAAATAGATATCCTGAAGGAGACACCGGATGTCCTAAAAAAAGACCCAGGCGCCGATATAACATCTCTCAAGAATCGGGAGAAGGCAGTGATTATCGGCGCCCTGAAAAATAAGTATTCACTGCCGCTGCTTTTACAAAAACTAAACATTTCAAGAAGCAGTTATTATTATCAATGCAATAGAATGAAATGTACCGACAAATATGCGATATTACGTACTCGTATAGTAGAACTGTTCAAAACATCATACGAGAGATATGGATATCGAAGAATCCATGCGTTATTAGCCAAAGAAGGTATTCGTGTATCGGAAAAGATAGTCAGAAAAATCATGGCTGAATGTAAGCTGACAGTGCGAATCAAACGCAGGAATAAGTACAATTCATATAAAGGTGATATTTCGCCGGCAGTTCCAAATATTATTGAACGTGATTTTCATGCCGATGCACCAAATAAAAAGTGGCTTACAGATATAACGGAGTTTGCCATTCCTGCCGGCAAGGTATATCTTTCACCCATAATAGATTGTTTTGACGGTATGCTTCCTGCATGGGAAATAAGCACTACGCCTGATGCCCATCTGGTCAACAGTATGCTGGATGACGCGATACGTACCCTAAATGGTAATGAACATCCAATAGTCCATACAGATCAAGGTTGTCATTACCGATGGCCAGGCTGGATATCCCGAATGGAAGAAGCTGGTCTTCGCAGATCCATGTCAAAGAAGGGATGTTCACCGGATAATTCGGCTTGCGAAGGCTTTTTCGGCCGATTGAAAAACGAAATGTTTTACAACCGTAATTGGGTAGGTGTGACTTTAGAACAATTTATAGAAATCCTTAATGATTATCTTATATGGTACAATGAAACCAGAATCAAAACATCACTTGGAAATATGAGTCCATTGGAGTACCGACGAAATCTTGGATTAGCCTCTTAAGCTGTCCAAGAAAACGTCCGCACTCCCCAGTGTGTTTTGTCAACAGGAAATGCATCAAAATGACAAGAAAAGTGCAGCACCCTGACAATCCATTTTTGTTAATATAAGGTATTTTTTATCCAAGTTTCATCATAGAGTTTTCTAAGCGGTTACTAGG
>DUMB01000058.1 GCA_012840085.1 Clostridiaceae bacterium
GCAGGTCCTGAGTCAACCTTTTTATTTACATAGACTTTTACCTGCGAAAGCTTTCCTGTTGCATTAGCAGTAAAGCTTTGCCATCTGTACTGTTCATCATTTGTTCCTACGCCAAGTCCGCCTGTAGCTGACGGAGTGAATGTACCGTAGTCAACTATCTTGGTAGATGAATTTTCAGAATCTGCATAAACCGGTACAACAGAGATTCCCGAAAAACACGACAACAAAAAAGTAAAAATTAGAGTTAAAGATATGATTTCTCTAATCTTTTTCATTCTTTCTCCTCCTGGGATCAAAATAGAATTAATCAGGATAAAACAGGATTAAATTAGACGTGATTTGTAACCTCACAGTATTTGACAAATTAAGAGTAAACACCCCCCATATGTAATTTTTTCTTGTACACGTGTACATTTTTAGTAATTTAATTTTATTACATTTCTTCCGGCATGTCAATAATTTTTTGTGTATATTCAATATATTTGCCTACATATTTTTAGATAATTTTATATATTATTTATAAAAAAATACAGATACAATAATGTTTATTTTGTAACAATCTTCGTAACATTTTTTAGACAAGCTGCTGCTAAAATATTACACGAAATAAAAATATTACATTGTGTCAGATACAATGCATCAGAGATGTGAAAAATAATCAGAATGTAAAAAAATCTGAACGTGAAAAAATCTGAATGTAAAAACAAAAAGGAAGCAACAAGAAGAGAATGTAACGGCATATCATACTTTTAATAATTATTCTTTACTTAAATTATGACTCCCCAAATATACCCTCACGCATGAGTCTTGCCCAACTGGTAAAAATGTCGCTGAGATAGTCCATAAAACCTTTACGCCTGACATCAGAATTAGTAATCAATACTGATTGGCCTATTATTTCATCATTTATCATGTAATGTACATAGCCAACTTCAGTTCCTTTATAAACTGGAGCTTCCAATTTCTCAGGAAGTTCAATATATCTCTCTACTTTATCAATCTCATCTGTCCTTAGAGGCACCTTTACCTGCTCCATCGGTTCAATAGATACGTATGGTTCAATCCCTTTTATTACAGGCACAGAAGCTATTTTATCACCCTTATTCAACAGAACATGGGGTTTATAATTATTAAATGCATAGTCCAGAATTGCCTTACTGCTTTGGGCACGGGCATTCCTGCTCGGACAGTTCAGCACAACAGAAATTATCCTCCAGTTGTCCCTTGTTGCAGAAGTGACAAGGCATCTTCCCGCTTTACCGGTATATCCGGTCTTTACGCCGTCGGCACCAGGATAAATTCCAAGCATCTCATTAGTATTGTGAAGGCTCCTGTAAGATATAGTAGTCTGGACGGTGCCAACAATCTTTGAAAAAGTTGGATTTCTCAGCGCGTATGCAGTGATAACCGCCAAATCATAAGGAGTTGTGTAATGACCATCCACATCAAGTCCGTGGGGAGTTATAAAGTTCGTATTTATGGCTCCAAGCTCATATGCCTTTTCATTCATCATATCTGCAAACTTTTCCACTGTACCGCCTATATGCTCCGCTATCGCAATTGCTGCATCATTCCCCGAATTAAGCATAAGGCCGTAAAGAAGGTCTATCAGCTTTATTTTTTGCCCCTTTTTCAGGCCTATTCTTGATCCCCATATTCCTGCCGCCCTTTCGCTTACTGTAACAACATCTTCCGGATTTCCTCTTTCAAGTGCAACAATTGCCGTCATTATCTTTGTGGTGCTAGCCATTTTTCTCGGCGTATACCCATCTTTTTCGTACAATACCCTGCCACTTTCCATATCTATAACTATTGCAGCGCCTGCATTAATTTTCGGCTCTTCGTCCGTTTTTACGGGACTGGCTGATGAAAAGGCCGGTATAAAATATTCATCTTCAAGGATATCATCAGCAAGAACCGGATTATAAGGAGTTGTTACAACTAAAATAATTGTAATTATCAGCAGAAAGACTTTTGATTTCCTCATTAAATACACCTGCCAGCAATAAAAAAGTGTTGTTTTGGTAGTTTTAGTAGTCTTGGTGGTTATGATATTGGTTTTACCTTTAAAATATATGACTGTACATTGTTTTATATAACAGCAAGAGAAACATATTTAAGTATGTACCTATTCCGGGAAATATCCGATAATTATATAGGAGGAGATTTTTTTATGGAAAGCAGAACAATATTTTCTAATGAGTACTTAACAATATATGAAAACTCTAAGGAAATATTTATTGAAACATATAAAAAAGGTTTTCCCATAGATGAATTATATAATATAATGTCGTCTCATCCCGAAATTGGCCTGAAAAGCTTTAAGGAATTAAGGGATTCAATATTTAATGCCCCAAAACCACCTACAAAGATCGGAGAGCTTAAAGAGCCAATTTCTGTTAAGATATCTGATAATAAAATGGCTGCGTATCTTGTTTTTAATCTTCCTCCGGAACAATTGAAAATGGAAAACAGAGATGCTCTTATAAAATCCGTTATGAAATTATTAGAAGAAAAAAGGATTGTACATGGAATAAAGCATGATATCCTCAAAGGTGAACTTGTAAACGGAAAGCAGTATACCATCGCTGAAGGGACTCCACCTGTAAACGGAAGAGATGCCGTTGTGAAAATGTATGAATTGGCTGATCCGAAGCCAGTTGTAGGTGAATATGGTAAAGTCGATTTTTATGAGTTAAAACTGATTAACCGTGTTAATATCGGTGACTGGCTTGGCGAAAGAATAGAGGCTACAGAAGGAATACCAGGACTAACAGTAACCGGTGAGGCTGTAAAGCCGGTAAAAGGCAGGAATATACCTTTAAACTATGATAAAAATTCAGTGCACGAAATACAGCTTGGCAGCAAAACAGTTCTTTATTCAAAAATAAATGGAGCTGTAAACTACTCAGACGGAAGGATCTCTGTATCCAACCATCTGGAAATTGACGGTGATGTTAACCCGGCTACGGGTAATATTAAATTTGACGGGTATGTTACAATTAACGGTACTGTTATGGAAGGCTTCACTGTAGAAGTAACAAAAGATATCGAGATTAAGGGTGATCTTGGTATCAGTAATGTAAAGTCAATAATAAGTACAGGCGGAAGCATTTTTCTTAAGGGAGGAATTTCTTCAAAAAAAGGATCTGAAATAAGAGCTGCTAAAAATATTTATGCAAAGTACATTGACAATGCCATTGTTTCCTGTGGCGGTACCCTCCACATAGGCTATTACTGCAAAGACAGTGTAGTAAATGCCCGGGAGGTCATTGTTGATTCCACAAACGGCCAAATATTCGGCGGTCAGATAAACGTTGACGTCAGAATTTATACTCCGATATTGGGGTCTGAAATAGAGAGAAAAACCGTCATAGAAGTAAGAGGATTTAACAGGTCCGTCATGGAAAGTCAACTGGAACACATTTCCGACAGGATAAATGAACTGAGAAAGGAGCAGCAAAATCTCAAGCAATCTCTGTTGGCATATAAGTTGGACAGTCAGATTGATGAGATAAAATATAAAGAATATGAAAGGCTGCTCGAAAAGGCTTATAGCATAAAAGAGGAATTGAAAAGCCTCGAAGAGGAAAGAAAAAATATTGCCTCTTACTTAAAAGCCAAAGGTGAAGGAGAAATATCCATAGGTAAACGAGTTTTCCCCAACTGTACCCTTATTATCAAAAAAAATATAATTGAAGTTACCTCACCTTTATTGGCAACTACATATTTTATTCAGAATGGCTCTGTCAAACAAATCTAATCAAACAGATTCAAAATCTTTATTTGAATTTTTATTTTAATTTTTATTTTGTTTAATTTTTTTGAGCAAATCACATATAATAAGTTTGGCCTTTTTTAGTTTAATAAAAATATTGAAAAGTGAACCAAATCTTACTACTTATATTAACCTCCAAACAAGACACAATAATAACTGAGGAGGTGATATCATGGCAAGGAGAAGCAAGACTGCATTTGAAAACATGAAGTATGAAATTGCTTCACAGGTTGGAGTTAACCTGAAGCAGGGCTACAACGGTGATTTGCTCGCAAGAGACGCTGGTAGGATAGGTGGAAATATTGTTAAGAAGGTATTTGAAGCTTATACTGGAAATAACTATAACAAATAATAAATATAAATTAACAGCAAAACAGCAGGAGTTTATCTCCTGCTGTTTTGCTGTTTGTTGATTAATGTTTACAAATTAAATTGTTTTTCTTTGAGCTTATTGCTTTTTACACGCAGGTGAACTGCTTTTCTTTTCTTCAGAATTGCACTTGTTTTTCAGTTCCTGCGCATTGGGCGAGATGTCACAGCTCATTTCCACATTAACATTGGATTTTGTATTTTTACATTTTCTATTTTTCATTTTTGTCCTCCATTATTCAGGCCTTTCTTTAAAGGCAAATACTACATTCCCATTGTAGTCTGTGTTTTATTTAATTCCTGCTGTACCTTTCCAACTTCCTGAGGGCTTGCTGTTTGTGTCTGATACCAGCCTTTCTGTGTCATCAGGTCAAAAATCTGTTTTTGATGTTGAAATGTCTTTGTAAGCAAGCTGGTAGCATCATTTCTCAGGTTTTGGTTTGAACTTTCAAGTATGAGGTTTGTAAGAGATGATGCACAAAGCTTATGCTGGTCAAGAAGTACGTTTAATATTTCCTTGTCACCTATGCTTGTCATAATTATCCCTCCTTAATGCATTGAAGCTGAGTTAATATGTTTCATCAGCATCTGAATGCCATCCTGATGTTCCTTTGCCATTTGCTGGCACAGCCCTTTAATTTGCGGGTCTGTTGCTATTTGTGCGCAACCTTGCATAAACTTGACTGAGTTTTCTGCCATTTTGATGTTGTCATCAATGAGTATAAGTTCTTTTTTGGTTAGTGCCATGTTCATCCTCCCTTTTATTTAATTATTCCGTTTATATCATTTACATTTTTGTCAATACTATTCACAATGTTGTTTAATTAAAAATTCAAAATGATGCCGCCTGCATGCTTTGAAAATCTGTAGGTGCATAACTTAATCTTAATACGACAAAATAAGATTATCCCACGAAAAATTTATTTGAAAGGATGATACAGTGTTAGTAGTTTTTGCAAGAACGCTGATATTATATACGCTTGTAGTTATAGTAATGAGAGTAATGGGCAAACGGCAAATAGGCCAATTGCAACCTTTTGAGCTGGTCGTGGCTATACTTATATCAGAATTGGCTGCAGTACCTATGCAAAATACAGGGATCCCGCTGATAAACGGAATTATTCCCATATTAACACTTTTAATGGCTCAGATAGCAATTTCAGTTATTTCTTTAAAAAGTACAAAAGCAAGAGCTATTATATGCGGTAAACCTGCTATTTTAATAGAAAACGGCAAAATCAAAGAAGACGAAATACGGAGAGAAATGTATACTTTAACCGATCTCCTGGAACAGCTAAGAATAAAAAACGTACCAAATATAGCGGACGTTGAATATGCCATACTTGAAACCAACGGTCAGCTTAGTATTATTCCAAAATCACAAAAAAGGCCTTTATGCCCTGAAGATCTAAAAGTAGAGACAAAATACGAAGGCCTTCCGTTAACCCTTATTATAGACGGTGAGGTAAATGATATGAATTTGAAGAAAGCAGGACTTGACAGGGATTGGTTAAGGTCCGAGTTGTCAAAGTTCGATATACACAATTTCGATGATGTTTTGTTTGCTAGCCTTGATACCTCAGGTAACCTATATTACCAACAAAAGAGCAGAAAGGAGCATTAAATTGAAGGTATGGGTAAAGGCTGTCATTTTAATAGCAGCCATATTGATAATTATAGTAGTTTCAAGTATGTTTGTTCACAACTACCTGAAATCGTCTTCACAAAAAATTATAAATCATATTGAGAATATTGAAGAAAATACAAGAAATAATGACTGGCATAAGGCCGAGGAAATTGTTTCAACTTTAGAGAGTCTTTGGTCAGATACAAAAAGCAAGTGGTCTGTACTGATTGACCACAATGAAATTGATAATATTGATGAATCGTTGACAAGAGTATCATCTTATATTGAGGAAAGAGAAAAAAAGCTTGCCCTGGCTGAACTGTCCCTGCTGAAACAGATGGTACAACACATTCCTGAAAAGGAAGCTCTTGCACTTGAAAATGTATTCTGAAATGCAATTAATTCTGAAATATAATTTATATTTACAGTTCAGGATATGTCAATTTTCAGGGCAAGCCATTGGCTATTCTTTGCCTGACACACTCAAACATTAGGATTCCTGCAGCAATAGAGGCATTCAGTGATTCCGTCCGGCCATACATAGGAATTTTTATCAGCTTATCGGCATATGGCAGTATTTCATCGCTTATGCCATTTGCCTCATTTCCTATTATTATTGCTATATTATTTGTCATATTTATCTCGTAGCAGCTTTCTTCTGCACTTAGATGGGAAGCGTATATCCTTATGCCTTTAAGCTTTATTTTTTCCAGCACCTTTTCCAGGCTGTCTGTAAAGCAGAGAGGCATGCGGAATATTGAACCCATAGTAGATCGCAATACTTTAGGACTGTAAGCATCAACACATCCTTTTGAAATAATAATACCCGTAAATCCGGCGGCATCGGCTGTCCTTATTATTGTACCGAGATTTCCCGGGTCCTGAACTGAATCCAGTACCAGAAGGTAGTTTGTGTCTCCCAGGATTTTATCAATTTCATAAAACTTTGTTTCAGCTACCATTAATATTCCCTGAGGAGTCTTGGTATCGCTGAGTTCCTCAAACAGGCTGTCCGGTACAACTATAGCCTGGCAACCGTTTTTTTCCGACCATTTTACTATGCTGTCAGCCGCTTCTCCTCCCGCAAATTTGTCAGACATCAGGACACGCACTATACGTGCATTTTCCTTTATCGCTTCTTCCGCCATCCTGAGGCCTTCAATAAAAAACAGGCCGAGCTCTTCCCTGTATTTCCTTAGCTTTAATGATTTTATTTCCTTTATAATATTGTTTTTGCTGCTGGTTATTCTCTGTAACAAATTATTCCCTCCAGGATACGATAAAAGGGCTCCTTCTGAGCCCCTTTTGTTGAAATCTGTCATTCATTTTAACTGTTAATGAATATTATATAACTTTCTTAACCTGGTCCACAAGCTGTGCAAATGCTTCTGCATCATTTACAGCCATATCTGCCAGAACTTTTCTGTTCAGATTTATGCCTGACTTCTTGAGACCACTCATAAACTTGCTGTATGAAAGTCCGTTAATCCTTGCTGCAGCATTAATTCTTGTAATCCACAATTTCCTGAAATCTCTTTTCTTTGCTCTTCTATCTCTATATGCATAAACTCCGGACTTCATAACAGCTTGCTTTGCTATTCTGAAAAGCTTACTCTTTCCACCGAAGTAGCCTTTTGCAAGCTTAAGTACTTTTTTATGTCTTGCACGGGTTCTTACCCCACCTTTAACTCTTGCCATAACTGTTATCCTCCTTTTTACTTATATGGGATAAGCGCTTTCACAGTTGCTTCATTTGCAGATGATGCATAAGCGCCAAGCCTATGTTTTTTCTTCGCCTTTTTCGATTTCGATATAAGTCTATGGCTGCGGAAGGCGTGACTCATTTTAACCTTACCGTTAGCAGTCACCTTAAATCTCTTTTTTGATGAGCTGTGTGTCTTAACTTTAGGCATAAATTTCTTCCTCCTTATTTGAATATTACTGCTTTGGATTTAATACCATAACCATACTTCTACCTTCAAGCTTTGGCTTTTTTTCAACATTTCCTACATCCTTTAAAGCTTCCGCAAATCTGTCAAGAACTTCCTTTCCTAATGAGGTATAATTCAACTGCCTCCCACTAAACCTTATACTAACCTTAACCTTGTCTCCGTCTTTTAAAAATTTCACTGCATTCCTTACTTTAAAATTAAAATCATGTTCTTCAGTAGTCGGCTTAAGCCTTATCTCCTTGACACTAATTACCTTCTGATTTTTCCTGGCTTCCTTTTCCCTTTTGGAAAGTTCAAACATATACTTACCATAATCCATTATCTTACAAACTGGCGGAACAGCTTGTGGCGCAATTTTTACAAGATCCAGATTCTTTGAATTGGCTATTTTTTGAGCTTCCTTAATAGGGAAAATACCCAACATAGTACCATCAGTGTCAATTAGGCGTACCTCTTTATCCCTGATCCCCTCATTAATCATTAATTCATTTCTATTGCTAATAATAAAACACCTCCGAATTATATTTGCAAGAAGTTCAAAACCTCTGCGCAAGCTTTAAAATTAATTCTAAATACATTCTTTAAATTACACTCATTAAGATTTAATTTCTCTGCATTTTCCACTTATTATACAAAAAAGTGGATTGAAGAAACAATCCACTCTACTATACAGGTATAACGTACATAATACTAACCCATTATTAACCTTACTGGATAAATCCGTAAGGTGAGAAGTGGATAACTTCTTCTTTCTTTGACTTTTATATAATAGCAAACATAAAGTACTTTTGTCAAGATTTTATATAACGTAGACAGTGTCAAGTTGTTGTGGAGTTTTTTTCTGGACAACTCCCCTGGTATCAACTGACCATACTATGCTGCCGGCCATAAGCCCGGATCAATACCTGTGTCCCTTTGTTAATTGCCGGGTTGTA
>DUMB01000059.1 GCA_012840085.1 Clostridiaceae bacterium
AAGGCCTTGCACTTTCCTTTTTTCCATGTTATCTTACATTTTGTAGCTTCCATTTGTAGGTTTTTTCTCTTTAAACCTACCAGAAGCCTTGCAGGTCTCATTTCTTTCATACTAAGTTAACAGAGCCATATTTTTCAATTATATTATATACATATATTTTATATTTGTTAATACATATTTTAATAATTTATATATACTTTTCAAAAAAAACATTATATAATCTTTGCCTTCAGCTAATTCAAAACACACAAAAAAGACAGCCGAAGCTGCCTTATTTAAAGAAATACACATAACCTTTTTTGAATCTTTCACTTCAATAATAACATACCATATTCTTCTGTTAGCTACCAAGACAACAGAACCGTCCCCCTGTCTTTCCCCCAGATGACAGTTTGCTGAAAATGCTGTATTTAGCCATGATGGATATCACAAAAAAATGGACTGGAAAGCGCAAGGATTGGGGCATTATTCATTCTCAGTTGGAAGTATTTTTCGCAGGCCGATTGGAGGGGTAACACAAAACCGTTACCCGGTCAAGGGTATATGAACGGCTGCGCCGCCCTTGACCGACTACCGTTTTTGTGTTAAATTGTAGTTAAGCGGGTTAAGCCTTATAATGGCTAACCCGCCCATAATAGAATTATTTATTACACCAAATTTGGAGTTTACACAAAATATGAAATAGAGCCATTTAATCCTGTAAACAACCGCGTTTTCGGACAGTCTGCCGTCCCCTAACTGTTCTTAACACAAGGCAAAAAGAAAACCTTAACAGAGTATTACTCCATTAAGGTTGAATGGTACTACACTTATATTGCTGTCTAAAGCATATCTATTGACTAACACCCGAATCATATACTGCACCAGTTACTGGGTCAATCTCACTCCAATATTTTTTTTTCTGCGTACTGCTATAAAGTTCAACTATCCAAATCTCATGTTTTTCTTTATACATATTATTAGATTGAATTGTAATGCTATCATATTGAAAATCCTCTAAATCCTCGAACAGACTAGTTGTAATTTTTAAAGCATCTGTACTATCAACTTTCCAATCACTGAAGCCAATTTTCCCAGGATTTATCTTACTGTTTCTCCCTAACTTTTTAATATAATCTATCTGTCCTTTCTTTGTGTCAATTTTCGCTTCATATACATTAGGTTCTCCCTTTTCAACGTCCTCAGCATATGTAAGTATTACATCACCTTTATGCATCTTGTTAAGTTTCATAAATATCTTACCGATATGATACTTCTTGTCTGCAAACACTTCGTTAATAAACGGTTCAACACCTTCTACTATCTGTTTAGCTGATATTTGATTCTTATTCAACGGTTTACTAGTTATGTTTTTATTAGAACATGAACAAAAAGCCATCATACAAATAATTACTATAAAAAGTCTCTTATACAACTATGTCACCTCCATTAATCTAACAATTCATCTACTGAGTCTAAATATTCATAAACTTTATCTGAATAGTTATCAGCCTTATTTTTATCTGTGGCATTATATCTCCAAACAACTACTTTCCATTGTTCTATTGTTAGACTAGATATATCAATGTTATTACCATAGATTTGTTTTGCATAATGAACTAATACAACAGCAATTGTTCTAATATTAAAATTGTTATCCAAATACAACTTATTTTGCAAATCAACATTGGAACTAGGTAGATTAGCTGCTTCATCAGGATTTACGCTATTCCACGCTTCCCTAGCAGTACTTGGGAAAATAGCACCCAAGCCTACTGAATGTGTCGCTCCTCTAATTAATCCGTCTGCAATTGCAATCTCATCAGGTATTGATTGTGTATACTGCTCTTTTAGTATTATACTTCCAATAATTTTTGCAGGGACTCCAAATTCTTTTCCTGCATTATTAATGAATGATTTATTATTCTCAACTTTAGATATAGAATTATTTATTCTATCATTAATTATCTTCATTGTAGTCCAATTAACATTAGCTGCAAAAACCCAAGGATATTGTAAACGTGTGATTGCGTTAAGTTTTGCCCGTGCCCAAATATTTTCTAACCAATCAGGTGCATGTCCACTTGGGTCAATCATAGTGATAGGATTATTATAACAATAAGTATACAAATTTAAACTTAATGGGTCAGTATAATCCATATACTCATAACTATCCTCACTAATAAACCTTCCAATTCCAGGACTATAATACGGTGTGAATTGACACATATATTTGTGCCAATTCACAGCCGTCACTGTTGCTTATTGTATATATTTTGATTTTTAACCGTTAATATTTTCGCATGTTTGAGGAATATTCCCTACAAAACGGTAGAATATTTCAATCTTCTGTGTTCGCTTGCCGTTTATCTTCTCCGGCTCGTGAATAAGGATTTTTTCGCAAAGCTCGTTGATGATCGGTGCATCAAGCTCTTGCAAATCCTTGTATTTTGCTATCAAGTCAATCCATTTCTTGCAGTTGCCAATGATCTCATTCATTACGGATAACTTTCTTTTCAGTTCCTGTACCCTAACAATCAGCTGTTCCTGCTCCTTCTGATACCTGGCAAACATGGTTGTGTAATTTGCATCATTCAGGCGTCCTGCTACATTTTCCTCAAACAGCCTTTGCAGCAATATTTCAAGCTCTGCCAGCCTGGCTTCTCCGGTACTGTACTCTTTTTCCGCCAGTTCATATTCCTTCTGTTTTTGTTTGTTCTCCTCTTCTGTCAGCATTGACAGCAGTTGGTCGGATTCTTCAACCGCAAGTCTTGCATATTGCCGGATGCCGTTTAACAGCAGGGTATAAACTGTTTTGTAGCTTGCGTTGTGCATGGTACATTTGAGCTTTCCATATTCACGATTGGTCACGCATTGAAAATACCGTCTTTCGGTTTTTTCGCCTGTTTTAGGGGTTTTCTGCCGGGGTGTCAACCACATTGCTTTGCCGCAATCGGCACAGCGCACTATCCTTGCAAATATATTGGGCGGATTGGTTCTTGCCAGCTTGCCCCTGTGCTTGAATCGTTCCTGCACCAGTTCCCACGTTTCACGGTCTATGATAGGCTCATGGGTGTTCTCTACTCTTGTCCATTTATCCCTTGGCTGGTTCTGCCTTTTCTTGGTTTTGTATGATACCGATATTTCCTTGTAGTGTATCATATTGCCTATATAGATTTCATTGTCAAGTATTCGTTCGACAGCTCCGTTTGTCCATGCGTAATATGTGTATTCTTCTGCATTGGCAAATAGTTTGGCATAATACGCAGGGTTCTTCTTATGCAGATATGCTGCCGGAGTCAGGCGTTTTTGCTCTATCAGGACGTTTCTTATCCTGCTTGCACCCAAACCCTGTTTTGCAAGGTCGAATATCAGTTTTACAGTTTGCGAGCTTTCCTCGTCAATGAGTATCCTGCCCTTAATTTCGGGATGCTTCTTGTATCCGAACGGTGGATATGCTCCCTGATGGTCGCCCCTTGCCATTTTGATTTTGTATGCCGATTTTATCTTTCTGCTGATGTCTTTGGCATACATTTCGTTCAGGATGTTTTTAAAGGGTGCAATGTCGTTGTCGTTCTTGATAGTGTCAATGCCGTCATTAACCGCAATGTAACGGACGTTGTTTTCAGGAAAGTATACCTCGATGTAATATCCGGTTTTGAGGTAATCCCTGCCCAAGCGTGATAGGTCTTTTGTGACCACCATATTGATTTTTCCTTCTTCAATATCTTCCAGCATCCGTTTGAAGCCGCTGCGCTCAAAGGTTGTGCCGGATATACCGTCATCAACATAGTAGCCAACCACACGCCAGTTGTTGTCGGTTACATATTTGGTTAATAAGTTTTTCTGTGTCGATATACTTGAGCTTTCGCCGTGCAAATCGTCGTCCTTTGATAATCTGCAATAGATAGCTGCATTGTAAAAGGTTTGTTGTTCCATTCGTTATGCCTCCTTTTTGAAACAACAGCACCCCTGCAACTTCTACAGGGATATTGTACCATTTTTCTGATATAAAATCCAATGAGGTTTAATATTTTGTTTTGGCTTTTGAAACGTCCGGAAAAACCCTCCTGGCATCATTTTTTACAACTGTAAACATAGCATCTTTAATATTCCTTTTGCTAATGAAATGCCGGCAAATCAGATATATCTTACCGTCAATGGTAGTTTGGCTTTCAGGCTTAAATACTTCGTTTTCAGTACTCATTGAAGACCTCCTTTACAGGCTTAAGTCATGGTTATGGCGTTGTTTCTTTTTCTGCTTTTTGTGGCCGCCCTTGGGGACGTATTTCTTTTTCTTTTCCCGTTCCTCTTTTGTGTTATAGGGGTTTACAATATTGTCAACAGCTTTAGCGACAGCCACAATATCGTCGAAGTCAATGCTCCGATTCCTGCCCATTTGGCTTTGATTTTCAGCGGTGACATGTCCCTGTGCCGGAGCTTTTCTTCACAGCGCTCCAGTGTGTGAATCAGTGCCCGAATAACCGTATCCGTCATCCTGTCCATATTCGTAGTCACTGTACTGGTTATCCGCTGATGCTCTTTCCGAATGGTATCCGATAGGTGTTCTGTCTGCCTGCCGTAGATGTCTTGATAGTAGTTCTTCATCATCATGTTTACATCTTCCACGGTAGGCAGGGTGGAGATTTGCATCGCTAATTCCTGCAATTGCCGGATGGCTGCGGTCTGGCTTTCCAGCATCATGTTCCACTGGTCGGTGGGTATGGCGCTGACCAGCGGCAGGTAAGGCAGTGTGATTGTTTGTTCCGTATGTTCTGCGGTCAGGCTTTCCGGCCTGTTGCGCTGTTTTAATTCCTCTAAGTTTGGCATTGAAGTATTCCTCCATTTCAGTTTTTAAATACTTGGTTTCATGGATCTTATTGTCCCTGCATTTCTTACCCTCCGGAGTGGTGTAGGTGATATATTTATGGTGGGGTATCCATTTGACTTGATAGCCAATTTGTTTCATGCAGGCAATAAAGTCTTCCCGTGTGCGGCTCTTTGACATGGCCTGGTCGATGGCATTCATCAGCTTGAATTTGTAGCTGCCGCCCCTTACCGCAGCGCGGTACTCTCTCGCGCTCATTGGCTTTTGCTTTGGTTTTTGATAGGGTGGCAGGACTTCCAGACCGTGTGCAACGCAGATCTTATCCGACAGGGTACGAAGCTGCTCCAGGTTCTTTTCATTGAATTGTAATTTTAGTCCCGTTTCGCAGCTTACCGAATTGACTATAAGGTGGTTATGCCAATGATCACGGTCAATGTGGGTAGCAATCTGTACTTCATACCCTTTAAAGTATTTTGCAAGTTCTACTCCCATTTGGTGGATTACCTGAGGTGTTACACCAATGTCAGGTTTAAAAGACTGGATGTATTGGTAGAAGTAGACGCCTTTTTCCTTCCTATACTGTCTCTTGGTGGTCATGAATTCTTTAAAAGCGGTGTCGCCACAGCAGTTTTGTCCGGACAGCAACTTGTACTTTTGACCGTTTTCATCCTCATATATGGTCTTTTTATTTTGCATTACATATTCTATCACCTTGCGCATGGCGGTCTTGCTCTGTGTCCGTTCCCGGACTGCGTATATGATAGCCACGGCATCAACCCCTGTCCATCCGGTCGTATAAATAATCAAATATCATGCCGAAAGAGGATTTGATTTCTGATAGGTCAAGGCAATTAATTCTACCCATATTGCAAAGGATAGTTAATTGGTTAAGGTTCTTGCAAATGGCTTTCAGTTCGGCAATCACTCTGTCTAATCCATCCACAACAACGATGTTTTTGTCTAAAGCGGATGCGGTAATAAAGCTGGTCATGCTCATTCCCACCTGTTTAGCTTTATGCTGGATGCGGTCATAATCCGTCTGGCTCATCCGCATGGCAAACATTTTTTCTTTACTCATACGCTCATCCTTTCTTTTGCTCCCCTTTAGGGGCTGGGGGCGCCTTTGGGGGTTCGGGGGTATCCCTCCGACCAGCTGTTTGTATAGGCGGCGAAAGCCAGCCGTCTATACAAACAATATGCTGGCCTACCCTGAAAGGGTAGTTACGTACACTCCCGACGACTGCGAAAGCTCCCCTTTATCCACGACAGCCGGAGCGGGGATTGGCCCGCCCGTCAGGGCAGGGCCATGGCTCCAGCGCTGCTACGTAGACGCTGATGCTCTCCCTCTCCAGCGTGCTTGCATGGATGCCCTTTCTGGAATAAAATTAATGCTCCATTTCAAAATCACTATTCATGGCTCTATCAATTTTCATATATTTTTCGTATCCAAACCGGGTGTTGCTTTTTAGCCATTCCTTCGCTATACTGGTGATAACGTAAATTTTCTTTTTTACCTGACCGTAAGTCTATTGCAGTAGATTTACGGTCTTTTTTTTCTGTACATATCCCGGCTGTCCTTCACCTGTGCCTTGATCCTGCACCGCAGAATCCGCCACGTATTTCCCGCCGTTTGGCGGGCAAGCTGCCGTCACCAGCTGCTTTGCCCGGTCTTGCAGGTATCAGCCTAATGGCTGGCTCGCTCCCCCTTGCGGGATCTTGGCGTAGCTGTTAGCAAGACGTTTGTATCTTTCACCGGAATATGTTATTCAGTTGTTAAAAAACCTCCTTTCCGAATTTGTGCATAGACTATTATTATTTATTATATTTATAGTCTATATTGGAATTGTATTCCATACTTGCTTTTTTGTCAACACTTATGTATAATAGATTTAAGCGTAGTCGATAATCTATGTTGAGGTGCAAAAATGGCGTACACCTTTAAATTGTATATATCCGATGGAAAAGAGTATTTTGAATACAGTAACGGTCAGAAGACTATCAAAAAGAGCTTTGCGTTTTCGCAAAGCCTGATGGATATGTTATATTTAGACATCTGGTCTTATGAGGACTTCTTCAAACGTATGGGAGAAAACCTCTACAGCCTGTATTCCAGTAAAGACATGAAACTGGTGGAGGAAATAAAGGACGATTTAAACACTCTTTCAAAAGTGCATGTCTATTTCGAATTTTTACGTTTGGAATGGCTGGAAAGATTAGAACAGGCCGAAAAACAAGACTTTCAGAATGTTCTGGATTTACTTCCCCGCAAGCAGCTTACCCACATACCCATGAACATTTCCATCATACAACGGCAGCTTATGGCTTTATGGAACCATGTGCTGGATATCCTTTCTCCCGACGAACCCATACAAAAGAAAATGGCAGATTACTATAACCCCAAGAGAGACAGAAGGCCGGACAGCCCGGGGATTTTTGAATTTCAGACTCTCTCTATGAGCTTTGAATCGGTTGACAAAAATACCTTTACAGAAGTTCTATATCCGAAAAGTATTTATGATATCATTGATTTCTTTGTGCGCGAATGTATCAAACGGGAGATGCGCTTCCGTGTCTGCAAGCACTGTAATAAATACTTTGCCTTGACCGGACACATCAACACTGAATACTGTGACAGGCCTTTCGACAGTACCGGACGTACCTGTAAGGAAATGGGGGCACTTCGCCTATGGGAGAAAAAGAAGGCAGAAAGCCCGGTTTTAAAGGCATATAGCAAAGCTTACAAGAAACGCTTTGCATGGATAAAATATGGGAAAATCACAAAGGAAGCTTTTTACGCATGGGCAGAAAAGGCAAGAGAGAAAAGGGAATTATGTATAAAGGGCGGCATTACGCTGGATGAATTTCAGACATGGCTTGAAGATTAAGATTGGCAGAACTTTATTTACCGAAAAAGAAATTGCCTTGACAGAGCACCTGGCTCCATCAAGGCTAATAGTATTATATAATAATCCTCAATTCTTTGGGCATTATCGTTTTTTAAATCTTAATATCTCCTTAACTTTTTCAAATGACCATGCTTGATTGATAACATATTTACCTGGTTCAATTAATAAGTCATTTTCTTTCAAATACTGTATTAACTTCGGTAACTCTTTGATATCCCAAAGTGCAAATACTGAATCATAAGTACCATCAGCTACTTTAGACAAACAATCTGCATCAATTATTTCGCTATCCGCTACAGTAATATACAAATCCTTACCAATTTTAAGATTCATATACAAACCACCTTTTCTTAGTAGTAACCCATTTCTTACAGCTACAAAAATTAAAACAATTCCAATAACTATTATTACAATTAAAATAACTTTTTTACTAATCGTTTTTTCCTCCCGAAGATATATAACAACCATACGATTAGGGTTAATTACTGCACCTGCATTATTTCTTACGCCTTCTCCTGCATCACCAGGAGAGTACCTTTAGCTGGTGTAGCAGTCTTCGCTCAACACTATCAGTTTTTTTAACAACTCATCCAATTGCGCCTTTAATCCATGCTGTTAAGCCTAGTACTGCGAAAACATGGTAAAATCTATCTCAGACATAGATTCACATGCCTGTAAGCCCGATTTCCATTAATATTTCTTAAAATAACTTTTCTTTATATATTACAAAAGTGAGAACTCCTACGTCCTGAATGTTGTTAATGAATTTTCGGTCCCCATATCCGTAAAAACTCTCTTGTTCCTTATAATACTTTATTCATCAAATGCCTTAATAAGGAAAAACTTTAATTGACGTTTCTATAATTGGATATCAATTATGATGTACCGCATATGGCGTTAAATATCCTCTTTGATTACATTTGCGGTGCAAATAATGCACATATAATATAGTAAATAACGATTAAAATTGCTCCCGGAAAAATATACCTCCTACACAGTAAATTGTTTGAAAATTAGGATCATCAAAATCTGCCGCCCATCCCTAATCTACCTTAACTAAGTACCCTTCTAAATCTTTGAGTTCATCTTCAGACAGGAATGGCTTCACAACAGTGTAAAAAATATCATTTTCTTCAACCTCAATGCCATTAACAAATATACTTGCATCATCGCCCCACATAGCAACATCAAGTATCTTACCTTGCTTCTCCGTTTCAAAAAAATAGTAAAGCCGAGCATCTATACGAGATTTATTTTTTACTGGTTTCAGATTGGTATTGGTTATTTGTTTTAATAAATCAATGTGTTTCTCCACATCAATATCGTCAATGACAATTTTTCTAACGCTGCTGAAGTTAATTAAATCATCAACGCTTAAGGGGGCACGAGTAAGAACTAACGGGTCAATATAGTAAATCGTTAAACTAAGATTATCAAGCTTGCCATTTTCGATTAGCTTTGAAAAGTTACTTAATATTTTTTCAGGACGCATACATTTTCCTCCACAACTAGCAAAAATAGTGGTTGCTAATAATATAAGCATAAGGATTCCTAAGACTATATTTTTTTTGGTAATCATCTTTACCCTCCTCGAAGATTGATTTGTTCTGTTAACTTAATAATAAAAATGAGACCTGAAACGCTTCTGGTATAATGGAAATTACCACAAACAATTACCTCCCAGAAAGGAGCGTTTAGGTCTCATGTCCATTATACCATCAAACGTTG
>DUMB01000060.1 GCA_012840085.1 Clostridiaceae bacterium
CACATTTTTCTGGGATTACTACAAAACCGTAACGGCGTAAACTTGGGAACCGCCTAGTACGGGACCGTAGGCTAGGTGGTGTGAGAGGTCGGTAGGTGAATTAATCACCTACCTCCTACTCGATATATGGTGGTAAATAAAATCGTCACTTTTCGAAACATAAATGAGATTTTTAAAAACTTTATTCCGGTGGTTGCATGGTAATATATATATAAAAAGTCAAAAAAGGAGTAGAGTATAATGATAAAAAGGATTGCCGCAATAGTACTTTTCTTGATAATGGTTGTCACATCAATGGCATATGCTGAATCTTCCACTGTGAAAACCGTTGAGGCCCCACAGAACCTGACTGTGGAAATAAAAGAAGAAGAGGACGGATATCCGTATTTTCAGCTGGATATGCAGGTGCCGGAATCTGTGAAGGCGCTGCATGAAGCAGCTCAGGAGGATGGTTCAAACTTGTTCTTTGAAGCTGAATACAAAGTAGGGGATGGCGGCTGGGAAATGACTGGCGGTGCCCACTTCACCACTGGGTCGACATTGAATTTGTATCCATTGGATATGGGTTTGGGTGAGGATATTGATATTAAAGCAAATGTTTATTATTTCCGCGTCAGATTTGGTTATTATTCAATTGCAGGTTATGATGAATACGGAAATGGCATAGCTGCAGACCCTGTTTACTCTGCTTACTCAAATATTGCTTCTACAGCCATTGAGGCATATAAATATGAGGGCGCCAGCAAGTGGGCTGTTGAAGAGCTTGACAAGGCTGCAGAGTATGGCCTCATAACTGATAAGATCAGAGACAAGATGAATGCCCCTATTACGAGAGAAGAGCTATGTGAAGTTATTATGAAGATGTATGAAGAAATCGTTGGTGAAGCGAAGTATTCGGATGTCACTGTTTTCAGTGATACCAAGAACCCTGAAATATACAAGGCATATGAGCTGGGTATAGTAAAGGGTGTTGGTGATGGCAAGTTTGCGCCCAAGGAATTGACAAACAGGGAGCAGGTGGCGACAATGATGTACCGTGCGGTCAAGGCAATTAATCCAAATGCCGATTTCAGTACTGAAGGTGCAGAAAAATTCCTGGATGAGAATCAGATTTCCTCCTGGGCGCTGGAATCGGTAAAGTTCATGAGCAAAAACGGTCTAATCAAGGGTAGCAACGGGTATATGGACCCGAAAGGAACCACTACCAGGGAGCAGGCTGTGTTAATAGTTCTCAGAACCTACGAGAAGTATAAATAGGCAAATAATCCTGATTTATAATAGCCTGTGGCCTAAGCCACAGGTTTTTTTATAACAACAGAACGGGCAAAAAATCGTAATGAAAATAAATATTGATATTTAAATAGTCTAATGATACCATTGTAAATATAGTTAATGTTAATATTTATATTAATTTACACATATGTAAAATCATGTACAAGTAAGCAAAAAGAACTGCAAGAAGAATATTTCATGCGGGCGCTAAAATGGTACGCCAGGAGACCGATTGATGATTGATAGGCTTTGGCATGGTAGTGTTAAATAACTTATGAAAAAAGCAATATGGGAGTAGTTAGGTTTATTGGACATTGAAAAGTGAAGAATATACCAGATTTCCGCATTTATTCCACGGTCCTCTTGACAATGAGCCTCCTAA
>DUMB01000061.1 GCA_012840085.1 Clostridiaceae bacterium
AATTTGTCAAACTGCTGGTCAATGCATTTGGACTTAAGGCAGAGTTTGATGATAACTTCGATGATGTAAGTGAAAAAGACTTCTTCTATAAAGAAGCAGGCATAGCAAAAGCACTGGGATTGATAAAAGGTTATGGAGACGGAAGATTTGGACCTAAAGACAAGATCACCAGGGAAGACATGATAGTAATAATCTACAGAATGCTTGATATGTTGGGTGAGGGCTTTGAAGAAGCAGATTTAAGTGAACTGGATAAGTTTGCAGATAAAGGAGAAATTGCCTCATACGCGAAGGAAACACTTGCATTATTTGTGAAAGAAGGCATAATCAAGGGTTCCGGCGGATACATAAATCCTAAAGGAAATACAAACAGAGCCGAAATGGCGGTAATTCTGTACAGAATACTGACATACTATCTTGGCAAGTAAACATATATAGTTAACGCAAAAACAACAGGCTGCGCATTAAGTTCGAGGTGAAGCTCCTCCGGTGAAATTAGATATCCTTGAGAAATATACAAATTATAGACTTATCACCGGAGGAGTTTACTGCTATATAAAATTGCTATATAAAGAAGAAGACAATACAGAAGCTGGAATATGCACAATAGCCGATCTTAACTATTGCGATCATTCTGAAACAGATATATATACTCTAATGGCAACTGAAGACAATCAACCATATGACATAGGTGTATTCTATTTTTCAAATTGGAATCCTGAATTGTCATCATACATGATTGCAAATATAAGAAATATCTATGGCAGGCGAGATGACATGTTCGGCGGTATCAAAGAAACACTGCTTACACCAGGGCTCTGGGGATATGGTCCAATCCCGGACAGAGAACCAACAGAGAACCATTAATAGGGTGGTATGATGACAGGCAGCAAGAGATTTTGGATAACCACATACTAATGGCTGCAATAAGAAGACAAAGAGTGTAGAAGTGTATGTATTCGATAGATTTGACAACAGCAACCAAAGTGCACCGATAATAATGGCAAGCAAAGTTATACTACAGTAATCAGTCATAAATTTACCTGATAATTATTGAACATAATTGCAAAGCAAGGTTCTTCCGGTCAAGGGAAGAACCTTGCTGTTACCTTTGAAGTACCCTTGCTATTGCCTCTGAAGTACTAATATAAACCGTAAGCTTTGTTTACTTCTTGAATAAATATTATGCCGTTGCCTGGTTTATCAATCTGAAGATCCCTTCTGATGGAAGAAACTATTGCGTCAGTAGACTCTTTCTTAGCCAATATTAAAACAACTTCCTTTTCAGGTTCAATTTCCATGGCAAACAGCTTTTGCGTTTCATGAATACCCGAACCTCTTGCATTGATGATAGTGCCACCTGTAGATCCGGCTTTTGTTGCAGTTTCTATTACAGACTCAGCCTTACCTTTATCAACAATTGTAAATATGGCATTATACATTTTATTTTCTGCACCTCTGCTTTCCTCAATATCATTAATATTGCTGTCAGTTTCATCGCATTTTAGATATCTTGCTCCCACTAATTTTAATACGGGAAAACTAAAAGCTATACCGTGATTTGGTTTATTAAAATGAAACTCCTTATTAAGCTTTTCAAGGACATCATAAGCTGTTTGTTTCTCGGAGATCATTATAACAATTTCTTTTCTGATATCAGTTAAATCGAAAAACTCCAGAATGCGGTTTCTTACAGTTCCTTTGCCTAAGAAAATTGTTCCTCCCAATATCCCATTATGCTTGGCAAATTTGGTAATTTTACTTCCCATTCCGAAATTTACAACTGTATAAATCAACTCAAGTTCCTTTTTATTGTGACATTCCTGATTGCAAGGATTTGCTTGCATCTGTGTCCAGGCCTCCTTTTCTGGATTTTGCTTTGAAAATAAGCCCTAAAATTTGTAAAGTAATCAATGGCGTTAAAGCAACCATCGCAATTATTCCAAAACCGTCTATCAGGACATTTGCTCCTTCTATTGCCTCAGCAGCACCTTGTGCAAAAGCAAGTATAAAAGTTGCGGTCATAGGACCGGAGGCAACACCGCCTGAGTCAAATGCAATTCCCACAAATAGCTTTGGAACAAAATATGTCATTAATATTGATATTATATACCCTGGCAGAAGATAATGCCACAATTGAATTCCAGGTATTAATATTCTTAATATTGACAAAGCAACTGAAAAACCGATACCAATAGAAAGTGCAACCATAACAACACTTCTTTTTACATATCCGCTGGTAACATCTTCAATCTGGTGGGTTAATACATAGACTGCAGGTTCAGCAAGTACGGTTACTAAACCTAAAATAAAGCCTATAATTACAACAATAGATTTATTTTCCAAAGATGCAAGCTTATATCCGACTACACTGCCTACATCCATAAAGCCTGAATTAACGCCTAATAAAAACAATACCAAACCAATAAAAGTATATAAAAGTCCTTTTAAAATTTTTCGAAAGGGCTTTTTTTTCAATTTAAACGATATTATCTGAAAGACAATAAAAGTAACAAGTAATGGAAGCAATGCCAAAAAAGCTTCACTTACTATAGTTGGCAAATTACGTATAAACGGAGCAAAAATTGAAGTTGATTCATATAAATCATATTCAAGACTTCCGGTAATCCTATCGGATTCTGAGATTATACTCATTACCATAACCGCCATAATTGCACCGGCAGAAGCAATTCCAACCAGACCAAAGCTATCCTTTTCAGAAGCTTTACTGTCCTTTTTCAGCGATGAAACTCCTAATGAAAGAGCTAAAATAAAGGGAACAGTCATTGCTCCTGTGGTTGCGCCTGATGCATCAAAAGATATAGCTAAAAAATGAGGCGATGTAAATATAGCCATAGCAAAAATGATTAAATATGATATTGTCAGGAACTTGTACAGAGGAAAACTAATTACTATTCTTGCCAAACCTAAGGATACCATAACCGCAATGCCAACGGACACTACCAAAACAATACTTAATTTTGAAATAAGGCCGGATGTAACAGAATCTACCTGCCCGGCAAGAATATGCAAATCCGGTTCTGCAATTGAAATAAAAAAACCAAGTATTAATCCGGCAACAATTACAATCCACATCTTATTGGTTTTGGCAATGCTTGATCCCATTAACGTACCGACAGGGGTAACACCAATATCTACTCCAAATAAAAATATTGACAACCCCAGAATAATCAGCAACGCACCAATAAGAAATCTGGCTAACAGGTAGCCTTCTAGTGGAGTGATGGTGAAATTCAATATTAGTACGAGTATTGTAATAGGTAGAACTGCTAACATTACTTCTTTCAGCTTATCTGTAAGTACATTCAAAAAATCACTTCCTTTCTTAATAGTATATTATATTATTTAATTTTTATTTTTTTGCCAGGTGGGAAAAAAGCAAGTCTTCCCATACACTTTAGAATTTTCATTCCAGATAATCAAAAATCATATAGATATAAATCATATTGATGCAATATCTGCAGATATTTCCTGTTAAGATAATATGTTTATTTTAAGATATTATGTTCACTGGCAACTTATTATTAGTTTGCTGTTTCACTTAAACACTAGAAAATTATATCATAGTTTGAACTGATGGGCAAACTAGAAAAGTAAATGAAAATATCTGTGTTAATTTTTTCAAAATACAACATAAAAAATGAAAATACATATTGTGCTTATATATAACCATCGTAATAAAAATATTGTATGACAAATTATCCTGTGTCTCCTCTTGCGAAGATTTGAGATATTGTTTTTCTTACTGTTGCTTTTGCGGAGCATGTCAATGGTGAGATTATGTCGAATAGAGTAGAGGAGATGTGTTTGTTGGAAAGCTTGTATGTCAATGTATTGCTAAAGAAAAAGGAATACTATATTGAAAAATTGAAAAGATCTAATGCCTCACTGGAAGTCAATAAACTGTGAAAAGGGCAATGGGCGGAAAAGCTATTATCTAGCTTTTCCGCTGTCTTTTATATGTTTGATTTAGTCCTTATTGGGGATTGTACATTCCTTTGCTTTGCATATAGTTGAAGATATTCTCTCCATGCTGCTGCTCTTCTTTCTGAATATGGTTAAGTACCTGTCTTATATTGGCATCTTTGAACTCAAAGATTGCAGTGTCATAAGTCCCAGAGACATATTTCTCTGTCATCAGCATATCATTGCATAGGTTAGCATCGCATTGATTTGTTAAACCACTCTGACCCAAAGCCTGATTTTGCATATTTTGATTAGCCATATTTTGCTGGCCTTGCTGAGTTTGATCGGCTTGCTGTTGTTGATTCATATTTGGCGTTTGTCCGCTCATTATTTGATTAATGGTATCTAAATGCTTCTGTTCCTGCTGGGCAAGGTTTGTAAATAATTGCTTCAGCTGTGGGTCTTTTGCCTGACTGGCGTAGTTGTTATACTTTTTAATGCACATTTCCTCATGTTTCTTTTGATCTTGCAGAAGTAAAGTTTCTTTTTGAGAAAGATTTGCCATATAATTACACCTCATGTTATAGATTTTGAAAATTGATGTTTTGCAGTTTTATATTCTGCAAAAGAAATAAAAATATTCACATATGTACCTGTAAAGAAATAATTAGACTGTATTTGGATAAGCAAATATTGTATAATGTTATAATTACATACTAAGTTTTTTAGACGGAAAAATTAAATCATTTTAGAGCTTTGGTATTATTAAGACATTAGTATTTTAAAGCTTTAGCATTTTAAAGGTTAATTTTATAGATTTATTTAAAGATTTAGTACTATTACTAATATTATTTTGATGATGGGGTGAGAATCAGATGTATGTACCTGACAGCAACAGATATTCGGTAATGAAATACAACCGGTGCGGAAGAAGCGGTCTTAAACTTCCTGCAATATCTTTAGGATTATGGCATAATTTCGGTGGCGTTGATGTTTTCGAAAATGGCCGGGCAATGATAAGACGGGCTTTTGACCTTGGAATAACTCATTTTGATCTGGCTAATAATTACGGACCACCACCAGGCTCGGCAGAAGAAAATTTCGGCAAAATTCTCAAACTGGATTTTAAAGGATATCGCGATGAAATGGTTATATCCACCAAGGCAGGTTATTATATGTGGCCAGGTCCCTATGGTGAATGGGGTTCAAAGAAGTATTTGATTGCAAGCCTGGATCAAAGT
The DNA here is from genome assembly GCA_012840085.1 of Clostridiaceae bacterium. Taxonomy (GTDB): domain Bacteria; phylum Bacillota; class Clostridia; order Acetivibrionales; family DUMB01; genus DUMB01. Next base: position 5,169 of record DUMB01000061.1, read on the forward strand.
CTTAAACGTATGGGTTTGGACTATGTGGACATCTTCTATTCCCACAGGCCGGATCCTGAAACACCTCTGGAAGAAACTATGGCTGCCCTCGATTTGGTTGTCCGGCAGGGAAAGGCATTGTATGTTGGAATTTCATCCTATGATGTGAATCAGACAAGAAAGGCCGCAGCAATACTGAGACAGCTGGGTACACCATGTCTGATACACCAGCCATCTTATTCAATGTTTAACAGATGGATTGAAGACGGGCTTCAGGATGTTCTCGAAGAAGAAGGCATTGGAACGATTGCATTTTGTCCACTTGCACAGGGATTACTGACTAATAAATATTTGAGCGGCATACCTGCTAATTCCCGGGCAGCAAGTCAGCACGGATTCCTAAAAGCAGAACAGGTAACAGAGGAAGTTGTGGCAAAGGTAAGAAGACTAAACAAGATTGCAGAGGAACGCGGCCAAAGCCTGGCACAGATGGCTCTGGCGTGGGTACTGCGGGGCGGACGGGTCACATCGGCTCTGATTGGGGCAAGCAACGTAAGACAGATAGAGGAAAATGTAGCTGCGCTGAACAATTTAGAATTTAGCCAGGACGAGTTAAGACAAATTGATGAAATACTGGCAAATTAATATTTAAAAATCATAAATAAAAATTAAATACAAAAATTAAACATTAAAAACTAATATTAAAGCGAAGTTTGATTATTTTGCACAATTGCCTGCTCGTGAAGCAAACAAACGGCAAAAGACGCAGCATGGCAGTCAGTGTGCTTTAAACACTCCATGGCAATTGCTTTTATGAAAAAACAGATAAAAATTGTATGACTATAAAAGTATTAAATAAAAATTGTATAATAAGTAATCAGAGATTTACATCTTTAAGGAGGGAGTTTAAGATGGGAAGGAATGTATTGGTTGCTCAGTCAGGGGGCCCGTCTCCGGTAATAAATGCATCACTGCAGGGTGTAATAGATGCCTGCCTTTCGTATCCTGATCATATCTCAAAGATATATGCAGCATGGCATGGGATTGAAGGTGTACTTTTTGAAGAATTGATTGATTTGACCATTCAGCCGCGAAGTGAGATAGAGTTGCTCAGGTATACTCCTGCAGCCGGTTCAATTGGTACATGCAGATATAAATTGAAAGAGGATCAGCAAGAAGATTTTCATAGAATTATTGATGTATTCAGAGCGCATGATATAGGATACTTCTTCTACATAGGCGGCAATGATTCCATGGATACTGCCAACAAAGTTTCGAAGCTTGCCAAAGAAGAGGGGTATGACCTGGTTGTAACGGGTGTACCGAAAACTATTGACAATGATGTGGGAGATGAAGAATTTACGATAATTGACCATACACCCGGTTACGGGAGCGCAGCCAGATATTGGGCATATCTGATACAGAATGTAAATGAGGAAAACCGTGGTATGAACGTTTCTGAATGTGTTTCTGTTTTCCAGGCCATGGGGAGAAAATCAGGTTTTATAACCGCCGCATCAAGGCTTGCCGACCCGCAGAGAGAAATGCCTCTTCAGCTTTATATGGCTGAAACAAATCACAACCTTGAGACTCTTGCGGAAAATGTAAACAGGGAGCTCCAGCGTTCCGGACGCTGTATTGTTGTTGTAAACGAGGGTTTTGATGTAGGCAGTCTTGGAGAAGCACATGATGGCTTTGGACACATTGAATATGGCGCAAGCAAGACAACTGCAGCTCAGGTTGTTACAAATTATCTTAACAGCGTCGGACTTAAAGCAAGAGGCCAGGCTACCGGGCAGGTTCCGGGAGTGCTGCAACGTTCTGTTTCAATTTTTGCTTCAAAAGTGGATATAGAAGAAGCCTATGAAGTTGGAAGAAAGGCGGTAAAAATTGGAATTGAGGAAGGAACAGGTTTCATGGCAACAATTTTGAGAGCACCGGGCAGCCAGTACAAAGCAGTTTATGACAAAGTGCCTCTTGGAGTTGTAGCAAATTCTGTAAGGTATTTGCCTAAAAACTGGATAAGCAGTGACGGCATAGATGTCACCGACGACTTTATTAATTATGCAATGCCGTTAATAGGTGACGGATGGCCTGATATAAGGCTTGAAAATGGCTTGCAGCGCTTTGCGAGACTTGATATAAAGTTTATCGATAAAAAGCTGCCTGATTATGTACCTCAAAGGCTCAGATAAGTGTTAAAGCAACTTGTTGTGCCAGGTAATGAGATAGTATTGTGGAGAGCTTAAGAGCTGTTTTTATCAGCTCTTAAGCTCTGAACTCCTGTTATCGGTATACCGGCACAACAAGTTAAGTGAAGCTTTAGTTTATAATCCATTAGTTTGTGACTTACTTGAATCTATTATTGAAATGCCTATAGAATAGGATAAAATAATAATAAAACTTTTATTAAATTAATATTATAAAATAAAATACTATAGAAACTTTTATAAACATTATTTTGTGCTACGGAAGTACGGAAGGGGATATTATATTGGTGTTGTGGGGAATTTTCATAAGTTTCATAAATGCGTTTCTTATAGGTTTTTCAGGAGCGATGATGCCGGGACCGATGCTTGGAGTTACCATTGACGGAAGTATAAAAAAAGGTTTTGTGGCAGGACCTCTTACAGTATTGGGACATGCCATACTTGAACTGATTTTGGTTATTACAATGGCATTTGGGCTTAAGGATTTCTTTGCCAATCCTGTTGTTTCCGGATTAATAGGTGTTTTCGGAGGAGCATTTCTGGGATGGACAGGCTATGGTATGGTAAAATCAGGAATTAAAAACACTGTCTCAATAAATAGCCAGCAAAAGGGAAATGTTATAGGAAATAATCTTGTGCTTGCAGGTATAATTGTAAGCATTTCGAATCCATATTTTTTTATTTGGTGGGCTTCTACAGGAATGGAGTCAATCCGGCGAGCATATACTATGGGATTGACAGGGGTTGTATTTTTTTATTTTGGACATATTCTTTCAGACTTTGTTTGGTATAGCATTGTTGCTGCCGCATTTGCAAGTGGCAAAAAGCTTATAAACGATACGGTATACCGCTGGTTGATGATTTTGCTGGGTTTCTTTATCTCAGGCTTTTCAATCTATTTTATTATCAGCGGACTGGGAATGCTCATATAAGCCGGGTCTTTACCAGATAAGACGTGAAGGAGGACTTGTATTGAATTTTACAACAATATTACTTACTGCAGTCGGGCTTGCCATGGATGCATTTGCAGTTTCAATAACTAACGGAATGCTGCTTAAAGAAGTTAAGATAAAGGATGCATTAAAGGTTGGCGCATACTTTGGAATTGCCCAGGCAGTAATGCCTCTTATAGGATGGCTGTTATGCGTAAAGTTTCAGGATTATGTAACGGCATATGACCACTGGGTCGCATTGCTGTTACTCGGTTTTATTGGCGGTAAAATGATATATGAAGGAATAAAATCAAGAAAAGAAGGGTGTGTAACGGAGGAAGCAAAAACTAGCAGGATAGACAACAAAACTCTGTTTTTGCTTGCCATTGCTACAAGCATTGATGCCCTGGCTGTAGGCGTAAGCTTTGCTTTTCTGAACGTAGGGATCTTTGAATCTGTCATAGTAATTGGTATTATTACTCTTATTTTATGCTTTATCGGGGTATTACTCGGGAAAAAGTGCCTTCCGATGCTAAAAAGCAATGCCGAGCTGGCCGGTGGGATTATTCTTCTGTTTATTGGCCTGAAAATCTTTGCAGAACATACAGAACTCATTTCCAATCTGTTTTCTCTTTTTAGCTGATTATTTTAGATAATTGCTTTTGCTAAATGTTATACATGGAAATACTGGCAAAAAGTCATCTTACCATTGAGGCCATTTGATTTTTTGTACATTAAATTATTGTACCAGGTTAATGTGATAGCATTGCTGAGAGCTCAAGAGCATATTATTGTTAGCTCTTAAGCATGAAACTAGCTGTAATCCATATTTTTATCCATGTTGTTTTACATATTGTTTTAATAGTGGTGAGTGCTTCTCTTGGTTGTAAAGTTTTCCCATTGCATTATAAATAGTTATAATTGAGAAATAATAATAGCAGGATATAGCCTAAAAATAAGTTTAAATAAATAAGTTAGTTTAAATGAATAAGTTTTTGTAAACAAGTTTAAAAAATAAAAGATTAACTTAATAGATAATGATTTAAGAGATAATGTTTATAAAAATTAAAGAACTGGTTAAAAAAAATGAGATAAAGGAATAAAGATAAAGGCAAAACACAAAGGAGAGAAATAAAGGAGAAAAAATATGGAGAAAGCAGAAAAATATCCAAATTGGTTTATTAAGGCCAGGGGAAGTGTATATCTTATTTTAAGTATTATTGAAGGACTACTGGCTTTTCGGTTTTTGTTCAAGCTTTTGGGTGCAAACCCCAAAAACGGTGTAGTCATCTTTATATATTCTGTAACCGGCATTCTAACGGCTCCATTTTCAGGCATATTCAGAACTGTTGTTAATGGAGGAATTGAGACCAGTGCAGTGATGGAACCGGCTACAATCATTGCTGCGATTGTGTACGCTCTTATTGCCAGGGCAATAGTAAGCATACTTAAGCTTCAGATAAATGAAAACGCCAATAAGCAATAATATGTATTATTTTAGTTTTTTTGCTTCATCAAGAAGCTTTTCACGGGTATTATACTGGGGATTGTCTAGGACAATTTCAAGTAATTTGCTTAGAATCTCACCAATCCTTTTTCCCGGATGTATGCCCAGGGCTTCCAGATCATGTCCGTTTATTGCAAGGTCACTCAAACTTACACATTGGCGGCTTTCCAATATCTTTTTATAAGTATCAAATATGCAGTCAAGGTTTTCCATATTCTCATCAATATATTTAGGGTTGTGAGCTTTTGCATCTGCTTTTTTGACTTCCAGCAGGTCTTCAAATAAATCTGTGCCCACAGCGGCCACGGCTTTTCTGACAGATTTGAAAGAAGGCGTTATGTTCCTGTCATGGTGCAAAATAAGCCTTTCAATTTTATCAATGCTCTTATTGTCAAACCTTAACCTTTTCAGAATAATATCTGCAAGCCGGACACTTTTCTCAGCATGGCCATAAAAATGGTCTATACCTTCATCATCAGTTGTCCTGGTCAGAGGCTTTCCAATATCGTGTAGAAGCATTACCCACCTTAAAATCCTGTCTTGTTTAACATTAACTATTGAGTGAAGTGTATGAACCGCTACATTATATACATGATGAGGATTATTCTGGGGAGTTTGAAAGCATATTTCAAACTCAGGCAAGATATACTGCAGAAGGTGGCTGTCTCTAAGAGTAATAAACCGCATAGGGAAATCCGATATAAGCAGAGACGTCATTTCGTCCCTGATTCTTTCCCAGCTTATATTGCGAATCAGCGAGCTATTTCTTTTAATAGCTTCAAAAGTGTTTTTATCTATTGAAAAATCAAGCTGTGCCGAAAAACGAACAGCTCTCATCATTCTCAAGGCATCTTCAGCCAACCGGTCATCAGGATTTCCAACGCACTTTATGGTTCCGGCCAGAATATCTCCAACTCCGTCAAAAGGGTCAACAATACCTTCAGACGGATGATAAGCTATTGCGTTCATGGTAAAATCCCTTCTCTCAAGGTCTTGCAAAAGGGATCCCGTAAATTCAACATTGGAGGGTTTTCGGTGGTCTTCATACTTTCCGTCCACTCTGTATGTTGTCACTTCATAGCGGTTACCATCCATTACCACGGTAACAGTACCGTGCTTAAGTCCTGTATCAATGGTTTTTGGGAAAAGACTTTTTATTTGATCCGGCTTTGCGTTTGTTGTAATGTCCCAGTCTGTAGGATTCTTCCCCAGCAGGCTATCCCTTATGCAGCCTCCTACGGCATATGCTTCAAATCCGTTTGTATTCAAGGTTTGAATTATGTGATGTACTTCTTTTGGCAGTTTTATGATGTCTTCATTCATATTGTCGTGTCAACTCCATAAGCTAGATTTAATTAACTTGTTGTGCCGGGCACAACAAGTTAATTTTATATAATTCATTATACCCAATTTATTATAGAAGACACAGGGAATAAAGGGGTAGCAATTTCAACTTCATCTAAAAAAGCCTCCGAAAGGAGGCTTTAATTTTTGTTTCAATATTCGGTTTTGTATCAATTCCCTGAATTCTTCTAGAATTCGCTGAACACCTTTTTGAATACATCCAAAGCATAATCAAGCTGTTCTTTTGTATGTGTTGCTGTATAACTTGTTCTGAGCAGGCATTGTCCTGGTTTGACAGCAGGTGCGATTACAGGATTTACATATACACCTTCTTCAAGAAGCCTTTTTGTTATTATAAAGGTTCTTTCATTTTCCCATGTCATTACAGGAATGATAGGTGTTACTGAATTTCCTATGGGAATGCCCAGCTTTCTAAATCCCTCGCGCATATAATCGGCATTATCCCAAAGTCTTTTAACACGCTCGGGTTCTGCTTCGAGGATATTTATTGCTTCAAGCGCAGCAGCAGCATTTGCAGGAGGAATAGATGCACTAAAAATAAACGGCCTGGAATTATGCTTTATATAATGTATGACGTCCTCACTTGCAGCAACACAACCTCCAAGACTTGCAAGAGATTTACTGAAAGTACACATTATGATGTCAACTTGATCCTGCAAACCGAAATATTCACCAGTACCTCTTCCGTGTTCACCCATAACGCCAAGGCCGTGAGCGTCGTCAACCATAACGCGGGCACCATATTTTTTCGCCAATCTTATAATTTCAGGAAGATTGCATATATCGCCTTCCATGCTGAATACACCGTCAGTAACGATCAGTTTCCCATGCTTATCGGAAATATTGCTAAGAATACGCTCAAGGTCCTCCATATCGTTATGCTCATATTTAACTATTTTTGCAAAACTCAGTCTGCAACCGTCAATGATACTGGCATGATTCGCACTGTCACAAATTATGTAATCGTTTCTCCCTGCAATTGATGAAATAATGCCAAGGTTTGTCTGAAAACCTGTGCTGAAAGTTAGGGCTGCTTCTTTCTGAAGGAATGATGCAAGACGTTCCTCAAGCTTTACATGCAGGTCAAGAGTACCGTTTAAATACCTTGAACCGGAACATCCTGTGCCATATTTATCCAAAGCCTCTCTGGCAGCATTGATTACTCTGGGGTCTGAAGTAAGACCGAGATAATTGTTTGAACCAATCATTATTGTCCTTTTTCCATTAATAATTACTTCAGTGTCCTGACCACTTTCCAGAGCGTGGAAATATGGATAAATGCCAGCTTTCATCACTTCCTTAGCATCAGTATAATTGAAGCACTTTTCAAAGATATCCATTACTCTATTCTCCCCTTCTAAAAGTTTTTGCAGTCAGCGCATATGGTTACTGCAAGATTGCATGATCGGATTTACTACACGCCCAGGCACCTATATGGAAGTGTATATATCCTTACCTTAAAAAGGATAAGGCTATTTTATCATATATTATAAATTTAGAACATAATTTTGTCCATTATTTTTATTATTCATGCCAGATTGCAAATATGTATACTAAATATATATAATTATAATATAGATGAATGATGTCAAATGTAGCAAAAATAAACATTGTGAGGTAATACATATGGGAAAAATTCATGGTGATGTAGTTTTTGTTACCGGGGCTTCTTCCGGTATTGGCAGGGAAATAGCCAGGGCTTTCATGGATGAGGGGTACAGGGTATATGGAACTACAAGGAAAAAAGCGTTGCAGGAAGATGAAGTGCAATTGGAAAAATCAAAAAACAGCTCCGGTTTTATTAAAATGATACGATTGGATGTTTGCGATGAAGAATCGGTGGAAAAAGCGGTGAGCTATGTTTATCAAAAAGAAGGAAGAATAGACATACTTGTAAATAATGCAGGATTCGGCATAGCCGGGTCAATAGAGGATACATCTACAGAAGAGGCGCTTGAACAATTTAATACCAATTTCTTCGGAGTTCATCGCATGTGCAGGCACGTTGTACCTATAATGCGCAAGAACGGGGGAGGACTTATAATAAATATAAGTTCGGTGGCTGCACAATTTTCCATTCCGTTCCAGGCTATGTACAGTGCCAGCAAGTACGCTGTTGAAGCGTTGTCCGAGGCATTGAGAATTGAGACAAGACCGTTTGGAATAAAAGTTTCTGTAGTAGAACCTGGTGATACAAAAACTGGATTTACACAAAGCAGGCAGTATGTAAAAGGTTCTGATGAAAATTCGGTATACTTTGACACATTTAAGAAATCTGTTGAAAAAATGATAAAGGATGAGACAAGCGGTCCCGGTCCTGAAGTAGTTGCAAAGGCAGTTCTGAAGATTGCAAAAAGAAAAAATCCTCCCATACGCGTAACTGTAGGAACAGGTTATAAGGTTATTGTGTTTTTAAAAAGGTTTTTGCCGGTACGTTTTGTACAATATATGGTCTCAAAAATGTATTCCTAATGCTTCTGTATTTGCCAGGAAATAAGTCTGGAAATGCCGTTTTTTGTTGAAGGCTCTCTGTTTTTGTGATAATATGTAATTGTAGTAAATATGGAATCTGTAGGAGATTATATCAAATTTTGCTGCACAGCATTTTAGCTGAAAACTTCCATATTAAAGGAGAGTTTCTATGGATATTCTTACAAAAGTTAACGCTTCTGTAAAGGTATACAGAAGAAGAACATCTGGCAGTTGCAAAGAAGCATTTTATATGAACGGCAGGTTTCTGGACGATATTGACACTGAAAGTGTGCATGCGCAAATTGAGTGCAGTGGTTCCGGGTTCGTTTTTGCAGTAAGCAGTGGTATGATTGGAGACTCATCTGATAAGAACTTGTCTATATCAATTATCAAAGAACTTAAAAAATATCAGGAGAATTTGCGGGGAACAGCAAAGGATATTAATTTAAGACTTGAAAAGCTGAAAGAATGTGTTAACGAAACCGACAATCTTATACATAGCCTGACCGTGGGCAACACTGAGGAAAAGAATGTAAAGACAGCATTTGCCGGTTTGGTTATTCATCAGGGAAAAGCTGCAATTGTAAGCACAGGCAAAAGCAGGGTTTATTTTCTGCGTGGCGGAACAATAAAGCAATTGCCTATTGATTACAGAAAGGCGGACAGGCTTCTCAAGGCAGGAATAATATCAAAGGAACAGGCAGAAGAGTTAATAAGCCATCTTGCGGCGGCTAATGACGAAAGCAAAATGGAGGCCAAAAAGACGGAAGTTGTTTCCATTGAACCGGGAGACATGTTTTTACTCATTACCAACGGTACTGCGGATGCCATTAATGATGACACACTCTGTGAAGCTTTTACTCCAAAAAATGAAAATGGTACAATATGCAGCATGTTGGCAAAAGAGGCATTAAAAAAAGATGCATCAGGCGATATAACAGTAATGGTTGTAAAGGTGGAGGGTGTTGAAAGCGGCATGGAGTATGAAGATGATGAGGAATTTGAAGATGATTATATTCCATCCTCCATTGATAATAATATGAGAAAGTCATACAGGAACAGAGCTGTCAGGAAGGTTACCTCCGTACTTGTATCCATTTTGCTGTTTGCAGGAGTTGCTTTCGGTGCATATAAGCTCCTTGACGGGGTACTCGGTAAAAGCCTTACAGGTGATAAAATACTGCCTTCAGGCAGCGATAATACATCCGGCATAAATGATGACAGTGGCGATAACTACAATGGTGAGCAATCCGAAGGGGATGAATCAGAAGAAGGGGAAGAACAAACGCCTTCAGAAAACGGTTCTGAAAATGGAGAAAATGCCGGGAATGAAGGGGAAGACCCTGTTTACTACACTGTAAAGAAAGGGGACACCCTACAGAAAATAAGCATGAAGTTTTATAATGATCCCAATAAATATACGCTTATAATGGAAGCAAATAATATAGATGATCCTAATCGCATTCATGTAGATCAAAAACTTCTCATACCAGAAGCAAGATAGCCGGGTAAAATAAACCCGGCTGTTTTTTTTACATTAATAATTGGGGAAGGCTAAAGTATAATCTGAATTTTTCCGTTATTTTATTATATTTATGTTAAAAGTATCAAATAATATTGATACCATCTGTTTTTCTGAGAATTTTAGCATTTTAAAGAGGTGGAGATATTAATGCGGACTATCCTAGGCATTTTCCTTATAATAAATCTTGCTGCCTTTATAGTTGTTGGAATTGACAAATATAAAGCAAAAAGATCACTTTGGCGGATACCTGAAAGGGTATTTTTCTGGTTTGCCTTAATAGGTGGATGTCCGGGAATATATTCGGGCTTGATGCTTTTCAGGCACAAGACGAGGCATTGGTATTTCGTATATGGAATTCCTTTCATTTTTTTATTTCAAATCGTGATAGTATATCTGGCCTTGAATATATAGAAATTTTGAATTAGAATATGCTAGGGAAATTATGTAATTTAATATTAATAAAATAAATAATATAAATATTAAGTGAGGTAATAATATGCTTGAAAAAAAACTAAGAGTACTTGCAATCGGAGCTCATCCTGATGATTGTGACATTGTTATGGGGGGTACAGCAGTCAAATTTGCCAATAACGGACATGCTGTGAAATTTGTTTCTGTAACAAACGGAAATGCCGGGCATTATAGTCTAAAAGGAGACGAACTTGCAAAAACACGTGCTTCTGAGGCAGCGCAGGTCGCAAAGACAGCGGGTATAGAGTATGAGATCCTGGATGCTGATGACGGCAAGCTGGAAGAAACTATTGAGATGAGGGAAAAGATTATCGCCCTTATACGCCGTTATAAGCCTGATTTGATTTTTACCCACAGACCCAATGATTATCATCCCGACCATCGCCGCACAAGCATTCTTGTACAGGATAGTTCCTATCTTGTTATGGTTCCCAACATCTGCCCGTCAGTAGAATGTATCAGATACCAACCGATAATACTTTATATGTTTGACAACTTTAAGAAGCCATACCCGTTTTCACCCAATATAGCATTAAGCATAGACGATGTACTGGATAAAAAGGTTCAGATGTTGAACTGTCATAAATCCCAATTCTATGAATGGCTTCCGTGGGTGGACAATGAACTGGACAAAGTACCTTCATCAGATGATGACAGAATAAAATGGCTTAGAGCTAAGGTAGAGAGCTGGGGTACTAATTGTGCAAATACTTGCAGGCAGGAGCTTCTAGAAGTATATGGAAAGGAACAGGGTGAAAAGGTAAAATATGCGGAAGCCTTTGAGCTGTCAGAATATGGAGCAGTTGTTACAGATGAAGAACTAAAGAAGTATTTTCCTTTCTAATTTTATAACTAAATTTAGTAAACTAACCTGTTGTGTTGGCAGAAAAACAGTTCCATTATCAATATGCCAGCACAACAGGTTAACTTAACCTTTATAAATCGTTGCCTGCACCGAAATGAGATAAGTCCGGAGAGTTTGCGATATTTGTCGGGGTATCAACGATATTTTCAACTGTACGGATTGTATTGTTGAGTATACTTGAAAAGCGCATAAGATAGTTATACCTTACACCGTAAAGATACGTCAGGTTGCTGTCGCTAAAATCCTGTTCATTATAAACAGCGGAAAACTGTTTCATCACATCTTTAGCTACTCCAAGAGAAACGGCATAGGGAAAGTATTGTTCCCACTGTGCAATTGAAGGAATTTTAACTCTTTCAAGTGTGCTGAACTCCTTGAGAAATTTTTTAAATGCAAGCCACTTGGCACACTGTTCATTACCATATACAGAACGTTCTTTTAATAAGACCGAGTAAACCAGCAAGACTATTCCCATAACAGTAAGTATTATGGAAGAAAAGACAGACAGAAGGGTTGAAATAAGTATTCCGGCAACTATATAAACAATTCCGGAGTTTAACCCTAAATATTTTCCGCGTTTTATAGATTTTTCAAAAAAGTTTAAAGAGACTGCTTCTTCTCTCACCAGAGTTTTCCACTTTTCAAAATCTGACTTAAATTGATATGAATTTTTCTTGTCTTTAACATATTCATTTATTTCATCAGTTGTAACCAATTCTCCATTGCCTATTTTATTCAGGAACCAATCAATCAGGAAAGATTCATGCGCTTTGAGACCGGGATGTTCAATCGGAATTAGGTTGTTGTGCGAAATTATAAAATTGTTTGAATTTTCTTCATCTGAAGTATTTTTACTACTTACATTATTATAATTAATGACAAGACATTTTTTTCTTATCATATCCAGTGCAGTAGCTATTAGGTCTCTGGGTTGCAGCGTTCCCCATATAAGCGTGCTCATTTCTGCTGGTGTGTAATTTCCGGGTGGTTCAGTCAAATTCTTGTCTTTAAAACTATGCCTGTATTTTCTGTCATATCTAAAATATATAGTTAACAATATATAAAACCACAGAAGAAACATTATTCCAGCTATTATTTGTCCAACAGGCTGCAGCTTTTTTACTCTTAGTTCCTTTTCACTTTCAAGCCTGCGTTTTTTCTCTTCATGTTCTTTTACCAGGCGTCTTGCCTCTTCACGCTTAATGTTGGCTTCTGCCGCAAGCTTTTTTTCTGTTTCCATAATTTCAGACAGTGCATATTTGTCTTTAAATTTTGTAGAATAAGGTGCCAGTTCAGGTGGAAAGAGAACTCTTGCTTCTACATAATCTCCAGGTGATATAACAGGTACTGTTATTTCAACATTCCTGTCATCAACAACTCTGGATTCCACAGTCAGCGGCCCGTGGGCAAATACACTGATATTATTGGCAGAAGAACCCTGCGGAATGGAAATTACCGCAACAATATTATTAAGAGCTATCTCCCAGCTTTGGTCTATAATTCTTCTGTTAAACTCGGCAATATCAATGTACCTTGTTATTGCATCAGCCAACCTGTATTTAAATACAAAGGTTTTTATGTCATCTTTTACTGGTTCGTGTAATTCGAATTTTGCCAGGTTATTCTCCATTTGAAAGTAGTAAGTACCAGGATTCCCGGAATTTTCCTGCTTAAGCTGTTCAAGATTGCCATTCTTGTCTATATAGACTTCCTGTTCCTGGATACCGCCTGTTCCTGAAGTATTAATACTTCTAAGGACACCATCAAAACTGCCGTTAAAGACATATGTTATTTTTTCTTCGAAGACTGCTGAACCATCATTTTCAATATTAATATTTACAACATACTTAGACACGAAATACTCAACATTATTTGCAGATGCGCAGGAAGAATTTAATGGACCAAATGCAAAAATTGCTGATAATGCAATAATAATTACAACCTTGAACATTGTTTTCAAAATGACCAGTCCACCTTTGTCTAAAATATGTTAAGGTTATGCAGAATAACTAATGTAACCGCTTATTATTATAATACCATGCCTTGACACCTTTTGGGTAGTAAAAAAAAGAATATTGTTTTATTTTCTTTTACCTGCATATTACTGCGGAAATATTAAAAAATATGAACAAAAGAAGATAAAAGAATCGGACGGTTGATATATGGGAAAAAATAAAAGAAATTATTTCAGATATATAATAATTGGTCTTGTTACAGGAATGGTAAACGGACTTTTTGGTTCCGGAGGAGGAACTATCGTAGTTCCGGCAATGGTGCTGCTTCTTGATACAGAAGAGCATAAAGCTCACGCCAGCGCAATAGCCATCATTCTTCCATTGGCTATTGTAAGTGCTGTTTTTTATATTTCAAACGGTTTTGTAAACTGGGGCATTACAATAAAAGTAATAATCGGAGGTATGGTCGGGGGCTTTATAGGTGCCAAACTATTAAACAAATGCCCTACAAATCTGCTTAGAAAAATTTTTGCAATGTTTATGATAATAGCAGCTCTGAGAATGATTTTTTAACAAGTGGGTGGTGTAGCATTGATTCTGTATATAATAGGGGTTGCTGCAGGCATTATAAGTGGCATGGGAATAGGAGGAGGAACCATACTTATACCGGCACTTGTATTGCTTGTAAAACCCGGTCAGCATATTGCGCAAAGCGTTAATCTTATTTTCTTTATACCAACGGCTATAATTGCTTTGATAATACACATCAAAAATAAAAGTATTGATTTTAGAATGACTCTGCCAATAGCAGGGGCAGGGCTTTTCGGCGCATTTATCGGGTCAAGATTCGCCGTATCACTTTCAAGTGATGCTCTGAAAAAATGGTTTGGGGTATTTCTCCTTATTATGGGGTGTTATGAAATGATAAGAAAAGGTAAAAAAGATAGTAAAAAAAGGTGAAAAATTGTTGACAAAGCACTTATCATGCTTTATAGTGTAAAAAAATTATTCAATGTTTATTTATTTTAGAAAGAGATGTTTTGAAAGAAGAGCAGAAATAAAGCTGATATGACAATTCGTAACGGAGTTATATTAAAGTTTAGTAAGTGGAAGTGGAGGTGTGGTGTATGAATAATAATTATTTTACTGAAAATACGAATTTTTATGGAAGTACTTCTCCTAAAGAGTTATTAATGGAATATGGAAGCCCTCTATATGTATATAATGAAAAGATACTGCGTCAACGGTGCCGTGAAATGGCAGATCTGGTTACATATCCGAACTTTAAGGCCAACTTTTCGATAAAGGCCAATTCAAACATTGAGCTTCTCAAGATAGTACATTCTGAGGGTTTATATGCAGATGCCATGTCACCCGGAGAAATATATGTGCTTCTGAAAGCCGGCTTCAAACCGGAAGAAATATTCTATGTTTCCAACAATGTATCAGAAGAGGAAATGAAATTTGCCATTGAGCGCGGGATTATCACCAGTGTTGATTCTCTTTCACAGTTAAGGCAGTTTGGAAGATTAAATCCTGGCGGAAAGGTGGCTATTCGCTTTAACCCCGGAATTGGTGCAGGACACCATGAAAAAGTAGTAACAGGCGGCAAAAAGACAAAGTTTGGCATAAATCCTGAATATATTGATGAGGTCAAGAGCATACTTAAAGAATACAGTTTAAAGCTTGTCGGTGTAAACCAGCATATAGGATCTCTTTTCATGGAGCCGGAATCATATATTGAAAGTACAAAATATATACTTGGCATAGCAGAGCAGTTTGAAGACCTGGACTTTATTGACTTTGGAGGCGGTTTTGGCATTCCTTATCGCAAGCAGGAAGGACAGCAGAGGCTGGACTTAGCGTATCTCGGTGAAAAACTCGATGATATAATGGACAAATGGACTGATAAGTACGGTAAAAAGGTATTTTTCAAAACTGAACCGGGACGTTATATAGTAGCAGAATGCGGTGTACTTCTTGGAACGGTTTATTCTGTAAAACAAAACAATGGAATATGTTTTGTGGGTACAGATATTGGATTTAATGTACTTATACGTCCTGCCATGTACGATTCCCATCATGATATAGAAGTTTACAAGAATGCATCTGCGACAGCTAAAGAGTATAAGACAGTAACAGTGGTTGGAAATATTTGTGAAAGCGGGGACATAATTGCAAAAGACAGACTTTTACCCCAATTAGAGGAAGGCGATATAATAGGTGTCATGGATGCCGGGGCATACGGTTATTCCATGAGCTCTAACTACAATAACAGACTAAGGCCGGCGGAAGTTCTTATTAAGGAGAACGGAACAGCTGTGCTTATAAGAAGAAGGGATACACTGGAAGATTTGCTGAGAAACTATGAAATAAAATAAATCTTGACATGTTTTTACGATAAATCTATAATAATTGGTAAATTAAATATTGTCGGATGAATGATGAGGGAGAGTTGTTTTCACATAAAATGTGAAACGCACCGAAGGAGTTATACTCTCAGGTCCCAAGAGACCTCATCAGGACGGACCTCTGGAGAGACCAATGTTTGGCGCCGAAGGGGCAAGGCTTGCATATACACCATATCATTTGAAGATGCGTAAGTTTATTAAAAGGTGTTATGAAGCCACAATCTCTCAGGCAAAAGGACAGAGTTGTAAGAAAGCACATATTAGTGCTTTAATGCTTGTTTTTTGGAGGTCAAACGGACTAGTCGGTTTGGCCTTTTTTAAGTAAAATAATAAATTATAATTATTTTAAAAATCAAAGATAGTTATATTAAAGATTAACCAATGGCTATTACATAGGGCGTGCAAAGTGTATTTATTTAATTCAGGAGGCTTGACTATATGCATAAAAAACTTTTTATCCCGGGCCCGGTAGAGGTTAGGGAAGACGTACTACAAATGATGTCACATCCAATGATTGGACATCGTACAAAGGATGCATCAAATTTGCAAAGAAGCATTTCCGAAAAAATGCAAAAGTTAATGTATACGAAACATCAGATTCTTCTTTCCACTTCTTCAGGAAGCGGTCTGATGGAGGGTGCAATTCGTTCGTGTACAAGAAAGAGAGCAGTTGTTTTTTCAGTTGGTGCTTTTGGTGACAGATGGTATAAAATGGCCGTATGCAACGGTGTTTCTGCAGATAAGATAGATTCTGAGCTTGGTAAACCAACTACACCAGAAATGGTGGATAAGGCTTTATCAACTGGAAAATATGACCTCGTATGCATTACACATAATGAGACATCTACAGGAGTTATGAATCCGGTAGAAGAAATTGCTGAAGTTATGAAGAAGTATCCGGAAGTTGTATATTGCCTTGACACCGTCAGTTCTCTGGGTGGAACCAAAATTGAGGTGGATAAGTTAGGTGTAGATATATGCATAACTTCCAGTCAAAAATGTCTTGGACTTCCTCCAGGATTAGCAATATGCACTTTCTCAGAGAAAGCTATAGAAGCTGCCAAACAGGTAGAATTCAGAGGATTGTACCTGGATCTTCTTGAATTATATAACTATATCAAGAAGAAAGATCATCAGTATCCTTCAACACCTTCACTTTCTCATATGTATGCTCTGGATTACCAACTGGATAAGATATTTGAAGAAGGTTTGGAAAACAGGTTCGAACGCCACCGTAAGATGGCTGAGATTGTGAGAGCATGGGCAAAAGAGCATTTTGAACTTTTCCCTGATGAAAAATATGCGTCCAATACTCTGACAACTGTAAAGAATACAAGAAATATAAGCGTTGCTGAACTGAACAAGAAGCTCGGTGAACGCGGATATATGATTTCCAACGGTTATGGTGATTTGAAGGAAGTTACATTCAGAATAGCCCATATGGCTGACATCACAGTGGATGAAATAAAAGAGCTGCTGCAAGTTATTGACAGTATTCTTTTCTAGATTTTTAGATGTGGTTTTAGACTGAACATTAGGAGGGTTAAACATTGAAAATAATAGTTACCGAGAGAATTGCAGAGGAAGGCATAAACCATCTAAGAGAGTCAGGTTTTGAGGTAGACGTGAAATTAGGCTTGTCACATGATGAACTTCTTGAAATAATAGAAGATTATGATGCTATTATTGTCAGAAGCGTAACAAAGGTAAACGCTGAATTGCTGGAGAAGGCAAAAAACCTCAAAGTTGTAGGTCGTGCCGGAAATGGTATCGATAATATTGACGTTGAGACATGTACAAGAAAAGGTATTATTGTAGTAAATACACCTGAAAGTAATATAATGGCTGCTGCTGAGCTGGCTGTAGGTCTTGCTTTCTGTGTTTTCAGAAACATACCCCAGGCGAATGCTGCCGGCCGCAGAGGAGATTTCAGAAGGAACAGGTTTATCGGAAATGAACTGGATGGCAAAGTTGCCGGTATTATAGGATTAGGCAGAATAGGTTCTATCGTCGCAACAAAATTAAAAGGCTGCAATATGAAAGTAATTGCCTATGACCCATATATAGCTGACGAGAAGTTCAAGAAATACGGAGTTCAGAAGTGTGAGACCCTTGAAGAGCTGCTGAGAAAATCAGACCTGATCACCATTCATACTCCAAAGACATCCGAGACTTATGGGATGATAGGCGAGAAAGAACTTGCAATGTGCAAGGAGGGTGTGAGAATTGTAAATGCTGCAAGGGGTGGACTGGTGAATGAAAAAGCACTGTACGATGCCCTAAAGTCTGGCCGTGTGGCAGGAGCAGGCATTGATGTGCTCGATCCGGAGCCAAGCTATGATAAAAAGCCTGAGGAACAGAACTACAAAAATCCGCTTCTTGAGCTTGATAATGTTATTATTACACCTCATCTTGGAGCGTCAACAAAGGAAGCCAACTACAATGTCGGTACATGTGTAGCAGAGCTTGTAGCTGATGCTCTGAACGATAAAATGGTTGCTGCTGTAAATATGCCGCCAATGAAACATACTGATCTTTCTGAACTTAAGCCATATCTTGAAATAGCCGAAATGCTGGGAAAGATATACTATCAGACTGAAAAGGATACCGTTCAGAAGATTGAAGTTATTTACAGCGGGGATCTGGCAGATAAAGAAACAAAAGTTATAACACTGTCTGCTCTTAAAGGATTCCTTGATCCGATAATAAAGGAAAAAGTCAACTATGTTAATGCTGAACTTATGCTTAAAAATATGGGTATACAGCTTATTGAAAGCACAAATTCCAACCTTGACAAGTATACAAACCTCATAACTTTGAAATTCACAACGAAAACCAGGCAGCTGGCTGTGTCCGGCACAGTGTTTGCAAAGGAAGAGATAAGAATTGTAGATTTCTTCGGCTATAAGCTGGATTTTGAGCCTACACCGTATATCATTGCTATACAGAACATTGATAAACCCGGTATAATCGGTCAGATAGGCACAATTCTTGGAGCTAGCGGAATAAATATAGCAGCAATGCAGTGGAGCAGAAACAGAAAAGGTGAAAAGGCAGTTGCTTTTGTAAGTGTTGATGGAGAAGTAAGTGAAGAGGTACTGGAATTACTCAGGAATATAAACGGTGTGCTTAAAGCTACAATGATAAGATTCTAAAAAAGATAAGAGAAAGAAAGACAGGGGACGGTTCCATGTCTGACTGTTCAGACATGGAACCGTCCCCTGTCTCTTATTCATAACCATGTCTTTTAAGACTTTGTCTTATTCAGATGGCCTATAAGTAAGACAAGGAACCGTCCCCTGTCTTAGCCCCTGTCTTAGTCCTTGCCTCATCTTATTCTTCTGCATTCCAGATAATATCTTTTTTCGTTGGCTTCTCCCATTGAGAAAGTCTTGCGGGGGAGAGCACCTTCCATTTTTACTGTTTTAAATAGGTCGTGTTTGTTCATGGACGGCAGAAAGAAACCTATATTGTTTTCCATGCGGCCAAGACGCATGACTACATCTTCACCATGGATATAGTCCACCTTGACACCGGCATATCTTGACGTCAGTGAATCAAGAAAAGATTGAAGAGTACCCACTTCCAGGTTATGTACAGGATTTTTTACCAATACTGCACCATACGTGTTTGATGTGACAAATGGTATTACATGGGTGCCAGGGCTGCTTTTCATGCTTTTAAGATTGTCTTCCATGGAGCTTGTGTCCGTGAATTCAATTATTTCAAGCTTTGAGCCATCAGACAATTCCTCAAAATACTCCTGCATATAAGACATAAGTATACTGTAGTCTATACCGAAAACAACCCGGTGAATAGGCTCAAATACAATACCCTCATCATGTACGTTGCACACCTCTACAAGCGCGAATCTGGCAGGATGACAAGCTATTTCATCTAAAGTCAGAGTAGATTTAATGTTTTCCCAATGAGCCTTTGCAGATGCGAGAGAATGATTCCCGTCACCAACAGCAAAAAGGAGGACGTCATCATTGCCTTTGGAATAAGCAAGCTGCTCAAAAGCTTCAAGTATGGAAATAATTGTGTCATCATCGTTTATTCTGTAGCCTCTTATATGACCCCCATTCAGCATCAGATCAAAGTCATATATTTTATCAAGACGTTCCTTCTTGTCAGCCAAAGGTTCAATAACTGTTTTGTTGCAATCATCTATCAGCAACATAATATGTGGTAATTCTATAGAGGCGTTTTCCCTGATTTTTACTCTCGGGGGAATACGTTCAAGCACTGTGCCTTCCGTTGCCCTTATAAGCGATTTTGAGCCCTTGTGATAGTCATATTTCTCCAGGTCTACTGCAAGAATCAGGCCTTTTCTTACGTTGGTGCATGAAGTTTCTCTTTCAAGGTATATAAAACATTGCCCCTGTGAATCCAAAATGTGGCTTTCCAGATATTCTTTCATTTTATTATTTATAGTCTTTATCCTGCTTTCCTGATCTTCTTCTTCAAGAAATATTTCTGGATAGATTAGCCGAAGTGTGGAAGGATTGTCTCCTACAATTCGTTCTACTTCATTCCAGTAATTAAGTTCCGAAGTATACTGATCACATGCAACAACTGACCACTTAGTCATATCTATGTCTTCTGCAGGAAGCAAAATTTCAGGTATATGAATTCCCAAATTTGCAAATCTGTTTATAATCGTATTGTCCATTGCTTTTTCTCCCGATTTTTATTTTTTTACATAAATTTTATATGAATATGTAATTATAGTCAAACGTCATAAAGTGAATTTTTTTACCTTAATGAAGTAATAATAATAATAATTCCAAGCGAAGTTATATTTTTATGATTTGCAGGAAAGGAAATACACAGTTGAACAAATACAGTGAGGTTGTCGGACTTCCTATTATATGTATTGATGATGGCAAATTAATTGGATTAATAAGGAATATAATTATTAATCTTGAGACAAGAACGGTAGAGGCTTTTATATATGAGAAAAGCGGTCTGGTAAACAGCCGGAAGGTATTATTTTTAAAAGATGTAATCAGACTGGGAAAAGACGCAGTTATTATTCAGAATGATAACTGCACAATCTCATGGAAGGAAGCAGGAAAAAGGCTTGCTTTAAAAAATGAAAATAATTTGACTGGATTAAGGGTGTTCTCCAGATCCGGTAAGGAAATGGGTGTTGTAAAAGACATCTTGTTTGATCCTGAAACGGGTCTGATTGAAGGGGTTGAGTTATCAGACAGCTTGTTTAATGACTTAATTAATGGTAGAAGTATTCTGCCGCTGTTCGGGAAAGTTGAATTTGGAGAAGATATTATCCTTGTTGATAATGAAGCAGTAGAGGAAATAACAAACACAGGCGGCGGAATCAGGAATAAGTTTTTTAATGATAAAATGCTTACTTAACACAAATTGTTTGTGAAAAATATATATTGAAAAAGGAGTGTTGATTACAATATGAATAATGGTTTCACAAAAGGATTAATCATAGGAGGCCTTATTGGAGCATCAGTCAGCATGGTAATGAGTCCCGGAGGAATGAAAAACAGAACTAGGAAAAAAATGATGCGGACAGGAAGAGCTATGATGAGAAAATCCGGTAATTTAATTGCAGATATGATTGATGTATTCAGATAAAATCCAACTTGTTTTTAACAAAATGAATGCGAAACTCTCAAATCCTTGGTAAAGACTGGGCTGATGAAGGTTCAGTCTTTACTGGTTTTTGGGTAAACATAGAGAATCAAGGGGGAACCGGATGGCCAGGAAAAGAAAAATAGTCATTTATGTATTATTATTCGTTTTAGCAGCCATTATGATTTTATTTATATATTATTACAGGAAAAAGATAGGCAAAATTATTTCACCTTTTCTCATGGCTGTTATTGTCGCATACTTGATTAATCCTGCCGTTACAAAACTGGAAAAGAGGAATATAAAAAAGAAGACGGCTGTTATATGCATATATGCATGTTTTGTAATGATACTGGCAGTTATAACGGTTTTTATTGCTCCGGAATTCGTAAACAGTGCAAAAGAGCTCGCAAATACCTTGCCGGAAATTGTGTCGGACTATCAAAAAATGTTTACAAGACTCACATCATCAATACAGTCCAGCGACTGGTCCTCAGATATAAAAAATATTATTTTTGCTGAAGTCGGGAATGGTGCCACTACAATACAGATGTATGTCAGCGGGTTTTTGAAGAAGGCCATTGGCGTGCTGATAGGTACAGCATCAATATTTGTTGATCTGCTATTGGCGATGGTAATTGCATATTATTTGATAATAGATGCAAGTTTTTTCAGAAATACTGCTCTTTCCCTGATACCGGGAAAATGGAGAAATGTTTTGATTGCTACAGGAAGAGAAATCAACGGGGTTATATCTAATTTTATACAAGGCCAGCTATTGACAGCATTTATTGTAGGAGTTATTGAAACAATCGGACTGATTATACTGAATGTAAAATATTCATTTGTACTGGGACTTATAGGCGGTATTGCAAATATTATACCTTATTTTGGCCCTTTTATAGGAGCCATACCTGCAGTGGGGGTAGCTTTGATAGATTCACCTGCGAAAGCTCTGTGGACTGTCCTGATGTTTGTGGTTGTTCAGCAGATTGATAACAACTTTATTTCACCTAAAATTATAGAGGGAAGAGTCGGCTTGCATCCTGTAACCACTATTATTGTTATTCTCGCAGGAGGACAGTTTTTTGGCATATTGGGCATGATCTTTGCAGTACCTTTTGCTGCAATATTGAAAATCGTATTAAAAAGACTGGTCAATGCAATTGCAACAGGTGCATAAAGGTGCAATATATGTGTAATATACTTGCATACATAACTGACAGTTCTGCATGAGGGGATATTTCTTATCCAAAACACTTCATTGTGTACAGAAAACAGCTCCATTCATAATAACTGCCATGTTGACCCTGCCAAATATTTGCTGCTAAAACAGGAAGAAGGGCATAATATATAATATCTGCATGTAAATCAGTGCCATGCTGCGGCTTTTGTGAATGAACTCTGTCAAACCACAAGGAAAAGGCCAAGGAAACTGTATCCATGATATAATTTTACAATGATATTGTACAAAATTATATTGTATAATAAGATAAATATAAATCAGAAAAGTTGAAAAGATCCAAAACAGAAAAGATATAAGCAGAAAAGAGGTAAAACAATAAAGACGGAAATTGAAAAAGTGTATTAAAGAGTAGTTGACAGTGTAAATCAGTCAGCAGAGTATAAATAATTGCAGCCGGTAGAAGGCAGGAAGCAGCTGGCTGTAAGGCAAGGAACAGAAAGTATGTTGATTCAAATTAAATATGCGGAAGCAAAACAGTTATTAATAGGGGGGAAAGTATGCTGAAACAGGATAACAATAACTTAATAAAGGTAACTATTAAGCATAACGGGGTTGTGGAACAATATCCTGTAGGAATTTCTCTGCTAGAATTATCTAAATCTTTTGATAAAGATTTTGTTTCACAAATTGTAGCGGCAAAGGTTGATAATGATTTAAAAGAGTTAAACTACAAGCTGGATAAAGACTGTACGGTACAATTTATTGACCTTACCAACAGTGATGGAATGAGAATTTATAGAAGAAGCTTATACTTCATCCTGGTTAAGGCTGTTTATGATCTGTTTCCTGAGAGAAAGGTTGTAATAAACCATCCTATAAGTAAGGGAATGTACTGTGAGGTCGTGGGGGACACGACTCTTACAGAGGATGAAGTTAAGAAAATTGAAACAAGGATGAGAGAAATTGTTGACGCATGTATACCTTTTGAAAGGCGTAAATTATCAATTGAAGAGGCAAAGGAAATATTTATAAAGAGCGGAAGGTTGGATAGGCTCAGTGCAGTAGAGCACAGGCAAAAGCCCTACGTTACCATATATAATTGTGGAGGGTTCGAAGATTATTTCTATGGATATATGACACCTCATACAGGATATGTAAAAATTTTCAGCCTGGAGTATTACGCCCCGGGGTTGATTCTCAGATATCCTGAAAAAACAGACCCGAACAAAATTCCTGAATTTCAGCCGCAACAGAAACTCTTCAATATATTTTCAGAGTTTCAAAGGTGGATACGTATACTTGAAGTTGAAAACGTTGGATATCTGAATGATATGATAAAGAAGGGCTGCATCGGAGAAATAATAAAAATAAATGAGGCTCTGCATGAGAAGAAAATTGCTCAAATTGCGGATATGATAACGGGAAGTAAAGACAAAAAGCGTATAGTACTGATATCAGGGCCATCTTCATCAGGGAAAACCACATTTGCCCACAGGCTGGCAATACAGCTTAGAGTAAACGGCAAAAGACCTGTAACTATTTCAATGGATGATTATTTCTTAAACAGGGAAGACACTCCGAGAGATGAAGACGGAGATTACGATTTTGAAGCTCTTGAGGCTCTGGATGTTGAGTTGTTCAACAGCCAGCTTAATGACTTGGTCAATTCCCGTGAAGTGGAAATGCCCATATATAATTTTACCAAGGGCTGCAGAGAAAGTGTCGGACGAAAGCTCCGGATAGATGATGATCAGATCCTGATTATTGAAGGAATACATGGCTTAAATGAAAAATTAACGAGCAGCATACCAAGAGAAACTAAATTTAAAATATATGTCAGTGCACTTACATCAATGAACATAGACGACCACAACAGGATTCCTACAACTGATACCAGAATGATAAGGCGTATAGTCAGGGATCATAAATTCAGGGGAAGTAGTGCTCTTAGCACTATAAAACGCTGGCCGTCCGTACGCAGGGGAGAAAAAAAGAATATATTCCCGTTCCAGGAAGAAGCAGATATAATGTTCAATTCTGCAATGATTTATGAACTTGGAGCATTAAAGCCTTTTGCTGAACCTCTTCTTGGGGAAATTGACAATTCCTATGAGGAATACTCCGAAGCAAAGAGATTAATAGGATTTTTAAGCTACTTTTTACCGGTTGAACCAAATGAGATTCCTTTGAATTCAATACTGAGAGAATTTATAGGCGGAAGCAGTTTTTATTAAACAAAAACAATCTTTATCAGATACAAACAACTTTATTAAACAAAAGCAATTTTATTAAGCTAAACCAATTTTATTAAATAAAACCATTTTATTAAAAAAAGCAATTTTTAAACAGAAGCAGTTTTTTTAAGAATAACAATTTTTATTATAATAAAAAGGAAGGGATGAGGCATAATGCTTCATCCCTCACCATTTTATCGCATTTTTATTTACTATTTTCCGGTACAAATGTAGCACAATCTGTGTCGTGTGTGCTGGAAGCATTTCTGGGCTGAACTTCTATCATTTCAGCTGCACAGTGGTCACCGTTCATATAATAATAGCAGGTATTTACAACACATTTAATACCAGTATTTGGATGATTCATCTTATTTACGCGCATAAATTTACCTCCCTTGAGTTAAGACTTTTATTTAGGATACACTAATTAGTATCATTTAAAATTGAATTAATTATTCTGGATTAAGCAGCCATACTGAAATTTTTTCTAACATGTCCTGTTGTATAAAAAATAACTTTATAATATAATATTACTAAGTTAACTTATTAGTGGTAAAAAATTCATGCGTGGCTTTATCCTGTCAATTCAAACTTCGATGTGCTGCGTACTAATTTTCGAAATGGAGGAGAGGTTATGTCATTTTTGCTGGGAATCGATATTGGAACATCAGGAACAAAGACAGTGTTGTTTGATGAAAGAGGAAATACTATTGCCAGTGCGACTGAAGAGTATCCTCTTTATCAACCCAATGTGGGATGGGCTGAACAGGACCCTGAAGATTGGTGGAATGCTACATGTGTGACTATTAAAGCAGTTCTTTCAAAAAGCGGGGTCAACCCACAGGACATCAAAGGCGTAGGTTTATCCGGGCAGATGCATGGAGCAGTTCTGCTGGACGGCGAAAACAGGGTTTTGAGAAAGGCAATAATATGGTGCGACCAAAGAAGTGCTGCCGAATGTGAAGAAATAACATCTAAAATAGGCAGGGAGAGACTTATCGAGATTACTGCCAATCCTGCCCTTACAGGATTTACCGCTTCGAAGATATTGTGGGTTAGAAACCATGAACCGAAAGTTTATGAGAAAGTCAGAAAAATATTACTGCCAAAAGATTATGTAAGATTCAGGCTCACAGGAGAATTTGCCACTGAAGTTTCTGATGCAAGCGGAATGCAGCTTATGAACATACCTGAAAGAAGTTGGAGCAGCGAAGTGCTTGAGAAATTGGAAATAGATAAGAGTTATCTTGCAGATTTGTATGAATCTCAGGAAGTAAGCGGAAAGGTCAACAGACAAGCTGCAGAGTTAACAGGCCTTGCAGAAGGAACACCAGTTGTAGGTGGAGCAGGTGACCAAGCTGCCGGAGCTGTAGGAAACGGAATTGTAAAACCGGGTGTTATCTCGTCTACTATCGGCACATCAGGTGTAGTTTTCGCATATTCAGAGAAGGTTAGCATTGACCCGAAGGGAAGAGTTCACACTTTCTGTCACGCAATACCTGACACATGGCACGTTATGGGAGTAACGCAGGGAGCCGGTCTATCGCTGAAATGGTTCAGGGATAATTTCTGCAATGAGGAAAAAAGAGTTGCTGAATTAATGGATATAGACCCTTATGTACTTATGGACAAGGAAGCAGAAATAGTTGACGCTGGATGCAGCGGCCTGATTTATCTCCCATATATGATGGGTGAAAGGACACCGCATCTTGATCCAAATGCAAGGGGAGTTTTCTTTGGATTGTCTGCAAAACACGGAAAGCAGGATATGTTAAGAGCTATAATGGAAGGTGTGACTTACAGCCTGAGGGATTGCCTGGAGATCATTAAAGAAATGGGAATACCGGTGACTGAAGTCAGAGCGTCAGGTGGAGGCGGAAAGAGCAAACTCTGGAGACAGATGCAGGCTGATGTGTTTAATAAAGATATTGCTACTATAAATTCAAGTGAGGGACCTGCACTTGGAGTTGCACTTCTTGCAGGCGTTGGAACCGGTGTTTATGATAATGTGGCTCAGGCTTGTGAAGCAGCTATAGAAGTTAAAAGCATTCAAAAAGCTGATGGCAACATGCATGAGAAATACAATAAATTCTATAAGATATACAGACAGCTGTATAATTCACTGAAACAGGACTTTAAAGATCTTGCTTCAATTGTAAATGCGTAAGGAGGAAAAAACTATATTAAGAACGGGTAATAACAGATTTTTAAAGGAATACAATCAGGCAGGCGTATTGGATTTAATACGCCTGCATGGTACTATATCAAGAGCAGAGATATCGAATTTGACAGGCCTCTCGCCGACTGCTGCCGGCAAGATAGTATCTGCCCTTCTAAAAATAGGATATATACATGAAATAGGTGAAGGGAAGTCCAGCGGCGGCAGAAGACCTATTCTTCTGGAATTGAAGCCAAACTCATTCTTTTCAGTTGGGGTTGACCTGGATATAGAAGGAATTAGATTTGTTCTTATTGATATAACAGGTTCTATTATCTGTCATTCATTTAATAGAATTAATAAAAACCTATCTTTTTCTGATGTTATCAAAAAAGTAAAGGATATTACTGAAAAAGCAGCACAGGATTTAAAAATAGACAGTGAAAGAATAGTCGGGATTGGTATTTCCATTCCCGGTATAATTGATACTGAAAACAAGAAAATTATCACTGCCCCAAATATGCAGTGGAAAGATATCGATTTGGAAACATATTTCAATGAGAATTTTAATGTCCCCGTATATGTGGAAAATGAAGCAATGGCTTCGGCAATTTGTGAAAACTGGATTGGATGCTGCCGTGACTTAAGCGACTTTGTCTGTATAAATATAGGTACTGGAATTGGTTCCGGAATCTATACGGGTGGCAAGCTATACAGAGGTGTTGGCGGTAGTGCCGGTGAAGTGGGCCATATAGTGGTAAATGAGAAGGGACCGAAATGCGGGTGCGGCAATTATGGATGTCTTGAGACTATGGCTTCGATTGCAAGCATTGTAGAAAGGGTTAAGAATCTTCCAACATACGACAGTATTAGTAAAAAGTATATACAAGGCAACGATAAGGATATGGATTTTGATACCGTATTAAAGGCTGCAAGAGACGGAGAAGAAGCGGTGAAAAATATACTTATGGAATCGGCTAAATACATTGGAATAGCCGTTTCATATATTGTAAATGTTTTAAATCCTTCAAAAATCGTTCTTGGCAAGGAATTTGTCAAATACGCTGACATTGTAATTGACTATATAAAAGAAATTGTAAAATGTAAAGCATTGAAGCATCCTGAATCTTTTCTGGAAATATCGGTTTCAGATATAGGTGAGAATTCATCTGCTTTGGGTGCAGCATTTATTCCGTTGAAGATTTTATTTGGTAGATAGTATAATAATTACCATTACGAAATACAAATAAATGTGGTAATATTTTACTATATCTATTATTAGTGAAAGGAGTAAATTTTATGAAAAAACTAGCTTTATCTTTTATAGTATGCGTTTTTGTTGTCTTTTTTGCAGTTTCCTTTGCATGTGCAGGGGATAACATTGTTGAAGTGCCGAATTTAAAGATTATTATTGACGGAAAGCTTTCCGAACTAAAGGATGTACCTATCAGCGTGAATCAGAGGACACTGCTTCCATTAAGGGAATTAGCCGAGAAGCTTGGAATTCCTAATGATGATGAGCATATTATATGGAACAACAAAGAAAAGAGCGTAACCATTACAAAGGATTCGTTAAAAATATATCTTAAACAGGGAAGCAAAACAGTATATGTGAATGGTGATCCGATTGAACTGGATGTAGCTCCGGTGGGGTATATCAATAGCAGGACATACATTCCTTTCAGATTTATGGCAGAAACCTTAGGCAAGAAGGTTATTTGGGACGGCAAGACACAATCTATTTTTATCTGCGATGCTGAGGAATTTGATAAAGTCAAGGAATTTATGGATAAGTCCAATGAAGCCATGAAAGCTGTCAAAAATTATTCAGCAGGTATGAATATCAAAATGGATATAGTGCAGGATTCCACGAGAGTTCCTATGGACATAAATGTTAATTTGGAAAGTGATTCAGCAGCAGAGAAGATGTATATGATAATGAATACTGAGATTATGGGACAAGAAATGATTATTGAGTATTATTATGATAATGAGTTTGTGTATATGTCCAATCCACTTACAAATGAGTGGGTAAAGCAGAAAATCTCTGAAGAATATGCTAATGGAATGTTTAAGCAGAATGGTATGTATGATTTTTTGAATAATAGTTTTAATGATATTTTTTACTCCGGATTACGTGTTGCAGAAACAGATGGAGAAAGCCTCATAGTTTTAGAGGGAAATGTTTATCTTGACAGCCTGTTTGAAATGATAAGCAAAAATATATTGGGCACATCTCAGAGTGATCTCCAGGTAACCGACTGCTACATTAAGATGTCCTTTGACCAAAATACATATTACATTAATGATTTGAGTATGCAAATGAATTGCAATATTTTATCGGAATCCGGAGAAGGAAAAATGAGTATGGACTTGACGGCTAAATATGATTATAACAGGGATATAGTAGTTGAAATACCTGAGGAAGTTATAAATAATGCTGTTGAGATGAATCTCACCGAAGACAGTGTTGTAGAAGGCGATGCTAAATAGAACAGGTGAGATAGATTTCGATGAAGAGGATATTATTGCTGAAGACACTACTGATGCTTAAGGTGTTGTTGTAATTGAAAAAAGAAATATAGTATGAGTAAGATATAAAATCCTAAGTTTTTCGGAAAAATCAAAAAATAGCCCATAACCTTACTAAAATAGCAGGTTACGGGCTTTTTGCATTTAGGCGAAAACTATTTCAGACATGGGTGAAAACTTTTTTGCTCAGGGGAAAGCATTTATACCATTGAAAATATCATACGGCAGGTAGTATAATATTTTTAGTTGCCAAATACAAATAAATGTGGTAAAACTTATCCATATTTATAATTTTTGAAAGGGGTTCTAATTTATGAAAAAACTAGCTCTATCGTTTATTTTATGTGTTCTTGTTGTCTTTTTCGCAGCGTCTATTGCATGTGCAGAAGATAACATTGTTGAAGTGCCAAATTTAAAGATTATTATTGACGGCAAGCTCACTGAACTAAGGGATGTACCCATAAGTGTAAACCAGCGGACACTTCTTCCTTTAAGGGAGCTGGCCGAGAAACTTGGAGTTCCGAACGATGATGATCATATTATTTGGAATAACAAAGAGAAGAGTGTGACCATTATCAAGGATTCAATTAAGATTTATCTTATACAGGGAAGTAAAACAGTGTATGTAAATGATACTCCTGTTGAACTTGATGTGGCTCCGATAGGTTATACAAATAGCAGGACATATCTTCCCTTCAGATTTTTAGCAGAAACCCTTGGCAAGAAGGTTATATGGGATGGCAATACTGAGTCCATTTTTGTATGTGATGCCGAGAATTTTGACAGGGTTAAGGAAATTATGCAAAAATCTGATGAAGCTATGGAATCTGTTAAAAAATTCTCACTCAGTTCTGATGTTAAAGCAAACATTGTTCAAAGCTATCTGAAAATTCCAATGGATATGGATATTACTTCTGGAATTGATCTTGATGCGAAAAAAATCCATATGATTATGAATATTGATACTATGGGACAGAAACAGACCAGCGAAATCTATTATGATGAAAATTACTCATATGTATCAATTCCTGGTACAGGTACATGGGTTAGGCAGGATTTAAAGGAAGCAGGATTGGAGGGGGTATTTGACAATAGTAAAATTTTAGGTATAGATAGTGAAAGTTATAATGACATGTTCTATTCCGGACTAAGAATTGTAGAAACTGATGAGGATAGTGACATAATTTTAGAGGGAGATGTTTACTTCAACAACTTGCTCGATATGGTAAGCCAATACATGGTTGGTATGCAACAGAGCGCGATGAAAGTATCTGATTGTCACCTAAAATTATACATTGACAGGGATACATATTATATTACTGGAATAGCTGCACAAATGAAGTGCACTGTTTCGACAGCAGTTGGAGATACTATAGTTGATATGGATGTGGATATAGATATGACGGGTAAATATAATTACAGTGCAGATCTGGTAGTTGAAATACCTGAGGAAGTTGTAAAAAATGCCGTAGATATGACAGAATTTACTGGAGAAGTTATTCCTGAAGGTGCTGATGAATAAAACAGGTTAGATAAATTTCGATGAAGAAGATATTATTAAAGAGCCCATGGCCTGACTGAAATATCAGGTTACGGGCTTTTTTCAGGTAAACGCGGTTTCATACAAAGGAGATAATTCTTCTGCTACTGGAGCTGCAATTATACCCTTGAAGATTTTGTCCGGCAGATAGTATAATAATTACTGTAATTATGTACAAATATATGTAATAAATAGCATACTTTTTTGCGGGAAAGGAGTTATTTTTATGAAAAAAATGATTTTTTCATTTGTTGTTTGTATTTTTGTTTTTTCTTTATCGGCCTTTTTTGCATATGCAGAGGATGAAATTGTTGAAGTGCCGGATTTAAAGATTATCATTGACGGAAAATTAACCGAACAAAGAGATGTACCCATAAGCAAAAACCAGAGGACACTGCTGCCGCTGAGGGAATTAGCCGAGAAGCTCGGGGTTCCGAATGATGATGAGCATATTATATGGAACAACAAAGAAAAGAGTGTAACCATCATCAAGGATTCAACTAAAATATATCTTAAACAAGGAGATAAAACAGCGTACATAAATGACACCCCTGTTGAGCTTGATGTGGCTCCGGTGGGTTATATCAACAGCAGGACGTACATACCTTTCAGATTTTTGGCAGAAGCTTTAGGTAAGAAGGTTGTATGGGATGGCAATACTAAATCTATTTTTGTCTGTGATACCAGAAATTATGAAAAAGTTAAGGAAATAGTGCAGAAATCAGATGAAGTCATGAGATCCTTCAATAAAACTTCAGTAGACGCAAATATGAATATAGATATGTCCAATAAGTTCATGTGGCTTCAAACGAATATGAGTATGAGTTTTGAAAATGACAGTGCGGCAAAGAAGAAACATATTGTAGAGAAAACCGAATTTATGGGACAAGAAATGATTAACGAATCCTATTTTGATGAAAAATATGTATATTCATTTGTTCCGGACATGAATGTATGGGTTAAGCAGGATATTGAAGAAGTAAGTACTCAGGGGGTATTTGAAAGCAGTGGTATTTTAAGTGCTGGCAATGAAATTTATAATGATATATTATTCACCAGCATGAAA
Organism: Clostridiaceae bacterium; assembly: GCA_012840085.1. Classification (GTDB taxonomy): domain Bacteria; phylum Bacillota; class Clostridia; order Acetivibrionales; family DUMB01; genus DUMB01. Next base: position 37,187 of record DUMB01000061.1, read on the forward strand.
GTTGTGGAAGTTGAAGAAGCAAGTGGTTTTATTGTTTTAGAGGGAAATACTTATCCTGGTTACTTTATTGATGGCTTAGTAAAAAATTTACAAGATATACTGCAGGACGAATTCCAACTAAACCATTTCTACTGTAGGATGTACATTGACGAAAACACCTTTTGCCTTGATTATATGGAAATAGAAGTAGAGTATAGTATTCCAATGATATTCGGAGATATTGAATTATTGACAAATGTAGACATACATATAACTGTTGAATTTGATTACGGTGATGACATAATAGTTGAAATACCTGAAGAAATTATTGAAAATGCAATTGAGATAAATTCCACTGAAGAGTAGATTTTCACTGAAGAAGATATCGTTGAAGTTGTTACCGCATGAAGTCGGGTAAATCATACCCGACTTCCGGCTATTTTATGGTCTGATAAAATTCATTCCTGTAAACGGTAGGTGTTTTTTCCACAAACTTTTTAAATACCTGCGTAAAATATCTGTAGTTTTTGAAGCCAACTTTTTCTGCGATTTCATAGGTTATAAGTGAAGTTGTTCTAACAATTCTTTGGCTTTCTCAATTCTGCTGAATAAATTGCAAAGAAAAAAGGATATTAAGTCAGTGTACTGGGCACAATTTGATGACCCTGATGTTTTCGGCAGGGGTGTGTCTTTTCTGTGATCCTGCAATTTAACGATAGCCTGTTACTTAACAAGAGACTATTACTTATTGACAAGTATGGCAATAAGCTTACGGCTCTTATTTGCCAATCTGAACATGTTCTCAAAGGATGAGTTTTTCAATTTTTATTTGTTAATATGTTAACGAAATGTTATAATGTTAGTGTGTAAATTTGATTTATTTGAGTTAGTTAAGGGGAAGGTTGATAAAATATGAAAATCAGGGACATTGCGCGTATTTTAGATGCAGAAATAGTTGTTGATGCAGGCAATCTGGATTTAGACGTAAATTGTGCATGCGGATCTGACTTAATGAGCGATGTAATGGCATATGTAAAAGAAAATGTCGTGCTTTTGACAGGTCTCGTCAACCCCCAGGTTGTGCGCACTGCTGAAATGATGGATATCAAGGTTGTTGTGTTTGTTAGAGGTAAAAATTTAAACCAGACAATAACCGATTTGGCAAAGGATAAAGGAATTACTATTTTGACTACAAAACACCCTATGTTTATAGCATGTGGCAAGCTTTACAGTGCGGGGCTTACGGGGCGGGGTGTCTGGGATTGAGTGACAGTATTATAAATCTCAGCTATAACATACCTGCAAATGATTTTACATTTGCAGGTGAAGCGTCCAGTAATGTAAAAAAGATGCTTTCACAGTTAGGAATAAATCCAATGGTTATAAAAAGAGCCGCTATTGCCATGTATGAAGCTGAAATAAACGCTGTGATACATGGCGGCGGTGGAATCGCTGATATACAGATTTCCCCTGAAAAAATATTTATTTGCATTAAAGATGAGGGGCCTGGTATTCCTGATGTGGAAGTTGCTATGCAGGAGGGTTATTCCACAGCTCCTGAATATATAAGAGAGATGGGATTCGGGGCCGGCATGGGTCTTCCAAACATTAAAAGATATGCGGACGAATTGCAAATTGATACTGAGGTCGGAAAGGGAACGACTGTGAAAATAACAATTAACATCAATTGATGAAGGTGATTTTGTGGATAAGTATTTTCATTCTGTAACCCTTGATGAGGGAAGGTGCAGAGGTTGTACAAATTGCATCAAAAGATGTCCTACAGAAGCTATAAGAGTCAGAAAAAGCAAGGCAAGGATTATCAATGAACGTTGCATCGACTGTGGAGAATGCATCAGGATATGTCCTTACCATGCTAAAAAAGCAATATCAGATCCATTTGAATCAATACTGTCATATAAATACCGAATTGCAATTCCCGCACCTACACTGTATGGCCAGTTCAAAAGCAATTATACCAGAGCCCATATACTCTCTGGGTTGAAAGGCCTTGGATTTAATGAGGTATATGAGGTAGCGAGAGCGGCTGAGATTGTAAGTGAAGCCACTAGAAGGATTATTGAAGAAGAAAACTTTCTCAGGCCGCTTATCTCTTCTGCATGTCCTGCCGTAGTCCGGCTTATACAGGTAAGGTTTCCAAATCTGATAGGAAATATACTAAAACTTGAATCACCTATGGAAGTTGCTGCGAAAATAATAAAAAAAGAAATAATAAACAAGAATATTGCACAGCCCGATGATATCGGGGTGTTCTTTATCACACCGTGCGCAGCGAAAGTTACCAGTGTAAAAGCTCCCTATGAGAAGGCACGTTCTGCAGTGGATGGCGTAATTGCCATCAATGATATTTTTCTTAAACTTACCAATGCAATAAACAGTATAAAACCTGATAAAAGCCTTGAACAGGCAGGATTTGAAGGAATAAGGTGGGCGAGCTCAGGAGGGGAAAGTCTGGCACTTGGAAGTGACAAGCATCTTGCTGTGGACGGTATCCATAATGTCATAACGATACTGGAAGAGATTGAAAAGGACAGACTGGAGGATGTGGATTTTGTTGAGGCTCTTGCATGCGTTGGCGGCTGCCTGGGCGGGCCGCTTACTGTAGAAAATGCATATGTAGCCAAGACAAGACTGAAAAAGCATATAGACAATGCAAAGAAAGGCCATGTTGCAAAGCATATTCCCTTTGACAAGTATGAAGAGATTATCTGGACATCGGATTTAAAGCACAGGCCCATTATGAAACTGGATGAGGATATTGCTGCTGCAATGAGAAAGCTTGAAAGAATGGAAAAGATAAACATGGAACTTCCGGGGCTTGACTGCGGAGCCTGTGGAGCTCCAAGCTGCAGAGCTCTTGCAGAAGACATAGTAAGAGGAAATGCCGATGAGACTGATTGTATCTTCAAATTAAGAAGCAAAGTGCGGGATTTGGCTATGCAAATGGCGGAACTGGAAGCAAAGATGCCTCCGGTAATGGACAGAAATATGACGAATAATGAGGGTGATGACAGAAAATGAAAGTTAATGAACTTGCACAAAAACTTGATATGAAAATCTTAACAGGAAATGAAACTCTTTTTAAAGATATAACAGGTGTCTACGTATGCGATCTTTTAAGCTGGGTAATGTCTCATGCAGAAAAGGGAAATGCATGGATTACAATTCACACTCACTTGAACATAGTGGCAGTAGCCCTGCTGACAGAGGTATCATGTGTTATAATACCTGAAAATTTAGCTGTTGAAGAAAATACCATAAAGAAAGCAGAAGAAGAAGGTATTGTAATTTTGAGTTCATCGTTAAGTGCATATGAGCTCTGCTACAGGATACACGAGCTTTTAGCCTGATATATCGGGCTAATCTTGATATATCGGGCTAATAAAGATTAATTATTTTTTCATACAAGAGATGGGTGATTTTATTGAGAGCAGCAATAGATCTTCACATTCATTCTGCATTATCACCTTGTGCCGACAACAGCATGACACCGAATAATATTGTAAACATGGCACATTTAAAAGGACTTGATGTCATAGCCGTTACAGACCACAATTCTGCAGAAAATGCTCAGGCTGTATTGAAATGCGCAAAAAAGGCCGGTATGGTAGCTGTTGCCGGGATGGAAATAGAGACCATGGAGGAGATTCATGTAGTATGCCTTTTCCCCGGCATTGAAGAAGCCATGCACGTTCAAAGAATTGTATATGATTCTCTGCCCCCTTTAAAAAACAGAGTGGATATTTTCGGTGAACAGTTGATAATGAATGAGAATGACGAAATTATCGGGGATGTAGACAGGCTGCTTCTTACGGCTACAAACCTAAGTGTCGAAGATATATTCCGGATTATGAAAGAAGTTGACGGTGTAGCTTTGCCTGCACATGCAGACAGGGAAGCCTACGGCATAATTGCAAGGCTTGGGGGTATTCCGGATTACCTGGATATTAAATATCTTGAAATATCAAGCACGTGCAATCAATCTCAATTTGAGAGACAGACTAGAATAAATGGAAAATATAGTCTTGTGAGGTCTTCTGATGCCCATTCCCTGGGTTCTATCCTCGAGAGAGAAAGTTTTCTGGAGATGGATGAAGTAAGTGTAAAAGGACTTTTGGATGTATTAAGAGGAAGATAACAATTTTGTATACAATGTACTTATTTATCTTTATAAAATCCCACAGTTTTGGCTTTTCCGAGAGTTGATAATACAAAAAGATTGTTAAAAAATTATTGAATATATGCTGATAGTTTGATATAATTATTATGAATTGTTAATAACTTAACATTATATGTTTTAAAAAATTATAGCATAATTGAAAATTTTATCCAACAAAGGGTTAATTATTTAACAAGGAGGGTTTTGTATATGGGTGAGCAGGGCTGCTGCTGCTGTGGTGGCGTAGATGAAAGAGAAAAGAAGTTACAGGAAATTATTGAGAAATACAAAAATACAAAAGGTGCTTTAATTCCTGTACTTCATGAGGCCCAGGAAATTTACGGATATTTGCCGATGAGTGTTCAGAAGAAAATAGCTGAAGGACTTAATGTATCTTTAGAGGAGGTCTATGGTGTTGTAACCTTCTATACTCAGTTTTCATTAAATCCAAAAGGAAAATATCAGATACAAGTTTGCCTGGGAACTGCATGTTATGTAAAAGGTGCAAACCAAATACTTGAGAAATTGCAGGAAAAGTTGGGTATTCATGTAGGAGAATGTACCGAAGACGGACTGTTTTCGCTTGATGGATGCAGATGCATAGGTGCTTGTGGACTTGCTCCTGTAATCATGATAAATGATGAGGTTTATGGCAGACTTGTACCTGATCAGATAGAAGGCATCCTTGATAAGTACAGAAAAGGATAAGACAGTACTATCAGGAGGCTACGATAAGATTGAAGGATATATCTCTGCATTTGCTTGACATAATTAGAAATTCTACAGCTGCCGGTGCACGCAATATAAAAGTGCAAATATTAGCTGACATCAATGAGGACGAACTGAGAATTATCATTGAAGATGACGGAATAGGAATGGACAATGAGTTGTTGGAAAGGGTGACTAATCCTTTTACAACAACAAGAACAACTAGAAAAATAGGAATGGGAATCCCTCTCCTGAAAGCATCTGCTGAAATGTCTTCAGGTGAACTCAAAATTGATTCAGTTAAAGGAAAAGGAACAGTTGTGTGTGCAACATTTAAAATATCGCACATCGACCGCCCGCCTTTAGGGGATATTGCAAGTACTATGACAGGTCTTATCGCAGCTGAACCGGAAATTGAATTTATACTGAATCTCAATAGCGATAATGGAAGCTTCAAGTTTGACACAACAGAGATCAAAGAAAAGCTAGGTGGTGTTCCCATTAATGAAATTGAAGTTGTTTACTGGATTAGAGAGTTTATTGAAGAGGGGATAAAGTCAATATTTGGAGGTGTTTTGGATGAAATCGATAGCTGAGTTGGAAGAAATAAGAAAGAGGACGTTAGAACAGATTGGCCTGAGAGAAAACAATGAAAAAATGAGAATAGTTGTAGGTATGGCTACATGCGGAATAGCAGCAGGTGCAAGACCAGTTATGAATACATTCCTTGAAGAATTGAAAAAAAGAAATATAAACAATGTCAGTGTTACCATGACAGGCTGCATAGGAATATGCAGGCTGGAGCCCATAGTAGAAGTTATTGAACCTGATGGAAGCAAGGTAACATATGTAAAAATGAATCCTGAAAAAGCTGCTCGTGTTGTAGCAGAGCATATAGTCAATGGCAGAGTGTGTATTGATTATACTATTGGAGCTGAAGAGAAAAATAAGTAAGGGGGGTAACATTGATGGAAATATATAGAGCGCATGTTCTTGTTTGTACAGGTACTGGCTGTACATCATCACAATCACCTAAAATTATCGAAGAATTTGAAAAGTATCTGAAAGCAAACAAACTTGATAATGAAGTAAAGATAGTAAAGACAGGATGTTTCGGACTTTGTGCAGAGGGTCCTATTGTTGTAATATATCCTGAAGGTGCTATGTATACAATGGTCAAGCCGGAGGATGTTAAGGAAATTGTTGAAGAACATCTTCTCAAAGGCAGACTTGTTAAGAGACTTCTGGCAGGTAACAAGGAATTGAAAGATTCCGTTAAGCCTATAGAACAAGTTGAATTTTTCAAGAAGCAAAAGAGGGTTGCACTTAGATTATGCGGTGTAATCAATCCTGAAAGTATTGACGAGTATATAGCATTTGACGGATACAAGGCGCTTGCAAAGGTTTTGACTGAAATGAAACCTGAGGAAGTTATAGATGAAATTAAGAGGTCAGGTTTAAGAGGAAGAGGTGGCGGAGGATTCCCAACCGGTATAAAGTGGGAGTTCGCTGCAAGAAGTCAGGATACAGAAAAATATGTTTGCTGTAATGCCGACGAGGGTGACCCGGGCGCATTCATGGACAGAAGCATACTCGAGGGAGACCCTCATTCAGTGCTTGAAGCAATGACTATTGCAGGTTATGCTATAGGGGCAAGCCAGGGTTATGTTTATGTAAGGGCCGAGTATCCTATAGCTGTAAAAAGATTGAATATCGCTATACAACAGGCTAAAGAGTATGGATTACTCGGTAAAAACATTTTTGGAACAGATTTCAGTTTTGACATTGAATTAAGGCTTGGTGCCGGCGCATTTGTATGCGGTGAGGAAACTGCTCTTATGACTTCTATAGAAGGTCACAGGGGAGAACCAAGACCAAGGCCGCCTTTCCCTGCAGTGAAGGGCTTGTTTGGCAAACCTACATTATTGAACAATGTTGAAACTTATGCAAATATACCAACAATAATTCGTAATGGTGCTGAATGGTTCGCAAGCATAGGAACTGAAAAGAGCAAAGGTACCAAAGTTTTTGCAATGGGCGGTAAAATTAACAATACAGGACTTTTGGAAATTCCTATGGGAACCACTCTCAGAGAGGTTATTTACGATATAGGTGGAGGAATACCAAACGGCAAGAAGTTCAAAGCTGCTCAGACAGGTGGACCTTCAGGCGGATGTATTCCGGCAAGCAAGATCGATACACCAATTGAATACGATACATTGGTTGAGCTGGGTTCCATGATGGGTTCAGGCGGACTCATTATAATGGATGAAGACAACTGTATGGTTGATATAGCAAAATTCTTCCTGGAATTCACTGTTGATGAGTCCTGCGGTAAATGTCCTCCATGCCGTATAGGAACAAAGAGAATGCTTGAAATCCTTGAAAGAATAACCGGCGGCAAGGGTGAAGAAGGAGACGTAGAAAAGCTTGAAATACTTGCGAAAAACATCAAGGCATCAGCACTTTGCGGTCTGGGACAAACAGCTCCAAACCCTGTATTAAGCACTCTCAGATATTTCAGAGATGAATACGAAGCGCATGTAAGAGATAAGAAATGCCCGGCTGGAGTATGTAAGTCAATGCTTAACTATATAGTTGATGAACAGCGTTGTAAGTGCTGCGGTATATGTGCAAGGAACTGCCCGGTTAACTGTATAAGTGGTCAGAAGGGTGTACCGTACAAGATTGACCAGGAAAAATGTATTAAGTGCGGTACTTGTTTGGAAAAATGCCCGTTCAAGGCAATATTCAAAAATGCCTAATGGAAGGAGAGTGTGAAATATGGAAATGGTAAATATTATTATAGATGACAGGAAATTACAGGTTCCCAAACACTATACTATACTGGAGGCTGCTAGAGAAGCTAATATTGCAATACCTACACTTTGCTTCCTAAAGGATATTAATGAGATAGGCGCATGCAGAATGTGCGTAGTAGAAGTAAAGGGAGCTAGAAGTCTTCAGGCTGCTTGTGTATACCCTGTATCTGAAGGACTTGTTATAAATACAAAAAGTCCTGCTGTTAGAGAGGCAAGGAAGGTAACTCTTGAACTTATCCTTTCAAATCATGACAGAAACTGCCTCACCTGTGTAAGAAGCAGAAACTGTGAGCTCCAGAAGCTTGCTGAAGAATTGAATGTTAAAGAAATAAGATTTGATGGAGACCAGAAGAAACTTCCTGTTGATGATTTTTCACCTTCAATAGTAAGAGATCCTAATAAATGTGTTCTTTGCAGACGTTGCGTAAGCATGTGCAAGAATGTACAGGGAGTTTCCGTTATAGGAACTAATGAAAGAGGATTTAGAACAGTAGTATCACCGGCATTTGAAATGTCACTGAATGATGTACCTTGTACCATGTGCGGTCAGTGTATAACAGTTTGTCCTGTAGGTGCACTGAAGGAAAAAGATGATACAGATAAGGTATGGGATGCACTGTCCAATCCTGATTTGTATGTTGTAGTACAGACTGCTCCTGCAGTAAGGGTTGCTCTTGGTGAAGAATTTGGCATGCCGGTTGGATCAAGGGTTACAAGCAATATGATTGCAGCATTAAGACGTCTTGGCTTTAAAAAGGTATTTGACACAGACACTGCTGCAGACCTTACAATAATGGAAGAGGGCACTGAGCTTATTGAAAGGATCAAGAATGGCGGAAAACTACCGCTTATAACTTCCTGCAGCCCAGGTTGGATAAAATTCTGCGAACATTATTATCCGGAATTTATTGATAATCTTTCAAGCTGCAAATCACCTCACCAGATGTTCGGTGCTATTTTGAAATCTTACTATGCTGAAAAGATGGGCATTGATCCATCCAAGATATTTGTAGTTTCAATTATGCCATGTACTGCCAAGAAATTTGAAGCTCAAAGACCGGAACTTTCATCAACAGGTTATCCGGATGTAGATGTAGTACTGACAACAAGAGAACTTGCAAGAATGATAAGAGAAGCAGGAATAGACTTTACAGAGTTGCCTGAAAGACATTTTGATGATCCTATGGGTGAAGCATCCGGTGCCGGCGTAATATTCGGAGCAACAGGTGGAGTTATGGAAGCTGCTCTCAGAACTGTAGCTGAAGTATTGAGCGGTAAATCCATTGATGATATAGAATACACTGAGGTAAGAGGAGTAGAGGGCATTAAGGAAGCAGAAATCAAGCTGGAAGGCCTGACTCTTAGGGCTGCAGTAGCACACGGCCTTGGCAACGCAAGGAAACTGCTGGACAAAATAAAGGCAGGCGAAGCTGAGTATCACTTTGTAGAAATAATGGCTTGCCCGGGTGGTTGTGTAACAGGTGGCGGACAGCCAATACAGCCTTCCGAGGTAAGAAGCTGGATAGACTTAAGAAAAGAAAGAGCTGCGGCAATTTACGAAGAGGACAGAGATATGCCTATAAGGAAGTCTCATGAAAATCCTGCGGTAAAAATGCTGTATGATGAATATTTCGGCAAGCCGGGAAGCCATAAGGCACATGAGCTTCTGCATACACATTATGCTCCAAGAGAAAAATATCCTGTTGAGAAAAAATAATAAGTAAGATAAATAAAAAATATTGAATCATCCAGATGAAAGATTTATGAATCATCCAGATGAAAGATTTATAAAATGTAAACAAGCCAGGTTATAAATACCTGGCTTGTTTAAACATTATATTAAGCTTAATATAAGGCTAAGAATAAATAGCATAGTAAATTTAAATTTATGGCATGGTAAACTTAAATATACAGCATAGTGAGAACTTAAATATTTAGCAAGTTTTTCTTTTTCCAGTTTAATGAGCATTAATTTAGAGCTTAATGCACATTAAATATATAGCAGACTTAATATGTAATGAACTTGGCATGTATCGTACTTGGGCTTAATATGTATTGTACTTAGATTTATATGTATAGTGTACCAGGACTTAATCTGTTGTAGTGGATATTGCTATATGAGAACTTCTCTTCCTGTTTTATCACGATAAAACATTATATAGAATATGGTAAGTATAAATGTTGATGCTGCTGATACCAGGCTGCTGATGACAGGTCCTAATACCGGTATCCATCCTACTATGAGGCCGATAATTCCTCCGGCGATTGCTGTAACTATAATTACAAGCAGAATGATTCCAAGCAGACTTCCGAAATTAGCCCAGGCAATTTGTATAGATCTCTTAAATGCCTGCATAAGGTCCATATCGTCTACTACCATCACAGAAAACCAGAGACTTAGAAGCACATAGGCAACTACACCGACTGCGAAGAAAACAATAAAAGCGAGCACAATAAGCATAATACCAAACCACTTAAGAACTGCTGTCAGCAAACCTAAAATAATGAATACTACAATTGCAATTATTCCCAGTACTGCTGAAACTGCAAGGCCGCCAACCCAGTAAAGAAGGTATTTTACAAAGTTTTGCTTAAGAGCCGGCAGAAAATCATTGAGGTCTCCTGTTCCTGTCTGCAATGTTTTGTTGATCATACCGTAGGTTGATGGATATGCGATAAAGCCAAGAATAAATGATAGTATTGTTGCGCCCATTGCAGAGACAAAGAATGAAGATATTGTACCTATAATTACTGCAGGGTCACTGAGGTAATCATAGTTGCCAAAAAGGGGAAAGGAGTCAAGTATGTATTTAAGCGATGCAGTTGGCCCCGAGCTTCCTACAAGTGCAGGAATGGCATAAAGCGCAACCAGGGGTAAGGCAAGAAGATAATACCTGCCAGCAAATTTGAATGCTTTTTCAAGACTATTCATTGATGCTTTCCTCCCGTGGATATAATAATATTTGAATATACTTATACATATTCTGCATATCGTAAAAAATTCCTTCTAATGTTAAGTTTTGCATCATAAATATTAAAATTATATTGAAATCAATGTAATTTTGAGGCATAGAGTTGAGTTGCAGAGATATTATTATTTCCTGGTAAACAAATAAGAAATGAGTTAAACATTAATTAAATGAATTATTATACAAATATCTATTTTATTATTTTACTGGAAATGATATCATGTAAAGGGCTAAGTGTTATTAAAACTGATATATTAAGCAAGGGAGTGAAATAACTTGATAAACATAACCGGTCTTTCAAAAAGCTATAATAAGGGTTCTGTAAAGGCCGTGGATAACTTGAATATGCACATAAACCACGGTGAAATATTCGGATTTCTGGGGCCTAACGGAGCAGGGAAGACGACAACAATAAAAATGATGATCGGACTTCTAAACCCTGATTCAGGAAGTATTATTATAAATGGACATGACATTCAAAAAAATCCGTTAGATGCAAAAAGAAGTATTGGATATGTGCCTGATAATCCCGATGTGTATGACAGGCTTACTGGCATTGAATACCTTAATTTCATGGCGGATGTATATGAAGTCCCTGCTGATATCAGAAAGGAAAGGATAAAATATTTTCTTGATATATTTAATTTATCCGATGCCGCGTCAGATCTGATCAAGAGTTATTCCCACGGTATGAAACAGAAAATTGTGATTACGGGAGCTCTGATCCACGATCCGGCGGTATGGATTCTGGACGAACCTATGGTAGGGCTGGATCCCAAGTCTGCTCATCTGTTGAAGGAACTGATGCGAAAACATTGTGACAAAGGAAATACCGTATTTTTCTCCACTCATGTGCTTGAAGTGGCAGAGAAGCTATGTGACAGGATAGGTATTATACATAAAGGAAAACTTATAGCTGTAGGTACCATGGATGAGCTTAGACAGGGAGACAGTGCCGGTTCTCTGGAAAATATATTCCTGGAGTTGACTGAAAAATGAAAAAAATTTTTACTCTATTAAAAATAAACCTGAATTTGAATTTTGGTATTTCCGCACTCAAATACAGATTTACCAGAGAAAAAAAGAAAAGATGGGAGCCAGTACTTGTTGTATTAGGTATTATTGCCGGTGTTTGCTCTATGACAGCATTATATAGCTTAATGATGCTGGGAGTGTTTAATACAGGATTGGCCCTTAACCAGCCTGAGATTGTGCTGACTGTTGCATTTCTGTTTGGGCAGTTAATGGTACTGATTTTTGGAATATTTTATGTAATGAGTATGCTATTTTTTGCAAATGATTTGAACATTCTCGTTCCATTACCGCTCAAGCCTTATGAAGTACTGGGAAGCAAACTTGCCGTGGTAATGGTGAATGAGTATATGACTTTACTGCCTGTTTTACTCCCACCGGTAATTATTTATGGAGTAGGTATGAAACAGCATTTCTTTTACTGGGTAAAAGCAATTGCATTAGTTCTTGTATCACCGGTAATACCACTGATTCTTGATGCTATATTTTTATTGGTTATCATGCGTTTTATAAATGTCAGAAAGAATAAGGATCTTTTTGCCATATTGGGAGGAATTATCGGAATATTATTTGCTGTAGGTATAAATGTGATTACCCAAAGGATGCCTAAGGGGAATGAAGAAGAATTCATAAGGAATTTACTTTTAGGCAATATTGAATTGATTGAACTGATAGGAAGCAAATTCCCTCCAAGCATATGGGTCACCAGAGCACTGTCTCAAGCCGGGATTTCAGGTGTTTTATACTTATTACTGTTTATTGCAGTATCTGCATTCATGTTTGTAGTTCTTATGTGGCTTGCAAACCGCATTTTTTACAAAGGTCTGTTAGCAGGGCAGGAGGTGTCCCGTAAGAGGAAGAAACTGACCACAAACGAAGCTGACCGTCAGTTCAGCAGGGTTACAAGTCCTGTTGTCACAATATTCTGGAGAGAGTGGAAAATTATAGTCAGGACGCCTATTTATTTGCTTAACGGCCTGTCAGGGATCATAGTAGCTCCCATGATTATAGTTGTGATGCTTGTTTCACAGAAGTCAGGCGATATGAAAGAACTTTTCGAATTGATAAATCAACCTGGCGCGCAAATGGTTCTGACACTGATAGCTATTGGAGTTGTACTTTTTACTGCGGGAATGAATCTGGTTGCATCCACTGCTGTTTCCAGAGAAGGCCGAACTTTCTGGATTTCAAAAATTATACCTGTTTCACCGAAACAGCAGGTTATGGGCAAGTTCCTTAACAGTTTTTCTGTAGCATTGCTGGGAGTCATTATAATGTCTGTTGTGATGGCAATATTACTTGAATTACCTGTTATCAGATTTATAGTAATAGTGGTTATAGGAGCTGCCTGCTCAGTCGCCACGACCGCTCTGAATCTGCTTATTGACGTTCTGCGACCGAAGCTTGTATGGAATAATCCTCAAGAGGCAATGAAACAAAATATGAACGGCTTACTGGGAATGCTAATCAGTTTTGCAATAATGGCAATACTAACAGCAGCGGCAGTTCCCATGGCGGTTGCTAAGCTGCCGGAGTGGATTATTTACGGTACTGTGTTGCTTATTTGCGTAGCTTTGTCAGTGCTATCCTTATTAGGGCTTTTTGCAGTAGCAGAGAAGAGCTATCATAAGCTGGAGATGTAATGGAGGTATTATGGATGAAGCAGCTATGGAAAGCATCAACGATGTTGAACCCTGTTCCTGCCGTTATGGTAACCTGCGTAGACAGTGAAGGAAAACCCAATATTATTACAGTGGCATGGGCGGGTACAGTCAATTCAAAACCTCCGATGTTATCCATATCAGTGAGAAAGGAGAGGTATTCTTACTCTCTTATTAAAGAAAAGGGCCAGTTTGCCGTTAACCTCACCAACGAAGCGCTGGCTTATGCCACTGATTTTTGTGGTGTAAAATCAGGAAGGGATGTTGACAAGTTTGAGGTTTTGAAGCTGAATACAGAGAAAGCTTCAGTTATTGATGTACCTCTTATTAAAGAGAGTCCCATAAATCTTGAGTGTATTGTAAGACAGATAATTGAGCTGGGTTCACACGATATGTTTATTGCCGAGATTGTGGCTGTGCATGTTGACGAAAAGCTATTTGGCAGAAATGGGAAGCTGGATATGAACAAGGCCAAACTGATATGCTATTCCCATGGCGAATACTGGAGCCTTAAACAGCCTCTCGGCTATTTCGGGTTCTCTGTAACTAAGAGAAAGAAACTTAAAAGGAACCGTATGAAAAGAAGAGATTGAAAAAAGAAACTGCATGAAAAGGGACCATAAGTAAAAGTTTTGCAGCGATGTACAATCTGCAGAATGCAAAATAACCTGTTGGCTATCTGATAATATAACCAACAGGTTATTTTTTTCAAGACATTTCTTGAAATACCTTTTAAATTCTTGTTATATTCTTGCGAGTACTTTTTTGAGATTAGCAAATCTTGGCAGACCATCTTCGAGCACAGGTTTTGATTCACCCTGAATCAGAGGAAGAGCGTATTTGACGAATTCCTCTGTAACTCCGTTTCCTTCTTTGTTTATCCATTCTCTTGGAACTTTCTTTTCAGTGTTTGCAACCTCATGCAGATCAAAAAGTTTAATATTGCACTTGTATTCAGGTCCTTCTGCTCTTTCGAAACCTACCATTTTGTCAGTTATTCCTTCCACTGCATATCTTACTGCCATCTGTCCGGCGAGATATGCTTCGTTCACATCTGTCAGTGAGCCAAGGTGTGCAGCACATCTTTGCAATAGACTGAACTCAATTCCACGAACTTTGCTTCCTGTCTTTTCCTTAACTATGGAAGCAAGTGTAGCGGCCAATCCACCAAGCTGTGCATGACCGAAAGAGTCCTTGGTTTTTGCAAGGTCGGAACCGTATTCGGATATATATCTGCCGTCCTTATCCTTTATTCCTTCTGAAACAGCAACTATTACCTTACCGTTCTTGTTATAAATTTCAGTTACATCGTTCAGGAACTTGTCCATGTCAAATGGTATTTCAGGCAGATAGATAAGATCAGGACCCTTACCCTTATAAGATGCCAGAGCTGCTGCTGCAGTAAGCCAACCTGCATTTCTGCCCATGACTTCAAGTATGGTTATCATACCTGTGTCATAAACCCTTGCATCCAGATACACTTCCATTGTAGTTGTAGCAACGTATTTTGCAGCACTTCCGTATCCGGGACAATGGTCTGTACCCCAGAGGTCGTTGTCAATAGTCTTCGGAACGCCCATTACTCTGCATTCATAGCCGGCTTTCTGCATGTACTTGCTAACTTTGTTGCAAGTATCCATTGAGTCATTTCCTCCGTTATAGAAGAAATACCTGATATTGTATTTTTTGAATACCTCAAGAAGTCTCTTGTAATCTGTATCGTCTACGTCAGGATCCTTCAACTTATACCTTACAGAACCAAGTGCTGATGAAGGGGTAGTTTTGAGCAGTTCAAGCTCATAAGGATCTTCCTGTCCGATGTCATAAAAATTCTCAGTAAGCATTCCTTTAATACCGTGAGCTGCACCAAAAACCTTTTCTATGCAGCCTTGCCTTAATGCTTCCTGGAACACACCTGCTGCACTGGCATTTATTACAGAAGTTGGTCCACCAGATTGACCAAAAATTGCATTACCCTTTAATTCACCCATATTAATAACCTCCTTAAAACCAATCAAATAAAAATATAACATAATTAGATATAAAATGCAATTATGCCGTTAAAATATTATCAATGCACTTTCTGCAGTTGTCAAACATATGTTACACTTCAACTAAAAAACACCCTTTTGTCTATTATCAGTATCCGCTTATTTTTATGTTATCTATATTAGCCATAAGTACTGTTCAAGTACTTCCATTGGAGTCT
>DUMB01000062.1 GCA_012840085.1 Clostridiaceae bacterium
AATTTTACTCATAGCGTAGATCCTTTCTTGTGTGTTGTTGGTTTGTGGTGAATTGATAATAACACAAAAAAGTATCTTTCGCTTTTTTTATTCAGTTTTCATGTAACACATCAATTGTAACTATACAAATTTCTTTCCTAATTTTCTTCCTCATTTTCCCTGTTTTGTGTTATTATTTAATTAACACCCTCTCATTACCTTTTTTGCGCTTTATACAGCAACTTGATTGTAACGGATTCTAACCTTATTTTTTCTGCATTTTTTTACCACCGCCAAAATCAGCATACTAGTAAATACCACAATTGACAAGGACTAGTCAAAACACTTATAATTGAATAATAAGAGAATTGGAAAATGAATTATTTTATAAGCTTAAGGAGTGAGCAATGTTGAAGGATATAATGCTGGATGAGTTTCAGTATACCGTATCGGAGCTGCTTGTAAGAAATAAGAGCATTATCGATTCAATTACCAAGTTCCAGGATTCAAATGCAAGGGTAAACCGTTCAATTGTAAAAGCTGTAACGCATTGCGGCTGCATAAAAATCAATGCTAGAAAGCAGGCATTCAATGAAAGCGAAGAATTTGAGGAAGTTCAAAATGCCCTGGAAACCCATTTGGAAGGCAAATTGTGTGATAACTGCAAGGATATTATTGAAAAGGAAATTGGCCGGAACTTGTTCTATCTTGCTTCCATTTGCAACACTCTGGACCTGAATATATATGATATATTGTTAAAAGAACTTGAAAGAGTAAGGCTTCTTGGTAAATACAGCCTCAGATAATCAGCTCCAGGGCTTCCTGAACATTCTTAACAGCCGTTATATTAATATCACTGCCTGCTCCTTGTATGCGCTTGATAAGGTTCATATTGCCTGCAGGTATAATGCAATTTTTGAATCCTATACGTCTGGCTTCCATAACTCTCTTATCAATCTGGCTGACAGCCCTGATTTCACCTGTGAGGCCCACTTCTCCTATCATCACTGTATCCTCTCTTACCGGAGTATTCTTGAAACTGGAGGCAATTGCCACTATAATCCCAAGATCACATGCAGGTTCGTCAACTTTTATTCCTCCCACCACGTTTACATAGGCATCATAATTATAGAGCTGTAAACCTACACGTTTTTCAAGGACTGCCATAAGAAGCGTTATACGGTTATAGTCCACTCCGGTTGCCATTCTTCTCGGCATTCCAAAATTTGTCGCACAAACAAGAGCCTGTATTTCTATCAGCATAGGTCTTGTGCCTTCCAGGCTGCAAACGACGGCAGATCCAGGAACGTTTTCAGACCTGCCTGAAAGCATTATTTCTGAAGGATTATCTACTTCAACAAGTCCTCTGTCGCTCATTTCAAATATTCCTATTTCATTTGTCGAACCAAACCTGTTCTTTACAGACCTCAATATCCTGTAGCTGAGATGTCTCTCACCTTCAAAGTAGAGTACCGTATCAACCATATGTTCAAGTACCCTGGGCCCTGCAATTGCGCCTTCCTTGGTGACATGCCCAACAATTATTATGGAAATGCCAAGGCTTTTTGCAATTCTCATAAGCGCTCCGGTAATTTCCCGTACCTGGCTCACACTGCCGGGTGCCGAAGAAAGCTGCTCACTATAAACCGTCTGAATTGAATCGATAATCACAAGCCCCGGCTTTTCCGCATCTATAATCTTTTCAATTAATGAGAAGTTTGTCTCAGACAACATAAGTATGTCCTGCCTGTTTACACCAAGCCTGTCTGCCCTTATTTTAATTTGTTTTATAGATTCTTCTCCCGAGGCATAAAGAATTTTCCGGTCAGTCTTTATCTTCTCACATACCTGCAGCAGGAGTGTGGACTTTCCAATCCCAGGATCTCCCCCTACCAGAATAAGAGATCCGTCAACAATTCCTCCTCCAAGTACTCTGTCAAGCTCTTTTATCCCCGTAGAACTGCGTTCTTCCTTATCAACATTGACATCCTTTAAACTTACCGCTTGTACATTGCCAGCAGGCTTTGCCAAACTGCTGAATTTGTCCTGGGCAGTTTCCTCAACAAACGTATTCCACTGATTACAGGCAGGGCATTTACCAAGCCATCCGCTTGACTCATATCCACATTCCTGACATACAAAAATCGTCTTAACTTTCGACACTTACCATTCTCCCATCTGTACCGGTATCTTTCGTGCAATTATATATCGCTTGTATTATCATATTTTCAATGCACTTGAGAAAATTATAACATATTTTGTAATCAGAGATAACACTATCTGTCATAACTTGTTGTACAGGCATTTCGACAGCAGAAGTTCCAAACTTAGGAGCCGGTAAGCTTGCTACAGGCAAATCAATTCGCTTTTATTAAAGGATGTATCCTTTAACACGGGGTGTGCAGAGGAGATTCCCCTCGCCAATTCAGGGGGGCGCTCAGGATGCTTGCATCCGGCGAAGGGGAAGCAGCTCCCCTGTCGAAAAAATTTCGCAGCAATTTTGCTCAGGAGATTTGCCTTATCCTCTGCTTTGCTGAACAAATTCTAAGCTTTCTAATCTCTCCACAATTCTATATCTCACTGCTTGGCACAACAAATTAACTTATTAACTTGATTTTTCCTCCCCATATAGCTCAAAAGCTGTAAGCACAAACATTGCATGAGACCATGTAAGGGGTATGACCCATGCCGGTTTTCCGGTTTCCCTATCGACCTGTTCCGGAAGAAGTCCTAACGAAGTCTGTGCTCTTATAACCCAGTCAAGATATGATTGTGCTTTTTCTAAGTTTCCCCTCCTGATATGATAAAGTGCAACCCACAGCGTAGCAACCACCCATGGGTTTCCGCCGATATAATTATCATTTTCATATCTCTTTATTCCACCTACCGATGGTACATATAGCGCTTTTTCAACAATTTCTGCTGTTCCTGACACTCTCGGGTCATCAGGCTGAAACACCTCAAATGGCACTGATAGCCCTATAAGACTCACATCAATAGTAGGGTCTTCAAGTGTAACATCCCTCATGAAACCCTTTGGATTTACTTTTACAACCGTTGTCCTTTCAGAATGTTCACAACCCCAGGGATTCAGTTTGGTTCTGACACTTCTCAGGAAATGCCCCCGTTCTTCCTGCCATAAAACCCTTTCCATTGCATCCTTTATTTTTTTTGCCGCATCCAGCCATTCCGCCGTCTCACTTTCGGGCCTGCAGAGAGCCTCCGCAATTCTCACACCCGCCATAATGCCTGAGTAAACCGCTGCGCAAGAATATGTATGCTCTCCAAATCTCTCCTCCCACAAGTCATAGCTTAGTCCCGGAAGTTGAGTTTCAGGATCAATGTAAGATATCATAAAGTTCACTGCTTTTCTGACGCTTTCCCACATCTTTCTGAGAAATTCAATGCTGCCTGTAACTTCATAGTGTTTGAACATTCCCCATACAATTGTTCCAACCTCGTCAATCTGCATACCCCAGGATGGAGCAAGATTGCCGTCCATGTGATACCTCTGCTGCCATGAACCGTCATCCAGCTGTGCATTGACAGCCCATTCAAAAAACTTGTCAACAGCATCATGAAGGCCGCATTTATCCAGTGCAGCGGTTATAAAAGCCGCATCCCTGCCCCAGCAATAGGCATATCTCCCGCACCTTGTAAAATTTTCATCCAGTTCAGGTGCAGCAAGAAGGCCTCCGGTCTTTTCATCAGACATCAGTTTGAATACTAAGAGGGAGCGCTTGTAAAGGCTTTCAACATCTTCCCTGTGTGTTTTAAGCTGTTTCGCATTTTTTAAGAAGTCAAGCCAGTATTTCCTGGTTATTTCATAACTCTCTTGAATATCAGTATTTTTAAACTCCTGTATTAATTTATTAACCCCTTTTAGCGTATGAGAGGCACAAATAAACAGCGTAAAATTTTTGCTGTCGCCAGGCTTAAGTTCACCCAGCTTCCATGACAAAGCTCCATCATTCATCATTCCAATGCTGTCGCATCCACACAGGCATGTACTACGTGCACTTTCAAAGGCGTTGCACCCCAGCTGGAACTGATAGCTTTCCGTGACCGAGGCAATTGAAATATAATAATTGTGCCTGTAGTGTATCAGGGCATCGCTCCGGAAGTCAAAGAGGATACTTCCGAGGTGCTGGTTTGATGTCATTCCGGAGGAATAGAGCATGAATCCCATATCTCTTTCCTGACCTGAAAGGTTTTCTATTTTATAGTTTCTCACAAGTATATCGGCATAAGGCAAAACGTAATCCGTCTGAGTCACTCTCAGTCCTCTGTCCGGATCTTCGCACACCGTCTCGAGAATATTCGTGTCTTTTATATACTGCTGGTTGTGCCTGAAACTTTCTCCATCCAGCCACAGCGTGCTGTATTGCTGCCCAGCGAAAAAAATTCCTGCGCGCATGCTGTTAATATGCTGCGGGTAATCAATATTTGGCCAGAACAATCTCACAAGTTCACCCCTGGAGGTGATGCAAGCAAGCATGCGGGAATTTCCGATTACGGCATCATTAAAATATGTTTTTTGCATTGAGATAACCTCCAATAAAATCTTTAATAATAAATATTTTCCCTAATATAGCACAAAATAATATATGATTTAAGCCAAGTTTTATTTATCGGAGGAATAAATGTTCGGGGAACTAAATATACTCATACTTCGCATTACACAAATTATCCAGGTGATAATCTTTATGGGCGGCTGTTATTTTCTGGGTGTATCAATGTTTGGATGGAAAAAGAGAAAAGAGGAAAGTGCAGACCTATACCCTCCTTCCAAACGTTTCGCATTGGTTGTTGCCGCTCACAATGAAGAACTTGTAATAGCCCATATAATTGAAAGCCTGAAAAGACAGAACTACCCGAAAAATCTTTTTGACATTTTCGTAGTGGCAGACAACTGCACGGACAATACGGCAAAAATAGCAGAAAAATGTGGCGCTATCGTGTACGAGAGATTTAATGAGCATGAAAGAGGTAAAGGTTATGCTCTTGAATGGATATTCCAGAAAATATACTCAATGAACAACAAGTACGATGCAATCTGTGTATTTGACGCTGACAATCTTGTATCTGCAAACTTTCTGCTTGAAATGAACAAGCAGCTTTGTAAAGGACATAAGGTGATACAGGGTTACATAGACAGCAAGAATCCTTTTGATTCATGGATAACATGTTCATACTCAATTGCATTCTGGCTTTCTAACAGAATATTCCAGCTTCCAAGATATTACCTTGGATTAAGCTGCGGGCTGTGTGGTACAGGCTTTTGCATAGACATAGAAGTGCTGAAGAAAATTGGCTGGGGAGCGACCTGCCTGACAGAAGACCTGGAGTTTACCATGAAACTTGCACTTAATGGTATGAAAATCTCCTGGGCGCATAATGCCGTTATTTATGATGAAAAACCCATTACTTTAAAGCAGTCATGGAATCAGCGCAAACGGTGGATGCAAGGGCACGCAGATGTTGCAAGCCGTTATTTGGGACCGCTTTTTGCCAAGGCATTCAAGCAGTGCGATCTGGCAGCATTTGATTGTGCCATATATCTCTTCCAGCCAATAAGGTTTATATTTATAGGCCTGATTACAATAATGATGTGGATTCAGACAATATATCCGGAATCACCGTTTTACAGCATGCAGTATGTCTTTCCTACTGCCATATGGTATATTTTTGTCGTGCTGCAGTTTTTGTACGGGCCTTTGGTAATTCTTGCTGAAGGAAAGTTTAATTTCAAAGTAATCCTCGGCTTTATTATTTATCCGATTTACTGCCTTACCTGGATTCCTATCACAATACAGGGTTTCCTCAGCAAGGATAATAAAAACTGGAGTCATACAATTCACACTCGTGAAATAAGCATAAAGGAGCTGGAAAAAGCATAGTGGCCAACCTTTTCGGTCAGCCTTCCTCTTTCAGTTTATTATTGATTTCCTGAATGTCTATAGACCTGGTGTGTATAGTATGTACCCATTCTTTGTCATCCTTACAAATAAATCCCTGTATTATTATTGGTATCCAGGTGAGATTGTAAAAAGGGAATAAAACAAAGTAGTACAAAAGTTTTGGGCTTATCTTTCCCTCAATGAAAACAAAAATCCCGGATATATATGTTGCAACCAGCGTTGATAACGCTGAAATAATAGAACTGGTTTTCATTATAGTGGAAAAGTCATAAAACAATATGAATTTCAGAAAATTTACAAGAAGACATATTCCGCTAGTAACTATTATTAGCGGTTGAATAAGGTATAAAGCACAGTCAAAAGCAACCATGCTTCTGTCCTTTACAGCTTTCCTGAGCAATCTCAAAAAATATCTGCAGGTACAGTCGGCCTGGCCCTGCATCCAGCGTTTTCTCTGCCGCCACGACTGTTTGAGCGTCAGAGGCTTTTCATCGTATACCACTGCGTCATGTGCCCAATATACCTTCATATCGTTTAAAACCATTTTTATTGTGAATTCAAGGTCCTCAGTAAGGCACGTAGCGCCCCATCCTATTTTCTTGAGGACATCCGTCGCAACAACAAAACCGGTTCCTCCAATTGCACAGCTCAAACCCAGATAATATCTGGGAAGCTGAAACAGCCTGTTATTCAGCCAGTATGTAATGGCATAGCTGCCTGATATGATAGAGTCAAAAGGATTTTTGCTATCAAGGTAGCCCTGAATTAACTTATGGCCCATGCACAGGTGCTTGTTCATCACTTTCAAAAAATTAGGTGAAACAAGATTATCTGCATCAAACACGCATATGGCGTCATACTTCTTCTCCATTTTAAATATTTTCTCAAACATCCACTCAAGGGCATACCCCTTACCCTTCTTTTCCTCACTGTATCTTTTATAAACCTGGGCACCGTTTGCCTCTGCCACTTCCGCTGTTCTGTCCGTACAATTATCTGCGATGACAAATATATCATACATATCTGACGGATAATCCAAACTTTTCAGGTTGCGCACAATATTTCCCACAACCTTTTCTTCATTATGCGCTGCTATAACTAATGCAAACCTGTTGACAGGAGCAAACTTACCGGCATCAACTTCCTTTCTTTTAAACCAGCCAAATATTGATATCACAAAATGGTAAAGAAATATAGGAAACAGCGCATATTGCATTACAGTAACAAATGTTTTAATCGCTAACTTTATAGTATACAAATCAACTATCTGTCGCAAAGTTAAATCCACCCCCCGGAAGTAATTACAAAAGTCGTTTTTCGCACAATAATTAAGGTGCCTCATTGTTGATGAGGCACCATTTAAATAGGCTAATTTAAAATCAATAAATTATCAAATTCTATAAAACTAAATTTTGCCAAGTTTTTCGCAGAATAACATTAATTTTTGTCATTAAATTCACTCGTTCATAACGTAGCTAAGTTATAAGCTTTATTTTAACAGTATTTATTATTAGTGCCTCATACAAAAAACTTAAAACAAAATTTTAGTCCAACTTGTTGTGCCGGCATTCCGGTAACAGGGTTCCGGGCTCAAAAGCTCTCCAATTTAATTTTATTAACTTTTGACCCTTTCAGGCCTAAGTACAATTTTTTCATCTTCTACGTCTATAAATACTTTGTCTCCGGACTTAACGTTTCCGTCAAGCATTTCCTCCGAAAGTCTGTCCTCAATCAAAGTCTGTATTGTTCTTCTGAGCGGCCTTGCTCCAAAAGTCTGGTCAAAGCCTTTCTTGGCAATAAATTCTTTTGCCTTGTCTGAAACCTCCAGAATTATATCATTTTGTTTAAGTCTCTTAGCCAGAACATTTATCATAAGATCCACTATTTGCTTGGTGTGCTCCATTTCCAGAGGATGGAATACAATTATCTCATCCACCCTGTTGAGAAATTCCGGTCTGAAAGTTCTCTTCAGCTCACCCATTATATTGTTCTTCATATCTTCATAAGATTTTGCCTTGTCACTGTCCCCTGCAGCAAAGCCGAGCCTTTTTGGCTCTGTTATGAGACGTGCGCCTACGTTCGATGTCATTATGATAACGGTATTTCTGAAATTAACCGTCCTTCCTTGTGAATCTGTAAGCCTTCCGTCTTCCAGTATCTGCAGAAGTATGTTAAACACATCAGGATGTGCTTTTTCTATTTCGTCAAAGAGCACTACCGAATAGGGTTTGCGTCTGACCTTTTCAGTAAGTTGCCCGCCTTCTTCATATCCTACATAGCCCGGAGGAGATCCAATCAGTCTGGAAACACTGAACTTTTCCATATACTCGGACATATCTATGCGTATCATTTCTTTTTCGTCTCCGAACAATGCTTCTGCTAATGCTTTACAAAGTTCAGTTTTTCCGACACCTGTCGGGCCGAGGAAAATAAACGATCCGGTAGGCCTTTTAGGATCCTTGAGTCCTACTCTCCCCCTTCTGATTGCTCTCGCAATGGCCTTTACAGCCTCATCCTGCCCTATCACCCTCTTATGAAGTATTTCTTCCAGCTTCATGAGTCTTTCAGA
This sequence comes from Clostridiaceae bacterium, assembly GCA_012840085.1. Lineage (GTDB taxonomy): Bacteria > Bacillota > Clostridia > Acetivibrionales > DUMB01 > DUMB01. The sequence goes on from DUMB01000062.1 coordinate 8,470, forward strand.
GTCTTCTTCAGTGAGCCTCTTAACAGGAATTCCAGTCCAGCTTGCCACTATTTCTGCTATTTCCTCTTCAGTAACGGTATCAGTTGTAGTTTGATTTTTCTGCTGCCAATCATTTTTAGCCTTTTCAAGCTTATTTTTCAGCTCATGTTCCCGATCTCTTATCTTGGCAGCTTTCTCAAATTCCTGCAGCTTTATTGCTTCTTCTTTCTCTTTTGCAAGTTTTTCTACTTCCTCTTCCAGCTCTTTGAGCGACGGCGGAGCTGTAAATGATTTAAGCCTTACCCTGGACGCAGCTTCATCTATAAGGTCTATTGCCTTGTCAGGCAAAAACCTGTCAGTAATATATCTGTCAGAGAGCTTTACCGCTGCCTCAAGAGCTTCATCTGTTATCTTTACTCTGTGATGAGCCTCATATTTATCCCTTATTCCTTTCAATATCTCAACAGCTTCTTCTATTGAAGGTTCGCCTACAGTTATCGGCTGGAATCTCCTCTCAAGGGCTGCATCCTTTTCAACATACTTTCTGTATTCATCAAGAGTTGTAGCTCCTATAACCTGTATCTCCCCTCTTGCAAGAGACGGTTTTAATATGTTGGATGCGTCAATTGCTCCTTCTGCAGCACCAGCCCCAATGATGGTGTGCATTTCATCAATAAACAGTATGACATTGCCGGCTTTTCTTATCTCATCAAGGGCTTTTTTCAAGCGTTCCTCAAATTCTCCTCTATACTTGGCTCCGGCAACCATAGATGACAAATCAAGCGTAACAACGCGCTTATCCTTTAATATTTCAGGAATATTGCCCTCAACTATTTTCTGTGCCAGGCCTTCAGCAATAGCTGTCTTTCCTACTCCCGGTTCTCCGATAAGGCATGGATTATTCTTTGTTCTTCTGCTTAATATCTGGATGACACGTTCAATCTCCTTATCTCGTCCGATAACAGGATCAAACTTGCCTTCCCGTGCCATTTCAGTCAAATCTCTGCCAAATTGGTTTAATGTCGGTGTACTGTTGTAGCTGCTGCTTTTTGAAACATTACCTGAACCCGGCATCTCTTCATTCAGCAGTCTTACAATTTCATTTAACAGTTTCTGTGCATCAACCCCAAGGTCCATCAGTATCCTGACTGCAACACTTTCTCCTTCCCTCATTATTCCCAGAAGGAGATGCTCGGTTCCTATATAACTGTTTCCCATTCTTCTTGCTTCTTTAAAGCTCAGTTCAAGAACTCTTTTGGTTCTCGGAGTAAATCCAAGGAGTTTCTGTTCTGCCTGTTCTCCTCTTCCTATAAGCTCTTCTATCTCCTTTATTACCCTTTCCTCAGTCACGCCCTGTGACTGCAATACTCTTGCAGCAATGCCCGTTCCTTCCTTAATCAGGCCAAGAAGAATGTGCTCAGTTCCAACATAATTATGTCCAAGTGCCATTGCACTTTCTTGCGCCAGTGCTATAGCCTTTTCGGCTTTTTCAGTAAAACGTCCGTACATAAAACTCACCTCGTTTTCCTCAAGATTAATTCTTTAGTCTTTTTGATTTCTGTCATTAAGTATTTGGTCTGTGCCTCAGCCTGTCTCTGATAATCTCAGCCCTCTTTATATCCCTTTCGCCTGCGCTAAGAGCCTTTCCGGTAATTTTCTGCAAATTTGCCGGCTGAGTAATGTCCATTATTTCATCCAGTGTGTCTATGTCAACATCTTTTATTATTCCCATATCTACGCCAAGACGTACATCAGAAAGAAGTTTCATGGCTTCTTCCGATGAAAGAATTCTCGCATTTGAGATAAGCCCATAGGATCTGAACACCCTGTCTTCAAACCTGTAGGAATTCTGCCGGTAAAGTTCAGATCTCAATGTTCTCTCCTGCTGAATTATCTGCGAAGAGATGTTTGTAATGCTGGAAATAATCTCTTCCTCAGTCAGTCCCAGTGTGACCTGGTTTGAAATCTGAAACATATTACCTGAAGCGTCACTCTTTTCCCCGTATATGCCCCTGACTGCCACATTCAGTTTACTGCACGCATCAAGTATTCCCTTTATATATCCTGTCATAACGAGGGCAGGAAGATGAAGCATAACCGATGCTCTCATTCCCGTTCCTACATTTGTCGGACAGCATGTCAGGTAACCAAAACTGTTATCATATGCAAAGTCAATCTTTTCTTCCAGCATGGAATCTATTCTTTTGCAATTCTCCCATGCCCTGTCCAGCTGCATTCCCCGGTACAAACATTGAATCCTTAAGTGGTCCTCTTCATTTATCATAATGCTTATATTTTCATCTTTACTGATTATTACTCCGCTCAATGTCTGCATTGCAGCCAAATCAGGACTGATAAGATGTTTTTCAACCATAGCCTGTCTTTCTATTGGATCCATACTGCTGATATCATAAAAGCGGAAGCTGTCCGCCGCAGCATAGCTTGTACTGAAAACCGTATCCTTGACTTTTTCTATCACTTCCCTACATTGCTTTTCATTCATCCTGAACGGAAAAGGATAGTTTTTAAAATTCCTCGCAAGTCTTATTCTGCTGCTGAATACCACATCCGATTCAGAAACACTTTTTGCATTTTCTCCAAACATCTTCCCACCTCCAGTTATCAACACCGCTTTCTGTCACTGTCCTGAAGACCTGCTCTCCAATTCTTTTATTTTATCCCGCAGCAATGCCGCCTTCTCATATTCTTCGGCCTGAATTGCCCTATTCAGCTCTTCCTTCAACTTTTCTATTTCTTTTGTAGTTTTTATCATACTGTCCGAAAAACCGGAAGGTGCCTTTCCAATATGCTCAACATTGCCGTGAAGCCTTTTTATAATAGGCTTTAACCTATCTCCAAATATTTTATAGCAGTTGTTGCATCCAATTTTGCCTGTGCTTTGAAAATCGTTGAAACTCATCCCGCACACTTCACATCTGGTGTTTACATCCGGAGTAGCTATATATGAGTCACCAATGTCTGTGCTAAAAAAGCCTGAGAGGAAATCTCCCAAACTTAAGGGTGATATGAAGTTCATATTTCCTTTCTCATTTGCGCATTTTTCGCAAAGATACATTTCAACTCTATTGTTGTTTATTATCTGTGTAAAGTGGACGGTGGCAACCCTTTTTTGACAAAGTTGACATAACATATTTCTCATCCTCTCTGATAAATTCCACACTTCTATTCTATGAAAAAAACAATATTATCTTCCAATCCTTTTAAAATGGCCAGGCCTGAATTTTCTCAAAGGCTTAAGATAAACAACGAAGTTTTTCTTACATTTTCGGGAAAGGCTCTGAGTTTCGCTTTCATATTAACTGTCATGTTTGTAATATTGCGGCTTCCGGGAGTAAATCCCGGAAGCTGAAACAGCAGAATCAATGAAAGAGGGGCAATAATGGCAGTTAATATATTTTATATTATCAAACTCACCAGCATATTTTTAAGTATACTAGCCCTTAACATGTCCCTTTGCGGAAGCTGAACCTGTCCTAACACCTTATCGCTTGTAGCAGCTTTAAGTATGAGTCCTTCCCTTTCTGACACAACATTATAGTCAACAAAATTATTTATAAAAACCTCCGCTGACTGCTGGGAAATACTATTCCCCATAGAATTTATTATATGCATAAGGTAACTACCCGGATTACTGGTGTTAACCCTTCTAATCCTTATATGTCCGCCGCCACCTCTTCGGCTCTCGACAAAATATCCTCTTTCGGTCGTAAATCTTGTGTCTATTACATAATTAATTTGTGATGGCACACAATTAAACCGATTTGCAAGCTCATTGCGCTGAATTTCTATTACTCCGTTGGTGTCTTCGATCATCTGTTTCAAAAAAGCTTCTATCAAATCGCTTAACCTAGCCATTTTATCACTCCTACTGATTTTGACTTTCCTTGACCTTCGCCTATATTATAAAATAATTTTTTATATTATTCAAGTATATTTTGTTAATATTTGCAATTTTAAAATTATTATTACAAGCAAAATTTTATATTCTTTATTTTATATTTTTATATTATTTAAATCTCATAATCTATCTGTTTGTGCGTATTAACTATTTTTAGCATTTAACTTTGAACCTTTTTTATCCCAATATTCTGCGTTTAACTAATAAACAATGAAAAATAAAAAGGATACCGCATTGTTCTACGGCATCCTTTGATATCACAGTATATTAAGCATCAGCATCATCTTCTGCTGACTTTTTAGCCTCTTCTATTACCTTCTTGCTAACTGTTGGTGGTGCTTCCTCATATCTCTCAAACCACATCTTGAAGTAGCCTCTTCCCTGGGTCATTGACCTTAAATCAGTAGCATACTTAAACATTTCCGCCTGCGGTACTTCTGCAACAACCTGCTGTATTCCGCCTTCCTGAGGATTCATTCCAAGTATTCTTCCTCTGCGCTTGTTGAGGTCTCCAATAATATCACCCATATAGCTGTCAGGAATATAAACCTCGACATGCATAATAGGCTCAAGGAGTACTGGTGAAGCTTCTGCAAGTCCCTTCTTATATGCAAGGTTTGCAGCTATCTTAAAGGCCATTTCTGAAGAGTCTACCGGATGGTATGATCCGTCCACGAGAGTAGCCTTAAGATTTACAACAGGATATCCGGCAAGCACACCTTTCTGGATGCTCTCCTGCAATCCTTTTTCAACAGCAGGGAAATACTGTCTTGGAACTGCTCCACCGAATATTTTTTCTTCGAATGTGAGTCCTTCACTTTCACCGGGCTCAAACTCAATCCATACATGTCCGTACTGGCCATGTCCGCCTGACTGTTTCTTATGTTTACCTTCAACTTTAACTTTCTTACGTATTGTTTCTCTGTAAGGAACTTTGGGATCAGTGAGATTTACCGATACACCAAACTTGGACTTCAACTTGCTTACAATAACGTCAAGATGCTGTTCGCCAACACCTGAAATCAGCATCTGGCGAGTTTCAAGATTCATCTCAACCTTAAATGTAGGATCCTCTTCCTGAAGTCTCTGTAATCCTGCATTTATCTTTTCTTCGTCACCTTTTGCTTTTGGCTCAACAGCCAATGAGATCGCTGGTTCCGGGAAGTTAATCTTATCAAGCACTATCGGCTTTGCCTGACTGCACAGTGTGTCATTTGTATTTGTATACTGCAGTTTGGCTGCTGCACCTATGTCACCGGCAATAAGTTTGTCGACAGGTATTTGTTTCTTACCCCTTAGCATAAACAGCTGGGTAATTTTCTCGGTTTTTTCGGAATTGGAGTTATATACTACAGAATCAGACTTCAAAGTTCCGCTGTAAACCCTGAACATTGAGATCTTACCTACAAATGGGTCAGCTATAGTTTTGAATACAAAGACAGAAAGATCTTCATCAGGTGAAGTTTTCAGCTCAACAACATCATCGCTTCCGAGTTTCTTTGCCTTAACAGTGGCTTTTGTATTTGGAGCCGGCATATATTCAATTATGGCATCCATGAGCAACTGGATTCCCAAATTGCTGGCTGCGGATCCGCAAAATACAGGAACGATAGAACCGTCTGCTATACCAAGGCATAAACCCTTATTGATTTCTTCAGGAGTAAACTCTTCTCCTTCAAAGAACTTCTCCATAAGTGCTTCATCAGTTTCAGCGACAGCTTCTTTCAAAGCTTCCCTTATCTCGTCAACTCTATTCTGTAAATCGGCAGGAATATCTGTATCAACTAATTTATTCCCGTCGAATTTTTTCGCTTTCAAATTAATAACATCAACTATACCTTTGAATTTCTCTCCTTCAATTATCGGAATCTGGAAAGCTACAACACCATTTCCGAATGTGTCAACGAGCTGATTATAGACTTCATCAAAGTTAGCATGTTCTTCATCCATCCTGCTGACAAAGAACATTCTTGGTATTCCCTGTTCAACAGCATAATCCCATGACTTTTCAGTTCCCACTGCTACTCCGCCTTTGGCAGGAACCAATATTATGGCACTATCAGCCACACGTATACCTTGCTTGGTTTCACCAACGAAATCAAAATAACCTGGAGTATCAATAATATTGATTTTATAATCTTTCCACTCACATGGTGCAATGGCTGTGCTTATAGAAATTTTCCTTTTGATTTCTTCCGGGTCATAATCAGAGGTTGTGGTACCATCCGTTACTTTCCCAAGCCTGTCAATAGCGCCAGCATTAAATAACATTGCTTCTGCAAGAGTAGTCTTTCCGGCTCCTCCATGGGACATCAGACATACGTTTCTCAACTTTCCCGAGTTATAATCTTTCATAACAATTCCCCCTTAAATATTAGTGCCTGTAAATTTATAGTGAGTGTAAATTGCAACCAGTCAAAATTTCCCGTTATTATTATGATACCTTAAAATAAGGGTAAAAATTCATAATCCTATTTACTATTCTATATATTTTAAAATATTCCTTCATATTTTGTAATTTCATTTTACAATTTAATATACTTTTTTGACATTTTTTTAATTCAACCTGTTATACATTACTTTTTCAATTAAACCTCATCTCTATAAATAATACAGGGAATACCCCTTTAATGAATAAGAAATATATTTTTTATAAGAAAGAAGATATATCTTTTTTAATATATCTTTTTTAATATATCTTTTTTAAGATGACAAAGAATATTATAACATATAAATTCACTTTGCAGTGGAAAACTTATTTGAGAAATTATCCCAATTGTTGTTTTCCTGCATGCCCACGGAATTTCATAGAATGAACAAACTTAAAATTTATACATATAATGCTAATCATGGCTTGACATTGGCATATCATCATTGTATTTTTAAATAAATATTGTCAAAAATATTGTACAAATTATATAATTTTCAAAAAATTAATGATTTAGAGTTGATGATATAGAGTAACAGTAAAAAATATATTTTCTGATATTTATAAGTGCTCTGTGGAAGAAAGGAAGGTTGTACTATGGTAATAGTAATGAAACCCAATTCTGGAGAAAAAGAAATCAGGGAAATTACAAAAGTCCTTGAACAACTGGGCCTTGGAGTGCATATCTCAAAAGGTACCGAAAGAACAATAATTGGTGTCATAGGGGACAAACGGGTATTGTGTGGCGTTCCTCTTGAACTCATGCCCGGCGTTGAAAAGCTCGTTCCCATTGTAGAGTCATACAAACTTGCAGGAAGAACTTTCAAACCCGAACCCAGTGTAATAGATGTAAGCGGAGTTAAAATAGGAGGAAAAGAACTGGTCATAATGGCAGGACCCTGTTCGGTTGAAAGCATGGAACAAATACTTGAGGCAGCACGTGCAGCCAAAAAGAGCGGCGCACAGTTTCTAAGGGGCGGAGCCTTCAAGCCCAGAACTTCCCCATACGCTTTCCAGGGGCTTGAAGAAGAAGGCTTAAAGCTGATGCAGGAAGCAAAGGAAGAGACGGGGCTTCTGATAATCAGTGAAGTAACAAGTGAAAAGAACGTTGAAATAGCCGATAAGTACGTGGACATGTTCCAAATAGGCGCGCGCAATGTTCAGAATTTCCAGCTTCTCAGAGAGGTGGGCAGATCCCAGAAACCTGTACTTTTTAAGCGCGGTCCTTCCACGACTATAGATGAGTGGCTGAATGCGGCAGAGTATATTATGAGTGAAGGAAATTATAACGTGGTATTGTGCGAGAGGGGAATAAGAACTTTCGAAACAGCTACAAGAAACACTCTGGACATAAGCGCTGTACCCGTTGTCAAAAGCCTCAGCCATCTTCCCATAATAGTAGATCCAAGCCATGCAGCAGGGAAAAGCCAGTATGTACTACCCCTGTCAAAAGCGGCAATAGCTGCCGGAGCAGACGGCCTTATAGTAGAAATGCACCCCAATCCCAGATGTGCGTTGTCAGATGCTGCACAGCAATTAACTCCTGAAGAATTTGATAATTTGTGCAAGGATATTTCCAGAATTGCAACAATTATTGACAGAGAGTTTAAATACGGCGGATAACGGGAAGATTTAATTATTGGTTATGTAATTGATATTGTGAATTTATAGAAACATGGAAATAAATAGGTGGAAATATAAGAAATTAAAGAAATTAAATAAATTAAAAAATATAAGAAAGAAATAAATAGATGGAAGTATGGAAATAGAAAGAGAGTATAGCTATGGCAGGTAAAATATCAGATAAAAAATTTACAATAATAGGACTGGGATTAATAGGGGGATCTATTGCAAGGGCTCTTCGCGAGCGATTGGGTGTAAAAGATATAACCGCAGTAAACAAGGATATGAAAGCAATAGAAGAAGCTCTAAGAGATAAAACCATTACACGCGGTTTTTGCGAGTTAAATGAAGATGCTCTGGCTGCTGACATCATATTTATATGTACTCCTGTCAAATACACCTTTGAATATCTGGATGCCCTGTCCGGCAAATTGAAGCCCGGATGTATCGTTACCGATGTAAGCAGCACTAAAGCTGAAATAATAAGGCATGTAAATTCTATGAAAAACCCGCCGTGTTTCATAGGTGGACATCCCATGGCGGGAGGGGAAAAAACCGGATACAGTTCTGGATTTTCCCACCTTTTTGAAAATGCTTACTACATATTGACCCCCTGTATAAGTACCGGTGAAGCTGCTACAGAAATTATGACACAGATTATTACGGGCATAGGAGCAATTCCAATCATAATGGATGCAGACAGGCATGATAAGATTGTCGGGAGCATTAGCCATTTACCTCATATAATAGCATCAGCTCTTGTAAATACTATAAGGAAGCTTGATGAAGACGACGGAATGATGCAGATACTGGCTGCTGGCGGGTTCAAGGACATAACAAGAATTGCATCTTCAAGTCCTGAAATATGGGAAAGCATCGTAATGAGCAACAGATTAAACATTTTAGCTGCTTTGGATGAATTTATCAATACCTTGATTGAGTCAAAAAAATATATTGAAAAAAGCGACAAAGAAAAAATGCTTGATTTTTTCAGTTTTGCAAGAGATTACAGGGATGCAATACCATCAGACAGGATTGGACTTATAAGTCCTTCAAATATCATTATGGTTGATGTGGTTGACAGGCCCGGCATAATAGGTGAAATTGCCGTACTTCTTGGTGAAAACTGCATTAATATTAAAAATATAAATGTGTCAAACAACAGAGAATTTGAATACGGCTGCCTTAAAATAACTTTTGCCGATAATGAAAGCACAAAGGCTGCATTTGACCTGCTCAGGGATGCAGGATACAGAGTATACAGAAATGCATAAAAAAGCATAAAAGAATGCATGAATAAATGCATAAAAGGATACATAAATAAATAAAAAAATATGCATAATAATTTATGCATATTTTTTTATTTTACTTTATTAATTTTTATTCTATTATTTTAATACCTTTTATTAATTTATTATTTATTATTTTAATAATTTTTATATTCTAAATTAATAGTTTTTAATTGTAAAATTTTAATAGTTTTTCATTTTAAAATTTTCTGGAACAAATCTATTCCTGCTTATTTTTCGCAGATTTTTTTCTTGCTTCATTGAGCTTATATCCTAACACCATTAAGCCGTCACTTAGGTGTACATTTTCAATTATAACATCATAAGGCAATTTCAAATCCATTGGTGAAAAGTTCCATATTCCTTTAATTCCGAGACGTGCAACTTTATCTGCAATTTCAGGGGTCTGATCGTGGGGAACTGCGATAACTGCAATATCTACTTTATTGTTTTTTACAAATTCATCAATTGTATCAAAATGCATTATTTCTATGTTTCTTATCTTTTTTCCTATAATCTTGGGATTTATATCAAAAATACCTATTAATTTAAAGCCTCTTTTTTCAAAATTGGTGTAGTTTGCAAGGGCTTGTCCCATATTACCTGCGCCGATTATTATTATCGTATATCCATTATTTACACCAATAATTTTCCCAATTTCATTATACAAGTACTCTACATTGTACCCATAGCCCTGCTGGCCAAATCCGCCAAAACAGTTCAAATCCTGCCTGATTTGTGATGCCGTAATTCCCATTCTTGCACTTAATTCCTTTGAGGAAATACGGGTTATATCCATTCTTAATAAATCAGAAAGGTATCTGTAGTACCTTGGCAAACGTCTTATTACTGCTGGAGAAATTTTCTTTTCCGAGGCCATCTAAATCCTCCTTAAATTAAATAAAATAGAAAAATATGTATAAATCAATTCAACAAATACCTTCCAAAGGTAAAAACATTATAACATGCTTGTTATTTATTTGTCAATAAAATTGCCACGTAAGGCATGGGAAATAAGCGGTTTTGGAGAATTATCATAAAAGCAAAGACTTGAATTAAAACTAACAGATACAAAAAATCAAGTGATGATGTTGTAATTGACGTATTAATCAATCTGGGATATGATAAAAATGGTGTTTAAATTTGCGACTTTTGAGGAAATTGAGACTGTATAAAAACTTTGATGAATTAGTTAGTTTTATAAAGAGATTTAATTAGTTACATAAAAAGAAAATATCTAACGATAAATTAATGCCACAAGGGGGCGATTCTCAATTGCTACATACCAGAAACTCGATCCCCGTCACATTTCCGTCAGAAGGTGTTTCCCGCGTATATCATCCGGGACATACCTTAATATGAAAGGAATACCCTTTGTCAAAAAGATGTGTCCCGCTTACCCTAATTTTAAAGGAGGTTTTTTATATGAAAAACATACCAGAGGTGAAATTAGGAATAATTTCTGTAAGCCGTGACTGCTTCCCGGTATCTTTGTCTGAATCACGCCGTCGTGCAGTTGTCTCAGCCTGTTCAAAGATTGGAGCGGATATTTACGACTGCCCGATAACCGTAGAAAATGAAACAGATGCAATGAAGTCAGTTGAAGACGTTGTTAAAAACGGCGTAAATTCTCTTGTAGTTTTTCTCGGCAACTTTGGCCCGGAGACTTCAGAAACAATTATTGCAAAGAATTTCAACGGCCCTGTAATGTATGTGGCAGCTGCTGAAGAATCGGGCGACAATCTAATTGACGGAAGGGGCGACGCTTACTGTGGAATGCTTAACTGCTCCTATAACCTTGGTCTCAGAAACATAAAAGCCTTTATCCCTGAGTTCCCTGTCGGCGGTCCCGAAGATCTGGCAAAGCTTATTGCCGAGTTTATTCCCATAGCGCGGACATTATTGGGACTTTCCAACCTGAAAATTATTACTTTCGGTCCTCGTCCTCAAGATTTTCTTGCATGTAATGCACCAATAAAGCAACTTTTCAATCTTGGAGTTGAAATACAGGAAAATTCGGAGCTTGACCTTTTAGTAGCTTTTAATAAGCATAAGAATGACCCGCGCATCCCGGAAGTAGTGGCTGATATGGCATCGGAACTGGGTGACGGCAATAAAAATCCTGATATTCTTCCTCGTCTGGCTCAGTTTGAACTGACCCTTCTTGATTGGATGGAAGAAAATAAAGGAGCACGAAAATATGTAGCCTTTGCAAATAAATGCTGGCCTGCATTTCAGACAGAGTTTGGATTTGTACCGTGCTATGTCAATTCCAGGCTTTGTTCAAAGGGTATCCCTGTAGCCTGTGAAACCGATATTTATGGTGCGCTTTCAGAGTACATAGGCATTTGCGCAAGCGGCGCTCCAGTGACACTTCTGGATGTTAACAATTCAGTTCCCGCAGACTTGTATGAATCAGATATCGCAGGAAAATTCGATTATAGGCTCCGCGAAACATTTATGGGGTTCCACTGTGGAAACACTCCAATATGCTATCTAAGAGACCCTGAGATAAGACACCAGCTGATAATGAAAAGATGTCTTGAGCCTGATTGTCCTCCTAATATAACCAGAGGTACTCTTGAAGGTGATTTAAAGCCCGGCAGGATTACATTCTTCCGTCTTCAGGGAACAAGTGAGGGAGGATTGAAAGCGTATATTGCCCAAGGTGAGATTTTGCCTGTGGCAACACGTTCATTTGGAGGCATTGGTATTTTCGCTATAAAAGAAATGGAGCGCTTCTATCGTCACGTGCTTATAGCAGACCGCTATCCTCATCATGGCGCAGTCGCATTCGGCCATATAGGAAAAACACTTTTCGATATTTTCACTATGCTGGATGTGCCAAAGATTTCCTACAATCAGCCTGCTTCACTGCCTTATCCTACAGAGAATCCTTTTAAATAAGTCAAAAGGATATGCCATCTGATAATGGCATTACCAATATAAAAGGGATATACTTTTCTCAAGAAAGGTATATCCTTTTACTGTTTTATTGCAGACAATAGCGTTTTTTGCTAAAATAAGTCTGCTGTGCAGGCGTATTCTGTCTGCTATAATAGATATCAAAGTATGGAATGGAAATACAGATAACTTGTTATTATTGTTATGAAAGGTAAATAACTATGATAGTACTTAGCTGCAGTAATATTTCATTATCTTTTGGTACTGATCAAATATTGGAAGATGTAAGTTTTAATGTTTCACATGATGACAGGGTCGGACTTGTGGGGGTGAACGGGGCCGGTAAATCTACTCTGTTCAAAATCCTTGCAGAGGAGCTCCAGCCTGACAGAGGAGAGATTTTCACAGCCAAAGGCAGCCGCATAGGGTACCTTGAACAAAATTCCTTCCTTGAATCCGACAAGACATTATGGGATGAACTTATATCATGTTACTCGGAAATTATTGATATGGAAAAACATATAAGGCAGTTGGAAAAAGAAATAAGTATCGAAAAAGACAGTCAAAGACTTTCTTATATTATGAAGGAATATGATACTCTTCTTGTCAGATTCGAGAATATGGGAGGATACGAATATAACAGCCGCATAAAAGGTGTGCTGCACGGTCTGGGCTTTGACGAAAATGAATTTTCGCGAAAAGTATCAACTTTAAGCGGAGGACAAAAAACCAGGCTTGCCCTTGCAAAGCTTTTGCTTGAAGAACCTGATATCCTTCTTTTGGACGAGCCTACCAATCACCTGGATATGGACGCTCTTGAATGGCTTGAAGATTTCCTTAAGAGCTATAAAAAGGCCATTCTGGTCATTTCCCATGACAGGTATTTTCTTGATGCTGTAACCAGCCGGACAATAGAACTTGAGAACTGCCGTTGCAAAGTTTATAACGGTAATTATACTGTTTATGTAAAACAAAAAATGCAGGACAGGGAAATCCAGCAAAGGCATTATGAGCAGCAGCAAAGGGAAATTGCCAGGATTGAAGCTTTTATCGAACAGCAGAAAAGATGGAACAGGGAAAGAAATATCATTGCTGCGCAGAGCAGGCAGAAGGCTTTGGAGAGAATGGAAAAAATCGATAAGCCCGATAATCTACCCGGCCGGATAAAATTAAAATTCAAGAGTGGCATTCCGAGCAGTAATGATGTACTGTTCGTAGAGAATCTTACCATGGGGTACACTGGCAATCCGCTTTTCAGCAACATAAGTTTTAATCTTAGAAAAAACGAGAAAGCTTTTATTCTTGGCCCTAACGGATGTGGAAAGTCAACACTTCTTAAGCTCCTGGTAGGGAAACTTGCGCCGCTTTCAGGCAGTATAGAATATGGGCACAATATTAAGGTAGCTTATTATGATCAGGAGTTTTCGGATCTTAATGAAAACAATACAATTATTGAAGAAGTTTGGAACGGCAATGAAAAACTTACCCAGACGCAGATAAGAAACGTACTCGCTTCATTCCTCTTTAAAGGTGAAGATGTATTCAAATGCATATCAGTACTAAGCGGAGGAGAAAAAAGCAGAGTCGCCCTGGCAAAGCTTATCCTGTCAGATGCCAACTTTTTAATACTGGATGAGCCTACCAATAATCTTGATATCAATTCAAGAGAAGTACTGGAGGAAGCTTTGCAGGAATTTGACGGTACCATACTTGCAGTATCCCACGACAGGTACTTTGTGAACAAGCTTGCTACAAGGATACTTGAGTTTAAAAATAATTCGATAGTGAATTACGCAGGCAGCTACTCATTATATCTTGATTATAAAAACAAGAAAGAAAAGGATGCTGTTGCTTCAAATAACAAGCAGAAGGACATTTCAGCTTCGAAACTTGAATATATGGAGAGCAAAGAAATGAAGGCCAGACAAAGAAAACTGCAGAGACAACTGGAAGAGGCGGAGAAAAAGATTAATGAGATTGAAGACCGCCTCAACCAAATAAGCCTGCAGATGGAAACTGCCTCAAGTGACCACGTGAAGCTGCTGGAACTTCACGAGGAACGTACAAGCCTTGAAAAGCAGCTGGATGAGCTTTACTCTGTCTGGGATTCGCTTTGCGCAGAGGAGGCGGAATTAAAGTAATTCTTTATTCCCTCCTTTATCGCAAGAGCGATTTTGTTGAGGTACTCCTCTGTTTGCAGCTTTTTCTCTTCCTCCGGATTGGAAAGGAATCCGCACTCAACTATAACTGTAGGCGTCTTATAATCTTTTAATATAATTATCGGTTCCTTTTTTTCCAGAGCACCTCTGGTATTAGTGGGGTCTACAATTTCTCTCAGTGATTTCTGAATGCTTATAGCAAGCCTTTGTCCCTCTACCGATTTAGGAGGATAAAAAGTCTGAGCCCCATGGTACTGAGTTTTTCCAAACTTGTTCATATGAATGCTTACAACTATGTCCGCTCCGCCTTCATCCATCATTTTTTTCCGTCTCAAAAGGTCCTGCTTTCTTTTTTGTATTATATTGGTTGTACCGGGCTGATACTCCAGCTTATCCTCTTCTCTTGTCATCAGCACCTTGAAACCTTCTTTTTCAAGCAATTCCTTTGTTTTGAAGGCTATGCTTAAGTTTATGTCTTTTTCCTTTATACCGCTGTAATCACTTACAGCTCCCGGGTCTTCACCTCCGTGACCAGGGTCAAGCATAACCACCTTTTGTGCCGTTGTAACTTCATTTGCTGCCGGGACTTCATCTGATACTGAAAGTTTTTCTCCGGCTCCTGCATTGAGACTGTAAATAGTAATTAACAGCAAGAAAACAAGCCCTATAAGTATAAGATTGCTTTTCCTGACTAATATAATCATACTACCCCATCCTTGCCCATAATCAATTCTCTATATGATTATTCAGGCACAGGTTGGCCATATTCATACTAATTTATATATATAAAAGTATTACTTTTTTAAAAAAGTAATACTTTTATAAAAATACTTATTTCTGATTTCTGTAGGGCATGTATATTCCTTTTACTTTAAGAAATGCCTCAGATTTTATTTTATATATCACCTATCTGACCGCCCAGCCTGTAAATGGCGGATTTTATCTCCCAATAGGTTTCCGGGTCTAAAGTATTTCTGTTCTTCTGAATGTATCCCCGCAGCGCCGGTATTGCCCTTCCGTCTCCATAATTTCCAAGGCATATTGCGCCTATTGTTTTGTTCTCCATCTTCATAAAAGTACTCTTCAAGCATCTGTATATGTCATCTGACCTGTTATGTTTTCCTGCCTCGGCCAGTGCGGTTACTAAATATTCCTGCACATCTCCCGAAACATCAAGCTTATTTAACGCCTGCATTATTTTCTCTATAGAAGGTTTTCCAATACTAATGAGTGCGTTTTTAATGCTGTCGGCAAAAAGTTCATTTTTCCCTGCCGTTTCAAAAAGCAATTCAATAAGCTGATCGACTGCCCAATCTATTTTCCATTCTCCCAGCACTTTTACCGCCATAACCGGTATATCCGCTTCCTTGCTGTTTTCAAGCAGCTCCTTATCTGCAGCAAGTTTCATAACAGCATCAACAGCTTCACTATTGTATTCCTTAAGCTTGTCCAAAAAAACCGCCGGCATATTGTCATCGCATATTCTTGAACCTTCTTTGAAAAGCTCAATCAAATAATCGAAATCACTAATTTTATTAATATATTGAACCGGTGTCAGGTTATCTAAAGCTTCAACCGGTGTTTCTTCCCATTTTTTAACACTTTCTCTTACACTTTTTTCAATCTCTTCAGCTTCAGGTCCCACACCGTTCAGAGCGTTTTTCTTGTTCATGCCTTTGAAAACATTGTTATAACCCTGCTCAACCGCTTGGTTATAACCTGTAAACAACACTTCACCCGCTGTCAAAACATCAACCTCCATCAGTTATTTCGTCAACCTCCATCAGTTTTTTTCTTTCTGAATTCAAACCCATAATAACCTGCCATATATCCAAGCATTGCCACTACCGGCACTGCCAGTGATGCTAAAATATATCCGAATGTCGTTCCTCCGGCAAGCCTTACGAAAATGTATACCGGTCCAAGTATGGTTTTTAAAGCCAGTTCTGCTATCCTGTTTTTTGCTTCATCATTGAAATTCAAAAATATATATACTACCTCAAGAATGATAACAGGTAAAAAACCAATAAGACCCAGGATAAAACCTTTTAATGGGTGAGGAGAAAGATTATACTGCGGCCTCTTTTCTTTCTTGCCTAAATTCTTCATATCGGCATACATTATGGTTGCCATCAAAATAAAATTAACTACTGAATAAAGGGGAATCCATTTAGAATAATTTTCTTTGGTTATTACAAAAAAAGTATAGAGAAATATAACAAAAATCACCAAAGAAACAAAGTAATCTCCAAAAACTTTAAAACTGCTCTTTATGATGTTTTTCATAAATATGCCTCCAAAACTATTGTCTTCTTCTGTCTTTGACATACACGCTTCCCGGTATGGATTTTGCCTTCATTTTTACTTCTGCGGCTGCCTCTGCCACCCTTACATGGTTCTCAAAATGCCTGTGCTCATTTGAAACAACTGCAATAGAAATAGCCATTATTGGATACTTGCGAATGCTTCCGCGCCTGTCAGCTGTTTCTATGTAACCTTTTTCCCTGTCCTTTTCAGAATATAACCAGAGCACTTTACTGTCAAATTCCGATATAATACCCTTGCATATATCATCTACATTTACCGGTTTTGTGATAATAATAAAATCATCTCCGCCAATATGCCCTAAAAAATCATCATCAGAACCATATAAAAGGACATTATCTGCAATTATATCTGCCGTAAGCTTTATTACGCTGTCACCGCAGGCAAATCCATAAACATCATTATATGCTTTAAAATTATCAAGGTCTGTGTATATTAATGAAAAAACCTCATTCTTTTCCAATCTCCTCATTATCTCAGCTTGTATTTCAAGGTTGCCGTGGAGCCCTGTAAGCGGGTTTGCCAGTCTGTTCCTGTCAATTCTCTTAAGAGTATTTCTTATCCTGCTTAATAGCTCTCTTGGATTAAATGGCTTTATAATGTAATCGTCTGCTCCCAGTTCAAGCCCTTTTAATTTATCCTCCTCATCACCATGAGATGTAGTCATAATAATGGGCATGAGATTGTTACTTTCGTTATCACTTAAGATTTTACAGACTTCAAACCCATCGATGCCGGGCAATGAGACGTCAAGTATAACCAAATCGGGCTTTTCCTGAGCAACTTTTAAAAGTCCTTCTTCCCCGCTACCGGCTACTATCACGGCATAATTTTCTGCTCGCAAAATATCGGTAATCATTCTCTGCATGAGTACCGTGTCATCGATAACAAGTATTTTTTTCCCAAACATCAGCATCTCCCCAGCTTTGCCCTTATATATCTTATCTATTTTTAGATTAGTGCAGCGGGTTTTATATAAAACATATAAAATAAAATCCTAAATAAGGCTTTTTATCTTAATATATCATCTCTTTATATGTCAAATATTAAAACTTGTTTAATAATTATGATATATTGCCAGCCTTTTCTATGCAAATTATATATCATAATTCTCATTTTGAAAAGTTTATATTCTGATAAGTTTGTGTCAAACAAAAGTTTGCATCAAGCAATCGGGCATCCACCCCTTACACGGTAACAGGTCCAATAGTTCCCAGGTATAAATCCGGAAGCAAATAAAAAACCCACGGATTATTAATTCCGTAGGTTTTGGAGGCGCCACCCAGATTTGAACTGGGGAATAAAGGTTTTGCAGACCTCTGCCTTACCACTTGGCTATGGCGCCGTGTTTTTGTCCTGCGGATAATAGTATAACAGGTAAACCGTCCATAGTCAAGTAAATTTTCTATATATATCACCTGGTTATAATTAGCAAACTATTGGTCATTATTAACAAACCATGTTTATTTATTAGATGCGCCGCCCAGGTTCTTAAGAATTTTTTTCATATTTTCAGTAGCGTTAATGCTTCCATCCGGCATTATCCATAAAGCTTCCACTCCGTCCAGGCTTTCAATCAGTGCCCTGCTTTTTTCATATGGCAGCAGAAATGCAGCCGTGGACATAAAATCCGCCACCCCGGAATCAAGTGTCACTATTGTTACAGCACGATAGTGATTTGCAGGCATTAGGGTGCCGGGATCAATAAGATGGTGCACTCTTTGTCCGTCTACAACATAATAACGTTGATAGTCACCGCTGGTAACAATGGATGCATCATTTACATATACGGTATCAAGATTGTCACCGTTGGGAACAAGAACATTGCCGTCAGGGTCCTGTATACCTATTGACCATTTGCTTCGTACTCCGTCTCTGGGTGCACCGACTGTACGAATATTTCCTCCGCTGCTTACAATAAATGACGTAAATCCTTCTTCCATTAATTCCTTTACAACTATTTCCGTGGCAAACCCCTTGGCCACCGCACCTACATCAAGGCTCATACCTTTCTCTTTAAGGAATACGGTTTTATTTTCAGTATCTACTTCAACTTTATTTATATCCGTCTTTTCAGCCGCTTCTTTCAGCAGACTTATATCTGGTATCCTTGCCTTCTCGGGATTATTCTTTCCTTCCTCTCTGTATATATGCCATATGGAAAGGACAGGTCCCAAAGCAATATTGACTACACCGCCCGTCTTATTGTACCATTCCTTAGAAAACTGAATCAGATCTATAATTTCCTGCTTTACCTGTACAGGTTTTATTCCGGCATTGTCATTAATTGTTTTTATATTGTTTATTCCGTCATAATCATGATATATATCAAATAGCTTATGAAGCTCTTCCAATCTGGCCTGGCCTTTTTTTGCAAGAGACTCAAATTCCTCTTCACTCTGTGCATATCCCATGAATTGTATTACCGTATCAAACGCACCTGTAAATTCATAACTATATTTGCTGTAGCCACCGTTTCCGGATTCTCCGCCAAAGCTACAGCCAGTAGTTATTATCAATAGAACTGATAAAAACAGCACCAACCAACGTCGCAAGCAAATCACCTCTGTGAACTCTTTAAATGCAAAACCCCTTCATATTGCGAAGGGGCTATCTAAGGACATTTTTTAAAGTAATGTAAATATTAATGTTTTAAATATAAATATTATATAAATATTAATGTTTTTTAGCAACTTAAATGTCACAAGCTATATTAAGTTAATGTCTTATTTTGCATTCTTAATAGCTTCTTCTACCGCTGCAATATAATCTTGAACTGTTATTGTCACTTTGCTGGTGAGATCAGGCTCATCAGGAACGCTTGGGTGGTTGTCATCTACTTTTTTAACCTTCATAGCCTTTACCTGATCGATAGTCTTTCCAACCATCCATTTTTCCAGTTCAGCAATCTGTTCATACCATTCTCTTCCAATTGAAGATCTCTTTATCATGCCATAATCTTTACCGAGCTCAACTTTTGTTCTTTGTTCAGCAGTCAAGTCTGCTTTGACCTTACCTGTAGCATCAAATGGTACCGCTGTCTGTGCAGTGTCAATAGTCACACTTACTATTTTCCCATTGGAATCAACCGAAACAGCAGCCATGACAGTATCTACCTGAATAGAACCATCCGCTTCATCAGTTGCGTCCACTGCTTTGGAAATAGAAACCACATGCCCGAGCCCGGTTTTTACACCACCTGCAGAGGAACTGCATCCAACAAGTAACATGATTGAAGATACCATAACAGCAAGTAGTGCAACAGCAATAATTTTTTTCATAAATTTCTCTCCTTTCTTTTCTTTCATGAAAATTTCCATATATATCGAAAAATATATATTGAAACCATCCTCATAATTTACGAGTCATGCCTGTCACAGCTTCCTCTAAAGAAGAGCCTTAACTTACCGTTTTTCCGGAATCTTTCCCATACATTATTGAGGTATGGAATTAAGATGTAGTCAAGTCCAAAACCACGGCCGGCTCCACCCATTGTTGCTATTGAAGCAAAAATCATCCACCATGACTTTTCATAAAGACCCGTTGAAGTTATAAACATCATCATAAGCCCAAAGGATATAACAGATGCAATGAAAGTGAGTGCACCGCCTATGAGCATTAAACCAACCAAAATTTCAAGTATTACAACCAGCACCTGGAAGAACATTGCTATGCCATCAGTGGCAAGAACTACATTTTTAAGGAACCAGGGTATGGGGTTAAAATTGCCTATATGAAGAATTTCAAGCTTGGTAAAAATCTCGCTGGAAATTGCACTACCTTCTACAAGTCGGCTTTCCTTCCCTATAATAAAGTTGAAAATTTTCAGGTCAAGTCTGAATATATCATCCAATCTTCTGACAAAAGCTGCACTGGGAGTTGCTCCGGTAGTTCCGTCTGAAGCAAAGCCAAGGAAGGATGCAAGCATGGGTGATGTCAACCAGCCTTCCACAACCTTCTTGATACCCTCATAAAGCCACATTACACCAAAGAATATCCGTAAGGGCACCAACCACCAGACTTGCATTCTGGTAGACCAGTGCTTTTCGAGGAAGAGCTTACGCTGCCTGCGTTCCAAAACCTCATGGTAGAGATATCTTCCGACTCCCTGGAAACCTGTAATTTCCCACAGATAGTGCATGTTTACCAGGAACTTCATTATGATAGAGAGCCAAACCGGCAACTTTTTACCCATTATATCTGACACAGCAAAGTAATTTCCTACGCTGACCATTATTCCGTGCATCTTTACTTCAACTTTTTCAAGTTTTTTGCCTCTTATTGAATTCATAATATTTTTTGCTGCGCCACTGGCAGTCTGAATTGCATTTTCAACCATTGCCGGATATAGCGAGCCTTTTTCATCAACCAGACCGGATATATCACCTACAGCATAGACATTTTCATACTTGGTACGGCAGAATTCATCTACTTTCAGTCTCTTTGAATGATTGACTGTATCAATGTCCATATTGTCCACATCACTGGAAGCCCTTATTCCTGCAGCCCAGATCAATGTCTTTGTTTTAATAAAGTTGTCGCCTGTAGAAAATCCTTCAGAAGTAACTTCTTCTACCCCTGTATTTAGCATTACCTCAACGCCCAGCTTTTTCTCCAGATATCTGTGAGTTTTCTCCGCTATCTTTTCATCAAGAGTGTTTAAAATCCGCGGCAGTACGTCTAATATGATAAGCCTGATTTCTTTACGGTCAATATTGTGCTTCCTGGCAAGGTCCCTGGACCAATGAGCCAGTTCACCTATCATCTCAACACCTGTAAAGCCGGCACCGCCAACTACAAAAGTTAACAGCTTCTTTCTTTCCTGCTCGTCCTTTTCCTGTGCAGCTAGAAGGAAACATTTCTTTATATGTTCGCGGATTTTTACTGCATCTTCAAAGGACCATAAAGTAAAAGCGTGCTCTTCAAGTCCGGGAATACCATAAAAATTAGGTTTGCTTCCTATTGCCAGTATAAGATAATCGTAGTGATATTCATTCTTATCCGATGCTACCTTGTTATTTTCAAAATCGAATTTGTCGATTTTATCACAAACAACATTAACATCAGTAAACTTGAATATTCTGTCCAACGGTATGCGAACAGCCTCTTCAGAGACTCTGTTTCCGGCAACTTCATGAATCTCGGTTAAAAGAGTGTGATAGTTATTTTTGTCAATAAGGGTGATGTCCACGGAATCTTTCTTTTTCATTTTGTTTAATGCAAGAGCAGCTTCCACTCCGGCATAACCCGCACCGACAATAACGACTCTCTTTGTCATGAGCTCTTTCCTCCTAACATTGCTTACTTTGTGTCTCTACGATTAATTATTTGCTATTACATATGTATTAATCTATATATTACAAATATAAAGCATTGACAATTATTAACAAACTTTATTGCTAATTGTTTAACAAACTATAACATTATTATCCACCAAAGTATATCAAATGTAACAATAAATTTAATTATACCAAGTACAACAAAAAATTAAAACAGGGAAACAAGCATTAACCTCCGGCAATAATTGACTTCATACCAAACTAATGTTTTCATCCCCATACATCTGATTCAATTAATTAATTCCACTATTTTTATACCCATATTTATTATTATTAAACGTTTTCTTCATTAAACATATGAATTTCCAGGTAAATTAAGAAATATTTAAGTAAAGAAATATTTAATCGGATTGAAACAAAAAATAAACAAAATAATAGAAAAAAGTATAATAGAAAAAAAAGTCTGATTTCTTGAATCAGACTTTTTTTTGGAGCGGGTTACGAGATTTGAACTCGCGACTTTCACCTTGGCAAGGTGACACTCTACCGCTGAGTTAAACCCGCAAATTTTTATCCTCAAGGTAATAAGCACAAGCTTTACCTTGGTGCCCAGAGCCGGAATCGAACCAGCGACACGAGGATTTTCAGTCCTCTGCTCTACCAACTGAGCTATCTGGGCAAAAACAAAATTGGCGACCCGGAAGGGGCTCGAACCCTCGACCTCCAGCGTGACAGGCTGGCATTCTAACCAACTGAACTACCGGGCCATATATGGTGGGCACTATAGGGCTCGAACCTATGACCCCCTGCTTGTAAGGCAGGTGCTCTCCCAGCTGAGCTAAGCGCCCTGATCTGCGTCGCTCAAGCGACAATAGACAGTATACAGAAATATTATCAGAAAGTCAATATCTAAACATAATGGATGTATTCAAATTAAGAAGCCATACCTTGTTATATCTCAATAGTGCTTCGTTATTCACCTACTTTTTAAATTGATTCATGATTTGTAACCCTACGAAATTAATCCTTTAAAACCACAACATGGAATCAGCCTTCTTTTCCCTGATGAATGAGATTTAAAAGTTGTTCCTCAGTAAAATAATATTTGTTATTGCAAAAATGGCAGCTCAACTCAGCACCGTGCTGTTCCTCTATCATTTCCATGATTTCTTTTTCGCCAAGGCTTAGCAGATTTCTTTCCATCCTGTCTCTCGAACAGTTGCAGGTATAGCTGCAGGGAGCAGTCTCAAGAATTTCAAGTCCCTTCTCGCCAAGTATGATATCGAGAATATCCTCAGGGCTTTTCCCTTCAGACAGCAAAGCGGTCACAGGCTTTACAGTACGTATCTTGTTTTCAAGAAAATCTATTACACCTTCATCAGCCCCCGGCAGAAGCTGTATTATGTAACCTCCCGCATTAATAATACTGCCGTCGGCATCAACGAGCACCCCAAGGGAAACCACCGATGGTATCTGTTCAGAGAAGGCAAAATAATAAGCAATATCCTCACCTATTTCGCCGGATACAAGATTAACATAACCTATATACGGCTCTTTTAATCCCAGGTCCTTAATTACATTCATATATCCATTCTTCCCTACAGCACTTGCAACATCAAGCTTGCCCAAATCATTGAGAGGCAAATCAACTGCCGGGTTATACACATAACCTCTTACATTTAATTTTGAATCAGATACAACAACTATACCTCCCAGCGGACCGTCACCTTTAATCTGTATTGTTACTGAGTTTCCCTCATCTTTCATCATTCCTCCCATCATGACTGCTGCTGTAAGCGTTCTCCCTAGCGCAGCAGATGCCACATGAGATGTTTCGTGTATTAGATGGGCTTTTTGGACGGTTTCTGTTGTAACTGTTGCAAAAGCCCTTATTGTTGTGTTATTTGCAGTTGCTCTTACTAAATAATCCCTCATAATTCAGCCCTTCCTGTTATCCTCAAAATTATTTTATATTGTTTTCCAAATGATTATAAAATCACAATCACTAATCTTATTAATTCCTAATTGATAATCTCGTTAAATTTTATCTCTTGCCCTGTTAGGTACTAATCTCATTAAACTTTATTACTTGTCCTGTTAAATACTAATCTCATTGAATTTCAGCCGTCAGTCACACTTATCCCTAATCACCAGGAACCCTTAACTGATTAAGACTCAAATTTAATATTAATGCTTAAATTTAATATTAAGCTTAAATTTAATATTAAGCTTAGATTTAATATTAATGCTCAAACATAATTCCTTAATAATCAGCTAATACTTGTATCTGAAATAGCTGATTAATAATTGCATATTATTAATTGTGCCCCAATTATTATACTTCAATTTTCCACTGTTGAACATAAAAATATTGAACAATACAAATTGAAAGCCCCGATACATAATATATCGGGGCTTTTAGCTTTCTGCCTGAATCTATATCAAAGATTGCAAACTTTAGTTGCTATATTTTCTGAACATTTGCAGCCTGAGGTCCTTTTGCGCCTTCAACAACCTCAAACTCCACTTCAGCTCCTTCCTCGAGTGTCTTGAAGCCATCCATAACAATCGCTGAAAAATGAACAAATACGTCTTTCCCATCCTCTCTTGCTATGAAACCAAAACCTTTTTCAGCATTAAACCATTTTACTCTTCCTTTTTCCATTACTTAATTCCTCCTGAAAATTACTAATTTTAGTTAGAGTATAGAGAGAAGTGCGAATTTGTTGAACAGAAGCTGAAGATACACCTAAGAACCTACTTGCAAAATCACACAACTTTCAAACCACTTTAACTAAACTTATCACAGTATAACATAATATTCAATACAATGTCAATTAAATAAATATGTTATCAGATATGTTATCAAGTTCCGGATTCCATAAATATTTTTCCAAATCTATCGTCCCATCCTTATTAAAAACTATTCCTTCTGCCTCCAGCAGCTTTCTCTGTTCCTCCATTCCTCCAAAAGCAAAAGCACCACTAAGCTCGCCTTTTCTATTCACAACCCTGTGACATGGAACAATGCCTCTATAAGGATTTGAATGAAGTGCCCAGCCCACAATTTTAGCTTTTCGTGGCTGTCCTATCAGACTTGCAATCTGGCCATATGTAGAAACTTTCCCTTCAGGTATCATCTTAACCACTCTATAGACGTCTTCAAAAAATCCCAAAACATTTCCCCCTAACGTTATTTTACAGGTTTCCTGCAAACAAAAAATGGTCTTTCGCTTTTTTCATTCGCTTCTGAAAAACTCAACCCGTCATATATGGATACAATCTCCATCTTTGAGTTTTCAATCAGTATTCTGAGTTCATTTATGGAATAAGCTCTTTCCTTATGTACCTCATCATACCTTTTATACAATTCTCCTTCTCTGACGAAGAAAGTCAGGTCGAAGGTGCACAGCTTTTTTTGTTTGTCATAAGTGTTTTGCCAAATATAAGTTATTTCATCATCTATACTGTAAAATACATTGTCGGCAAGGATATTTTCAATTTTATAACATGAATTAACATCGAAAATAAACAGGCCGCCAGGGTTAAGATAGTTTTCAACATTTTTAAAAAGTTTTTTAAGGTCTGTTTTTTTAGTTATATAGTTTATGCTGTCCATAAGACAAACAACTGCGTCGACCGTTCCATAAAGCTCAAATTCTGTCATATCCTGGTTGATGTAGAGTATATTAAAACCATTCTCATGTGCTTTGGCTGAAGCAACAGAAAGCATGTCTACCGAAAGATCAACGCCAATCATGTCGTATCCGCGCTTAGCCATCTCAGTACAAAAGCTCCCTGTACCGCAGCCAAGGTCAAGCACAAGGACAGGTTTTACATTATTTAACCTGAATATTTCTTCAATATAATCAGCCCATTGGCTATAATCTACATCATACATCAACCTGTCATATATTGCTGCAAAACTTTCGTAAATTTAAACCACCCCACACCCAGCAGCCCATTTTCAGGCCTGCTGGTCTCTTTGTAGCTGAATAGCCTTCTTTCTTTTTGTAACTAGTCCCCCAATCCTGCCTGTCTCTTTAGCAGTCAGGCTTTTCCATCCATACTTCATCACTTTTTCAAGAAGACCAAGCTCTCTTGCAACTTCATACTTTAGTTTATCTTCCATCTTCAGTTTATTTTCCTTTTTCTCCATGCACTTCCACCTCCATGTGGTAGTTTATGGAGAATTAGTTTTTTTATACAGATTAATTTTATAAATACCAAGACAAAGTTCAACCTGTGCGTGCCTAAAAACTTCGCTCACTTGTTGTGTTTACATTTCACCGGCAAAAGTTTCAAGCTTGAGGGGTGACAAGCTCGTTAGAGGGCAAATTACTGCAATTTGCCTCTCAGTACTTCAACCGCAGTCTGAAGCTGAACATCGTCTCCCTTTGGTATTTGAGACACAGGCATGCCTTCATATTTACTTGGTACCGGCACTTCTATGTCCGGCTCTATCCCTATTCCATGTATACATACACCCGAAGGAGTAAAATATCTTGCCGTTGTATACTTGATTCCGGAGCCGTCCTCAAGCACTTTTATACTTTGCACAAGTCCTTTACCAAAAGTTTTTGTACCTATCAGAGTAGCCTTTTTATGGTCCTTCAGTGCCCCTGCCAGAACCTCAGAAGCACTTGCACTGTTTCCGTTTATTAAAACGGTAATTGGCATTTTAAGTTCCATGGCATCAGATTCTTCAATCTCTTTTTTATTATTTCTGTCCTCAGTATAAACGATTATGCCCTCGGGAAGCAACATGTCAGCTATCTTGCAAACCTGATCATAATAACCTCCGGGATTATCTCTTACATCTATTACCAGTCCCTTTATTCCCTTGGCAATAAGTTTCTGTAATTCATTTGCAAACAAGCTGCTTATATTTCTATCGTTAAAAGACACAATCTTTACATATCCAATATTGCCGTCAATTATTTCACTTCTTAAATTAATTGCATATTTTACTCTTTTTCTTATAATTTCAAAATCAATGGTCCTGCCTTCGGAAGGTCTTATCACTGTAACAGTAACTTTTGTATTCTCGGGGCCTTTTATCTTTTCGATAATCAAATCTGAGTCTTTTATGCCTGTAACATCCTCACCATCAACCTTTATTATTTTATCGCCCGACATCATTCCGGCGTCTTTAGCAGGAGAATCATCAAAAAGATCTACGATTGACAAAAGCCCGTCATTTCCCATTATTACCGTAACACCTATGCCTACATAAGTCTCTTCAGATTTATTTGAAATTTCAAGCAGTTTCTGCATCTGTTCTTTTGTATAATATACTGTATATACATCGCCGGTAGAGTAAGCCATTCCAGCTACCGCTCCTTCAAGCAAGGTATCTTCATCCAGTTCCTGGTAATAATCTTCTTTCAATATATTCCTCACCTGATTAAACTTTCTGATACTTTCAATACTGACATCTTTGGGATCGAATGAAACGCTGTACACAGGATTAAGCCTGTTCAACCCCATAAAGAACACACCTGATATTACAAATGTTATTACTGATGTCAAAACCATGATAATAATTATGCCTATTATAAGATTCTTATTTTTATTCAAATCAATAACACTCCCCCGGCTTATGCCTATAAAATTAAGTTAAC
Source organism: Clostridiaceae bacterium (assembly GCA_012840085.1). Classification (GTDB taxonomy): domain Bacteria; phylum Bacillota; class Clostridia; order Acetivibrionales; family DUMB01; genus DUMB01. Next base: position 35,999 of record DUMB01000062.1, read on the forward strand.
GCCAAATATTTTTATATGCATATACAGTATAACATATGCTCATTTACATATAAATAAACCCGGATTTTTTCCGGGTTCAAAACCATACCTGTTTCTAAAGCGAGAATAACTATTGTTTTATTTGCTCAGGTATCCCTTTAACGGGTCAACGGGATTTCCGTTTTCGCGTACCTCAAAATGGAGATGTGGCCCTGTAGACAGGCCGGTACTTCCAACCAATGCTATAGTGTCGCCTCTCTTTACCTCGTCTCCGGCTTTAACAAGCAGCTTGCTGCAATGGGCATACAATGTTGATATTCCACTGCCATGGTCTATAACAACCCTATATCCATAACCGCTTGAATACCCTGAAAGTATAACAGTTCCGTCAGCTGCAGCTACTATTTTCTTCCCTTTTGTGCCGCCTATATCTACTCCTGTGTGCATCTTTCTTACTTTGAGGATCGGGTGAAGCCTCATTCCAAAATACGAACTTACTTGTTGAGAGCTCGGCAACGGCCACAGCATTGTTCCGCCGGAATACTTGCGTTGACTTTGTTTTTTAGTAAGCTCT
>DUMB01000063.1 GCA_012840085.1 Clostridiaceae bacterium
AGGAGCATGGTATTACAAACCGGTAGCTGCAGCTCAAGAACTTGGCATAGTAAAAGGCAAGGGAGACGGAACATTTGGAGTAAATGATGAAATACTCAGGCAGGATATGGCAGTAATGATTTACAGGACAGCACAGCTGTTGGGCATAGACCTGGGTGATGACGTAAACGTTGTGCCATTTACAGATGAAGCAGAAATATCCGGCTATGCAAAAGAAGCAGTAACAGCAATACAGAAGGCAGGAATTATCAAAGGAACAGGTGACGGAAGATTTGCACCGAAGAACAACACAACAAGAGCTGAGGCCGCTGTGATAATCTACAGGCTCCTTGAAATGATCAGGTAATTGCGCTTATTAATACATCCATGTGTTTAGATTTTACGTAACATATGACAAACACCCTCACATAATTTGGGGGTGTTTGTCATAAATAAAAGAAACTGTTAACATATATTATGTCAACAATGTTGATGACGTTAACACCGATAAATACTAAAGTTCTATGCCATATTGCACACAGAAATTAGCGAATTTTGTTAATTGATATATTTGTCATTATATGTTATTCTATAGATAAAAATTTTATGCTTAAGAAAAAAAGATTTAATTTCCAATAAGGGAGTATTACGATGAAAAGTGTAAAGTATAAAAATTACTTTTTTACACTAATTAATAACATCTCTTTCAAGAGCAGGGTGTTCATTTTCTGTGCAGGTATTCTGATGGTATATTTTTCTTTATTTGCTTTCTTGACTATAAGCATATCCAATCGAGCCATTGTAGACAAAGCAGTTAAGAATGCAGCAAGAGAGTTGGCTATTATTGAAAAGAGTCTTCTCAATCTTACAAGTAATGTAGAAAACTATGTTAGAATACTGACAATGGACATCAGGCTTCAAAATCAGCTTGAGCGTATAAAAAATAATGATGATATAGATTTGATTGGAAACATTGAGGTGGAAAAAATCCTGTCTACGACAATAAGCAATGTTGTACAGCCGGTCACCTATATTGCTGCAGCCAGCATAATATCTTCCAAGGGCAATCTTGCCAATGTAGGATATGTTGACAATTCAAGCGTCAGTTCAGTTTTTGATGATGATTTGCAAAGATACATAACAGATAACAAGTCTCCTGTATGGACAGGATTGCTGAAAATAAGATTAAAATCTAATGCAGGATACGAAAATGTATTCGCGATAGCAAAAACAATTATCGGATTTGACACTGGTCATATTCTTGGAACAGCAGTGCTTTATTTGAGAGAAAAAGACGTGGCAACCATATATCTTGATAATATGGTAAACAAGAATGATAAGTTTTATATAATAGATGAACACAAGAACATAATATCTACTCAGGACAAAAGTGAGCTATATGAAAAATTTGATGAGGACAAGTATTTGGGAACACACAGATTAGAAGATTTTCCTGATGGACAGAGTATTATAAGAAATATCGGAGGAAAACAGTTATTAGTAACAGTTATGGATTTTGAGAAATTAAATTGGAAAATAATCAGTATTATTCCCATCCAGGAAATTGCAAGTGAGAATAAAGGAATAACCAGGCTTATATTGATTTTTGGAGTAATATGCCTGTTTTTTGCATTTGCTCTTTCCTATTTATTTTCTTATACAATTTCAAAACCTATTTTGAAACTGGTGGGAACCATGAAGAAAATAAGATCCGGTAATTTACAGCTGAGAGCGAATTTTGATGCCGGAGGAGAAATTGGAATGCTCAGGGACGGGTTTAACAGTCTGATGGATAAAATAAACAACTTACTTGAGCAGATTTGTATCGAACAGAAAATAAAACGGGAAAATGAATTCAGGCTGCTCCAATCTCAAGTCAAACCCCATTTTTTGTACAATACCATTGAAACTATTATTTCCTTTATCAAGCTGAATTTGAAGGATAATGCCATGATGACCGCAAAGAATCTTGCCAACTTTTATAGAATCTCACTTAGCAAAGGTAATGACCTGATTACGATAAAAGAAGAAATACAACTTATCGAAAGCTACTTATCCATACAAAAGCTCAGGTATATAGAGTATTTGGATTATAGCATAGAATTTGATGAGGAGGTGTTGAAATACCAGATTCCTAAACTGACTTTACAACCTCTGGTAGAAAATTCTATTTACCATGGATTAAAAGAGAAAGATGACAAGGGTCTTCTAACTATAAAAGCATTTTTGGAACAGGATACTGTAAAGATTGAAGTTCTTGATGATGGTGTTGGAATGACCGAAGAACAAATTACCAGAGTTCTCAAACGTACATCCAACGACAAAAAGAGTAATGATTTCGGCTTGTATAGTGTGGACAAAAGATTGAAGCTGCTGTATGGAGAGCAGTATGGATTAAGCATAGAAAGCAAAGTAACGGAATACACCAAGGTAACTATAAATTTACCTGCTATTATAGCATAGGAGGGAAATATGCTGAAAGTAATGATTGTGGACGATGAGTTTTATTTTAGAGAAGCGCTTAAGATATCTATACCCTGGAACGAAATTGGATTGGAAGTTTGTGGTGAAGCAAAAAACGGTAAAGATGCTCTTGAAAAAGTAGAGACATTAAATCCTGATATTATACTTGCAGATATCAATATGTCTATTATGGATGGTCTGGAATTTATAAAAAGGACAAGGGAAAAAGATATCAGCAGTAAAATTGTAATTATCACCGGATATAGCGAGTTTGATTATGCAAGGCAAGCCGTACAGCTTGGTGTTTATAATTATTTATTGAAACCGGTAAATGAAGAGGAACTGGTAAATACATTGCTTGATATAAAAAAAGTAATAGAGAAGGAATCAAATATAAAAGTTGAAATTGATAAGCTTAAACGCCAGGTAAAAGACAGTTTGCCTATGTTGAAGGACAAATTTCTGAATGAATTGCTGCAAGGAAGTTTAATAAGAAAAGACAGTGAAACTTTGAAAAAGATGGAGTATCTGAATATTAACACTGGTTCTGAATATTATCTGGCAGTCACAATTGAAATGGACTATGAAGAGAGCTATAACTGGAATGATGAGGATAAGCAGTTATGGAAATTTGCCGTGTCAAACATTACAAATGAAATTCTGAGGGAACAGTTCGCCTTTGATTTGTGTTACGATAATGATGACAGAATATGTATTATAATAGGTGTAAATGAGGAAGAGAACAAAAATGATTTTAACCAGTTACTTGAGAATAAATTGGAATATCTGAAAGCAGCTGTTTACAAATACTTGAATTTTACTGTTACCATTGGTGTGGGGTGCATAAAGAATACACTGTTTGACATCGCAGCATCGTACAAGGAATCCATAGTAGCTTTGAAAAACAAGATTACACTGGGAAGGAACAGGATTATTACATATGAATCGGTAGCGGATTCTGAAATAAAAATTGGTTTATTTACGGTTGAACATAGAAGCCAGCTTTTGATGAACATGCGAATAGGTGATGAAGAAGAGGCACTGAATCTGATAAATCAAATATTTAATGAGATACGTGAGAAAAACATACATCATGAAATTGTTTTTGTTGTTTGTGTCGAAATGGTGTCATTGTGCATGGAGTTTATTGTGGAAATAGGATTGAGTTTTAAGGATATAATACCGAACAATCAGTTGAATATTATTGAAGAATTCCAGTCCAAGAGGTCTATAGAAGAAATTGAAGGATGGATAAAAGGGATTTTCAGGGACACGTTTGAAACAGCGAAAAGAAGCAGAAGTTCAAAAGCATCAAAGCTTGTGGAAGAAGTTAAACAGTATATAAGTGAACATTATTATAAGGAGGAGCTTACTGTTGATGAAATAGCAAAGCATTTGTTTGTCAATTATGCACACCTCTGCTTTGTCTTTAAGCGTGACACAGGAATAACTATAAATGAATACCTGACCAAATTTAGAATAAACAAGGCAAAGGAGCTTATGGACTCAGGAAACACCTTGATCCTTGATGTCGCCAACAGAGTTGGATATGCTGATGCAAACTATTTCGGAAAATGTTTTAAAAAGTATTTTGGCATTGCTCCAAGTAAATATATCAAAAATATTGGGAACCGATGAAAGGTAATAAAAATCACCTAATTGCAGAAAAGCAATTAGGTGATTTTTATTACCCGATTTTTTTCCTTGTTACACAAAGAATATTCCCTTCAATACATTTAACCGGAATTATATAATAAGCTTGCAAAAGCTAGTAAAACCTTTCGAAAGGGATTTTTCAGATTAAAACTATTTAAATTGTAAAAACTAAGGAGGGTAAAAAATGATTAAGTTATCAAAACTTACAGCTATTGCACTGGCTCTGACAATGGTTGTTTCTTTGACAGCATGTGGCGGCAAGACTGAAAATACAGACAAGCAAAGCAGTAATGACACTAAAGCCAGCGACACCACAGAGGAAAAAAAGCAGTCTGATGAAAAAGTAAAAATCAAGTTCCTTTCATTAAGCTCAGACGAAAACAGAAATAAAATTCGTGAAGATTACATCAAAGTAAATGTTGAAAAAGAACTTCCCAATGTTGAAGTTGAATACGACTTAGGCGGTGGCGGACAAGATTATGCAAATAAGTTAAAAACTTATAATGCATCAGGAGATATGCCTGACGTATGGTTCTCCGAGCAGAATCTTTCTCTGGTTGTCGTTGAGGCAGGTAATGCACTTGATTTATATCCATATGTAAAAGAAACTGGCTTTGATAAGAAATTCAAAATGCAGGAAGTTATTCAGCCGGACAAAGACGGCAAACTTTATTGCGTTCAGCCGGGAGCAGACCAATATTTTACCCCCAGACTTTGGTATCACAAAGATATTTTCGCTCAGCATAACATTAAAGTTCCTCAGACTTTCGATGAACTTATTGAAGTTTGCAAAACACTTAAGAGTAAAGGAATTGTGCCAATATCTATAGTTGGTAAAGATGGTTGGACTCCGAACCTTCATATGCTTCAGACAATGATTATGGCAGAAGACCCACAGGTTGCAGTTGATCTGGTAAACAACAAGACCGACTTCAGTAATCCTGTAGTAAAGAATGCTTTGGCAAGAATCCAGCAACTGGTACAGATCGGAGCATTTGCAGATGGTGTGACAAATATAGATTATGGTCCGGCAGTTGAAATGTATACATCAGGTAAAGCTGCTATGCTTGCAATGTTCTCATGGGAGACTACAAATTTGGAAGCTGCAGCTCCAGACACAGATTTCATTGTATGGCCGTCAGCTAAAGAAGGTAATGATGCTAATGCATCAATTCAATTCTGGGGAGCTCCATTAAGCGGATATCTGGCATCTGCTAAAACTAAAAATCCAGAAGTAGCTGCCAAGTTTGCAATGTTCTGTGCAACTCAGGATGCTCTGTTCTACAATATTGAACAGAAAGCTCCTACAGCCCTTGATACAGGCGTAGAAATTTCAGATATGTCTCCATTGTTGAAGAAAAACTTAGACCAGTTTAGCGCTGCTCAGCTTAAAATTCCTTCTCTCTGGTCTGCTGTATTCAATACAAAGATGTCAGCTGAAATTGCAACACTGAACAGTAAACTTCTGACAGGTCAGTACTCACCGGATGATTATATCAATGCAATTAACCCAGTGTGGGCTGAAAACTTTAAATAATTCAAATAATACTTAAATTATTAAATACATGCCTATATGAGTAAAACTCATATAGGCATGTTAATGACTAACAGGTGATAGTATGAACAAAATTTTTGGCAACAAAGTGGCAATATTTATATTCGCATTTCCTACATTATTATTGTTTACAGCTTTTGTTATATATCCGATTTTTCCTGAACTAATTATAAGCTTTCAAAAAAACGATGGCTTTAAAAACTTGGGATATGTAGGATTCGAAAACTATTCGAATGTATTGCGTGACACAGTTTTTTGGGAATCAAACCTGAATACGTTTATTATGGTGTTGATTTCCACCTTGGTAGGATTACCTATCTCGTTAACTCTTGCATTAATCATGGACACACTGAGTGATTCCACAAGACGGTTCTTTAAATTTGGCAGTGTGTTTCCAGCCGTACTTTCAGTTACTGTAATTGCGCAAATGTGGGTTGCTATATATGAGCCGAATTGGGGTCTTATGAATAGCATATTAAGGTCAATTGGGCTTAACAAGATTGCGCTGGCATGGTTATCCGACGAAAGAACAGTAGTTTTAGCAATAACAGCGGCTTTTTTGTGGCAGTATATTGGCCTGAACGCTTTACTTTTCTTTACAGGGATCAAAGCTATTCCAAAAACTTATTACGAGGCAGCACTTATTGATGGTGCGGGATTTATCAGAACAAGCATAAAAGTTACAATTCCTCTTTTGAGGGAAACAATCAAGTATTTGCTGACTATATCTATACTCGGATGTATGGCCCAGTTTGCTCATGTAAGGATAATGACGGCCGGGGGGCCCGGTAGCACATCAAGAACTGTGATTTACCATTTATATTTCAAGGCGTTTTCAGCCTCAGATTTTGGCCAGGCTTGCGCAATTGCAATCATATTTATAATCGAATGCCTGATACTGACATTTTTCATAAACCGTTTTGTTGCAAGAGAAAAAATCGAGTTTTAGGTAAGGTGGTGAATTGGTGATGAAAAAGAATAAGATTCTAAAATTACTGATTAGTATTATGATGATTGCAATAGGGTTATCATTTCTCTTTCCCATGTACTGGATAATCAATATATCTTTTAAATCAAAAAGCGAAGTGTACGATAATCCCTTCGGATGGCCAAGAGAATGGGTTTTTAACAACTATGGCGATGCGCTTGAAAAGTTCAATTTTCCGCGCTACTTATCGAATAGTTTGATATATTCAATAAGTACCATTATAATAACTATTGTTTTGGGAAGCATGTTCGCTTACTGTATAAGCAGAATGAACTGGAAGTATAAAAATCTTGCTTTAAGCTATGTTTCATTAGGGCTAATTGTTCCTGTCCAGGTAGTAATTATACCCATACTCATAATGACACGCAGTATGGGATTAAAAGGTACACATCTTGGACTGATATTGCCTTATGCTTCTTTTGCTCTTTCTTCATGTGTCCTCATGCTGTATGCATTTTTCAGAACATTACCTATGGAGCTTGAAGAGGCTGCTTGTATTGATGGGTGTAACATTTATCAAACATTTTTTAAAATTATACTTCCTGTAATAAAACCTGCAATTTCCACTCAATGTGTTCTGATATTTATGAACACGTATAATGAATTCTTTTTAGCTTTTATTTTGGGTGCAGAAGACAGGATTCGGCCATTGACGGTCGGACTGTTGAATTTCTTTGTAAGCATAGGAGTCAGTCATTGGGGACAGATTGGTGCTGCAATGGTAATAACAAGTTTGCCTACGGTAATTGTGTATGCGATCGGAAATGAACAGATAGAGAATGCTCTGACGGCAGGTGCAATTCTCAAATAGGCGTACATTTTTAAGTTGATTTAGCTGTTGTTTTTCTTTGAAATCCATGTAATATACCATGTTACATGTGGTTTGTTTTGTTTCTGGACAGTGGAATATTTGTATTATGAAGTTTCGCTTGCTATAAAGTCATGTTTACTGTGCATGTTCTCCATTGCTGTCAAAGTGGAGAAACAGTACTATATATAAATTAATTTGTGTAAAATTATAGTTTATCTAAGGAATCAAGCGGGTAGCAGTGCCTGTTTGAATAGATGATTATTAAAAGTACGGAAGATGATGCAACATCCGGTGTTTTTACTCAGTCTTATTGAAAGGGTGTATATGAGTGAACAAATTTAAAGTTGCCATCATTGGCGCGGGAAGTGTAGGATTTACCAGAGAAATGGTCAAAGACTTATTGTCTGTTCCCGAATTTAGAACAAACATGGAGTTAAGCTTTACAGATATAAATGAGAAATATCTCGAGATGGCAGTTAAATTGATTCAAAGAGATATTCATGCAAATAACATAGATTTGAAAATATTTGCCACAACAGACAGGAGAGAAGCATTTAAGGATGCAAAATATGTATTTAACTTTGTTCGTATAGGTGGGCTGGAAGCCTTCAAGCACGATGTGGAAATACCTCTTAAATATGGAATAGATCAGTGCGTAGGAGATACTCTTGGACCTGGAGGAATTATGTATGGACAAAGAGGTATTCCTGAAATTTTGAACTTTTGCAAGGACATTCGGGAAGTAGCCCATCCTGACTGCATCATGCTTAACTATGCAAATCCGAACGCAATGATTACCTGGGCTTGCAATAAATATGGCAAAGTTCCAACAATAGGCTTATGCCATGGAGTACAGAATGGCCACCAACTTATCGCTGAAGCACTGAATATTCCTAAAGATGAATTGGATATTGTCTGTGTTGGTATCAATCATCAGACCTGGTACACTCAGATCAGGCATAAAGGCAGAGATGTATCTGGCAGGTTGCTGGAAGCGTTGGAAAACCATCCTGTATTCAGCAGGCAGGAAAAGGTTAGAATTGATATGTTAAAGAGATTTGGATACTTCAGTACAGAATCAAATGGCCATTTGAGCGAGTATCTGCCATGGTACAGAAAGCGTCCGGAGGAGATTAAGGACTGGATTTCCACAGACAGCTGGATTAATGGGGAGACAGCCGGTTATTACCGCTTCTGCAGTGAAAGGCGAAACTGGTTTGATGAAGATTTTCCAAGGTGGCTGGAAGAGGAACCTATGAAATATCCTGAAAAAAATACCGGCGTTGAGCACGGTGCTCATATAATTGAGTCCTTGGAAACCGGAAGAATATATAGAGGGCATTTCAATGTGATAAACAATGGTGTTATTAAAAATCTGCCTGATGATGCTGTTGTAGAAGTGCCTGCTTACGTAGACGGTAATGGTATAAGTGTTCCTGTGTATGGAGACCTGCCACTAGGCTGTGCTGCTGTGTGCAATGCCAGCATCAGCGTTCAGAGGCTTGCAGTGGAAGCAGCCGTTCATGGTGACGATATGCTGCTAAGGCAGGCAATGATGATGGATCCTTTAACCGGAGCGGTATTAAATCCGCCTGAAATATGGCAGATGACTGATGAGATGCTGGTAGCTGAAGAAAAATGGCTTCCCCAGTATACTCAAGCAATTGAAAGTGCTAAAAAAAGACTGGCATCAGGAAATCTCATTCCTACTAAAGACTATAAAGGCGCAGCTAGAAAAGAAATAAAGTCAGTTGATGAAATCAGAAAAGATGAAAACTCACAAAAACTATTGGATTTGGCAGCACATAAGAATTAATTGTAAAAATTATCAGGGCATATTCAAGCCCTGATAATTTTTTTGAAAATAAAAAATATAATGTTTTAGAGGGTAAATTTGACTATTGTCAGAGAGTAATTTTCCCTATTGCAGTTGCCACTATTATGTTTTTCAGGAAAACTTCCGTACCATAGCCCGTTTGGGCTACAACAGGTTTTATTTCGGTATCAACTATGATATCTCCGGTGGCACCGCGCCGTTGAGCTTCAGCAATTGCATTCTTTTCGGCTTCTTCACATGCTATGGCATTGGCTTCTTCCAATTCCGTGATCAAATAATTCTTTGATGCACCATAAATAATAAATTTATCATCCAGAGGACGTACCTCCAGTGTACAGGATGCTGAAACATTTCCGGCTACTGCACCGACAGCGTTGACTACGCCTGCCTGTTCCGGAATAATGCAAGTTGTACCCAATGCGCGGGCAACATCCGGCAGGAAGATATGAATGGGAGCTCCGACACCGATCAATACGGAGGATGTCGTAAAACCGAATTTCAAGTGTTCACTTTCTTCTCCCTGTGATATATCCCATGCACGGTTTATAAAAGCTTTAAGTTCACTGCAAAGTCCCGGCTCCATGAATTCAGGCATATTTTCCTTCAGTAAAATACCGGCTATGTTATAATAAAGTTTCTTCTTTATAGTATAGTATACTTTATCGCAGAGTTCCTCCACACTCATTCCTGTAGATCTTGCTAAAAACTGAGCACCGAGCTCTGCTGCGGTGACACAATATTTATTGAAATCTCCTCTGATATGCATAATATCAGTGGGAGTAAGTCCGCAACGCATAACAATGCCCTCTTTTTCAAGACGGTCAACTTTAAAATTGTATATATCCTTGCCGATGGAAGCGGCTGCTTCTTCATAAATAAGAGGGCCTTTTTTCAATGCCTCACAGAACCGTTTCTCTTCTTCATTGTATAAAGGACTGTTGCTGATATCCTTTACAAGCGTAAAAAACTCATGAAGAAGCAAAGTATGCTTTTCCTTCGTTTCCAACAAATCCTGCAATTTTGTAACAATTACCGGCCACCGGTCAGCAGCTATGGAAAGTGGAATTACACGAACGGTATCCAAATAGAATTGGCCGTATTTATCATAACGGACTGCGCTGTCTCCGCCAAGCCCTACGGTTTCTACGTAAAAACCCTTTACAAAGGTTCGCCAGTTACCGATATTAATTCCGTCTTCGGCCTTGACGGGTACTCCATTTCTGACCAAACCAATATCCGTAGTGGTTCCGCCCATATCGACAATAACAGCCTGCTTTTCATCTGTTAAAGCAACGCCGCCGACAACACTGGCAGATGGTCCGCAAAAGATGGTTTCAACCGGGTGTATTTCTGCAAATTCCTCGGACATGAGGCTTCCATCGCTTCTGACAATTGCAATGGGAGCTGTAATATTTCTTTCCTTAAGGGCTTTCTTAATTGAAGCAAGAAATTCCGCCAAAACAGAAATAAGCCGGCCGTTGAGAAGGGCACTCGCACCTCTTTTAATTGAGTTTAAGTCGGAAAACAATTCATGCCCGCAAACAACAGGAATATTATAATTCTGCAAAACAAGCGACTTGGCTTTCTTCTCCAGAACAGCGCCGCTGCTCATAGCGTTCAGTTGTACGATACCTAAAGCTTCAGCATCCTGAAACCATTCTTTGCTTTCATTCAAAAAAGAATCCCAATCGGGTTCTCTGATAATATTTCCGTCAATAGTGGTTTCCGCATCCAAAAAATATATCTGCTCAATATCTGTAATACCACATTTGCCGCCTACTTTTTTAACGATATCTTTATCAACACCGATGAATAAAAGCTTGGCACGCCCACCTTTGTTTTCTACACAGGCATTTGTCGCAAGTGTAGTGGACAACGATACAATTTCCGCCTTTGGTAAAAGAGATGCATCCAAACCATCCAGCGCGTTTATTATGCCAACAGACAGATCATCTTTTGTTGTCAGAGCTTTTGCAGTGCATAGTATTTTTTTGTTGTGAAAATCGTATATTACTGCATCCGTGTAAGTACCACCTGTGTCAATACCAATTCCAATTTTCATTAGTTTCTACCTCTTTTTCTTTTTTATGAAAACACCATTTGCTATTTTGTTGCAGCTTCAAAAAATAACTCAATATTTCCCGGAAAAACATTAGGAGCCAAATCGCATCCGGTAGAAAGTCTCCAATTATCGTATGCTGAATATTTTTCCTGTAAATTTTTTATTGTTTTTTCTATGACAGTGCCGTTGTCAGAAATGAATAACCTTGGGTCTATGTTTCCCATAACTAATTTATCATTTCCGATTTTTTTGAAAACGTAATCCAAATTCACTTCACTGCCAAAGTGAAATCCATCTGCATCTAACTCCAATATAGTGTCTATATGCGAATTTACCGCACCACAGTTATGATATATTATTGAGAAACTCTCATCCTGCGTCTTACTGATGATATTCTGAATATATTTATTGGAAAACTCATCCGTCATTGCAGGGGATATCATGGCAACCGAAGGTTCTGCCAAAATAACGGCAGATGCACCGGCAGCTTTATAAGCTGAAATATATGCAATCAGGAAATCAGTTATCTTTTCCAGAAATATATGTACATCATCCGGTTCTGTCATGCAGTTTATCATAAAATTCTCTGAACCATTCAATACCGATGCCAAAGTATAGGGACCGGTAACTCCTACAATCAGGGGGGTGTCCATATGTGGGACGGCAAGTTCTACAGCTTCTATTAACGGACCTGTAACATCATTAACAATTTGTGGAACTGAAGCATCTGGCAGTTCATCAATATCGGTATACAATGGACTGCCCAGTTTGGGAAAACCATTTTCTGCAATATTGCATTCCATCCCAAAGGACGCTGCCTCACACCATAATTCTGTCATACGAATGACCGCACTGACAGGATAGGATTTTGATATTTCAATTAACATTTGTGCTTGCTTTTTACCGTCCGACAAAACATCAGAGACAGATATATTCATTTTCTTAGCCATTGGATAAAACAAGCATGGTACAGGATTAGCCTGATTTTTGATTTGCTCAAAAATATAATTCATTTGCAAGCCCCCAATATATTGCTTTGCATTCTGCAAGTTGCCTATAATTCCTCGACTATGATAACACTGCAGATGTTTAAAATATATAAATATCTTTTCTTTTTTTGTACTTTTTTATGGCGGTGGCATAAAAGAACATGGTGAATATTAAGTTTTATATGAAGGCACAGAAGAAAAAATCAAATGCATTTCAGCTTTTGTACGGGAGATTGCAGATATAAAAATATTTCATGAAAGATTGCAGATATGTTATAAATTATATTATAATATTATCAATGAAACCTAAAAATAGTAAGAAAAAAATATTATAAGGAAATAGAGGCTAAAGACAGAAATATAAATAAGCTTTATAGCAAGTTATTCTATATAATTATTAATTTTAGAATTGGAGATTATGGCTATGAAAAAATATATAATGCATATTTTAATTGCAATACTGCTTATTCTGCAGTTTATATCAATTAACCGCATAAAGAATTTGCAAAATGATTTAAGAAATGCAAATATTCAGCTTTCCAATGCTATTTCGCAGCAGTCAAGCCAGATAGATGGCATATACAACAACATAGATTCAATGCTTAAACGTCAGTCAAGCATTATTGACAGCTATGAATATTCATTTGGTGAAGTTGACAGGGACAATCTGACTATTCCCGTGACGTTTAATATTGTTCCAAAAGAAATAAAAGAGGATACTGTTGCGACATTACATATATCAGACAAGAGTGCAGTTATGAGCAGAAATGGTCCAACTTTTACTGCTACGCTTCCGGTATACATATTTGATCAGTTAAATGCCATGGTTGTATTGGCTGACAGTGGTGTTGAGAAAACTGAGAAACTGGAAATGTGGGAAAACCTGAGAGAGAAGGTATTGCCGGTTGTGAATGTCGTGTTTAAAGACAGCGGCGGAGCTCACTACAGCAAGATTGCGGGAAAATTGTCCGGTGAGTTCAAGAAAAAAGGCAGAATAAGTTTGGAAGTAAAATCTGTACCAAACAATAATATTGAAAAGGCCAGGCTTATAATAGATATAGACGGAAAAGTCGTTTCGGAGAAACCTATAAACACAGGTGGTATTTGGTGTGATATTGACGAAAAGATTGTACTCTCCGCAGGACAGGAATTAATAATGGCAGTGGAAGCTACCGATAGTTTCGGCCTTATACATAAGTCAATCATATATAAGTTTTCCCTTGATGAACAAGCCAACCCCATACACGGAGACGAATGGGCATGGCTAAATAATGTTATCATTATAATGGATAAGAACGGGAAGGTTTTATATGCCCCGCAATATGAGAAGTTATACTAAACTTACGATATTACGATAAGGTATACTAACTATAAAATTTCAATAAAAAGTTGTAAAACAGCTACAAAACAGCAATTTCATATAACACCTTCGATACTTAACCATTTAAGAGTATCAGAGATTGTCTCCTTAAATGGGCGAACTGTATAATCGAGTATTTTTTTTGCCTTTTCTATGGAAAATCGGGAATTGCTTCTCAATGTATACAGGGCATACCTTGTGAATAACGGCTTGCGTTTTTTTGCCCGGTAATAAATACTGAAGATAGGTACCAATGTATAAGCCGCCCAAATGGGAAACATGTGTCTTACAAGCCGTGCGCCGGTTTGTTCGTGTACAAGATGTAAAATTTCACTTACCGGTACATAGCGGTTGCCCAAAATATAACCTTCACCCCTGGCACCCTTGCTGCATGCCGAGACTACTCCTGCTGCCACATCACGTACATCCACAAAATCATATCCCCCTTCAATGCCTGTCGGAAGTCTGTTTGTGGCACAATCAATGAGCAGCTGCGTTACGTATCCGAAAGCATAATCAAAAGGACCGCACAGCCCGGATGGAAATACAATCGTAGCATTAAGTCCGTGCTTGTTGACGGCATCCATGACAATCTGTGATGCTTTGGCTTTGGTTTTGCCATAAAATCCAACAATTTTATCAGGGTCAAATTCTGTTACTTCGGTTATAGTCTGGCCTTTTGGCAGTTCAGGAATGGCATGCACCGAGCTTATATACACCAATTTTTTTACCTGTGATTTAATGCATTGATTTACAACATTTTGAGTGCCACACACATTTACATCATAAACCAGTTTGGTATAGTTCCAG
This sequence comes from Clostridiaceae bacterium, assembly GCA_012840085.1. GTDB lineage: Bacteria > Bacillota > Clostridia > Acetivibrionales > DUMB01 > DUMB01. The sequence goes on from DUMB01000063.1 coordinate 14,511, forward strand.
GCAGTTGAGACAATGCCTGCACAGTGTATGACAATAATTTCCGTACCTTCCGGTACCTTAAAAAAAGCTTTCAAATCATCAGGCCTTAAGACATCACCTTTAAATATTTCAACAGTCTCCGGTATCCGCAGAATTCCTTTATCCCACGGCAATACAAGAGCGCGGACATCCTTTCCCTGTGATAACAGCTCACGGACAATACTGCTTCCAAGATTACCGGTTGCACCTGTTACTAAATACTTTATGGCCATACTTGTTACACCACTTTCTCAAAAATCAAACAAATAAAAACAAAATAAATAGAACAAAATTATTAAACATTTCGTTGATTTATTTTCACACATTTAGTATATTTACATTGTGATATTTAATCAACCAACAGATTATTATGTTTTGATAAATGGCCAACATATCCATATAAATTGTATATAAACTAACAAAAAACCAAAAATTATCTATTATGGAGGATATATGGGAACGGACAGAAGGGTCAAATACACAAAAATGTTTTTGAAAGAAAGCCTAATTAAATTGTTAAAGGAAAAGCCAATATCCCGTATAACTATCAAGGAGTTGTGTGAGCATGCGGATATAAACCGTGCAACCTTTTACTCCCACTATACTGATCAGTTTGATCTTCTCAAAAAGATTGAGTTGGAGTTTATAGCAGATATAAATTCTTATCTTGACAGTTTTACTCTTGAGGCAGGCGAAACAAATATACTGCAGATGATTTTGAAAATGTTCGAATACGTGGAACAGAACAAGGAATTATGCTGTGTTTTGCTTGGCGGAAACGGCAATATTGATTTCCAGACAAAAATCATGCAAATTGTCAGCGAGCGGGTTATTCTTGAATGGCAAAAATATAAAGATTTAGATGAAAAAACCGCTGAATACATTTATACTTATGCAGCCAACGGGAGCATAGGAGTTATCCGTAAATGGCTGGAAGACCCACATCCCAGGTCGCCAAAGGAAATGGCTGAACTTGTTGTCTGCTTGGTAAATAAAGGGATTGAAACATTTATTGCTTGAATATTTTAAGCAAGCTTTTTTATTATATATGTAAAAATACAGCCATAATAAATGCTGACATTAAACCAGAAAAATTATTCTTTATTTTGAAATAGAACATAGATAAATTTAAGGTAGATAAAAAACCTAATACTTATGAATTTCATGAGTGAATACTAAAGTTTCCATTAGAAAATACCAATTGACAAAAAACAGCAGCTATTATAAAGTATAAATCGTATTGTTTGAGATAAATCAGTATTTTTCGAAGAAAATTTTTTATATTTATTTAAACTTAATATACTCAATATGTAACAAGTGATGGAGAAAGAATATGAAGAAAGTAACAATTGAGAAAAACCTTACGGAAGGCAGCGTAGCAAAGCAATTAATTCTGTTTGCTTTACCTTTTTTGATTTCGAATATTATACAAACCCTTTATAATGTAGCTGACATGGTGATTGTCGGCAATTTTGTCGGCAAGGTTGGAGTATCCGGAGTTAACATCGGCGGACAGGTTACTTTTATAGTGACTAATATTGTTATAGGATTGAGTGTGGGTGCAACCGTTATTATTGCGCAATACCTCGGTTCAGGTGACAGAAAAAGCATGAATGAGAGCATAGCAACGCTAATTACATCTCTTCTGGTTGCAGCGGTTGTTTTTACAGTGGTTATGCTGCTTCTTTCAGATGCAATCCTCCGTCTGATTCAGACTCCTCAGGAGGCGTACAAGCAGGCACGGGATTATCTGAACGTTACTTTGGCAGGAACGATTTTCATTTTTGGCTACAATGCTTTTTCAGCCATTTTACGTGGCATGGGCGACAGCAAACGTCCTCTGTTTTTTGTTGCCATTGCCTGTATAATAAATGTTTTTCTTGACCTTCTGTTAGTAGGAGGGTTTGGCATGGAAGCCTTTGGCGCGGCGCTTGCAACGATTATTTCTCAGGCTATAAGTATGTTTGCCTGCATTGTTTATCTGAAGAAAAGTAATTTTGCCTTTGACTTTAAGTTAAGCTCTTTCAGGTTTTATAAAGATAAATTCCTTATGCTTATGAAAGTGGGTGTTCCTGTTTCGGTTCAAAACGTTATTGTTAACTTTTCATTCCTTGTACTCACTACCATAGCAAACGGAATGGGGTTAAGTGAATCAGCGGCTGTAGGCATAGTCGGAAAGTACAACGGGTTTGCCATACTTCCTGCTATTGCAGTGGGCTCGTCTGTTTCGGCAATGGTTGCCCAGAATATGGGGGCGGGTATGATTGACCGGGCCAAAAAGACATTCCATGTGGGATTTATACTTGCATTTTCCATATCTCTGTTTGTATTCATAATTACACGCTTATTTCCGGCACAGATCCTGTCACTGTTCGGTGATGATCCTGATATGATTGCCGTTGGAGTGGAATACCTGTATACTTTCTCCATTGATTATTTGATTGTTCCCGCTACATTTTGCCTGAACGGAGTTATAACAGGTTCAGGCCACACCGTTATTTCCTCTGTAAGCGGAATTATGTCTTCAATTGGATTCCGTATTCCCCTTGCAATACTGTTTGGAATAATTCTGGACAAAGGAATGCGGGGATTGGGATTGGCAGCACCGCTTGCCTCCATTGGGACAACTATTTTCGTATTCATCTATTACATTAGCGGAAGATGGAAGAGGAACATGGTAATAAGGCAAAAATAAAAAGATATGTTACCAGGCTATTTAAACAATTAATCAAATCGGGGATGGGACAAAAGGTGCAACCTGTCAGATAAACTGCATTTTTCCCATCCTCTTTTTGCAGATGTATGGAATATGGTTCAGGCAAATATCCATTTCAATTTATAAGGCAACAAATGAAATAAAAACTGTCCAATAGCATGTTTGAAGCATGTTTGACTTTAAACCATTCAGTGAAATGGTATACAGGTGAAGCTGCGTTTATGCTCCGAAAGTCTGTTGGTAATGAGCATGCGGTATGTTAGGCTGCTTTGCCATGTATCAACCATACTTCGTTATTTGCCCGGATTAGGCGGTGCTGATGATGCCTTAACATATGAAGCTGTAACATGACAATAAATGTGATAAAATATATGTTAAAATTGCGTATTGTATGACAAAAAAGGAGCCTGCTTAAAGGAGGACTGTCCCGCAAGCAGTGATGCACAATCCGTCGTGTATATGACCTATGATAAAAAATGGAGGAATAGCTTGAGTGGAACAGGATTCATTAAATAAGGAACGTAAGCTGAAGACGTCACATATTGTAATTTCTTTGTCAGCTGTTGTATTGCTTGGATGCATTTTATATATCGCATGGCCTTTTTTATCTGCCTTTGGCAATCCGGAGCGGGTAAGGGAAATGATTGTCGAAGCCGGTGCGTGGGGGCCTTTAATCTTTATCTTAATGCAAATCGTACAAGTCTTTTTTGCCCCAATTCCGGGCCAGGTTGTCGGACTTATTGGAGGGTATTTATTTGGGCCGTTTTGGGGGGTGGTGTATACAATAATTGGCGCAACCATTGGCTTTACACTTATTTTTGTACTTGTACGAAAACTGGGTCGTCCCTTTGTTGAACATTTTGTCAGTCAAAGAGCTCTGAAGAAGTTTGATCATTTTGCAAACGAAAAGGGTGTAATGGTGTTTTTCCTCATATTTCTTCTGCCCGCTTTCCCTGACGACATTATCTCATTCATTGCAGGGCTTACCACTATTAAAATCAGCAAGCTGATACTGGTCTCTCTGGTGGGAAGGCTGCCGGGGTATGTTATACTTTGTCTGACCGGCAATGGGTTAGCGTATGAAAATATAAATTTTATTATTGCTACTCTTGCGGTGCTTGCCATACTGCTGGCAGTTGCGTGGTGGAAGCGAAAATGGCTGTATGAATTTGTAAAACACAAGGACCGTATTTCATTTTTAAAAGAACATTGGAAATCTTCAAAGACAGCGATAATCCTCTGGACACTGGGACTATTGACAGTAACTACAGTAATTTACCTGCTTGCAGCATTTATTCCTATTTCAAATTAACTTGTTGTGTTTGTTATTTTTAGTTTCAGGCAAAGATATAATTAAAAACCGGACAGGCAAATAGCAAGCATGCAGGCAAACGGCAGGCAGATAATTAACTGCAAACCGTGTTAGGAAATATAAATACGAAATATAAGTGCGAAATTTAATTACGAAATACAATTACTAAATATAAATACGAAACCGTACAATTTTTCAGTGAGAGGTGTTTGAAAACGAAGAAGCATGTTATAGTTGTGGGAGGAGGAGCAGCCGGAATGGTAGCTGCTATCTCCGCAAGAAGAATGGGTGCAGATGTTACCCTGCTTGAGAGAAACCAGCGGGTAGGCAAAAAAATACTGGCTACCGGAAACGGACGTTGCAATTTTACAAATATAAATATTGATATTGACTGCTTTAGAGGCAATAACCCCAAATTTGCCTATAGCGCGTTATCAAGTTTTACAGTGCAGGATACAATACGTTTTTTTGAAAAATTGGGAGTTCAGCATAAAGTAGAGGACTTTGGGAAGGTATTCCCCATGAGTGATCAGGCTTCAAGCATTCTTGACGTATTACTATATGAGTTGGACAATATAGGAATTAATGTTATATGCGAAGCTTATGTCAGGGATATTGTGAAAAATAACGACAAATTTATATTGCATACAGAGGATGGGAAAACATATGAAGGTGACAGGGTAATCATTGCTACAGGCGGCAAAGCCATGCCCTCCAGCGGTTCTGATGGAAACGGATACGAATTGGCAAAAAAGCTGGGGCATAAAATTACACCTGTTTTCCCTGCGTTGGTTCAAATAATGCTGGACGGTTCTTTTTTCAAACGTATTGAAGGCGTAAAATTTGTTGGGACAGCGGAGATTATATGTAATAATAAGTCTGTTGCAAAAGACAGAGGAGATATACTCTTTACCAATTACGGCGTATCAGGCCCGCCGGTTCTGCAGATAAGCAGGAAAGCCGGAGAACTGTTAAATGCAGGGAAGGAAGCCTATTTAAAAATAACAATAATGGATATGATGACAAAGGAAGATTTGCAAAGACTTATTAACAAACGGTTTCAGACAGCTCCCCGGAAGCCTGTCGATTTTAGTTTTGTAGGCCTTATAAACAAAAGACTTATACCTGTGGTGCTTGAACAGGCGGGAATTAAGGATATTAAGTGTCCTGTTGCCAATTTATCTGTTCAGGAACGGGAAGCTATAGTGAATATACTTATTGATTGGAGATTTAAAGTCAGAGGGACATTAAGTTGGACAAATGCCCAGGTAACGGCAGGTGGTATTGATACTAAAGAAATAGACCAGAAAACCATGGAATCTAAACTTTTAAAAGGTTTGTACTTTGCGGGAGAGATAATTGATATAGACGGGATGTGCGGCGGCTTTAACCTTCAGTGGGCATGGTCATCAGGATATATTGCAGGCCAGAATGCTGCTTTGTGAGCCAGTGAAGTTGTAAGAAACAGGACGACTGTGAGCCGGGGGACGGGGCTACCACTTTGAAGCAACAGGGAGGTTTTATATGATCAGACTTTCCAATATAAAGGTTGGAATAAATGAAGCTGTGGATCCGGAAACAGAAAAAAAGGCGCTAAGAAAAATGATACTTTCCAAATTAAAGATTTCTGAAAAGGAACTGCAGGGATTTAAAATATTCAAAAAGTCAATTGATGCCAGAAAAAAAGATGATATAAATTATGTATATACAGTAGATGTTGATGTCAGTAATGAGGAAAAAATACTTCGGAAATACAGTTCAAAAGGAATAATACCTACTCCTGATTTGACCTATAAAGGCATACAGCCGGGAACTGAAAAAATGGCTGAGCGCCCGGTGATTATCGGAATGGGTCCGGCTGGACTTTTTGCAGGATTATTTCTGGCAAGAAACGGATATAAGCCCATTGTCCTTGAAAGAGGGGATGATGTGGAAACAAGGGACGCCAGGATAAATGAATTCTGGAATGGCGGAAAGCTCGATACGGAAAGTAATGTACAATTTGGGGAAGGCGGAGCAGGTACATTTTCAGATGGAAAGCTTACTACACTGATAAATGACAGAAGATGCCGCACAGTATTGGAGGAATTTGTAAGGGCAGGAGCACCGGAAGAAATATTATATAAAAATAAACCGCACATTGGAACTGACCTGCTGAAGTCTGTCGTCAAAAATATAAGGCATGAGATTATAGAAAACGGCGGAGAAGTAAGGTTCAGAGCCAAAGTAACTGATTTTGTTATTAAGGATGGAAGTATAGAAGCTGTTATCATCAATGATAAAGAGAAGCTCAACTGCAGGGTTGTTATGCTGGCAATAGGCCATAGTGCACGGGATACTTTTGAGGTGCTGCACCGAAGAGGTGTGAGAATGATTCAGAAACCCTTTTCCATAGGTTTAAGAATTGAGCATCCTCAGGAGATAATAAACAGGGCGCAATATGGTGATTATGCCGAAAATCCCGGGTTGGAAGCGGCGGATTATAAACTGTCATATCATGCTAAAAACGGAAGAGGTGCATATACATTTTGCATGTGCCCCGGTGGCTATGTGGTCGCTGCAGCCTCGGAAGAAGGATGCCTTGTTACCAATGGTATGAGTGAATACAGAAGGGATGGAATTAATGCCAATTCAGCTTTGCTGGTAGGGGTTACGCCGGCTGATTTTGAAAGCGAACATCCCCTGGCGGGGGTGGAATTCCAGAGAAAATGGGAACGACTGGCTTTCCGGCTGGGGGGAGAAAATTACCGGGCCCCTGTCCAGCTGACAGGAGATTTTCTTGCCGACCGGCCAAGCAGCAGCTGGGGAGACGTGAAGCCCACCTACAAGCCTGGTGTTGTGTTTGCCCAGCTTAGGGAATGCCTGCCCGGTTATGTGGTAGAAGCTCTTAAGGAAGCGATAGTGTATTTTGATAGCAGGATCAAGGGATTTGCCATGCCTGACAGTATTCTGACAGGAGTTGAAACCAGGAGTTCGTCACCGGTAAGAATAGTAAGGGATGAAAATTACCTGTCCAATATACAGGGGTTATATCCTGTGGGAGAAGGAGCGGGTTATGCAGGAGGCATTATGTCATCTGCGGTGGATGGAATCAGAACAGCCGAAAAAGTTATAGAGAGATATGCGCCTCTGACAGCAGGGAGGGGATAACTATGATGAATGATTTAAGCAGGTTGGTGAAAGTATCATATATAATTTTTATTCTTGTGGCTGCATTCCTATTTCTTTACGGATGTACCTTATCAGACCTGTCAACGCCTCCATCAGTGCAAACACCTGAAGCTGTACCCGAAACCGGTACGGGCTCAAAATCCAAAACAGACACTGGACCCATACCTGAAGGTGACATTGTATCTATAACTGAAAATGACATAGGGCTGCAAGATTCAGATAATTCAGATGCAGAGCCTTCTGCTGTTCAACCACAAGACGGCTCCGTTGATTCAACAGAGGAACCGTCCGTTACCCGGCCGGAAGGAGAAGCTTCAGGTGCAAAAGCTCTAGAAGGAAAAACTTCAGATGGTAAAGCTTCAGATGGAAAACCTGATGTGGTGCGCTATATAACAGGAGATGGAGTGCGGATGAGGGAATTGCCCTCAACGGAAGCCAGGATTATAAAAATGCTGAGCTATGGTGACAAGGTTACACTGCTTGAAGACGACGGGAGATGGAGCAAAGTGCATTATGAAAATGCAAAAGGATACATTCGCAATGACCTGTTGAGTGATACAATTCCAAAAGAGAGGGCAATCACAGAGCCGTCTGTTTCGGCAGAAACAGGTCAGGAAAAAATATCTGCTGAATTTAATTCACCTAAAATCATAGTAAAAAAAAGTGAGAGAAAACTGGAATTGTGGAATGGGGATACCCTTTACGGCACTTATCCCATTGGTTTGGGGTGGAATCCCGAGGGAGACAAAAAGGCAGAGGGAGACGGGCGTACACCTGAAGGAGCCTATTATGTATGTGTGAGAAATCCAAACAGCCGTTTCTATTTGTCCCTGGGAGTATCATATCCAAACAAGGAAGATGCCAGGGAAGCCCTTGATGCAGGTATAATTGATCAAAGTACTTACAACAGAATCGCAAATGCCATTGACAACAAATCATGCCCTCCATGGAATACACCCATGGGCGGTGCAATTATGATTCACGGTATGGGAAGCAGTTCAGACTGGACTGCGGGGTGCGTAGCAGTGGATAACGACGTGATGGACATTTTGTGGGAGCGTTGCCCAATTGGAACACCCATTATTATTCTGCCTTAGTCGGGAAAGAAAGACAAGTGCAATTGGGGGAGCAATAGCAGCAAACGGCGCCGGTTTCCTTTGTTATGTTACACCTTCCGAGCATTTAAGGCTGCCGGATATTGAAAATATGAAAGAGGGCATAATCGCAGCTAAAATAGCTGCACACGCCGCAGATATTGCTAAAGGCGTAGAAGGTGCCAGAGATTGGGATTACCGGATGAGCGATGCCAGGAGAAACCTTGAATGGGATAAAATGTTCGAACTTGCTATTGACAAGGAGAAACCAAGAAGATACCGACAGGATTCCCTGCCGGAACACGAGGATTCCTGCACCATGTGCGGTAAAATGTATGCCGTAAGAAACATGAATAAGATTTTAAACGTTGAAGCTGTAAGCATATTGTAGATATGAACTTATATTTAAAAAAATGATTTGTAAAGAATGATTAAAAAAGATTTATAAAGAATGATTTATAAAGAAGGGGCGGAATTTTGCTTAAAGATGGTGATAATATAGAGATTGTTAAATTCATGGGAGGAGGCTGAAACCCAGGATGATTGGTGAGAGTGATTTGCTCAGGTATTCAAGGCAGATATTATTAAAGGACGTTGGACATAAAGGACAGGAAAAGTTGCTGAATTCCAGGGTACTCGTAATAGGTACGGGAGGTTTGGGGTCACCTGCTTCTTACTATCTTGCCGCAGCCGGTGTCGGGACACTGGGTATAGTTGACTTTGATACGGTAAACATGTCAAATTTACATAGACAAATACTCCATTTTACTGATGACCTGGAAAGAAATAAGGTTGATTCCGCAGAAGAGAAACTCAAAAAGTTAAATCCGGGCATTAATATAATAAAATATCCGGTGAAGCTAAATGCAGATAACATAGAAGATATAATCAGACAATATGATGTTGTTATAGACGCAGTGGATAATTATCCTACCCGGTATCTGATAAGCGACAGCTGTTATCGTTTGAATAAACCGCTTGTTGAAGGAGCGGTGTTGGGATTTGAAGGCATACTTATGACAATAATACCGAACGAATCCCCATGCTACAGGTGCTTGTATCCTGTGCCGCCTGAGGCTGGAAAGGTACCGACGTGTAACGACGTTGGCATAATAGGAATGGTTGCAGGAACAATAGGTTCCCTGCAGGCACTTGAGGCGGTCAAAGTCATACTTGGCATTGGCAGGACGCTTTCAGGAAGAATATTGACCTTCGATGGCCTTAATCTTGATTTCAGAACCATTGACTGGAAAAGAAAAAGCAACTGCCCCTTATGTGGAGAAAATGCTGTCAAAAAATAAAAAGAACGTGGGAACAAAAACAAAAAAGTACGTGGGAACAGTTCATACGAAGGTAAGAAGCGGGACGGTACAACAAGGCGAGGGGACAGTTTTGCAGCCTGACATCTCAGACAGAAGAACCGTCCCCTTTTCTTTTTTGTCTTTTACTGAAATCTTCGCTTCTTGTTGATGACCAGTGCTACCGCGAAGAATGCCAAAGCAAATCCAAGCTGTATCAGCATACACGATAAAACCGGCTCTATATCTGAATGGTTAAACTGAGCGAGCTTAGCAATCCGGTTGTTTCCTGTTACGAACCAGTAAGTGGGTGTAAAACTGGCAACTTTAAGGACAGAGTCCCCCAGCAATTCAAGGGGGACGAATACACCGCTTATGAAGCAAAGCCCCAGAGTCACTACATTAGTGACTGCCGATATTGCGTTGGCGCTTTTTACCAGATTGCCAATCAAAAAGCTTATGCTGGCACCGCAAAATGCAAAAACAAGCGAGTTTATCATAAAGTAGACGGTATTCAAATTAAAGCTGTTTTTCCAATTATATAGTATACAGAATGCAACCATAATCATCCATGTAATAACTGTGAACAACAAACTTGCAAGTATAAATTGCAGATTAATGCTGCGGGCACTAAGGGGTGAGCAGGCATTCCTTCTTCTTAAATCATTGTTATAGAACACAAGCATTAAAGCCGTCATTCCTAAAATGAGCACAGATAGCAGGGAATAGGACATATAGTTGAAAAAGTAATTTGCATAAATATGTTTTCCCACTTTGTCACTTTTATTTTTCAGCTCAACTGACGTGTTAACGGATAAATCCGATTTCAGATGCTGAACCAATGATTCCTGTGAGATATTTTCAATATGCCGGACATAGAGTCTGGCATTATTCAGATATTTGTTGATGCTTAAATCTATATAAGTGTTGCTGTAAGAATTTGGTACAGTTGTTTTTTTAAGCCGGACATTTTCACCTTTCATAAAACTCTCTGTAAATCCTTCAGGGATTCGAAGGATGTAGGAGACTGACCTGAAATACAATGCATCCTGCAGTGCTTCTTTCTCATCCGGAAGTTCAACAAAGTTGGCAACCTTTGAAAGTTCCTGTTTAAGACCATCTATAAGGGGACTGCTTTCTTCACTTATAAATGCCATATTACTTTTTTTCTGGGCAAATAGGGTATCTGCCTGCATCTCTTTAGATAAGGCCGAACTCATAATGAGTGAAACAACCAGAAAAACAACTATATAGATAAGCATGGTCGGTATATTTTTTTTCAAAACTTTCAGGCAAAGCTTAAAGACTTGCATATTTGCGCCTCCTTATTATTAAGTAAGTTCCCAGGGAGAATATAACAATAAAGATACAGAGAAATCCCATGTTAAGTGCATACCTGGAAAAGGTGTCGTAATAGTAAAGGCTATAGAAGGCATCAGTCAACAGATTGACGGGGTTCAGATATGAAAGAACAGGTGCATTCTGAGCAATTGTATATTTCATATTCTGGTACATCATACCGGCAAGAAAAGACCCGGTCATGCTTACGCCAATTAAAACGGCAATTTTTATGTTTTCTGATTTCTTTACTATGGCACTTACAAAAGCTCCAAATGATATCCCCATAACAGAACCTAAGAAAGCAGTTAATAGCACATAGCCTGTCTTTGGACCAAAATCCACATAAAGAACGAAACGTAAAAACATAAGGAGTATAAATATTTCAAACAAGTGAATAACTAATGATGCGCAAATGCTGTATATAAATGCTTTAAGTTTGTGCACGGGGCTAATATTCACCCTGGCTGCAAGAGGCGAAATGTCAGCCTGTATATCCGTGACTTCACGCATCCCGAAAAAGCAGCCATATATACAAGCCATTGCTATCAGTGAGTAAAAATAATTGAGTATATTATTGGGTTCTGCATTTGTTCCTGACACTTCTTTAACGTATTGCTGACGTTCACTCAAGCTGCTTATCAATTCCTGTTGGGCGGCAGGATTTTTAAGCAATATGGAATTAATAGAGGATACAGTTTGCATATAATTATCAATAAAACTCTTAATAATGGCCTGATTCATTCCTGATTTATTGACAACCAGCTTTATAGGTTCCTCAACAACAATATAACCGGCAATTTTATTTTCATTTAGCAATTTTTCGGCATTGTCTTTTGAAGTTACCGTCAGGTTGAACAACCTGTCGTCACCTTTTGATGCCTCATCCAGAGCAACTTTGAAATACTGGTCATACTGGTAATTGTTATCATCCACAACTGCAATATCTATTGCTTTAAATATCTCTCCGTTGTTTAAATTTGACAATGCCAGATTGAAAAACACGGCTAAAAGCAGGGGGAACATCATAGTCCAGAATATTGTTTCCCTGTCCCGAAGAAGACACTTCAGCCTGTTAACAAAAATATGAGCAAACATAATTACCCTCCTTTCAATCCCTTAATTCCTTCCCGGTGATTTCCAGGAATACATCATTTAAAGTGGGCATTTCCGAATATATTTTTCCAAATTGAATTCCTTCTCTTTTAATAAAATCCAGTATTGTTTCCAAATTATTCTGGCCTTTATTGGACTTGATTTCAAGCGTTTGGTTCTTATATACGGCGGAAGCGATGTTTGGCAATTTGCGAAGCCTGGACAGCTGCTCTTCAGAGAGGCTATAGGTCTCCACGGTTATCTTTTCACCCATGCTTATCATTGCCTTAAGTTCATCTTTTGTTCCTGTTGCAATCGCCTTGCCTTTATCAATAATCATGATACGGCTGCAAATTTGCTCAATTTCCTCCATATAGTGGGATGTATAGATTACCGTTGCACCCTGCCTGTTCAGTTCCAGTATCCCCTCAAGAATTTTATTCCGGCTCTGAGGGTCTACAGCGACGGTAGGCTCATCCAAAATGATTAATTTTGGCTTATGAGCAATGCCGCAGGCAATATTCAGCCTTCTTAGCAAACCTCCGCTGAGCTTCTTTGGGTAAAACTTTATAAAATCACCTAGTCCTACAAAATCAATGGCTTCGTCAACAAGCTTTTTTCTCAGCTTCTTATCCTGCACATAAAGCCCGCAAAAGTAATCAATATTCTCATATACTGTCAATTCGTTGTAGACAGCTACGTTTTGCATTACAATTCCAATGTCACGTTTGATATTGTATGCATCGGGGGTCATGGGCTGACCGAAAATTTCAATTTCACCTTTATCATAACTAAGCAAAGACAGGATACAGTTTATAGCAGTTGTCTTGCCCGAGCCGTTCGGCCCAAGCAATCCGAATACTTCGCCTTCATTAACCGAGAGTGAAAGGTGGTCAAGAGCAATTAAATCACCATAACGCTTTACCAGATTTTTAACTTTTATTATCATATTTATCTCCCTTTCTGTAACGTAATAAGAAGATATATTTATTTAATCCTGACATGCAATTGCTTTTATCTTATAGAGCAATTGTTTTATCACTTATAAAGCAATTATTTTATATCTTATAAAGCAATTGTTTTATATCTTGAATATAATTATTTTTCATCTTACAAAATTATAATAATCTTATTGGCGTTTGTTTTTAAGTGCCGCATATCACAAAAAAATATGACAAATGTCATCAATCAGACGTGAAAGCGATAGAATGAGAATAACTTTTCCAAATTATTGGTGAAAATCATTATCTGATTGTACTTACCTTAGGGAAATGATAATATTTTGATTGGATAAAACCTTTTAACTATATAGACTTTTAGTTGGGTACCTTTTTTGAACATTTTCTTGAAAAGAGACAGGGAGTATAATGTTATGCAAAAATTTACAGGCCTGATTGACAAGTTAATTATCCTTATCAGCTGCTCAATTGTTTATTTTTGTCAAAGGGATTTGGTAATTAATGTTGTTCCTGTACTGGTCGGAATAATTTTCAGCGGATTTTTGAGCTATTTTGATGATGACAGGATCAGAACTGTCATGACAGTCGGATATTCAGTCCTGTCAGTCTTTTTTCCCGAATTTATATTCTTCATGCCTTTAATTGCATATGATATGATTTTTTATAAATACCAGTATTTTAATTTGTTGGCCATAATCCCCATGGTATACTCCGTCCGGCATATCTCTGTACAAACGGCATTAATAATAATGGTTCTGTTAATTTTTTGCATACTGGTCAAATATCGTGTTGATACGCAGTTCAAACTGCAAGCCAAATACAATGACCTCAGAGACACAACCAGGGAAATGTCAATTAAACTGGAAAAACAGAATAAAGATTTAATGGAGAAACAGGATTATGAGTTAAATCTGGCGACATTAAACGAACGCAACCGTATAGCCCGGGAAATTCACGATAATGTGGGGCATTTGCTGTCCAGTGCCATATTGCAGTCGGGAGCCCTTATTACAATCAACAAGGATGAAATGGTAAAGACACATTTGCAAACTCTTAATGACACACTGATTAAAGCAATGAACAGCATAAGAAACAGCATACATGAGTTGTATGATGAATCTATAGATCTTAATGCTGAGATTGAAAAACTGGTAAGGCAATTTACTTTCTGTAAATTGAGTTATGATTATCAAATATACAGCAATCCCGACAGAAAGCTTAAGTATGCATTTGTTTCCATCATAAAGGAGGCTTTATCCAACATAATAAAACATTCAAATGCGGACCATGCTTCCATTACCCTGAGAGAACACCCGGCGCTTTATCAGCTGGTTGTGCAGGATAACGGTACAGTGAATAACTATAATATTGATGATGGCATAGGGCTTAAAAACATGATTGACAGGGTGCGTTCATTTAATGGGAACATCAACATAATAACAGAAAAGGGATTTAAAATATTTATTTCCATTCCGAAGGGGGAACTTGAAAATTGAGAGTATTGATTGTGGATGATGATAAACTGGTAACTTCATCTTTAAAAATGATATTGGAGTCAGACAGGGAAATTGAGGTGGCAGGAACGGGGAACAGCGGTAAAGAGGCTGTAGACCTCTACATGGAATTAAAGCCGGATGTATTGCTCATGGATATCAGAATGGATGAAATGACAGGAATAGAGGCTGCCAAAGCTATATTGGAAAAGGACAACAAGGCAAAAGTTCTTTTTCTGACTACATTTTCTGATGAAGAGTATATAGCGGAAGCATTTCGTATAGGAGCAAAGGGGTATATTTTAAAACAGAATTATGAGAGCATTATTCCGTCTGTCAAGGCAGTATTTATGGGGCAGCGGGTTTTTGGAGATGAAATAATTACGAAAATACCGGTAAGTCTGAATGACTCCAAAACCAAACATGTAAAAAACACTTTTGATTTAAGCGAAAAGGAAATCGAAATAATTACACAGGTAGCAAACGGCCTGTCAAATAAAGAAATTGCAGAGGCGCTGTTCTTAAGCGAAGGTACCGTGCGAAACTATATCAGTGTAATACTTGAAAAATTGAACTTAAGGGACAGAACCCAGCTTGCGATATTTTATTATAAAAACATGTAGTTTTATAAAAGGACATTTGCTTATTATAGTAACATGCAGCAGTATAATTAACTGCATTGCGCAGTTTTCATTGATTCTTCCGTCAAGGTCTTATGGGATTCTTTCACGAGAGCTGCAATGTGATACGCAATCTGGTAATTAACATAATTTGGACTACTGCTGATGAATTTGAGGCTAAATCTGATAGAGATAAAGAAGACTTCTGCCTATCTGGGCAGAAGTCTCAGTTCCATCCAGTCCAGGCCAATCCAGTCATCAGGTCCTGCAGTGGATGTGTTCTGTATTGTTATCTGGTTGACCCTTCTCAAACTCGGGACATTGAAGGTTAATTCTCTCCAATTTGTAAACATGCCGCCTGCGGGTGTTCCATGGACAAGGGGCAGTGTTCCGTTATGAACAACGGTGCCATTGATTATAATTCTTGCAGAGTAACGGTTAACCGGTACATTTGCATGGTCGTCCAGTACAGCACGGATTACAACCTGAGCTCTCTGATTTCCCGGGACAAACAAAAATACCGGTGATTGGAAAGTCCATGAGCCCTGATTTCCTGTGTACAGAATATCAGCATTCCTGCTTGGATTTCCATAGTTGGGGTATGCCGTCAATTCCTTAAACAGGACCACAGAGACAACTTCAGGATTGTTGCTTAATAAAGGCTGATTCTGGCGTATATTTATTTCCGAATTTAAGTAGGGATAGCCGTTACTATCATACATTCCATAGGAAACCTGTCCCGGATAATAGTTATACATTTCATCGGAATACTGTCCTATAAATGGATTATATTCATAAGGTGAAAACATGGGTCCATCTCCTCGCTATTAATTATAATTAGTTTAACTAACTTGCTTTGCCAGGTAATAAGATAGCATTGTGGAGAGCTTTAGAGCTGGTTTTTACTGGCTCTTATTCTAGGAACTCCTGCTGTAGAAATGCTGGCACAACAAGTTATATTAAATAACCTTACATTTCATAATATTCCGATGACACATTTTATGTTACCCTGAGAAAATGTCCTACTTTGCCGGTTTAACAGGTGCACGTCTCATCAACAGCCCATAAAAACTCTGCCCAGCAATCAGTATATCTGTTTTTTGTTAATGCTGATGATTAAACAAATACAAACCTGATTAAAACCATATAGACTGCAGTTCCGCCCGCTATGCTTATTAAGGTGTTTCTTTTCCAGATGTGCAGGAGTATTACAACCAGAATAGAAATAATTTCAGGAATACCTCGAAGCGGCTGTATTGAAATGGAATTCCTCAGACAATAGACAATAAGAGTTGCCATAATTGCCGAAGGTAAGATTGAACCAAGATATTTAATTATACCGGGCAGCTCTTTTTTTCTGCCGAACAATAGAAAAGGAGCAATGCGGGTAAGAATTGTGCAGGCAGAAGCTATTAATATAACCAATACCGCATGTACTGTAGTATTCATTGTTATTTTTCCTCCTTTATCTTAATGAACGGTTTACATACTGACAAAAGCAATACCGTTGCAACCAATGACGGCAGCAGAAATCTGTCCGGCCCCAATAAAAGAAGAAAAAGAATACTGCATGTAAACCCTGTCAGGGCGGGCAGGTGCGTTTCAGAAGTCTTCCATTGTTCAAGAAAAATTACTACAAAAAGGGCTGTCATTGAAAAATCTATACCTGTGACATCAAAAGGTATCATTTGCCCCACAAGACCGCCGAGGACGGAGCCGATAATCCAGTAACATTGGTTCAGTAATGCAATCAGAAATATGACGGTATTATAATTCATGCCGTCAGGTACTTGCAGAGAGCATAATATGGAATATGTTTCATCCGTAAGGGAGAAAACCATGTAGGGATAAGCTTTACCTGTTTTTTTGAAATTTTCTATAAAGGACAGTCCATAGAAAATATGTCGGCTGTTTATAAAAAGGCTCATCAAAGCAACGGTAGTAAGGGCTGTTCCTGCAGACAGGAAAGAAACTATTACAAATTGCAAGCTCCCTGCATATACCGTAAGACTTGCGAAAAATGCCCAAATGAAATTAAAACCGGCCTTTTCCAACAATATTCCGAAAGCTGTACCAAGAAATAAATAACCAAACATTACTGGAACGGATTGTAAAAACGCAAACCTCAACATTTTAAATCTGTTTCTGATCATTTTACCCCATCCTATAATCCAACCTTTTTCTGCAGTATATTTGTAGAAAATTTACTTAGTATTTTAGCATGTAATAAATAATTAGTAAAACTGTTATTTCAGCATTTTCTAAACTGTTTTCCGGCTGAAGCAAAACACCGGCGGGTTAAGAAAAAATTTGATATACAGTGCGTTTCCAATACAACTTGACGAGGTAAATAATGAGTAATATAATTAAGAAATTCTTTGAAGGTTAAACAGAGCGCATTTATTGGATATTTTTTAAATAACTTAATATAAAATACTTTAAAATAAAAATAAGAAATACCTTAAAAATAAATATAAAAAGCACTTTAAAAATGAATATAAAAAACGCTATAAAATCAAATTAAAAATGCTTTAAGAACAAACACCGCTTTGCTGACAGTATGAATATTATACAATAATAATTTAATAAATCTGGTGAGGTGTGATTTTGACAAATTTATTAATCAGACTGTTTGTAAAGGATTATGATAATACGACTAATGCCCACGTACGGGAGCGTTACGGCAAGTTTGCCGGCATAGTGGGTATTGCATCGAATTTTCTGCTGTTCCTAATAAAAATTACTGCAGGTGTACTGTTTCATAGTATATCCATAACTGCAGATGCTGTTAATAATCTTTCGGATTCCGGATCTTCCGTCGTAACACTGATAGGATTTAAAATATCAGGAAAACCGGCAGATGAAAAGCATCCTTTCGGGCATGCGCGCATGGAGTATATTTCCGGACTTATTGTTTCATTTATCATATTGTTAATAGGCATACAACTGGTGCAAAGGTCGGTCAGCAGAATAGTCCAGCCTGTGCCTGGTGAATTTAGTGTATTATTGATAATACTGCTGTCAGTCTCAATCTTAATTAAATTATGGCAATTTTTATTTTATCGCAAGATAGGCAGAATTATCAAATCTGACACTTTATTTGCAACATCAATTGACAGCCGCAACGACATATTTGCCACTTCTGCCGTACTGACAGCTTCCATAATCAGCAGGTTAACAGGATTTAACCTTGATGGATACATTGGTACAGTTGTTGCCCTGTTTATCGTTATATCCGGAATCAAGCTTACAAATGATACAATCAGCCCGCTGCTTGGTATGGCTCCGACAAAAGAGTTGGTGGACCTGATTTATAGAAAAATTTTAAGCTATGAAGGTGTGATAGGCCTTCATGATTTAACTATACACAACTATGGACCTTCAAAGCGTTACGCATCTGTTCACTGCGAAGTGCCTGCAGAGCAGGATATTATGATTAGTCATGATATAATTGATAACATTGAACGTGATTTTATGAAAGACCTGGGAATTCATCTTGTAATTCACCTGGATCCGGTCATTACAGACAATGCTAAAATAAATGACTTAAAACTAAAGGTCAAAAATATAATTGAAGATATTTCGCTGGATATTACCATGCATGATTTTCGTGTTGTAATTGGTGTGACTCACTCAAATCTCATATTTGATGTGGTAGTGCCTTATGACTGCAAATATGATGACGAAGAACTGGTTGATATTATTTCAGAGAAAATTGAGGCAATGGACGGCAATTATAGGGCGGTAATAATTGTAGACCATGCTTATGTTCCCAGTGATATTCATTAATCCGAATGATACGCATGGATAACTGTTGCCGGGATTCTTTTGCATATAGTGCATAGTTTTTGTATGAGGGTGCGCATGCCATATATGTTTTTATTTGTATTGACTGTTAATTTTTGAAATGATAGACTATGAATCAAGTGAGATAAAAATTAAGTGAGATACAATTCCAAGTATGTTAGAAGCGAGCATATGTATGGTGCCAATTGCATGGATTCAGTTGTATGGCACCATAAGAAGGGAGACATATCATGAATTCAAGGGAACGTGTTATTAAAACTTTGAAACATGAAGAGGTAGACAGGATTCCCAGAAATTTGTGGGCTTTGCCGGGTATTATGATGTTCAGAAAAGAAGAACTGGATGAGGTCCGGGAAATGTATCCCGATGATTTTGATACACCTGTATACAGATACGGTACAGGCAAACGCTGCAAAGGCGTACCTAACCAGGTTGGTACGTATACCGATGCCTGGGGATGTGTATGGCATGTGGCAGAACCCGGTGTAATTGGAGAGGTTAAGGAGTATATTATTGATGACTTGTCAATGGTTGACAAATATCAATTGCCATGGGAATTGCTTGATGAGGCTGATTTGTCAGAAGTAAACAAGTATTGTTCCCGATCTGATAAATTCATTCTTGTAGGAACGGAGGCCAGGCCCTTTGAAAGGATGCAATTTCTGAGGGGAACAGAAAATCTTTTTATGGATCTTGCATACGGGGACAAGAATGTATATAAATTGAGAAACATGCTGCATGAGTTTTTCTGCAGAGAGATGGAAATGTGGGCCGGCACAGATGTTGATGGCGTTTCCTTTATGGATGACTGGGGTTCGCAGAAATCTTTACTGATTTCCCCCGAAATGTGGCGTGAATTCTATAAACCGCTATACAAGGACTATTGTGATATACTGCACAGCAAAGGAAAGTTTGTATTCTTTCACTCTGACGGCAATATAGAATCCATTTATCCGGATTTGATCGAAATAGGCATAGATGCTGTCAATTCTCAGCTTTTTTGCATGGACATGGAGAGACTCGGCAGAGAATATGCCGGCAAAATTACATTCTGGGGAGAAATAGACAGGCAGAATATACTGCCATTTGGCAAACCTGAAGATGTAAGATGTGCAGTGAGAAGAGTTGCCAATGCCCTTATAAAGGATAAAAAAACCGGAGTTATTGCCCAGTGTGAATGGGGTATTAAGGACCCAAAGGAAAATATCATGACGGTTTTTGATGAATGGGACAAGATATGATATTTGAGGAATAGTACAGGATATAATTTTTAAGGAATAGCGCAGAATATGATATTTAATTTAATGGGTTGGCATATGTTAAAAAGCGAGGGGGTTTTTAAGTTGCTAAAAGCAGGTAAACTTATAGCTGCAATGATTTTATTGGCTTTTATGCTAATTGCTGTCACATCAATTTGTTATGGAAATGCAGCGGAACCACCTTCAATAATAATTATTGTTAATAATGCACCTGATGACCTTGAAATAAGCGTTGGATCAGGCAATACATATGTAAAAACCAATAAAACCAGCAATATAATTGAAAGTTACTATACTTTTTATTCCCGTGATTTGAAAGCTGATGACGGTTATACCATAAAAGTCAGCACAGCAGGCAGTACATTTGAAATATTGCTGGAAGAACCGTTAAGAACATATAACAATATCTTCACGCTGGATTTGAAAAATCAAAAATTAACAGCGGGAAAGACACTGGCAAGGTCGGTTTTACTAGTGACTTTGCGTATAATTTTGACTCTTTTGATTGAAGCTGTTGTATTTTGGCTGTTTGGTTCCAGAAATAAAAAATCGTGGATAGCTTTTCTTGTGATTAATTTAATTACCCAGGGCGCTTTGAACATCTGGATAAATGGATTTTCGCCTCTAAAGGGTTATATTATTGTTTCACTGATATTTGGCGAAATCAATGTTTTTATTTTCGAAATTATTGCATTCCTGGCTATTTTACGGGAACATAGGCCTATCAGAACATTTTTATATGTGGTCATAGCAAATTTGCTGAGCTTGTTTGCGGGAGGGTATATTATTACGGTTTTACCGGTATAACTTCGTTTATAGCTATAACTTCCTTCAATTATATTTCACTTCTCATAAAGAATTAAAACCATTAACAAACACAGCATTTCTCTCATAGTATAATATGAAAGCGGAGCTTGAATATTATGGAAAACTACCTGTCTGCACAGCAAACAAATGGCAGGCGCATTTGAAAAGCATTAACTGCCATGGGCAGTTAAAACGGGGGGAGTATGTTATGTTTAATTATGGTTTTCGCTCAGATCAGAAACATTCCAATGTTTTCGCACATGCCAGAGGTGACGTAAACGGCGACAGAGTACCTGAAAACGTGTATTTAACCGGTACAAAGGTGCAAGATGGTTCGTATATCACAAATATAACCCTTGTAATACAAAATGCAATGTCGGGCGTCTCTGTCAGTATACCCCTGAAGGAAAATTCAGGGTACAATCCAACACTGTTCCTTGGCGACTTCACAGGAGATGGCGTCAATGATATTTTAATCAGCATATTTACAGGTGGCAGCGGCGGAATAATGATACACTATGTTTATTCCTTCATAAACAATGTGCCCAGGTTGCTCTTTGATTTTGAAGCATATAATGAGCAATATAAATATGACGTTACTTATAAAAACAATTACAAGGTTGAGGTTATAAGCAGGGAAAACAAAGTAAGATACATCCTGGACATTTCATACAGAGAGAAAGAATATTTAGATGAGATTTATACCAGTGACCGCAAATTAAAAAAGCCTGTCAGTGGGTTTGTTAACCCGTTAAGTGTACTGTATCCGGTAGATTTCGATTTAAATAAGGTATATGAATTGTTGGCTTTTCAAAAAATAGCCGGAAGATACAATGCCGATTCTTTAGGATACATACAGAATACTTTAAAATGGGCAAGTGACAGGTTCGTTCTGGCGAATCAGGAGGTAGCCATTTTTGGTCAGGAATTTTAAAGACTTAGCTGAGAATTTTTATTAAAGGCGAAGCATAGTGTTTATTACAAAAAGCAAAGTACAGAATTTATTACTAAAGACAAAGTATAGAATTTATTATTCAAGGTAAAGCAGAGAGCCTATTATAAAGTGTAAAACTTTGGTGAGAATAATGTGTTATTGCCGGCGTAATATCTAATTATTATCCGGCATTTTTTATCACCTGATGAGAAAATTTTATTTAATTTTCCTGCAAACCTATCGATAATATATATGCTACATATAATAGCTTTATTTATTAATTAATTATAAATAAAAATTACTCTGAAAGAGATTGGAGAAGTAGCTGGAAATTATTTTGAGATATTTGAGTATTTACCAGTTGACAGCTGTAAATGAGGTGGTATATATAAAAAATTATATGAAAATTATTAGTTCTTAGTTAACAAAATATACTATAAAATAAATTATATAGAAAGGTTTTTACATATGAAGAGGCAATTGGCAGTATTTCAAGTTACACTAAGTGTATGTACCGTTTTAATTTGCCTGGCAGAAATATTATCCATTGGCAGTGAGCCGTTAATGCAGTATCTTTACTATTTAAAGATACTTTTCCTGTTAGGAATATTGGCGTCGGCCATCATCAGTTACAAATTGAATAACGAAGATGCGAAAATTGCGCTGAAGATCAGGAGAATTACAGATGGGCACATCAATGAGTTCCACAGCTTAGAAAATGCCAACAGCTATTTGGGAGAGAGTATATATAAATTAGTTGAGAATATATATACTCAGCTAAGGAACATCAAGGAAGGAATTCTGAAGGCCAAAAAAGCGACAAGGGTAGTGGAAATAAATTTTAATGAAAGCAGTGAAGGTATTAAGCAAATATCCAATGCAAGTAAAGCAATTGCATCAGGTGCATCGAGCCAGGCAGAAGACGCAGAAAATTCTTTGCTTCTCTCGAAGGAACTGGAGAAAAAAATTGAAAGTCTGACGGAAAAATCCCGTTTAATGTCGGACAAAGCAAATAGTGCCGATGAGATAAGCAAAACCGGCGGACAGAGTGTTAGCCTCCTGATTGAAAGCGAAAATGAAACTCAGCAGATTATAAAAAGGATGGCTGGGAAAGCAAATACCCTGAATAACATAGCAGAAAGCATTGAGAAAATTACTTTGGTTATCTCAGGCATTGCTGAACAAACAAATCTGCTTTCGCTAAATGCTTCTATTGAAGCAGCAAGAGCGGGTGAAACTGGTAAAGGTTTTGCAGTGGTTGCCGACGAGATCAGGAAACTTGCGGAACAAAGTCGCAAGCAAAGCTCTAACATTTCCAAGATGATCAACAATATACGTGAGGAAGTTGAGGATTTCATCAAGATATTGGAAGAATCCAGCCAGTATTTAAACAAACGGGCGCCAATTATACAAGCTACCAACAAGGCTTTTTCAGAAATTCAATGTTCGTTGATGGATATTATTGCCAACGAAATTGAGTTGAGTAAAGAGATAGAAGCTTTAAACAGCTTTAAGGAAAATATTATCGATACTATTTCAAATATTGCATCTGTTGCAGAAGAGTCAGCTGCGGAGACTCAGGAAGTTGCTTCCCTCGTATTGTATCAGGAGAGCATACAGGATACAGTGTTGAGTTCAATAAAGGATATCAGCCTAACACTCGAAGAGCTTGAGAGTTTTGTCAGTGATGTGGACGTCGGTGATGCAGCTTTACAGAACACTGTATTCGGAATATCGCTGCTTGAAGAGAATGAATTCATGGACACTATAAAAGCCGGGGCACAAAGTGAAGCTGCTAAACGTGGTATAGAGATCCTGGACGGAACTCCGAAAGAATTTAACGTGAACCAGCAGGTTGAGATGGTTAACAAGATGATTGCTGACGGAGTTAAAGGTATTGCATTGTTCCCTGCAGATGAAGAAAAACTGGTGCCTGTCATAAATGAAGCAACCGAAAAGGGCATACCTGTTGTATGTATCGATGGTGACGTACCTAACAGTAAAAGGATGGCAGTCATTGGATGTGATTACTATAACCTGGGTAAAATGGCCGGGGAAGCAGCTGCAAGGCATTTGAACAAAAAAGGTAAAATAATAGTCCTGCTATGTGCAGCTGCGATAAAAAGCGTCCAAAAACGTTATGAAGGCTTCTGTAAGGCATTAAATGAATATAAGGACATTCAGATAGTAGAAAAGCTGGATATGGTGGGTACTGACTATAATGAAACCGTAATGAATATTGAAAAGCTGATGAACAGAAACACTGATTTTGATCTCCTGTATGTCGTAACAAGCGAAAGTGCTTTAGCGGCAGCCAGACTATTTAAGGAAAAGGGTATTGATAAAAAGATTGTGTGCATAGCAAACAGCGATGAAGTGACGAAATATGTGAAAGAGGGAATTGTATCTTCACTGTTCTGTTTGAGAAATAAGCTATGGGGTACCATGGCGGTCAAGTTTTTAAGTGATATACGTGATGGCAGACCAGTCCCATTGTTTAAAGATACAGGCTATTACGAAATTACAAAAGCCAACGTAGATATATTCCTTAAAGAATAAGGGCCAGACAGAATATTTACACAATATCAGTAATAAAGAATTATTTATAAAATAAATATAGGCTTGGAAGGTCTAAAAGAAAAAGGCATACCAGGTCTATTTTTGTGCCTTGAAAAGATTGAAGGAAAGCCGAAAAGGGGAATAATAAAAAACAGGAATTTGTTGGAGGGTGTATATGAGAACCATTTTAATAGCACTGCTCTTTATAGTATTTTTTATTTTAAGTATACCTCTGTTCCTTCTGGAACTTATTATTGGTGTCTTTAGTATCCGTGCGAGGACAATCCTGGCACAAAAGGTTATATCCGTAATGTGCAGGGCTGTATTGTGGCTCGGGGGCGTTAAAGTAACTGCGATGGGGATGGAAAATGTTCCAAAGAACGAAGCGGTAGTATATGTATTTAATCACCGCAGTTATTTTGATATTGTTATAAGCTATGCAACTGTTCCCAATCTGGCTGGATTTATCTCAATGGAAAAAATGAAGAAAGTCCCTTTTATTAATGTATGGATGATATTTTTGCAATGCCTGTTCATTGAAAGGGGCAATACCCGGGAAGGGCTAAAAACCATCAATGCGGGAATTGAATTATTAAAAAAAGGGCATTCAATTTTTATCGCTCCTGAAGGAAAGAGGAACTTCAAAGGAGACATTGACATGCTGCCGTTTAAAGAAGGAAGTTTAAGGCTGGCCAAAAGGACAGGGTGTGCTATTATACCCGTTGCCATCAATAATGCGGACAAAATTTACGAGGCACAAGCCCCATGGATTAAAAAAACCAATGTTGTTATCGAATACGGGAAGCCTGTTTATATTAATGATTTGGAGGGTGACAACAGAAAATTTGCAGGTGCGTATGTCCAGAGAATTATATATGAAATGCTAAAGAAGAATCAGAATATCTTATAACCTCATGCTAATTGGGACTTCTGTAACTTCATGCTAATTTGGACTTCCGGCAATTCATCAAATCAGATAAAATAGTGAGGATATATTATCTAAAGAAGATGTTGTAAGAGAGAATGCAAAAAAATTAGTTTCAATACTTAAATCTCAGGGTAACAGAAAAGTAGTAATGTTATAAAAGAGAAAAGTAGTAATGTTATAAAAGATAAAATTATTGGAAGAACCACAAAAAGAGCGGAGTATAAACACGATATAGGGGGATCCTAATGGATTGCAACTGCCATAAGAAAAGCTATGCAAACTGCATTGACATTGTGCCAATATTCAGCAACCTTACCTGTGAGGAAAAGATGGAGGTCGCCTCAATAACTACTGCTCAAACCTTTGAAAAAGGCGATATGATTTATAGGGCAGGAGATAAGAGTGACAAGCTTTATGTCTTACATACCGGCAGGGTAAAAATATCAAGGTTCAGCATCAACGGCAAGGAGCAGGTAATCCGGGTTGTGGAACCGGGTGAATTCATGGGAGAATTATCTTTGTTCAGCTCTTTACCTATGACAGACAATGCAGAAGCATTGGAAACTTCAACAATGTGTGTAATTGAAGGGGCAAGGCTAAAGGAACTCATGAAAAAGTATCCGGCTATTTCTTTCAAGGTAATGGAAGAATTGAGCCAGCGGCTGGAAAGAGCGGAAAGTCTGATTGAAAAAATCAATTTGAGTTCAGTGGAACAGCGTTTGGCAGAAGCACTTTTAACCATGTCGGCAGGGAAAAATGAGGTAGTGTTGAATGTGACTAAAGGTGTCTTCGCTTCCCAAATCGGTATGACTCAGGAAACTTTGAGCAGAAAACTGGCATCATTTCAGGAGGAAAGGCTCATTCAACTGAAAGGGCACAGAAAAATTATTATTCTGGACAGGGATGGTTTGGAGAAAATTATATCCGGTTTACATGATTTTGCATGATTCCGCAAAATAATAATGAGAACTATACTCATTACTAAGCACAACAAGTTAAGATAATAATGATGCCCCTGTTTCCTCTATTATCAGCAAGTGTGAAAAAGCACAGCCTAAATAATCTTTCAAAATCATTAATATTTATAATTAATAATTAATAATTGATGAAGTAAGAAAAAGAGTTAATATATAGATAATATATTGATTAACAGCCGGCATTGTTTTATAATATACTTTAATGTTATTATTTTATGTAGACATTATTTATTGGGACATTATTTATATAGACGTTATTTATACGTAGGATGGTTTATTAATTTGTTAAGAATTTAATAAACATATAAAAATATACAGTGCCTTTGTTGTACGGTAGAACGGGAGGAAGGAAAAATGCCTATCACTGAATTTTTATCGCGTAATGCCAAATTGTATGGGAATGAAAAATGTCTCACCGAAATTAATTTGGATCTCCAGAAAAGCCACAATGTCATATGGCGTGAGTATGAACTTATTGAAAACAATCCTGCAGGTGAATACCGGCGGGATATGACCTGGCGTGTCTTTGATGAAAAAGCCAACAGACTGGCCAATTTACTGCTGAAAAGAGGAGTTAAAAAAGGCGATAAGGTGGCAATCCTTTTAATGAACTGTCTGGAGTGGCTGCCTATTTACTTTGGAATATTAAAGGCAGGCGCTATTGCAGTACCGTTAAATTTCCGCTACACAGCCGAGGAGATAAAATACTGTCTGGATTTATCTGATTCCAGTGTATTAATTTTTGGTCCGGAGTTTATTGGCAGAATAGAGGCAATATATGACCATATTCCAAAAGTAAAAATGCTTTTATTTGCAGGAGAAGGCAGGCCAAGTTTTGCTGAAAGCTATGACCGCCTTACTGCCAATTGCTCTTCTGAAGATCCGCAAATTGAGATTACTGATGATGATGATGCTGCAATATATTTTTCATCGGGAACCACAGGATTTCCAAAAGCAATTTTACATGCACACAGCAGCCTTGTATCTGCGTGCTATACTGAAAGCATGCATCACGGACAAACCCGGGAAGATAATTTCCTGTGCATACCGCCTCTTTATCATACCGGCGCGAAGATGCATTGGTTTGGCAGCTTGATTAGCGGAAGCAAAGCTGTATTGCTTCGTGGAATTGAGCCGGAATGGATACTTAGAACGATTTCAGAAGAAAAAATAACTATTGTATGGCTGTTGGTTCCCTGGGCACAGGATATTTTGGATGCAATTGAAAGAGGAGATGTAAAGCTGGAAGATTACGACCTTTCCCAGTGGAGACTGATGCATATCGGTGCGCAGCCGGTTCCACCCAGCTTGATTCATCGATGGAAAAAATATTTTCCCAATCATCAATATGATACAAACTATGGCCTGAGTGAATCTACAGGTCCTGGCTGTGTTCATTTAGGTGTTGAGAATATTCATAAAGTTGGTGCAATAGGAATACCCGGTTATAACTGGCAGGCTAAAATTGTTGATGAAAACGGATGCGAAGTTCCTCAGGGGCAGATTGGCGAGCTGGCTGTTAAAGGGCCTGGCGTTATGAAATGCTATTACAAAGACCCTCAGGCTACTGCTGCGGTATTAAAGGATGGCTGGTTGTTTACCGGAGATATGGCCAGAATGGATGAAGACGGGTTTATATACCTGGTTGACAGGAAAAAAGATGTGATAATTAGCGGTGGAGAAAATATATATCCTGTTCAAATAGAAGATTTCCTCCGTGCGCATGAAGCAATCAAGGATGTAGCAGTAATTGGATTGCCGGATAAGCGTCTGGGTGAAATAACTGCTGCAATTATAGAATTAAAACCGGGTTGTTCGTGTACGGAAGAGGAAATAAGACAATTTTGTATTTCGCTGCCCCGTTATAAACGGCCAAAGAAAATAATATTTGACAAGGTTCCGCGCAATCCTACCGGAAAGATTGAAAAACCCCGTTTGAGGGAGAAATATGGAGCAGTAGGTCTGGTAGCGGCGCAAACGGAAGTGAAAATATAAAGTAAACATTGAAAATATAAAGTAAAATTGATATATGCTTAATATATATTGCCCGGTATAGCAGTAAATATGCTATGTGATTAAAATATGCTTCGCAACTCCAAACAGCATATTTGATTTGATAGGAAGGGTAGCAAAGGTATAAAGACTAAAGGTTACAAAAACTATAGTACAATTATTTAAGAAATTCACTAACTCCTTGTTAATTAAGCGGCTGTGTGTTACTGCCAATAATGTTAACGGGGAGTTTTTGTTTTTAATAGCATTTATTTAAGTAACGATTTAATATTTATTTTAATTTTATGTATTGTTTTAAAGTGGTTAATTTATGAAAACATATGTAAGAATTTAATATAATAAAAACCATATTGAAAAAAATGCTAAACTGATATAAACTATATCTGCTGGATAGATTTTCATAATTTTATACAACCTTTATTTGTTCAACATTATTATATAGTTCTGACAGGGAATACTTATTGGAGTATATTGGTTAGGTATATTGGTGTTATGTTTTAAATATATATTTCTAATGATATTTAAACTATATATTTAGTGATATATCTTCGTAGCGTATTACAGTTGCATATTATTCCAAAAAATAATTGTCGTGAAGAAGAGATATATATGAAACAGTTTCCTTTTAAGAACAAGCTTTTTCTTTCATATGCAGCTATAATTGTCGTCATTGTTTGCATTTTTACAATGGCACTGATTTTTCTTACTGCCCCTCTGAACCGGGAGATAGAACTTAGACATCAGACAAGCATTTTTGAAAACAGTTTGAAGGAGATGGAAAGCATACTGTCTGATATGGAGTTTTTGGGCCAGCAGGTCTCTTTCAACACCGAAATCCTGAATTGTTTTGCAACATTAAGCAGCGATTTAAGTATGTCAAATTATTTTACTCAAAACCTGACACAGTCCATTAGGATAAGTAGTATACTGCAGGATATTAACGGTGTACAGTCCTTTGCATCGCGTATTATACTTATGAATCATTTGGGAGACTATATAAGCGCAGGTACACTGTATGAGCTTGATGAGCTTGTATATGAATTTATAAGAAATTCCAATTCAGATACACTTTATGAAGAACTGAAAGATAATGAAGAAGGCCAGATTTTTCGAAGCCGTCACAAGGATTACTTGTCCAATAATCCAGATGTTCAGTTGATTTCTTTAAAACGTGCTCTTAAGATACCTGGTGTTTCCAAAATATACGGTGTTGTTGAAATTGAGATAGACATAAGGAAAATTTCTCTTTTTCACTTCTGGAAAGACGGTGACAGTGAGTATCTGCTGCTGGATGAGCAAGGAAATATAATTTATCCGGTTTTGGAAAAAGACGAGTCTATTTTAGAGATATATTCTTATGTGAACAGAAAATTAAAACATGGCAGCATATCATCTTTTGAAACGGATTATAATGGAGAAAGTGTTATAGCAACAGCTGCTCATGTGCAGCCCTCAAACTGGATTTTGTTACGTATATTTCCGTCATCCAAATTATCAGAACCATACATAAGCAACTATATATCTTTGGTTTCAGGCGGACTGATTTTGCTTGTAATGCTTCTTGTTATTATTTACTATCTTGTGGACCGTCTTACCAGTCCTTTGAGGGCTTTAGCCACTTCCGTACGCAACGTGAGATATCAGAACATGCGCATAGAAATGGATGAAACACAGCAAAAGTATTCAACGGAAGAGCTTGAAGCACTTAATAATGCTTTTCACAATATGCTGACGCGACTTAATAAATCTTTCAGAGCTGAAATGCAAGCTTACATGAGAGCACTGCAATCTCAGGCAGATCCGCATTTCCTATATAATATGTTGTCCGTAATCATTGCTTCCAGTGAATCCTTTGGGGATAATCAGACTGTCAGCATGTGCCTGAAACTGACGGCAATGCTACGATATATCGCAGACTTTGATGAATATCTTGTAACGATGAAAGATGAAATAGACCATGCCCGAAATTATCTGGATTTAATGAAAGACAGATATGAAGACATGCTGAGCTATGAGATTGAGGTTGATGAAAGGGCAGAGAAGGTTATTATACCAAAGCTTGTTGTACAGCCGCTGGTAGAAAACTGTTTCAAACATGGATTTAAGGGACGTCCTCCGTGGCGCATAGTCATCAAAGCTACTGCAGACAATGACCGCTGGAGTTTAACAGTCAGTGACAATGGAGCAGGAATAAGTGAAGAGACAATCTCAATTATAAAACAAAAACTTGAACATTACAAAAACGATGTTGCTGTAGGCTATTCCCAGTTAAAAATTGGCGGAATGGGATTATTAAACACATTGCTGCGTCTGACCTTGCTTTACGAAGAACCTTTTAAATATTATATCGGAAATAATGATGAAGGCGGGACAATAATTGAGATAGGAGGTACCTTGTATGATTCGTGTGATGATAGTGGAAGACGAGCCACCAATACTGCGGCGGATTAAGAATATGATCGAACGCTATGATCCGGTATTTGAGATAGCTTTTACCGCAACGGATGGTGCTATGGCTTTGGAGTACATGGTACAGGATCCCTGTGATTTAGTGATTACCGATATACGCATGCCTGTGATGGACGGCCTCCAGCTTATGAATGAAATCCGGATAAGGTATCCTGAGTGTATTGTTGTTGTTTTATCAGGATATAAAGAATTTGATTATGCAGCACATGCAATACGCAACCAAGCAATTGACTACCTGTTGAAGCCGGTATCGGAAGAAGATATGATAAAGCTTCTGGATAAAGTAAAGGCTTTATACATGCGCTTCAATTGGGAAAAAAAGATTAATACTTTAGCTGGACAGTTGAATCGTTCGATAATTAAAAAAGCTTTAAACAGCGCTAACAATAAAGATTCACTTGGTGTTTTCCTGCTAAATTTGGGGAGTGTATTGGCTATTGCAACATACTTCTTATCAGATTCTTACTGGAAACATGTAGACTTGACAGCCATCTATGAGCAGGTTGAAAGTTTTATGGAAAGCAACTGCACATTCTTTATTGAATTTGCAGGAGATACCCCTAATGAGAGAATTTTTGTCTATCAAAGCAATAAAGAAGGTCCTTCAGTGCTGGCAAACAGTGTATATAAACATATTAAGTCAATTTCATCAATACCGGTTTTCATTGCCTGCCTGACTGAGGAAATAGAGATGTCAGAAGTAAGAAATTCTGTTACCAAACTAAGAAATTGCCTGTTGTATAAAGCCAGAATTGGTCAATCACTCTTTTGGTCAGTTGGAAAAAATGCTTTAATAAACGTAGATTCAGAAAAGGAATATAACGATGCAGAAACAGTCCAAAAAATCTATGAGTTATTTAAGGCAGGAAGGTTTAGACAGTCAACTTCAGCTCACAGAGAACTTTTACAACGGTTTATAAAAGAAAATTGGACTCATTTTCGCATTTATGAGCTTTTTAGTGAAGTTATAACACTTTTTAAGATAGAACCGGAGAAAAAATTCATCAGACCCTTGTCACAATTCGAGAGAGATGTTATTAGTGCAGTTTGTTTTGCAACATCACTTGAAGATCTGGAAGACCGATTATGTTCAATTGATGAATTGGTAATTAATCCGGCTGAAGAAATTCAAAAAAATCCTGGAAGCAAAATTGCTCATAATGTCAAAAGGTATTTGGAGGAATGCTTTACCCAACAGGGCTTAACGACACAAGTTCTTGCTGAGGAATTCGGATATGTCCCCGGATATATAAGCCAGCTGTTTAAGCAGAATTTTGGAATGTCGCCAATGAACTACTTAACCAGATTACGTGTGGAAAAAGCAAAGGAGCTAATGAAGGAAAATCCGGATATTTTGATTAGTGAAGTGGCGGAGAGCGTAGGTTTTATAAACCAACACCACTTTTCGCGTATATTTAAAAAATATGAAGGTATGTGGCCGAGCAGTTTCAAATCATTAGGTTTATAATAGTTATAATAGAAAGGGCGGCAAACAATGAAAAGGATATTGTTAATCTTGCTTATTTGTTTGCTTCTGGTAGGCTGTTATATAAATGACTCACGCGAAGCATCTAAAAAAGAAGCAATCACTCTTGATGATGTCGAACAGCTGAGTTATGCACTTGTTGTGAAGGATATTAACAACGAATATATGCATACCATGTTCAGAGGGTTCAAGATGGCGTGTACGGAGCTGGGAATCAGCGCATTAATGGTTGGACCGGATGATAGTTCTGATGTTAACCAAAGCCAACTGATTAATGACCTGATTCGCGAGAAAATAGACGGAATTGCAGTAGCGGCAAATGATAGTGATGAAATCAAATCAGCTTTGCAAAAGGCCATAACTTCCGGTATATCGGTAGTTTCTCTTGACTCGCCCGTTTATCCTGAGGACAGAACTGTTCACATTCAACAGGCTTCTCCGGAAATAATAGGAAGAATCTTGATTCAGGCCGGAGCGGAAATGATTAATAACGAGGGTGAAATTGCAATTCTCAGCACAACTGAGGAGACTCCGAATCAAAAGAGCTGGGTAAACTGGATGTTGCGTGAATTGGATGAAAACAAAGAAAAGTACTCAAATATAAAATTGGTTGAAGTTGCATATGGGCATGACAATGAAACGGTTTCCAAACGAAAGACCAGAGAACTTTTACATAAGTATCCAAATTTAAAGCTTATTATAGCACCAACTGTTATTGGAATTAGATCAGCTGCTGAGGTAGTATGTGAGGAAAAGTCCTCAGTCAAGGTCACGGGACTGGGACTGCCGTCTGAAATGGAGCAATACATCAACAGCGGAATTTGCCCCTGGATGTATTTGTGGAATCCTTCTGATTTGGGATATTTGGCTGCGTATGCTATTTATGTATGTCAGACAGGTACATTCACCGGAAAGGAAGGTGACATTTTTGAGGCGGGTTCACTGGGCAATAGAATTGTTACATCCAGCGAAGATGGCGGAACAGAAATTGTTCTGGGAAAACCTCTGATGATTTCAAGTAATAATGTTTCCATGTGGAAAGAAGTATTCTAGGAAGTATTCCAGTTGGAAGAAAACAAAAATAGATGCATTCTAAAACGGATAGTCGTAAGATTATCCTTTTTTTAGTTTTTAGAATTTTTAAGTTTTTAAAAATAGATACAAGCATTTGTATTTTAGACATTGAGATAGAAATCAATAGATTGATATAATCACAATGTACAGTATTTATGACGACTAACATTAAAAATATATGTTAAAGTATTAATTCATTAGCAGAATAACAGGTGTAAATTAATAGACTATCGGTTGTAAACAGATTAATAAGTTTCAAGAATTTCATTTATTGACAGGCAGATGAATTGCAAGTAAGTATTACATAATTCATTTTGAATAAATTTGGACAAGAGGTCTATTCAGTTATCTAATCAATATTGGCTTTAGCGGCTGTTGAAGTGGCTAGATATGGAAGGAAGGGATATTGATGGCCTATATAGAACTTAGAAACATCACCAAGAGCTTTTTCGGAGTTAAGGCATTATCCGATGTAAGCCTGTCTTTTGAAAAAGGGGAAGTTCATGCGGTTGTCGGAGAAA
>DUMB01000064.1 GCA_012840085.1 Clostridiaceae bacterium
GGGCTTCTTCACGGTTTAGTAAAAAGTCGATTGTATCCCTTACGCCTTTATCGTTGATTTGCCTATAGAGATATTCGTAAACAACTTTTGCTCTCTGCTCTGCTGCGATATTGGACAATATGTCGGCTGCAAGGTCACCAGTCTCATTTATATAGGCAGCAGTCCATAAATAGCCTGATGCATTGCTTAACATAGGGGTAAGTCCTGTTAATACGTGTGCTTCTATATTACCAATTGTTGCATTCTTTGCATCAGGTACATGGCCGTTAAGCATATTTATGGTAGTAGCAACCATTTCCATATGGCTTAATTCCTCAGCAGCAATGTCAAGAAATAAATCCTTAATTTCGGGGTCTTTTATACGAAAACTCTGAGAAAGATACTGTAGTGCTGCTTTCAATTCGCCCTGAGGCCCACCAAGTTGTTCTTGCATCATAGCTGCATAATTTGCGTTTGGTGCATCTACTCTAACTTCATGTAGAAGGTTCTTATCATGTTTAAACATATTTACCAACTCCTTAGTGAATTATGTATCTTTATTAGCTTTAGCATATTTATATAAAATATTCATTTATTAATCGTTATTGGCTTTATCAACCTTAGTGCTATCCTTGCATTGTTTATTGTTACTAACATATTCCTTGTTAATACTGATGATTTTATAAAGCTTCCGGTTTCCAAATCGGCTTTATGTTATTGATTTGCTGATGATATGAATTGTTTTAATCCGAGAACAAGACTTATCTGCTCTATAAATAGAATTAATTCAACAAACCAAATCTTTTGAACGTATCAAGGAATTAAAACCTGAGCTATCCATTCCAAGCCATGGTTTGCAGATGAAAGGTAACAAATTGACCGAGCACTTGGATATGTTGTTACGTGATTCTAACGAAATATCAATGCCCTAAAAGCCCTGATTTTCCGTATTTTCTAGCGCATATGTGAAGGGGTAAAGACCTTTAATCAAGGTGTACGGCGTTCGAGTCGCCGATGGCTCACCAAATTGTTAAAAGACCTTGCAATCAGTTTGAATGCAAGGTTTTTTCTATTTTTATTCACATTATTCACAGTATGTCAAACAACTTTTAAAAGAAGGGATATAAGAATTCAGACCTGGCATAGTACACCAGTGACTTAAGGTATAAAAAAATACTTTAAGTCACTTTTTTTGTGGAACTTTTTGGCTTCAATTCATGTCAAACGTTATATAACGTTACTTTGATATATCTGGAAATAAGTTAAGAGGAGGGACGCGTGGTGAGAACTTCAGGGAAACTGTTTTCAAGAAAACTGTTTTTAATTTTAATTGCACTGACAATTGCAACTTCAGGCGCTTTGTTGACAGTATTAAGCGGTCAGCCGACCAGGGCGAGCTCTTCTACGGGTAAAACAGAAAGAGAAGAAACAGAAGAGGTAAGGACAGGAGTTGATCTGCTTAAAGAAGCAGTTATACTATGCCTGTCGAGCCCTAAAGCACTCGTGAAAGATGTGGAGAAACAGGTAGATCCTTTATACAAGGAGGTTGTTCCTCTTCAGAAAAACGGGTTTGTTTTTATACCTGTAAGGTTTGTGGCAGATAGTCTGGGAGCAAAGGTCGACTGGGATGGCAAGACACAGACTGCGTCAATTACATTGGGTAACAGATCGGTAAGTCTCAAATATGGTAGTGACATAATGAATGCGGGAGGGGAAGGTATAAAGCTGCCTGCACCGGTATGGGCGTCCTGCGGCAGGTTGATGTCACCTGCAGACCAGCTTGTAAAAGCATTGGGATTGTATATACGAGTGTATGGTGATCTTATTATTATAAGCAAAAATGAGAATACTGTTGATATGGAACTGCAACCCGATATTCTGGACGAAATCGCATCCCGGGTTAGATATCTTCCGGTAGTCGGTTCTTATGACAGACTGAGAGAATTGGTGGTGGACAAGGAAGATATACGTCTGACAGGGAAAAGTAAAATTGAAAAATTTGTTGATGCGATTTTAGGTAATGGAGTGCAATTTAAAGATGAAGCTCAAGTTGAGGAAAATGTGGCAATGGCTCCCGAGCGGGAGGCTGCTGACACCGGACATAATCAAAGCATTGCAAAAGAGAGCTCATCAACGGGCAAGTCCAGTGCAGATGACTATTCGACTACTAATGTGCAAGTGCAGGGTGTAGACGAAGCAGACATAGTGAAAACTGACGGGGAATACATTTACCAGGTAAACAGGCAGGGAGTTATAATCATAAAAGCATATCCTGCGGATAAAATGAAGATTGCCGGCAATATTTCTTTTCATGAGGGAAATTTTATTCCTCAGGAGTTGTATTTGCATGGAGATAAATTAATAGTTACAGGCACTTCGACTAACAGAGAAATTTTATATAATAAGAAATCATTATTTGCAAAACCCGGACTTGATTACATGGATCTTGGTCTGGTAAAGACTATGATATTTGATATATCTGACAAGGCTGATATTAAGAAGATAAGAGAAGTAGAACTGGACGGCAGCTATATTTCGTCACGCAAGACAGGTTCATTCCTTTATATTGTTGTGAATAAGGGTATTGATCCCTATCTTGTACTTGAGAAGGGGAAAGGAATACTGCCGGTGTATAGAGACACGCTTCTTAAGGATGAGTTCATAGATATTGGTTATGATAAAATATATTATTTCCCGGACATGACAGAATGCAGTTACTTGTTAATTGCTGCTCTTAATGTGGATTCTTCCGAAGAACCTGTAAAAGTTTCCGCATATCTTGGAGCCGGGCAAAATATATATGTTTCCCGGGGGAATATGTATGTGGCGTTAACCGGCTATGGCCCTCCACAGACAGTACCTGAGGTGGATGTAAAAGTTCAGGACACTGAAGATTCTGTCAGGAAGGATATTATTACAATTGTGCCGAGGATAGGCGGACCCAGGACATTAATTTACAAATTTGCCCTAAGTGGCGACTCTGTAACCTATGTAAGCAAGGGTGAGGTGCCGGGAACGATACTAAACCAATTTTCCATGGATGAATACGAAGAGAATTTCCGCATTGCAACAACCCTAGACGGAGTATGGAAAAATGACAGATATACTTCCAGTAATAATATGTATGTGTTGGATAAATACCTTAAAATAGTGGGAAAAATCGAGGATATAGCGCCCGGAGAGAGAATATATTCAGTAAGGTTTATGGGTAAAAGGGCGTATATGGTAACCTTCAGGGTAGTGGATCCTCTGTTTGTCATAGACCTGGAGAAACCTTCCGACCCGAGAATACTTGGCGCGTTGAAAATACCGGGTTACAGTGATTACCTGCACCCATATGATGATAATCACATAATCGGTTTTGGCAAGGATACGGTGGAAGTGAAAGGAGGAGCTTATTATCAGGGCTTGAAAATAGCTCTCTTTGATGTCAGTGATGTAAGCAATCCCAAGCAGAAGTTTGTGGAAATAATAGGGGACAGAGGCACGGATTCGGAATTGCTGAGGAACCATAAGGCGTTGCTGTTTTCCAAAGATAAAAACCTCATGGCGTTTCCGGTTACCCTTATGGAAGTTGGAGACGAGAGAAGAAGTGAAGTCGACTACGGCAGGTTTAAGTTCCAGGGAGCATATGTATACAACATTGATTCTGCCGAAGGATTTAAACTAAAGGGGAAAATTACTCATCTCTCTGATGAAGATTATTTGAAGTCAGGAGATTGGGGATTCAATGCAGATAAAAGTGTAGAAAGGATACTGTATATTGATAATACTCTATACACTTTATCAAAAGAACTTATCAAGGCCCATGATTTGGACAGCATGAAAGAAATCAATTCATTAGAGCTTGAATATTAACTGCCGCGCTGTGTATCACATTCCCTACCACGTTGTGAGCTATGTTGCTGAGGACGGAAGTGGATTTCGCTTCGCATCAACGAAAGAACAGCAAGAACAAAAAAAGCAGGGCAATGGAAGTTGGTGTATCCCGTTGCGGTTTTCGGGAGCAAGTCCCGTATGGCCGCAACGGAAGAGCAAATTAAAGCAGTAACAGTGGCAGGTGATATTTTTCAATGCGCTTGCCAGCTGTTTGCTGCGCACTATTCTACGATTTTAAAGAAAGCTTTTTTCCTGGAAGCTTTTCTCTTAAGAGAGTATTAAGTGATATTATATTGTCATTATTTGAAAAATCTCTTTTTGGTACTAACAAGACACTGTTTCTTGATGTGTAAATATAATAATATTTTGAGGTTTCTTTAATCTTAGCGATTCTGTTCCATGATATATTTTTTTCTTCTTTCCACGTAAAAGAGATTCCGAAATCCGAGAAGAAATAATTAATGTACATATATTCAATATCCTTTAACTCTTTCTTAGTCTTAGAATATATATTGATAATTGTTGAACCAATTGCTACTGGAAACGCCAAAGCTATCACAGAGCCAGGAAAATGAGAGGAAATTTCTTGTATAATATTAATAGACCTAATGTCATTTCTGAGGAATAAATCTATATAATATATGAGCCCTAATATACTCATACCCGTTAAAAATCCATATTCTGCTCTATTTAAGAACAGTCTGAGTTTTAGAAAAAATATTTCTTTGGGTTTAATTTTTGCATTAATATTGATAGTATTATTTATATACACTTTAACCACCCCAAAGGCTAAGTATGCTATTTTATGCAATCATAATTATAGATCCAGATCCTTTCTGTTATAGTATAATTATTACTGCCATTCTATTCAAGATTTTGCTGTGACTTAAAAGACTTTTAAGCTTCTCATTGTACAATCCTATCATTTAATCTAGTGTAATAATAGAAATTATGATTTTACGGTTTAATTCGGAGTAATGTTTTTAAAGCCTGCGGAAATATTAATTCCGAGGAATTGTTTTGTTTTTAGCGCTTGCTGTGTTTTAGGTATCACGCCATATTAAAAACAGTATTGCGTAATACTTATATGGATGATAGAATGAACAAAAACATATATAAGGGGGATTATTATGGAAGGTCCAAACTATAATGCTAATGTTAATTTCAATGTTCAACAGCCTCAAGGCACTGCTAATGGCAATTCTTATTTTGACGGAGGACTTGCCCAGCTAATTGGCTGGAGCATCTTAGGTTTTTTGGTTACGGTAATAACACTTGGTATTTGCTACCCCTGGGCCTTATGCAAGATTTATGGATGGAAAATAAACCACACAGTTATTGAAGGTAGAAGATTAAAATTTAATGGGACAGCAGTTGGATTGTTCGGACAATGGATAAAATGGCTTTTACTTTGCATAATAACCCTCGGAATTTATAGTTTCTGGCTTGGAATAGCTTTGGAAAAGTGGAAGGTAAAACATACGACGTTTGCGTAAGTAATTGTGCAAGTAAATATGTGAGTAAATGTGTGTGTAAATATGTGAGTAAATGCGTAAGTAAAAAGGGAGCCTCGCAAATTAACTTTAAATTAAGGAGCGACGCTCCCTTTAGTAATGTTGAGGCAGTTGTGATGCAGGATCTGGGATGAAACCACAAATGATTTATGATACTATGTCTGTCCCTTATAAGTACAGGTGTATGGGCAGTAACCATATGGACAACAGCCGTATGTGTTGTTGTCTTTATAGAATAAAAGAAGAAACACAATTATAAACCAAAGTATCGAATCGTTATTGCATGCTCTTCTGCAAATAACTCTATCTGCCATATGAGCCCCTCCTTTCATGTGGATATTTAAAGATAAAGATTGGATTAATATCCAATTACGGTTGATAATCCGACCGCATAAATAGCCGAAGTATCTGAATTAAACTAAAAACTTAAGCGTTAATTTATATCAAGCGTTAATCTATAAACATAAGCGTTAATCTATAAATTCAAGCGTTAATCCATAAACGTGAGTATATTCAATCCATAAGCGCAAGTATATGCAAGTACATAACAGTAAGATTGTGTAAAATCCATCGATTCGCATAATATATAATATGCTCCGGCCAAACGTTATGTTAAATTTTTAGGCTTTACAGTGTATTGAATGAAATTGAAAAGCGGTCCATAAATTCTAAAAGCAGTCCATAAATTCCATGAACTTGCACAAAGTGCCTGAGCACGGTAAAATATTAATTGCTATGTTGCGGCCTATTACACTAGATTTAGTAAGGAGGGTTTTATCCGGCTGAATGTGTGAAACCTGGACATATGCATTAGAGCGCACTTGATAAGCTTTTTATTTGGCGTGAATTTGTTTCGTGCACATTGGCTGGAGTCAAAAAATGGATAATTTTGACTATTTGAAAAATATTGACGGGGAAATGTGGTTTGTTGAAAACGACAGAGACAATCTCAAGGTTGCTTACAGAATAAGAGATATAATTTCTTCTGTTAAATCTCCATTTCAACAAATAGACATAATTGATACATATGATTTCGGGCGCTGCCTTGTTCTTGACGGAGTTATGCAGACAAATGAAATGGATGGATACATTTATAATGAAATGATTTCCCATGTACCGCTTGTTACTCATCCGTCACCTAAGGATGTACTGATAATCGGAGGGGGAGACTGTGGCGCTGCAAGCGAAATAACCAAATATAGAGACCTGCAAAAAATTGACGTTGTAGAAATCGACGAGTTGGTGGTAAAAGAGTGTATTAAACATATTCCATCCGTTGCAGGAAACGCCCCTCACGATAAACGTGTAAATTTCATTTTTGACGATGGTATTGAATTTGTCAGGAACAGAAGGGAAATGTATGATGTTATTATAATAGATTCTTCTGACCCTGTTGGACCAGCAGAAGATCTCTTTTCAGAGAAATTTTATATTGATGCAAAAAATTGTCTTAGACCTGACGGAATACTGGTATGCCAGAGCGAGTCACCGATTTTTTATAAAGATATATTGCAAAGGACATACGGATTTTTATGCAATCATTTTAGTATTGTCAGGACATACAAGGCTGTTGTTCCAAGTTATCCTGGCGGCTTCTGGAGCTTTACCATTGCATCACAGAAATATGATCCTCTCAATGCGGATACAGAGAGGCTTGCAAAAAACACAAAATATATAAATGAAGAAATATTTAAATCAAGTTTTAATCTCCCAAACTTTATGAAGGAAATGCTTGAATTGGAGTAGCATCTGCATATGGAGTTCTAGTTCCAAACGTTTGTAGCCAGCTCACAGGCCGAAAGGCAGGGACAATATTCATTCAAACTCATAAATGTACTTAGATCATGCATAATACTTATTGTAATACTTATTGTTGGGAACTAATTCCATAACAGCGAACTGTTCCAAAGTGGATTTCCGAAATGGAGAATTATCGCCTGAATACGGGGTGGAGGTAGTAGCATGAAGCTTGGAAAAGTAATTGATGTTACTAAAAAAATATCGCAAGATATGACTGTATGGCCGGGGGATCCGGACGTTCATATTGCCAGGTGCTGCTCCATTGATGACGGGGATGATTTTAACCTGTCGAATATATCTATGGGACTACATACAGGTACACATGTAGATGCCCCGCTGCACTTTATTAATGGCGGCAGGGATGTTTCGTCGGTGGACCCAGGCAATTTTTTAAGGTTTGTCAAGGTTTTCAGTGTGAATGTTGCAAAGTGCATAACAAGGGAAGATTTAAAAGACTTGCCTATCAATGAGGGGGACGCACTGTTTTTCAGGACTTCAAACAGTGATTTACCTGAGAACGGTGCTTTTAATCAGAACTATGTTTATTTGGATATATCGGCAGCAGAATATCTTCTCGAAAAAAAGGTGGAAGTAGTAGGAATAGACTATTTTTCCATAGATGGATATGAAGTAGAGGATTATCCTGTTCATAAACTCTTTTTGTCAAAGGGAGTTATAATCGTAGAGGGCTTATATTTGAAAGATGTAGCAGAGGGAGTGTATCTGTGTTCCTTCCTGCCTCTAAAGATCAATGGGGCAGATGGTTCACCTGTAAGAGCGGTGTTGATGGAGATAAATCCGGAAGTAAAATAATTTTAAAAAATTACTTGACATTTTATTTATTCCCGGTTAAAATATTTTTTGTCGCTGCTTAAATACGGTTTGATTATGTAACCTTATTTAACGCATGTAAATGTGGCCCATTGGTCAAGCGGTTAAGACACCGCCCTTTCACGGCGGTAACAGGGGTTCGAGTCCCCTATGGGTCACCAAGGAGCAGAGACTAGAGCATAAAAAAGCCATGGTCTCTGCAGTTTTGGCCCGGTAGTTCAGTTGGTTAGAATGCCAGCCTGTCACGCTGGAGGTCGAGGGTTCGAGCCCCTTCCGGGTCGCCAGAAAAACCTTGTAAACATAAAGTTTACAAGGTTTTTTGTATTACTTGAGAAAACTCTTGTATTACCTGAAAAAATTCTTGTAATACCTTAGGTAACTCTCAGAGAATAAAAGCAAACAAGGAAGGGCTCGAATCCGAGAGGGCACGAGTCCCGTAAAAAAATGTGATGCATTAAAAAATGCGCTGGATGTACATTTTTGGACGAGTGTGCCGAGGGCTTTATTATTCATTATTACTTAGGAAATAATTTGACAAAAACTTATTAGTGAAACATATCCCGCTGGAAGGCCGTTGGACAGAGGAGGTTAAGGCTAAGTTTAAGGCTAAGTGGTTTATTGCTTTTCCACTTAGCCAATACTTTTATTTTTTGGAAAGTGTTCATAATTAGCCAATATCTCTATTTCAAAGCTTGTTCAAAATCAGCCAACATTTCTATTTTAGAGCTTGTTCAAAATCCTCAATCAGATCCTCTGTTTCTTCAAGCCCTACAGAAATTCTTATCAGGTTATCGGAAATACCAAGCCTTTCTCTTTCGTGCCTGGGAACTGAGGCGTGGGACATTTTTGCAGGGTAAGATACTATTGTTTCAACTCCACCAAGGCTTACGGCCACTGCTGCCAGCTTAATGTTATTCATAAAGGATCTTGCTGTCTTATTGTCTGTTGTTTTAAAGGACAGCACAGCACCCGGACCTTGAGCCTGTGAAAAATGGATTTCCCTGCCCGGGTGATTTTCAAGGCCGGGATAAAAAACTTCGGATACCTTAGGTTGTTCTGAAAGCCATTTAGCAAGAATAAGGGCACTGTTCTGCTGGTAGTCCATCCGTACTTTGAGAGTTTTTAATCCTCTTAAAAGAAGCCAGCTGTCCTGAGGTCCCAATACTGCTCCAAAGCCGTTCTGGATGGAGTATATCTTTCTTGCCAGCTCTTTTCCTTTTACAACCACCAGGCCGCCAACAACATCGCTGTGCCCTCCGATAAACTTTGTTGCACTGTGTATGACAATATCAGCTCCCAGCTCAAGAGGGCGCTGCAGATATGGCGACATGAAAGTATTGTCTACTATTACAAGCTGCCCCTTATTTTTTGCTATATTAATTGCTCCTTTAAGGTCCGTTATCTTCATTAGGGGATTGGAAGGGGTTTCAAGAAAAATTGCTTTTGTGTTGCTCTTTATGCTGTGTTCTAATTCTGACAAATCACTGGCGTTTGTAAAAGATAGCTCAATTCCATATCTGTTAAAAATGCTGTTGGCTGCCCTGTATGTACCACCGTAGACGTCTTCACATATAACGATATGGTCCCCTGATGAAAACATGGACAATACTGATGAAATAGCCGCCATACCGGAAGAAAAAGCAAAACCCTTATCCCCGCTCTCAAGGATTGCGATGGTTTCTTCAAGGGCTTTGCGTGTAGGATTTCCGGAGCGTGAGTAGTCAAACTCAGGCGGGTTGTCAATATCCTTCTGATGGTAAGTGGATGCCTGATAGATAGGGATGCTTAAAGCACCTGTGTGTTTATCAATTTCGTATCCGTTATGAATAACCTTTGTTCCAAACTTCATATTCTATTCCTC
Source organism: Clostridiaceae bacterium (assembly GCA_012840085.1). Lineage (GTDB taxonomy): Bacteria > Bacillota > Clostridia > Acetivibrionales > DUMB01 > DUMB01. The sequence continues at coordinate 9,865 of DUMB01000064.1, forward strand.
CATAGCTTGTTCCAAGTCATTAATAATATCTTCTGCTGCTTCGATGCCTATGGAAAGCCTGAGAAGCTTGTCGTTTACCCCCAAGCGCTCTCTTATTTCCAGTGGAATGGCGGAATGGGTCTGAACAGCAGGGTAGGTAATAAGGCTCTCGACACCTCCGAGACTTTCGGCAAATGCTATAACCTTGACACCGCACAGTATTTTTTCAACAAGCTGTATGTCTCTGACGGTGAAAGAAATCATAGCTCCGAAACCTGAAGACTGCTTTTTGGATATCTCATAGCCCTCGTGGTCAGGCAGTCCGACATAATACACCTTTTCAACATGAGGGTTTGTTTTGAGCCATGATGCCACAGCTAATGCATTTTTTTCCTGGGCTTTTATCCTGACACCGAGGGTCTTAATGCCACGAAGCATCAACCAGCTGTCAAAGGGAGCTAATACTGAGCCTACTGACTTTTGAATTAATTTTAATTTCTCTGAGATGTTTTCATCATTGACAACAATGAACCCGGCAAGAGTATCGTTATGACCACCCAGGTACTTAGTGCCGCTGTGTACCACAATATCAGCACCAAGTTCAATAGGGCGCTGGAAATAGGGTGTCAGGAATGTGTTGTCTACAACAGTCAGTATATTGTGGGACCTGGCTATTTCAACAACAGCTTGTATATCTGTTACCTTCATCATAGGATTGGAAGGGGTTTCAATAAAGAAGGCTTTAGTATTGTTTTTAATCGACTGAAGGACATTTTCAAGACTGCTTGTATCAGTATACGAAAATTCTAAGCCCTTTTTTTTATATATTTCCTCAAAAAGCCTGTAAGTTCCACCGTACAAGTCATCTGAAACTACGATATGGTCACCCGGCGAAAATATCTCCATTAAAGCAGTAATAGCCGCCATCCCGCTTGAGAAGGCAAAGCCTGCAAGGCCGTTTTCCAGTATGGCAAGGGTATTTTCAAGTTCTTCTCTAGTAGGGTTCTGAAGCCTTGAATAGTCATAGCCTGTAGTTTGATATAGCCCGGGATGTCTGAATGTAGCACTTTGATATATGGGAAAGCTTACTGCTCCCGTCTGGGGATCAAAGCCCCTGTATCCATGAACAAGTTTCGTCTCTATACATAAAGTATTCTTTTCCATATAACCACCTCCATCTTACAAGCAATAAATATAAATAACTCGCAGATAATAAATAACTCACAAATAATATTCAATGGTATCTTTTTGCTTCATTTCAAACTCGGCAAACACTCTGTCCCTTATTCTAAGGAAGTCAGGATGTGTCCTGTCTCTCTTCCTTGCAAGGGGTACGTTAATTATGCTTTTAATCCTGCCGGGATAGGCAGTCATTATCACTATCCTGTCTGCAAGATAGACCGACTCGTCAATATCATGGGTAACAAATATGATGGTCTTCTTTTTCTTTTGCCATATATTAGACACTTCTTCCTGCATCTTCATTCTGGTGAGCGCATCAAGGGCTCCGAATGGTTCATCCATAAACACAATATCCGGGTCTACTGCCAATGCCCTGGCGATTGCCACTCTTTGCTGCATTCCGCCTGAAAGTTGATAAGGGTGGTGCTTTTTAAATTCTCCCAGGCCAACAAGTTCAATATATTCATCGGCAATTTCTTTAATATCCTTTTTATCCAATCCAAGAGACTCGAGGCCTAGCTGGACATTGCCCTGTACAGTCCGCCAGGGAAGCAGTCCGTAATTCTGGAATATAGTCACATGCTTTATTGAGGGCTTCTCTACTGGTTTGCCATCTATAGTTATACTGCCTTCAGAGGGCTTCTCAAAGCCTGCCAGTAAATTCAATAAAGTAGTTTTTCCGCAGCCGCTGGGGCCAAGAAGGCATATGAATTCACCTTTCTCTATACTTAGATTCGCACCATCCAGGGCTTTTTGGTTGTTGTTTGGGCTCTGATTATATATTTTTGAGACATTTTTTATTTCTATGTACATTTATATCCCTCTTTCATTTGGCAAGATACCCCAGTTTTTACCTATCCACTTTTCAAGCATTCCAATAGCTTTATCAAGAAGCAGGCCGGAAATACCGATAAATATTATGCCTGCCAGCACTAAATCTGACCGCAGGTTGTTTCTGGCATCAATTATCAGAAAACCTAGTCCTGACTGAGCACCAACCATTTCACCCGCTACGAGGAACACCCATGCCGAACCCAGTGCAATATGAAGGCCGGTGGCTATATGCGGAAATGCAGCGGGAAAAATTATTTTGTAAAATACCTGTGCCTGCTTAAGCCCGAAATTCTTTGCAACTTTTAAATAAGTCTGGTCTACTTTTCCTACAGAAGACACCGTTGATAGCAGGACAGGGTAGAAGGCAGCTATAAAAATTATTACTATAGCCGGAATATCGCCGATTCCAAACCATAGTACAATAAAGGGAAACCAGGCTATGGGCGATACCGGCCTTAATACCTGCACTATCGGGTCAATAATTTCCCATAACTTTCTAAACCATCCTAATATAAGTCCTAATATTATACCGCAAACAATGGCGGTTGAGTAGCCCAAAATAAAGCGCAACATACTGGTTTGTATGTGGGCAAACAGGGTGCCGTCAGCTATAAGTTCCTTCATCCCTGAAAGAACATCAATGGGTGAGGGAAACAGGGAGCGGTCATATTTATTCGACAGCACTATTCCGCCCCAGACTGCAATCAAAAGCAGCAACCCGATAAAGGTATTAACCGGTTTTCTGATCTTTCCCATGTTAATGTTGTTTTTGATTTTTCCACTGTTAGTCTTTGCTGTTTTTTCCATATTAGTCTTCCTTAACGTTCCCATACAAAGCCTTCCCAAATCAGTCTTCATAATTTTTCCCCTGGTCTTCATGATTTATCACTTCACCTTTTCAATTAATGAACTGTCTACAAAATCATTGTAAGGCGGAGGATTTTTGGATAAGTCCATTTCAATCATGTAGTCTCTCAGAGCATTGTAGTCTTTTTCGTAGATTTTTAAATCCTTGTAGCTGATCCATTCCAGTGATAAATCCAGAACATCTTGTTCAACCTTCAAGTACTGCTTTGCAATATCGTTAACCTTTTCTCCTTTTGAATTTATGTAGCTGCCGGCATCAACATATTCTTTTACAAGTTCAAAAGCAGCATCGTTATTGCCTTTTATAAACTCATTTCTTAATACCAGTGAGCAGCATACAGAATCCTCCCATATGTCCTGTGACTTGAACAGTACTTTTCCTGTGCTGTTTGCAACTGATTTAGCACCAAAAGGCTCGGCAACCAGATAGCCGGATATGCGTCCCTCTGCAAGAGCTGCAGGCATTTCCGGCGGCGGGAGTTCTATCACTTTCAAGTCTGAAAAATTCATGCCGGCATCTTTAAGCATCTGGTATAATAAAATATTATGAGTGGAGAGCCTGTGAGGTATGGCAAAGGTTTTGCCCTTTAAATCAGCCGTGTCGTTTATATCCTGCGAGACTACCACTACATTTCCGTCGCGGTGGCCTAAAGCCACTGCTTTCAGGTCGATACCCTGCTCTTTTGCTTTTATCGCAAGCTCGATCAGAACTGAGGCTCCGTCAACCTTTCCGGTGTTCAAGGCATCCATCAGTTCCGGCCATGAACCGAATTTTACAAGCTCGATATCAATATTCTTGAAGTTATGTTTGCCAAGTTCGTTTTCTATGTACAAGGGCAACGCATGAGTTATAGGAAGATAGGCGATTTTTACAGTTTGTTTTGATGAACCGTTTGCAGTTTCATTGCCTATGGTTTCCTTGCTACCGGTATCCCTGGTTGCGCCGCATGCAGACAGAGCAACCGTCACTGCAATGAAGACAGCTATTATGATAACTTTTTTAGTGATTTTAGTAATTTTATTTATTTTATTAATCTGCATAAATACCCTCCTATTTCCATCCAAGATTATTCCTTTTTCTTTTAATATGCATCTTGATAGCCTGAGCTGCCAGTTCCGGGTACGGCTCTGTATAAATCTTCGCTCCAAGCTCTTCAAGAGCCCCGTTGCCTCCAAAATAATCTGCAATATTGTTGCTTCCGCGCTCCATTTCTCCATCAGCGGAACCTTCCACAGGTTTAGGATTCGGCACCGGTATCGGAGCAGGGAATCCCACGAGATTTGATACCCCGTGCATCAAAAAGCTTAAACCCTGTCCTACAGTCTTTTCATTACCAGGCTCAGGACCGACGAACATAAACGGCATATCCTTTATCGCTATACCCATCTCCTCGGATAGGGCTATAAAAAGCCTCAATGTCCTGGTATTGTCAACACATCCGCCTACAGCCATTACTGGTGGAACGTTGTACTGCTCAATAACTTTTTTCAGGCCGTCGCCGCAGAACTGTGACGCATGTTGGCTGCACAGGCCTGCATTTAACAGGGCATGGGAGCTGCAGCCTGTAGTCAGAATCAGGATATCTGATTCTATGAGTTTCCTTGCAATGGTTACGTGGTTGCTTTCATAAGCTACTTTGGGTGTATTGCAGCCTACAACTGTGGCTATTCCTTTGAGAGTTCCGTCTTTTAAAAGATTAGCAATGTTTTTAATACCTCCGAGAGCATTTACGATACTTTCGAAACTCCAGCCACCGTATGCCTTTGTAACTTTCCGTGGAATTTTTATCTTGCTTCTGTCCCGGTCCTTAAAAGCTTCAACAGCCGTTTTGGCTATTGTATAAGCGTCTTTATCAAGGGTGTCAGGCTTTTCAGGATCAAAGGGAAGATGTATGGCACCAGGAATTCTGTTTGAATTGCAGGTAGTTATGACTTTTGTGCCATAGCAGTCGGCAAGTATTTTCATACCGGGTATAACGCATTGCATATCGACAACTATGCAATCAACTGCGCCGGTTCCAATGACAAATTCCTGTCCAAGGATATTAGTAACGGTGGGGATGCCATACCTTGCCAGAAGCTCAGTGCCTGTGCAGCAAAGCCCTCCGACAACAATTCCCTTTGCACCGTAATCTTTTGCAAGCTGCTGTATCTCCGGAAGTTTGATTTTTTCAAGAACCTTCTCAATCATTACAGGAGAATGGCCGTGAACAAGTATATTTACATGGTCTTCCTTCATGATGCCGTAATTTACTTCTGTTTCTTTAGGCTCAGGTATTCCGAACAGCATTTCAGTAGCAAGGGAAGAGCCAAACAGCGTGCTGTAGCAATAGGCAAGTGCTGAGCGTTTTTCCTGGCCTGCAATAGCCTTCCAGTCGGTGCAGCTTCCAAGAGTCGTCATGTGAAGGGCTTCCATTATTTCATAGGATGCCGAACGGGGGAGGACATCAATTTTATTCCACAAATCTTTTCTTTCCCGGGGTGCAAAAACATCAAGAAGACGAATATTTTTGTTGTCCATTCTGGACAGGTCTTCGATGAGTATATCTGCAATTTCGCCTGCCAGCTGCTCGACAGTTTTATTGTGAATTTCCAGGCCGAGCTTTTCAGCCATGTCCATTATTCTGCTGACACCTTTGAGTTTAAGGTTTATTTTACCCTCTGCGATACCCTTTATTGTATATATTATTTCATGGGCATGCCTTCCGTGGGCGGCAAGCCCGGAAACAAGCGACCTTATAATGTTGCTGATAACAATTTCATCCTGGCTTCTTCCGCAGATGCCCCTGGGACTTTTCTCAGTGATGCGGCATGGGCCCCACTGGCACATCCTGCAGCAGGTGCCTTTAAGTCCGAAACTGCACTGGGGCTGCTGGCTGGCAAATCTGTCGAGATAAGTTTCGTTGCCGTCTGCTGCGATTTTCTCTATCAAATCTTTAGTTGCCGGATTTGGAGTTTTCTGCAGTACTTCATCTTTTTCCGGCATATCTACGTTTAAATACGGATATTTATAACTCATTTCGAGCCCCCTTTTTTGTTCACTCGGATATTCATTCGAATACTAATCCGAATACTAACTCGAATGCTAATTCGAATGCTAACGCGAATACTAACTCAAATACTAACTCGAGTACTAGCTTGAATACTAACTCGAATAATCACTTGAATAATCACCGGAATAATCAATCCGATATTCACACGAGTATTAACTTGAATCTGACTACTCTGCTGAATAAAGCCCGGCAGACAAATATCTTTCGCCTGTATCAGGCAGAACGGCAACAATGCGTTTACCTTCATTTTCTTTTCTGCTTGACAGTTCGAGGGCTGCATATGCGGCAGCTCCGGAAGATATCCCAACCAGCAGACCTTCCAGTTTGGCAAGCTTTCTTGAAGTATTTATTGCATCTTCATTGGAAACTTTAATAATCTCATCAATTACATCAATGTTTAATACCTCAGGAATAAAGCCGGCACCAATACCTTGTATTTTATGAGGACCCGGCATTTCTCCTGAAAGTACGGCTGAGGCCGAAGGTTCTACAGCTACTATCCTGATATTGGGATTGTGCTTCTTTAAGATTTCTCCAACACCTGTTATCGTTCCACCCGTACCGACACCGGCTACGAAAATGTCTACATTGCCGTCGGTATCATTTAATATTTCCTGTGCTGTAGTAAGCCGATGTATTTCCGGGTTAGAAAAGTTTTTGAACTGCTGTGGTATAAAGGCATTTCCATACTGCTTGCTAAGTTCCTCAGCTTTTCTTACAGCACCTTTCATGCCCTCTGAACCGGGAGTGAGTACGAGCTCCGCTCCGTAAGCTTTAAGTAGTGCTCTTCTTTCAAGACTCATTGTTTCAGGCATTGTTAAAATCAGCTTATAGCCCTTAACAGCAGCTACCAGTGCAAGGCCTATACCTGTGTTGCCGCTGGTGGGTTCAATAATTACTGTTTCACTGTTTATCAGCCCCTGCTTTTCAGCCTGGGTTATCATTGCGTTTGCAATTCTGTCCTTTACGCTTCCGCCTGGATTGAAGTATTCAACCTTCCCGAAAATCTCAGCGTATCCTTTGTTAATCCTGTTAAACTTTACAAGGGGAGTCCCTCCGATAAGACTTAATAAATTTTCATGTATTTTTGTCATAGTATTATCCTCCTTACCTGAATTATTGATTGTGTTGCATCACTAACTATTGGTTATGTTGTATTGCAAATCTTTGATTGTGTCGCTTCGTTGATGATTTCTTTCTTGTAACTCTTAAAATCAAGAGCTGCTTTAGTAAATCCGGTTTTTCCTGATAAAAATGAATGTCTTTCTTATTAACTTCTTTTAATTCCTACCAAACATATAGGAATTATATATTTTGTATAGCATTAATAATACACAGTTACAAATGTATTGTCAATATAAAATTTGGAAAAATTTTTGTAATTTTTTATTAATAACCTAAACCACTTCACTGTTGATGGCGGTCTCACTGCTCATTAACAGCGGCAATAAATATCATTGATACACATATGGCAGAGTTTCTGATTTGCACCGGAATGGTCAGGACTTGCAAACAAAAACCATATGGAAAGTTTTAGCCGGCAGCGTACAAAACAATATAGATTCTAAAAGGAATAGTGTTTCATTAAAAAGAATAATGTTATAATCATTATAATTGCCGGAATATTATTCATAAATTATTTACATTTTTTACACTCTTTTTTCACATATAAGAGGTAAAATGAGTTAAAATTTAGTTTGTGATCCGGTTTATTCGCAGCAATTATCCCTCTATCATTGGTGTTTCTGCTATAATACTGTTCTGATGCAATACTTTTCTGTTGCAATACTGTTCTGTTGCAATACTGTGGGGTCATTTCCGGAAACCGCAACATGACAGTTAATACAGTACATAGAAGTTTAACGGGGAGGTAATAAATTTGGAAATGGGAACATCCGTTGTGGAAAAGAAAAGGCTGATAAAAAAAATCAAGGGAAAGCATATTGTAATAGGAATTATATGCCTTGTATTGATTGCAGCATTGGTTTTCAGATTGATTATCAGGCCAAACTTATATGCTGCCAAAAATGTTGTTGAACAAAGGACTGCTATTGTAACAAGGGGGAATATCGTCAATACCGTCACAGGCTCAGGTTCTATAAAATCTTCAAACAGATCGGAAGTGTCCTCTTCAGTAACAGGAAAAATTACAAAAGTTTATTTTGAAGAGGGCGATAGCGTAAAAGCCGGTGATTTGCTTCTTGAAATTGATGATTCAGATGCAAAATTAAATTTGCAAAAGCTTAAGAACAGTATAGAGCAAGCTCAATTAACAGCTAAGAACAACTCGAAAAATCTTAATAACCTTAATATCATTGCTCCCTTTGACGGACGGGTTACGGACATAATCCCCAAAGTTGGAGATAGCCTGGCAAAGGGCGCTAATGTACTCACTTTAACTGACTATTCGAAACTGAAACTAAATGTAGCGTTCAGTGAAGCTGTTATCAGTGATATTTATGTTGGACGGAAAGTTACGGTAAATATTGAAGACTTGATGCAGTCAGTTGAGGGAACTGTTTCACGCGTCAGCAGCAACCCAACCATTACAAGTCTGGGCGGAGTTTCTTACAATGTTGAAGTTGTTATTGATAATCCGGGATCATTAAAGGATGGAATGAGTGCCAACGTTGAGATTCAGGTTAAGGGAAGATCTCAATTCAGTACCGAATCCGGTAAGTTGGAGTATATCAACAGCAAGATAATAACCAGCGAATCTGCGGGAACTGTAGATAGTATAAATGTGCATGAAGAACAGTTCGTTCGGGCCGGACAATTATTAATCAAGCTTAAAAATGATGATTTGGAGATTTCATCACGGACAACGGATTTAAACCTGGAAGAACTTTACTCTCAGCTGGAATCAGCGGAAAGACAGCTTGAAGATTACAAAATATATTCACCGATAGACGGCATAATTGTTACCCGGAATGTAGAAGAAGGGAATAATGTGAAGCCGGCTGATGTTCTTTTCACGATACTTGATCCTTTACATATGGAATTTTCGGTACCTATTGATGAGCTTGATATTGCAAAAATAAAAGAGGGACAAAAAGTGAATATAACTGTTGATGCCTTGGAAGAGACATCTGACAGACCGCTTTCCGGAATAGTATCAAAAATAGCGCTTGAGGGAAATTCATCCAACGGTGTTACTACTTACCCGGTAACAATACAGATAAATGAGACTTCCAATCTGAAAGTGGGAATGAATGCTAACGCAGAAATTATTGTAAATGAGAAGAATAACGTTCTGCTTTTGCCTTTGGATGCAGTTCAAAAGATAGGCGACAGATATTATGTGTATGTTAAAAACAAAACAGATGGAACAGATGCTCCCGAGGGAAATTACAACAGGAGGATGCCCGGTGAAGCAGCAGGCAAAAGACAGGATATACAAAATGGCAGGATGCCGGGCGAATCCAGAGGTGAAAAAGCAAGCGGTTTTACCGCCGGAATGCCTGCCAGGTTTGCAGGCAGGGTACCGGGCGGCAATGCCGGATATTATGATAATGCCGTATTGACACCGGTAGAGCTGGGTATTAACAATGATGATTACATTGAAGTCATAAGCGGATTAAATGAAGGTGATGAGGTTATACTTCCTGCCCTTGCAGGTTCGGGTGGAAATGGTATGCAAATGCAAAACGGCATGATGGGAGGTTTCGGTTTCTCACCGAGAGGCGGTTCCAGAGTCAATATTGAACAGAGGAGCGGCAATGCCGGCAGAATTCGAAATTAATTGGTGGTGACCTGAATGATACGAATAATTGATATGTGTAAAGAGTACAGGATGGGCGATACTATTGTGAAAGCTCTTGACAATGTCTCACTTCATATAAAGCAGCACGAGTTTGTAGCTATAGTAGGGCCTTCCGGCTCAGGCAAATCAACATTAATGAATATGATCGGCTGCCTGGATACGCCCACATCCGGCACTTATTACCTTGACGGGAAGGAAGTAAGCAAACTGAGCGACAACCAGCTTGCTGAGATAAGGAGCAGGAAAATTGGTTTCATATTTCAAAGTTTCAACCTTCTCCAAAAATTGACGGCTCTGGAAAATGTGGAACTTCCCTTGGTTTATCAGGGTGTCAGGGCAAAGGAAAGGCACAGAAGGGCTAAAGAAGCATTAGAAAGTGTTGGCCTGGGGGAAAGAATGCATCATAAGCCGACAGAGCTTTCGGGAGGGCAGCAACAAAGGGTGGCAATAGCAAGGGCACTGGTGAGCAACCCTCCGATAATACTGGCAGACGAACCCACCGGAAACCTTGATTCCAAATCCGGTGAAGATATAATGAAAATATTAAAAGAGCTGCATGGCAAAGGAAATACAATTGTACTTATCACCCATGATAATAATGTTGCTTTGCAGGCGAAACGCATAGTGAGAATTGAGGACGGCAAGATTTTGCAGGACAGGGGGGTGGATTGATTGGGTTTTGCTCAGGCATTCAAGATGGCAGTTAAAAGCATATTCAGCAACAAGGTCCGTTCCTTCCTGACAATGCTTGGCGTAATAATAGGAGTTGGTTCTGTTATAGCAGCTGTTGCCCTTGCCCAGGGAAGTACGAAGCAAATAACAGACTCTATACAAGGCCTTGGTACAAACCTGATTCACATAACAATTATGGGCAGGAACAGCAACAGAAATGTGACTTACGATAAACTTCAGGAATTTGCAGAGAACAACAAAGAGGAAGTAACTTACATAGTTCCACAGATTAATGGCAATGCCACCGTAAAAGTTGGCACAAAAACGAGGAATACTTCTCTTATAGGAACAAGTCCCGAGTACGAGCATATGATGAGCAAGCATCCGCAGGCAGGACGTTTTCTGTCATCTTTTGATATTGATTACATGCAGAAGGTAGCGGTTATTGGTACCGCGGTAGCCAATGATGTATTTGAAGGAAAAAATCCGGTTGGGCAAAAGATCAAGATAGACGGACAGGTATTCAAAGTGGTGGGCGTTCTGGAGGAAAAGGCCGGTGGTCAGGATCAGTCAGATGATGATCAGATTATTATACCCATTAACGTAGCTCAAAGACTAAGCAGAAACTCAGTAATAAGAAATTTTACAGTGCAGGCCTCAACCCCGGAAGCTGTAGACAGCGTAATGGAAAAACTGAATGCTTTTTTGACGAAAATATATGGCGACGAAAACGCTTTCTTAGTGCTTAACCAGGCACAGATACTTTCCATGCTTGACGATGTAACCGGCATAATGATGATAGTTCTTGGAGGCATTGCTGCTATTTCTCTTGTTGTAGGAGGAATAGGAATAATGAACATAATGCTTGTTTCAGTTTCGGAAAGAACCAGGGAAATAGGAATCAGAAAGGCTATAGGAGCAAAGCGCAGGAACATTCTCATTCAGTTTCTGATTGAGGCCATAATGGTTACAGGTATCGGCGGAATAATAGGTGTGCTGCTGGGAGTGTCAATAATACGTTTTGTCATTGGAAGTATTGATTTGATAACACCTGTTTACTCTCCTTTCTGGATACTGTTCTCCTTTGGAATTTCATTGGCGGTAGGAGTTGTATTCGGAATGTTTCCGGCATACAAGGCCTCAAAGCTTAATCCTATTGAGGCACTGAGATTTGAGTAATATGATGTTGGTAAAATTTTTATAGGTTTTAAGTATATCGCCATAAATGTTATAATACGGTTAAAACAATATGGTATTGACAACTGATTTGTTAATTTGATTCGGGAATGGAGGATTCTTATGAAAAGCCCAATGAAAAGCCCAAAAAGAAAAATACTGTGTCTGATATTGTCAGCAATTTTATTTATATCTGTGTCTGCAGACGTTTCAGCAGTTTTTTCCGATGTTCCGCAGACAGCAACATACAGCAGTGCGCTAAACAGACTGGTTTCTCTTGGAATCTTAAGCGGCAATGAAAAAGGTGAGTTCAGGCCGAATGACATGCTCACAAGGGAACAGTTCGCAAAAATAATCATAACAGCAGCCGGCCTTGAAGATATTGCTGCGGTTTTAGGCGATAAAACAATATTTCCGGATGTTAATCCTTCCAGCTGGTCAAGCGGGTACATAAATGCAGCTTTAGATAAAGGATATATAACAGGAATGCCGGATGGGAAATTTCACCCGAAAGAAGGCATATCCTTTGCACAGGCGTGTACAATTCTGGTAAGAGCCCTGGGTTATACTGACAGTGACCTTTCCGGCCAGTGGCCTAGAAACTATATTGAAAAAGCTAAAACTTTAGGACTGACAGACGGTATAAATTTAAGCAGCAACGAAGCTGTCCCCAGGTGGGTTTGTGCAGTAATGGTAGACAGGCTTTTGGATACATACGTGAAGGCAAGCGGCCCGTCGGGCGCCAGCATTACCTTTATGGAAGCAGCAGGCTACGTAGAGTGCATTATTCTTGGAAATCATGAAACTTATGAAGGCATTGGCAGCAACCAGATAATCACTGATAAAGGGATATTCTACAATACAGCAGGCATCGTATTTGAATTGGGTGGACGATATTATCTTAGCATTGATGGCGAGGATGTTGTTAAGGCCTCCAACAAGTTAAACAGTACGATGGAAATTACTGTAAGCAATGCCGCTGAAGACAGCATAACTTATGTGTCCGAAAACAGAATCAAAAATATGGTCCTGCCGAAAGGCATTACTTACTACTACAATGGCCAGAAGCAGGATTATAGCATTTTAAATACGTTAATGCATAGAAACACGTCAATTATTCTCTCATATAATAAAAACAAAACCGGATACGAATTTGCCGTAATTTTTGATCCGGTATACAGTAAACCCCAAGTAGCTGATAAGTTCACTTCCGCTTCCAGGAAGCTGGGTCCGATAAGTTTTGAAGACGATACTGTTATAGTAAAGGACGGAGAACTTATTGACGTTTCTCAAATTGAGATAAATGATGTTGTATACCAGGTCACGGATATCTGGCAGCGAAACAAATATATTTTAGTAGTGGACAACAAGGTTGCAGGGGAAATAACAGATATAATTCCGGATAAGCTGTCACCAAAAAAACTACAAATAGATAATGTGGATTATGAATTCAGTAAAAACTTTAATACTTCAATAATTACAAATTCTTACGGTACATTTAGTCCCGGAAGCAATGTAATAGCTTTACTGGGCTATGACGGGAGAATTGTGGCTGTAAAATATTTCGGAGTGGAAGATAATTCGAATTATGCAGTGGTGCTCGACAGTTATTATACAATAAAAGCAAATACAGACGGAACCCGGGACGCTGAATATTCAGCCAAACTGCTTTTCAGTGACGGGATGACTGCTGTTTATGATGTCACAGACAATGCTTACGAGTATAAAGGAAAACTTGTGAAATACTCCTTTGTTGATGATGATTTAATTTCACTGGAAAGAATATCTTACAATTACCCTGGTGAGGTAATTATAAATAAATATGAGAGAATGATAGGTGAAAGTTATGTAGCCGATAATGTGAAAATTTTCAATGTAATTTATAACGATCAGGGTCAGGAAGCCAAGGCAGAATTGCTGAAATGGAGCGATCTGCCTGATGGCACCATCTCCAGCGGCAAGATATGGTATACGGCAACAGGGGGTCCTTTTGAAGATATTAATGTTATATTTACCAATGACATATTCAATGAACGATATAAAACTGCAATTGTAAAGAGCGTAAAAGCTATGCCTGCAGGCAGGGATGATACCTTTGAATATACTTTTGTAGCAGAAGGGAAGGAGTATAAATATACCAAATACAAAGAGGACCTGAATATTGGCAATGTTTATGATGTAAGGCTGAACAGTTCCGGCATCGAATCATTAACCGCTTATAGAAACCCGGATGTAAAAGGTACTAATGTTCAGGCCGTTGACGCAAGAAGAATTAAAATAAATGATAAAATATACTTCTTCAGCGATAGCATATCCGTATATATCAGAGACCCTGAGAGAAATATTACCGTAGGAAATCTTAGCGATATTGATTTATCAAGGACATATCATCAGGTAGGTCTGTATTTTGACAGTAATAAAAAGAATGAAAACAAGGTTGCCATGATAGTGCTGTGGAAATGAGCGGACAGAGGGCAGACAGAGGGGACGGTTCTGTTGTCTTAGTTCTCAGACTCCGGAACTGTTCCCCTATTTGTAAAGCTGATAAGGTATAAAACTTGTGGGGGACATTCCTTAACGCAACAGAATATTTTCTGTTCGGAAAGGTATGTCCCCCTTTTTTATTTCTGTCTCTGACACAGGTAATTTGAACTAACTTATCTCAGGACAAACACATCTCGATTATTTATGCACTTTGGCATACTTTATAACATACTCATATCCGGGATTGTCGAGAGTCAATTCATACCGGTTTTCTCCAAGCTTTCTTAACTTTCCTGATGATACGTAAGGCTCTATCTTACTGTCAAAGATAAGAACCCCGGAATAATCTGTGTGCTTTACTTTTATTGTTGAATTGTCCATGTATACATATATTTCCCCGTTGGGAGCAGGAACAGTGCCTTCAATCCATTCGAGGGAACCCAGGTTTGGCTTTACCTCAAAGCTTTTATATCCTGGTGTCAACGGCTTTACTCCCAGAAAATACCGCCCAAGTATGTATATCGGGCTGGCTCCCCATGCATGACAGAGGCTTTTTTCAAATGGGCTTCCATACATGGCATAGTGCTCTGCCCCTTTTAATGAAGGATCATATTCTTCCCAAAAGGTAGTAGCTCCTAAATCAAGCATGCCACCCCAGTAGTCAAGTATTTCTTTACAAACAATACTCTGTTCTCCAAGTTCGCAAAGGGCAGCAAGTTCGTAGAAGCGGAAGTAGGGTGTTTTTATTTTTTGTATATTATCATTCAATAACACATTCTTTTTAATGCTTTCCAGTTGTGAAACATTACACAATCCAAACAGCATGGCAAAGATGTTCGCATGCTTTGTAATCTGTGTACTGCATTTGCCATCGATACGGGTAGTTACAAAGCCTCCGAGGTTGCTGTTCCAAAAAGCTTCTACGATCTTGCTTTTCAGTTCATTGGCGAGAGAGGCAAACTCATGTGATTTTTCCTCAAAGCCTAACAATAGCGAGAAATCAGACATTACTTGAAGACTCCTGAATAACAATATCTGCTCGGCACATACTTCACCGGTTTTATCAAAATCTGCCCAGTCTATGAATACCCAGTCACCCGGCAGGCCTTCCATCATTCCTGAGTTGTTTCTTCTGTTCAGACAAAATTCCATCAGGGTGAGCATTTTATTGTAGTTTTGTTCAATAAATTCAATATCACCTGTATATAAATAATAGTCATACAAGCTTAAGAACCAATAGAAGGTGTAGTCCATAATTGTATTAATATGGCCTGTGACGGGGTCTTTCCCGCGAAGAGCTATAAGTGTTCTTTTGTTTATGTCTTTATCAAAAAATACGTAATAGTTAAGCAGAAAACTTTGATATGCATCTCCGGACCAAACCCAGCCGTCCCTTTTTATTCCGTCCAGAAAGAATTCTCTGGAGTTAAGATGCAGGGTATACCGGGATGTTTCCCATATTTCATTCATTCTCTGGTTTGAACACCTGAAATTACCTCTGTATTCCAGTGGCAGGTACTCAAACAGGGCACTTAAATCTCCTAATAGTACATCTTTATCAAAATCAATATTTACGTAGCGGAAAGCTCTCAGAGGTAAGATATATGTTGATTTGCATTCTTCAACCACACAAGTGTCAAGCAGTACACATCTGTCCCTGGACTCTGCTTCTTCAACTGATTCTCCGTAATAGACGGTAAATTTTCCGCTGCCCGAAACACCTGTGAGCTTAATGCTGGCGAATATTTCTTTGCCAAAATCAACAAATAGTGAGGAATCACGTTTTTGGACATTTACAGGAAGTACCTCTTTTTTAGGCAAACTGAACTTGGAAGGTGGTATATTTACGTCATTTAAATTCCAGTATCCAACCTTTACCCAGTCGCAATTACTATAAGACACTTCCCAGGAACCATCGGATACGAAGCTTTCACCCTCTACATAAATAGAAGGGATACTGGTTTGATTAACAGCAAAAACCATAAGAGTATGCTTGCCCTCCGGTATTATAAAAGTGTCTCTGAGATCTGTATTTATCGACATATCCCGATCCAGTCCGACACTATACTTGCCATCGGCAAAGATTGATACTTTTTCAGGCTTTTCAAGATTTAATTCTTTTTTGAACTTTACACTGATATAGAAATTATCCAGCTTCCAGAATGGAGGGAAAATGCATTGCCTGTCTTCTCTTCTTAATGAGATTTTGTTATGCTGCCATATTTCAAAATCACCAGGATACCATATCCAGGTTGGCTTTAACTTTTTACCCATACTACATCCCCCAAATAATAATTTGAATTGTAGTGTAATAAAAGTTGCAGTATATGGATAATTATAGTCTTTAACATTTCCTTTTTCACGTGGGTGAATTACAATAATAAGGGGGGATTCTTACAATGAGCAAGCTGGTATATTATGATACGGGGGAAGAATATTTCAAATCCGGGCATTCAATTTATATAAACCTTTATGAAGAACCTGTTGAGACTCACCTCCATGCCCATGATTTCATAGAGATAGCCTACGTATACGAAGGAGAGGGTATTCACAGGATAGGAGAGTGTGAATACTCAGTAAAAAAAGGCGACATCTTTTTAATAAATTACGATACACCGCATGAATTCAGATCTTTGCCGGAATATTACCCGGACAAGCCCCTTAAGATATACAACTGTGTTTTTAAGCCTGAATTTATTGAAGCTTTCACTGCTGATTTCAAGGACTTTTCAGGCATTGCAGATTTTTTGCTGTTCCGCTCATTGTTTCCTACCGAAGTTGAAGCGTTGATTAATATAAAGTTGCCCGGACAAGAAATAGAAGGCATAGAAGATATTTTCAAAAGAATGGATATTGAATACACTCAAAAAGATGAAGGATATATTGGCGTACTGAGAAGTAAAGTGATTGAGCTTTTGATTTTGATATTCAGGAGATTTAGAAAAACCGGGGAAACCCAGGAAGAAACTTTGAATGGCCATACCAGAGTTATTAAAAAAGTGATGAATTATTTAAGAGACAATTACAGGGGAACACTAAAGCTCCGGGATTTATCAACGGTGGTTTTTCTTAGTCCCAATTATATTTGCAGGCTATTTAAAGACACTACAGGTATTACAGTTTCTGAATACATTCAAAAGATAAGAATTGAAGAAGCTTGCAGGTTGCTTGCTCTGACTGATAAAAAGATATTTGAGATAGCTCAGGAAGTCGGTTATAAGGATCTAAGGCATTTCCAGGAGATTTTTAAAAAGCTGACAGGAAAGTCTCCAGGGGAGTATAGGAGAAAGATAGGTAATGAAAACTAATAATACAAATAATAATAAAGAAAAAATATTTTTATTATTAAACAGTTTTTTATTAAACAGATTAGAAAAAACGTTAGAATTAATATACGTTCAAGAGATTATTAAATTTTTTTAACAGGTATAATAGTAAATAGATGAAGACAATGTAAACACAAGAATATAGTATCGGATTTTTTGTTAATTTATAATAGAAGAAACGTTATAAAATTGCTTAAAATGTAAAATGGCTTTAGTTAATAAAATAATTCAATTTAGTATATTCATTTATCTGAAACACTATCAGTTTTTGATCAGATAAACAGGTTATACCTTCAATGAGATAGCAGTTAAAACCATAAAAAGCAACTACAAGGTTTTATTGAGATTCCGGTAGTGAAGACATATTTATACCAGCTGGCTTTCAAGATACTTTTGAGCTCAAAGTATCATTATATAACACGTTGAAAAACAATTACAGATGAACAAACCTGTAGAACTAAAGCACTATAAAGGGGGTATCAGATATTAATGCGAAAAGCAAGATTTATCAGTCTTAACCTGGCAGCCTTGATTATTATTGTTACACTTTGTTTTCCGCAGGTAACTGTACAAGCTGATACAGTGCAAGGCAGCCTGGTCCAGGTCACATATAGTTCATACAATGATAATTCCGGTTCGTACAAACTTTCTGTACAACCACATAAAACAATGGCTCCGGTTGACAATACAGAAGCCGATGCTGTTATTCAAGTTGATACGTCCATTACATACCAATCATTTACAGGATTTGGAGGTACTTTGGTTAATGCTGATATTTGGGAGCTTAACCGGCTTAGTCCTCAGGATAAAATCAATGTCTTAAAAGACCTTTTCGACCCGGCAACCGGTAATAATTATAACTTAATGCGTATCACTATCGGAAGCTGTGACATGGTATCAAGCTTTAATAACCAATTACCTGAGAAGGGGTACTGGACATATGATGACATGCCGCCAGGGCAAACGGACCCTGATCTCACGAATTTTTCAATTCAGAGAGACATCGACAGCGGTACCATTGAAACATTGCAACAAATACTTCAAATTAATCCGAATGTTAAGTTTTATGCTTCGATGTGGTCACCCCCCGCCTGGATGAAGGACAATGGTTCTTTGCTTAACGGTGGTAGCGTACTTCCTCAATATTATGACTCACTGGCCAATTACTATGTCAAATTTATCAAGGCATATGAGGCTCATGGCATACCTATCTACGCAGTTACTCTGCAGAATGAGCCTCAAATATCAATGGGCTATCCATCTACAATATGGACACCTGAGCAGCAGGCCAGCTTTGCCGTGAAATTGGGCCAGGCTTTTGAGGCTAACGGAATTAAAACTAAAATATGGGCATTTGACGATAACTGTTTCCATGCTTATGATTTTGCAGAGCCGGTGCTGAGAGACCCTGATGCAAATCAATATATTGATGGCTTGGGCTTCCATAATTATGACGGTCTTGCTATGACATCACCTACAGAGCTGCACTACCAGTATCCGGACAAGACAATGCACTTGACAGAAATAACGAATGGTGCTGCAAAACTTGTTCAATATTTCCGGAATTGGCTGAGCAGTTATTCATACTGGCTAACTTTTATTGAATTCATTCCGCAACAATATGACGAATATGGCAATTGGATTACCGGCGGCGGTCCGGGTCCTGGCTTCTGGCAAGATGTGCGGGAAAATGACAATCCTGATTTTTGGGTAGATACACAAGTATCATGGGCAGGCACACCGGGTAACAGTACATATAAATTAAATGCATGGTACTACACCTTTGGACAATTTTCAAGATTTATTCAACCTGGTGCGATACGAATTGACAGTACCGGCAACTTGTTTGACGGTGCAGTTTCAAATGTGGCGTTTAAAAACCCGGATGGCACAATTGTGCTTGTTGTTGTCAATCGAACTGTGACTTCGCATAATACGACATATGTGTATACTCCTGCACGGACGATTAAAATTGTAACACCAGATGGCCAGTTTGTTGATACGATTCCGGGTAATACTGTTGCAACATACAGGTGGACTTCAACGACGGGAGATGCCTTACCGCGTAGCGGATGGACTGCTGCTGCTTCCAATACAAACCGTGCCTATACTGCAACACAGGCTATCGATGAGGCTTCTGAAACAGTTTGGAATAGTGGTACTGATCAGGCAAGCGGTCAGTGGTTTATCCTAAATCTTGGTTCTGTGCAAACCTTTGATCAGATTAGTCTTAACCAGGGTTTTATTCCGGATGACAGCCCTGCAAGCTATCAGGTATTTACATCCAATGATGGCGTTAATTGGGGCAGTGCAATTGCGAGTGGTACAGGAACAAAGGGAATGACTAATATTAAGTTTAGTCCTCAAACTAAACAGTACATAAAAATACAATTAACAGGCGGCGCAAACCGAGGATGGACTATTGCAAATGTATCACTTTATTTCAGTCAAAATGGTTTATTGCCACGCAATGGATGGACAGCAAGTGCTTCAAACGATCCATGGAACAATGTTTCCAACGCGCTTGACGGAAGCCTTGAAACACGTTGGTCTAATGGCGAAGCGATATCACCCGGGCAATGGTTCCAGGTAGATATGGGTGCTGTGAGGACGTTCAATAAAATTAATATGGCCACTGGACCGAGTACCGGAGATTATGCGCGAGGATATAGTATATCTGTGTCTAACGATGGAATGAACTGGAGCAGTCCAATAGCAGAAGGCATTGGCCTGGGACAGGATATACAGGTCAGCTTTCCTGCCCAAACAGCACGATACATTAAAGTTACGCAGACTGGGAGTGCAAACAATAACTGGTGGTCAATTGCTGAATTCCGTGTCTACAATCAAACCCAACCCCTACTCGATCGCACCGGATGGACAGCACTGGCCTCGGATGATCCGTGGAACACTGCTTCCAACGCACTGGACGGGGATATTTCATCGCGCTGGACGAATGGCACTGCAATAGCAGCTGGGCAGTGGTTTCAGGTCGATATGAAAGAAATTAACGCGATAAGCGGTATAAGTCTGGATGCAGGATCATCAACGGGAGATTACCCGAGAGGTTATGACGTAAGCGTTTCCATGGATGGCAGCAACTGGAGGACAGTGGCTGTTGGCTATATTCCGGCTCAGGATAATATAATCAGCTTTCCCGTTGAATTCGCGCGTTACATCAAGGTCACGCAGACTGGTAGTGCAAACAATAATTGGTGGTCAATCCATGAATTCAAAGTATTTGGTGTTCCAACGCCGCCATCGGTCGGGACTAAGATCAGTCAGGATGGTTGGACCGCAACCGCTTATGGTACCGGATACGGTTCTAGCCCCGAAATGGCTATTGACGGTATTCTCGGAACTAACTGGACAACTGGCAATGCTCAAAATGGAAGCGAATACTTCCAGGTTGATATGGGACAGATACATTCCATCAGCATGATAGAACTGAACGCAAGTCCAAGCCGTGGAGGGAACCTGGATACAATTACATCTGACTCACCGACAGCTTATGAGGTTTATCTTTCAGACGGTGGCGAATGGACTCTGGTTGCACAAGGGTATGGAAATGGGCAGCCAGTAACGAGAATTACATTTCCGACGCAGAACGCAAGGTATATCCATGTCAAACAGAAGGGAACATCAAGCCGTTGGTGGTGTATTGGAGAATTTAACGTTTATAATTAAAAATAAATAAGCCGGAAGCTATTCCTCTCCAGGTTTTAACAGGCAGAGGGATAGCTTCCTTTTTGTTTATAAAGCAGACGGTATAAACTTAATGGGTATTTAAATATTCAACCAAATATTATAAAATATACTTATGTATACCAATACACACTACAAATTCATACTACAAGATTTTATGTGCCCTACACGGTTCACTTCATAGGGGGAAATATAATGAATGCTCTTAACAGCTTGTGGAAAAAATCCATTTTTAGAAACTTAGTCATTTCGTTTATATGCATATTATCACCTATATATCTATTAGTAATAGTCATATATAATAACGGGATATATACCTTGAGAAAAGAGATTTCAAAATCCGTTACATCACAAGTATCTTCTTATCTGAAGGGTCTTGAAAACGATATAAAAAGAATCAGGACATTACAATTTGATTTTATAGGAGATATTGATCTGAATCGAATAGCAACAATTCCGGAGGCAATGAGCGATATAGAAAAAAAGGAGAGCATACTTAGTATACAAAGAAGGGCAACAGCAATCAAAAACAGCAGTGTATATATAAAAGATGTAATGATATTTGTTCCTGCGACAGATCGTATTATTTTTTCATCAAACATTTCCTATTTCGACCAGGACCAGTTTGACAAACTTAAAAAAATACCTGAATTACCTAACGCACAGGTTATGAATATAGACGGAAGAATGTTTTTAAGCTGCATATATCCAGTTCCCAGAGTAAATAGCGATAGACAGCCTATTTTTATTATAGCTATTGAGCTTTCTAAAGAAAAGATTGAAGAAGCCCTTGTTTCAATGATAAATAATCCCGGAGAGGGTGTTATATTTATAGAACCTGTAAAACAATCAGTGATTTCAACAAATAAAGATGTAAATTTTGTAAAGAAAGTTCAGGAGTTAATAGATGCAAATGATAAAACTCAAACAAATAAAACTATATCGGCAGTGATAGGCAATGAAAGATACTTAGTCGTTGCATCTTCATCCAGCTTTTTTGATTCAATATTATGCAAATATCTGCCTGAGGACTCTGTATTTGAACCTATACGCAAGTACCGGATTTGGTTTGTGGTTCTTACAATTACAGCTTTAATCATCATAGTCACATACTCACTTTACCTGCACAGGTTTATTCACAGGCCTTTGAGCAGATTGGCATATTCTTTCAGACAGGTGGAAAATGGAAACTTAGATATTTCTATCGAACATAAACATGACGATGAATTCCAATACATATATAAGAGATTCAATGCTATGGTAGAAAAATTGAACAGTTTAATCGATCAGGTATATAAACAGCGGATTTTTGCACAGAAAGCCGAGCTGAAACAACTTCAATCACAGATAAACCCTCACTTTTTATATAATTGCTTCTTCATTCTGAATACAATGTCCAGAATAGGTGATTATGATAACATAGAAAAGTTTACGGAGCAGTTAGGTGAGTATTTTCAGTTCATAACGCGAAGTGCGGCAGACGAAGTCCCGCTTTTCAAAGAAGTAAATCATGCAAGAGTTTATACAGATATTCAGGCAATGAGATTTTCCAACAGGGTCAAGGTACGGTTTGATGAATTGCCCGAGGAATATTGCAACATAATGGTTCCAAGACTAATCTTACAGCCTATAATCGAGAATGCATTTGAACATGGACTTGAAAAGAAAACTGAAAACGGTTTGCTTCTTGTCAGCTTTGTCAAATGTGACGAATATTTAAAAATCATTATTGAAGATAATGGGGTTGAAATAGATGATGAAAAATTGCAAGGAATGCAAGATTCATTATCAGATAAAAATGATGATGTGGAAATCACCGGAATGATTAATATTCACCGCCGCCTTCAGTTGAAATTCGGACCTGACTGTGGATTGCAGTTAATGAAGGGAGAACTTGGCGGATTAAAAGCTGTTATAACTATAAAGATTACAGGGGGCGCTCAGAATGTACAGATTATTGATCGTAGATGACGAAGCAATCATAGCAGATGGTCTGTATGAAGTATTTCATGACTTAAAGCATTTGGGGCTTGATGTCTATAAGGCATATTCAGGTAACGAAGCACTTGATTTATTAAGCAGGACAAGAATCGATATTGTATTGACTGATATTCGTATGCCTGGAATAAATGGCTTACAGCTGCTTGAAAAGATACGCGACAGTTGGCCTAAGTGTAAAGTGATTTTTTTGACAGGCTATGATGAATTCGATTATGTGTACTCCGCAATACAATATGATGGCGTGAGTTACATACTTAAGACTGAAGGTTATGGGAAAGTAATACAGACAGTTGAAAAGGCTGTCAGGGAAATCGAAGAAGCTGTAAAAGACGAGGAAGTTTTAAAAAAGGCAAAAGAACAATTGGCAACAACAATTGAATTACGGCAGAAGGAATATTTAACAAGTCTTATTAATGAAGAACTGCAGGTTTATGATGTTAATCAAAAGCAATTTGATGAACTTAGTATTCCCCTGGAAGCGGAATCTGATGTAATAATGCTGCTGGCACGAATTGATGATATGCCAAAAGGGATTACATATTCGGAAAAGTCCAAACTCTTATATGGCATCAGATTAATTGCAGAGCAATACTTTTCAAAAAATATATTGGTTAGCTATTTTATTGATGTAAATTCATATCCCATATGGTTTTTCCAGCCAAATAAAGAAAAAATGAATGTTGCAGATGATATAGGAACTTTGTGGAATAGAGCTTTGAACTTCATAAAAGGTAATATAGAAATGGTTCAGTCTGCATGTAAGGAATCGTTAGGTATAACTTTATCTTTTGTATCAGATGATAAGCCTGTTGGCTGGGGAGAAATAGCAGAATGCTTTTCAAGACTCAAATTGCTTTTGAATTACCGGATTGGTGAAGGGTTAGGTATGATCCTCACTGACAAAAGCCTGATAGATGAAGATTCATATCTGAAAACCATGAGCAGGGAGAAAAGGATTGAAATTAAGCAATCCACCCTGGAAAAGCTGCAAAATTACCTGGAACACGGCCAGAAGGATGATTTTCGTAAGCTATTTAACGAAGTAACTTCAGATTTAAGCAATATAAAAAGTATGCACTTTCTACAAGCCCAGGAGCTTTATTATTCTATTGCTGTTATATTGCTTTCATATATTAACAAGTGGAACCTTACTGAAAAAATTGCTTTTAAAATAGGGCTTCATAAACTTATGAACATCAATGAACATGAAAACTGGTCAAGTGCAACAGGATATCTTAGAAATTTAGCGGATATTATTTTTGATATACAGGATTTTGAACAGGAAGAAAGGGCAAGGGAAATCATTAAGAAAGTACAGAAGCATATTGATGACAATATTCACAATCCGGATGAATATACACTTATCAGGCTTGCAGATTTGATGTACTTCAATCCTTCGTACTTGTCCCGTTTATTTAAGCAGGTTACAGGTATTAACTTATCAGACTACATATGTGAAACAAGGATAAAAAAAGCCAAGCAGCTTCTGGAAGATACGCGAATTAAGATTTATGAAGTGGCTGAAGCCGTGGGATACGGCACACACACCAATTTTGCGCGCTTTTTTAAAAAGTATACAGATATGACTCCACAGGAATACAGGGATTCAATTATTAAAATGTAAATGTGTGAAGACAAAGTAAATACATGAATATAGAATAAATTGCTGCCTGTGTCTATAATTAAAATTGATGAGGCCTCAAATATTTCAAATAACTGGAGGAAGGGAAATGATGAACTTTCGTTATGCCAAATTGGCTGCATTTATAGTTTCAATTTGCATTCTGGTTACTCTTGTTGCATGTGGAAAATCTGACAATAACACTTCTGATAATTCAAATAATACGACAAATAATACTGCTGATACATCTACAGCACAAACGAATACAGATTCCGCAGAGATATTCGATCCGATGGCAAAATATGGTGAAATTGTAGAATTGACTGCAGTGAGATGGGCAGACACCAATTTAAAATTTAATGAGGGTGAGAGTTTTGACAATAACATTTACACCAGGGCATGGGAAAGTGAATTGGGAATAAGAGTTAAAAATCTATGGGTTGCCCCTAAGGCTGAGTATGACCAGAAGCTGAGCATTTCTATTGCTTCCGGAGACCTGCCTGACATTATATGGGCGAACTCAAAGCACCTCACCAGCATAGTAGATAATGGAATGGCATATGATTTGACAGATATTTATGATAAGTATGCGACAAATTTGACAAAAGAAATACTGTCACAGGACCAGACATGTTTTGATACTGCTAAAAGAAACGGAAAGTTGATGGCAATCCCCAATCCGTCTTCTTCCATGGATGCATGCCCGATGATATTCTACAGGTCTGATTGGGCAAAGAATCTTGGGATACCGGAGCCTAAAACAATGCAGGATTTAATTGCAATGGCTGATGCATTCACTAATAAGGATCCTGACGGCAATGGCCAGAAAGACACTATAGGTTTAGCCTTCAATAAAGAATTTGTTAAAGATACCAACAATACTTTATACGGATTATCAGGTTTCTTTGCAGGATATCATGCATATCCAAAGGTGTGGGTAGAGGATTCATCGGGACAGCTTGTTTATGGCAGTATTCAGCCGGAAGTTAAAACTGCCCTGAAGCAACTTCAGGATATGTATAAAGCCGGCATAGTGGATAAAGAATTCGGAGTTAAAGATGTTGCTAAAGTTGGGGAAGCAGTTGCCGCAGGCAAGGTTGGAATTATTTTTGGCCCAATGTGGGCACCTCTTGATGCAATGGGCAAGACTGTGGACAATATTTCTGGTGCTGACTGGATGCCGATACCCTTAGTTTCGGTTGATGATAAAGTAGCTATGCCTAACACAGCCATAAACGTTGAAAAATATCATATAGTAAACAGCAATTGCAAGCATCCCGAGGCTCTTGTCAAATTACTTAACTTCTTCATGGAAAAGAACTTCGGAGAAACTGCAGATATAGCATATGGAACTGATAAAGACGGACTCCAGACATTCCAGTACACAATTATCGGTGCTTCACCGGTTAGAAAGAACCTTACAGCACACGAAAAGATTCTCGAAGCTGTAGAGAAGAATGACGCTTCAAAGCTGAATGTAGAAGAAAAAGGTTACTATGACAAAATTGTTGCATTTAACGGCGGAGACAAAGGATCTGCTAACTGGGGATTCACACGTGTATTCTTCACACCATCCAGTTTTGATGTAATCGGCAAATATGTTGGTGAAAACATAATGCTTTATGACGGGTTCTATGGGGCACCTACAGACACTATGGCCGAGAAAAAGGCTACCCTTGAACAGTTGGAAGATCAGGTATTTACTAATATTATAATGGGTCAGTCAGTTGACAGTTTTGATAAGTTTGTTGAGGATTGGAAGAAACTTGGCGGCGATCAGATAACCAAGGAAGTTAATGAATGGGCGGCAAAGAATAAGTAAACAGCATAAATCTAATTGGCTGTAAATTGAGTTATATCATAATTTGGTCGTAATCGCAGCTATATCATAATAATGAGGGGGAGGAAGGATAGTGATTTTCTCCCCCTAAGATTTAAAGCAGTTTCTTTAAAGGAGTACGCAAATATGATAAATAATAAAAGGTTAAGGGAATTACCTCTACACTTAATGTTACTGCCGGGTGTCCTTTGTACTTTGGTATTTAGCTATGTTCCAATGGCTGGGATAGTTATGGCATTTCAAAAATTTGTTCCGGTTAAAGGTATTTTTAAATCAGAATTTGTAGGACTTGAAAATTTTAAATATATGCTTTCATTGCCTAATATATACAGTGTGCTATGGAATACTGTATTTATAGCGGTAATGAAAATAATTGCCGGAATGGTTTTTCCCATTATATTTGCTTTATTACTGAACGAAGTGGCTAATGATTTTTTTAAAAGGAGTGTACAGACAATTATATATCTTCCGTTTTTTCTCTCATGGGTCATTCTCGGAGGAATACTAATTGATATCCTGTCACCGTCCAGTGGAATTGTAAACCAGTTTCTCTCGTATTTAGGCATTGAACCCATTTATTTTCTGGGAGACAGCAAATGGTTTCCGTTTACACTGATTATATCAGATACATGGAAGAATTTCGGATACAATACAGTTATATATTTAGCTGCATTAACAGGAATAGACCCAACACTATATGAGGCTGCTATTGTTGATGGCGCCGGCCGTTGGAAGCAGACATTGCACGTTACTATTCCCGGAATTATGTCCATTGTAATACTTATGGCGGTTCTGAGTCTGGGAAATGTACTGAATGCCGGATTTGAGCAGGTTTATAACCTTTACAGTCCACAAGTATACAGTACTGGGGATATTATTGACACCCTGGTATATAGAATAGGTTTGGTTGATACCCAATTTAGCCTGGCTACTGCCATAGGACTCTTTAAATCCATTGTTTCCTTTGGCCTGATTGTCTTATCCAACAGACTTGCTAATAAATATGCCGGCTATCGGGTATTTTAGGGGGAATAAAGCATATGGCAAAACATGTTTCTGTTAGCAGAAGAATATTCATCTTTTTTAATTATATTTTTCTTGGAGTGACAGCATTTATTTGTATTCTGCCAATGATAAACGTTCTGGCAGTGTCATTAAGTTCAAGTTCTGCAGCTGCGGCAGGTTACGTAAAACTATGGCCTGTGGATTTTACTCTTGATTCATATAAATATGCACTCAGTAAACCTGAATTTGTAAGAGCGTTTATTGTATCTCTGAAGAGGGTCGCTTTAGGATATGTAATAAATATATTGCTTTGCATTTTAGTTGCATATCCGCTTTCAAAAAGCAAGAAGATGTTCAAATGGAGAAATTTTTATGCCTGGTTTTTTATAATAACAATGCTTTTTAACGGAGGACTAATACCAACTTACATGGTAGTAAGGTATTTAGGGCTTAGGGATAACATATTGGCTCTGATCCTCCCTGGCGCGGTACCTGTCTATTTCATGATTTTATTGATGAATTTCTTCAGGGAGCTTCCCCAGGAAATTGAGGAAGCAGCGTATATTGATGGGGCAGATTACTGGACTTCTCTGTGGAAAATATATATACCACTGTCAAAACCGGCTTTGGCAACAGTTACGTTGTTTATAGTTGTTGGCCATTGGAATTCCTGGTTTGACGGTTTGATCTATATGAATTCAATGGAAAATTATCCCCTTCAGAGCTATCTGCAAACTACGGTTATAGGTGTGGATTTTAACAGAGCATCGTTATCAAACCTTGCAAGTCTTGCTGAAGTTTCTGACAGGACATTCAAAGCAGCACAGGTATTTGTAGGATCTCTTCCGATTTTGATTGTTTACCCGTTTCTGCAACCGTTTTTTATTAAGGGACTGGTTTTGGGCAGTGTCAAGGGGTAGTAATATATGGGCTTAGCTTTGCTTCATGTTTAGTTTAATTACCGGAATTTTAAAAGAATATATAGTTGCTGAAACAAATTTCATAAAGAAGGAATGGTGAAATTTTATGTATAATTCGATACGTCCCGGAAAGCCGTGGAAAGATACAGATGGTAACCTTATCCAAGCTCACGGAGGCTCAATTTTATATCACAATGGTACATATTATTGGTACGGGGAAAACAAGGAGAAAAATGATGCCACCAATAAAATCTGGCACTATGGTGTCCGTTGCTACTCGTCAAAGGATTTATATAATTGGAAAAGCGAGGGAATAATTCTGGAACCTTCTGAGGATTTGAAAAGTCCTCTTCATCCATGCAGGATTATGGATAGGCCCCATATTGTGTATAACAGATTTACAAAACAATTTGTTATGTGGGTAAAGTTTGCAGGAACTGAGAAGGATCATAGAAAATGGGAAGTACAGTATATGGGCATTGCCGTATCTGATGATATAACGAAGCCTTTTAAGCTTATAAAAACAATACGCCCGTTAGGCATGGAAACAGGTGATTTTGATTTATATGTGGATCCAAGGGATGGAAAAGGATATTTCATTTTTGACCGTGTTCATACAGAGATAGTAATTGCAGACCTGACAAGTGATTATCTGGATGTTACAGGATATTACTCATCACATTTTCCCCATGAAGGCCCGCCGACTGCCAGAGAGGCACCATGCTTTTTTAAAAGAAAAGATAAGTATTATATAATAACATCAGGAACAACGGGATATTTTCCAAACCGTTCGGAAGTTGCAATGGCACAGTTGATGCATGGACCATATACTGTATTTAAAAATCTGTGTGTAAATGATACTAAAAAGACCAGCTTTGACTGTCAGTTCAGCTCTGTATTTAAACATCCGCAGAGGAAGGATCTTTACATTGCCGTAGGAGACAGATGGTACCAGAAGGGAGTAGAAATAAATGGCCGTCTTGAACCTGATACATCAGAAGCGGGCTATGTGTGGCTGCCAATAATGTTTCATGATAATATTCCATTTATTGTATGGAGAGACGAGTGGAGAATAGAAGATTTTGAGCTATGCGAAGAGGAAAAACCAAAATGGTTGACAGAGATAATATTTGAGGAGTGAAATGTTGAGAATAAGGAAGGCCTAAACTGATAGGCCTTCTATTTATTCTTTGGTCAATATGAATTGCATTATGATCCATTTCTTTGTTTTCCGCCAGCTACAGGAATTAATCCTGCCACTTCAGTCAACATGATGTATAGGCATTTGTGCAATAATGCAAAGCAATAGCCGGTATTACAATAATTTTCAACTTAAGATAGACAAGAAGGGTAAATTATCGAAAAGATAATAAAAATGTATTGACATGCTGGTTATATATGTTATATTATTAACATTGTTAATATATTAAACAATGTTAATTATGTTAACATAGTTAAAAATTGGGGGGAGATATCGTGAAGACACTAATACTATTCAGTTCCAGGTACGGAGCTACAGAAAAATGTGCAAACCTTATTATGAAGGGATTAAGGGACGATGCTGAAGTGATTAATTTAAAAAACGGGGAGAGCAAAGATATAGACAATTATGACGTCATTCTCATAGGAGGGGGAGTCTATGCCGGAAAGCTCCAGAGTGAAATTACAAAATTCATTGAAGACAATAAAGAATGTTTGCGAAATAAAAAAGTAGGAGTATTTCTCTGCTGCAAAGAAAGTGAAAAAACATCAGAATACGCTAAAGCAAATCTTCCGGCCTGGCTGGTTAATGATTTATTTCTGCTTGAGAACACCGGTTATGAAATAAATTTTGAAAGGATGAATTTCCTTGAAAAATTCTTATTCAAGTCATTATTTAAGATTAAAAGGAGTTATTCAGACTTAAAATATGATTCAATAGAAAAAATTGTGAATGAGGTAAACAGGATGGGAGGATAAATGGACAGAAAGGAAATTCAGAAACAGAGGATGATGGCTTACTTTATAAATGCAGCCAAGGAAATCATAACAGAGGAAGGTGTAAAAGGATTAACTGCAAGAAAGGTCGGAGAAAAAGCGGGCTTTTCCTATGCTACTTTATATAACTACTTTAATGATATTAAAGAGCTTCTTGCCTACTGTGCATTTGATTTTCTGGAAGACTGCTATAAATATATGTTAGGCTTTAAAGATGACAGTAAAGACAGCCTGCAGCAATTAATAGCGCATTCTTGCGCATATTTCAGGTATTTTGCTGAAAATCCCGATTTATTCCGCCTGGTATTTACCGAGGATATTGGCGATATTTACAAGACACTTGGCAAGGAAAATAAAAGGCCATCGGTGGATTTGCTGTTAGAAGATACACTGGTTCGATGTGCCAGGGACGGTTATATATCTGAAAAGAAAGTTGACCTGGTTGGAGAGCTGATTGCATCATCCTTGCACGGTAAGCTTGTATTTTACGTCGGAGGAAGAAGTTCAATGTCATTGGATGAAATGATTAAGTTGATAGAAGCTGATGTAAGATTTCTAATGGAGGATAAGAATGAAAAGGAATAAAATTATAAAAATATCTGCATTTGTTGTTTTAATTATGGCATTAGCTATGGGATTTGCTATGTACATAAAATTTAAAGACCTAAATAAGAGCATAGCAGCACTAAAAGTTAATGAAATTGACCTGGCTGAAATCAGTGACGGAGTGTATAGCGGGGAATATGGCTATAAAGATATGGTAAGTGCTAAAGTGATGGTTACTGTTAAAAACAACAGCATAACAAATATTGAATTGACAGAACATAAATGCGGACTTGGCGGAAAGGCCGGGACTATTGCAAAAAGGGTTGTTGATTCACAGGATTTAGACGTAGATGCCGTGTCAGGAGCAACAGCCAGCAGTAAGGTAATATTAAAGGCAATAGAAGATGCATTAAGTTAACTTCTTGTGCCGGTATTTCGATAGCAGGAGTCCCGAGCTTAAGAACTAATAAAAACTAGTTTTAAAGCTCTCCGTAATTCTATCTCACTGCCAGGCACAACAAGTTGGGTCAACTGCTAAATTACAAGATAGCAAGGTTATGGTAAACAGTTAATAACGACGTAAAAAAATGAGAAACTTGAAGTTATAAGGATAAATAAGAAGAATTCCAAAAAAATACTTATAAATTTTTTATTTATCATGTTGACAAAATACTAATCACCTGTTAAACTATCATAGTGTCAACGAAAAAAAGCGCTGGCGTAGCTCAGCAGGTAGAGCAGCTGACTTGTAATCAGCAGGTCGGGGGTTCGATTCCGTCCGCCAGCTCCATACGGAGGGATTCCCGAGTGGCCAAAGGGGGCAGACTGTAAATCTGTTGGCACCGCCTTCGATGGTTCGAATCCATCTCCCTCCACCAAAAACTGAAAGCCTTTGAAAATCAAGGGCTTTCAGTTTTTTTATGAATTTTTATAATTTTGTATAGTAGAAGCTTAACCTCTGGCATAACCTCTGACTCAATATTTGAATATAAGTTTTTTGTATATAATAAAGTTCCACATCACAATAAGTCCCATTGCAAACAGTTTAGATATGGTGTATTTTATGTGGACTATGTTTGTAAGAAAGTACAGAAGAGCATTTGACAGTATAAGATTGATGAGAAACAGTGTTCCATAGAGAAAAAACTGATGAACAAAGCTTTTGTTTGACTTGAATGACCAGTATCTGTTCAGGAAAAACCCCAGGCAGAACCCGCCGGTCATGCCAATGGTATTTGATGCAATATACCATAATCCCATATACTCAGTAAGCACTATTATAAAAAGATATTCAATTGCCGCTGAAAGGACCCCTGATATTATGTATCTGTAAAACTGCCTGAGAGTACCAAATGACAGGCAGCTGCGAATATAGTTATACATTTTTCTCCCTATTTCCTTTTTGTTGTTTTAACAGTGCAAGCTCCTGGGCCAAACGGGTTATTTTTTCAGCTTGTTTTGATATAACAGCAGTTATGTGCAAATTGTAAATAAGCAAATAGACAAGTCCGAAAAGAAAGAGAAGAGATGGTGGATTTACTATGTCAAGCAAATCTGCAAGAGTGTTAATAAAATATGGGCTGCTTGATAATACAATAAGTATGATACTCATAAAAATCCACAGCAGGGAGTATCGCTCCTGAATTTTATTTTTTCTTACCATCTCAATTACGATAAAAAGAAAAGTAACACTAAAGATAATTGACAGACTATAAACGTTTATTAAATGCATTTTGCCCACAAAACACCTCCTGCAACCGGCGCTTATTGACTGTCTGCCGGCCTTATAGCATCTATTAGAATTGAAATACTTACTTTAATCATATAATATACAGAGCGGAATGGGGTAATGGACGACTTTCCGTTCTGGCGCCTGTTCATTTCCACAGGTATTTCCATAATTCTGAACCCTTTCTTGTGCAGTTTTACGAGCACATCCACCTCAGGATAATCAGTAGGATAGTTTTTTGCAAAGTAATTGATAATATTTCTGTTCACTACTCTGAAACCTGACGTGGTATCTTTGACCTTGTTTCCGGTTAAGAAAGCAACCAGAGCTGAAAAGAATATCATTCCTATTCTGCGCAGATATGAAGACCTATAGGATGTCCTGCTGATATATCTTGAGCCTATTGCCATGTCTGTAAGGTTGTCTATTACGGGTTTGACAAGTTTTTGTATATCAGAAGGGTTATGTTGTCCATCACCGTCTACCTGAATTGCAATGTCGTAATTATTGTCACGGGCAAACATATACCCTGTCTGCATAGCGCCTCCTATTCCCAGATTAAATGGGAGATTAATAATCATGGCATTAGCTGCGGCAGCATATAAAGCAGTATTATCACTGGAGCCATCATTTACTACAAGAATGTCGGATTCGGGAACATACCGCCTGACATTTGCTATAACTGATGTTATAGATTTTTCTTCATTATAAGCCGGAATAATTGTCAATATCTTCACAGGCAACCTCCGATTATTTCATTTGCACTAAATATTATGCTTTCCAGCATTCGTAAAAATATGTTTAAGCAAATGGTTTTTACATCTTTAAAATAGTTTTTGCACATAATAATGCAAAAATGTGATGCAATTTGAAGGTGAATTATGAAATTACATAAATTAATATTTGTAACCTGTGCGATTTTATTTTGTGTGCTTTTTTTTGACGGTTTATTAATATTGAACAGGACAGATAAGAAAAACTTCGGACAGGGCAATAAAAATTACGAAAGTACTGAAAACAATGGGCTCGGCAATCAAGAGAACGGGAACGGCGTTGATAACAGAACAATAGATTTTGAACAGGATGAGAGCAGTATATGGGATGAAGAACCTGTAAATTTGTTGGTTCTTGGTCTTGACGGGGATGAGACCAGGGCAGATGCAATTTTGCTGTTTAATTACGGTCCCAGTGCCGGTCGCCTGAATATTTTATCAATTGCAAGAGATACACGAGTAATATATAAAGGAAAACCTATGAAAACCAATGCATTAATAGGAATAGGAGGCGAACGCCTTATAATAAAACAGGTGGAAAGAATGACCGGCCTTAAGGTTGATTACTACGTAACATTGAACTTTGAAGCTTTCAGAAAAATCATAGATGTCCTTGGGGGTGTTTATGTAGATGTACCAATGGACATGGATTACGATGACCCGGTTCAGAACCTGCACATACATTTGCGCAAAGGACGCCAGCTGCTTGATGGAAAAAAGGCTGAGCAATATGTAAGATATAGAAAGGGCAATAATCGCAATGAAGGTTATGATGACGGAGATTTAGGCAGAATTAAAGCTCAGCAGGCTTTGCTGAAAGAACTTATCGAGCAAAAACTCAACTGGAAGTATATATCAAAAGCAGATGAAATATTTATGATTCTTAAAGATCATATGAATACAAATATTAAAATTGGAGATATAAGAAAATATATAGGCAGTGCTGTAAATTTAAAGAGTGAAGACGTTAAAGTATATACAACGCCTGGAAAGTCAGTACTTATTAATGATATCTGGTACTTTATTTATAATAAAAAAGAGACCAGAAAGCTGATAGATGAGAATTTTTTCAAATAAAAATCTTTATTTTAAAATTATTATTTAAAAATTTATAAATTATTTAAATAAAATATTTCTGCACAATATGTTGGTATAATTATTCAGTAAGTTGGTATAATTAGCCTGTGGCAATTTTTAGCTTACAATGCTATAATGCATTATATTGGCAAAATTTATAGGATAGAGGTTATGCAATAATGGATCCGGTTACACATGCAGCAATAGGAATGGCCGTTTCCAAGTTATCTGGAAACGGTATAGTTATGTCAAATCCTATGACAATAGGAATAGTGGCAGGAGCGGTTTTTCCTGATATAGATATAGTAATGCAAAAATGGGGCGATTACGCATATTTAAAAAATCACAGGGGAGTAACACACTCAATACTGGGTATAGCAATTTCAGCACTTGTTATATCTGCCATACTAAAGCTTGTTTTCCCTGCTGTAAATATGCTCGAATTATATTTATGGTCCGCATTGGGAGGCCTTTCCCATGTATTGATCGATCTTTTTAATTCGTATGGGGCGAAAATTCTCTGGCCCATAATAAAAAAGAAGTTTTCGCTGAGTCTTTTATTGACCTTTGACCCATTCTTACTGGGACTTATAGGTGGCTATATATTTAGCAGCGGGGTATTTCAGAATATATTTATCGGACTGGTACCGATATATCTTGTAGTGAGAGCTATTATGAGACTTGGTTCGGCCAGGGGCCTTGCAAAAATATTTGGCAACGACTTTAAATCTATTAGTCTACTGCCTTCACTTACTGGATTCTTCAGATGGCATTTTATACTTGAAACTGACAGGTATAATATAGTCGGCGAGAAGAATATGCTTTGCAGGGACGTAAGAATTATAAAGAAACTGGATAAGCTCCAGGATGAGGCGCTAGACAAAGTTGTGCTTTCGCAGTTGGGAGAATTTTTCAATGAATTTACTCCTTTGTCTCACATTGCCTGTGAGAAGAAAGGAAGCATAAAGAGATACATATTTATCGACATGAGATATTATATACGGGACAATTTCCTACACCATGGAGTTCTTGAGATGGACAAGAACAACAGAATTGTCAGGCAAAGCTTCAACCCATATTCCATGAAGAGAAGCTGTCCCATTGCAACGTAATAAATTCATTTTCCTGACTAACAAACTCTGAGCAGATAATAAACTCTAAGATTATTTGTATATATTATCCATATATTATATACTATATGTATAAGCATCAGAATGAACAGACAATATCAATAATATAATATATTGCTGATATCCAGACATTGGCCGGATATGTGTATTAACTATTTATTAAAAAGGGTTGATGAAGATGGATTCACTGAAAAAGGCTATTAATATAGTAAAAGAGTCCTTTAACATCATTGCATTTACAGGAGCGGGTGTATCTACAGAAAGCAACATTCCTGATTTCAGATCTGCAAACGGTCTGTACAGCAACAAGAAAAAATACAAGTATCCGCCCGAACATATAATCAGCCACAGCTTTTTCATGGAGCATACCGAAGAATTTTATGACTATTACAGAAACAATATGGTATACATGGACGCAAAGCCGAATAAGTGCCATATTGCATTGGCTGAGCTTGAGAAGGCAGGCAAAATCAAAGCTGTTATTACGCAGAACATTGACGGACTGCATCAGGCTGCAGGATCAAAGAATGTGCTGGAACTGCACGGGTCTGTAAACAGGAACTATTGCATGAAATGTAAGAAAAAATTTGACCTTGAGTATGTAATGGATATGTCAAAACCTATACCTATATGTGATGAATGCGGAGGTATAGTAAGACCTGACGTAGTGCTGTATGAAGAGCAGCTGGACTATGATATTCTGGATAAGTCGGTATCATACATACGAGCATCAGATGTGTTGATGATTCTTGGCACCAGTTTGGTTGTATACCCTGCTGCAGGGCTTGTAGACTATTACAGAGGCGATAAACTTATATTAATAAATAAATCATCTACTCCATACGATTATAGAGCTCAGGTTATAATAAACGACAAATGTGGGGAAATAATGAGCCGTATAGCAGATAAAGTGCTCAATTCTAGTGGGGAATAACTTATATGTTGGATTGGGAAGAATTAATCAGAGAATGTACAAATTGCATAAGGTGTGATTTAGGGAAAACAAGAACCAATATAGTCATAGGCAGGGGAAATATACATGCCCCAATGATGCTTATAGGTGAAGGACCGGGTGAACAGGAGGACAAAGAAGGTTTGCCTTTTGTTGGCCCTGCCGGAAAACTGCTGGATTTACTGCTTAATGCAATGATGATCAAGGAAAAATACTATTACATTTGCAATATTGTAAAATGCCGTCCACCGGGAAACAGAATTCCGACTGATGAAGAGGCGGCTCAGTGTATTCCCTTTCTCAGGAACCAGGTTGCCCTGATAAGGCCAAAAATAATTGTCTGCCTTGGCTCAACTGCGGTAAAGTATGTAGTTGACAGAAATGCCAGGATAACGCAGATAAGAGGACAGTGGATTGATAAAAAGGGATATTGGATTATGCCTACATTTCATCCTGCAGCACTGCTTAGGGATGATTCAAAAAAGGTACTTATGTGGAAAGACTTTAAGAAAGTGAAAGAAAAGCTGGATGAAATAGTAGCAAATGGAGAGTGTGTATGACAAAACAGGAACGTCTTAATATATTATATACCAATTATAAAAGAGAATTTGAAGGCAATGAAATCGTCCTTGGAGAAGGAAACCTGGATGCTTCACTCCTTCTTGTCGGAGAAGCTCCCGGCAGGGATGAGGTAAAGCAGGGAAGTCCTTTTGTAGGAATGGCGGGTAAGAATCTTTCTGAATTTTTAGAAGTGCTGAAAGTTGAAAGAGCTTCCATATTCATAACTAATGCCATTAAATTCAGACTTTCAAAGGTCAATCCTGAAACAGGCCATAAGGTTAACAGGCCGGCAACACGTGAAGAAATAGAATCAAACAGAAAATATGTACTCGAAGAAATAGATATAATAAGACCTGAAATAATAGTAACCCTGGGTAATGTCTCACTGAAGTCGGTAACCGGAAATTACAACGCTAGCATTGGCTCAAGCCATGGTGAGATTCAGAATATAGACATAATGGACAGGTCATACAAACTATTTCCATTGTATCATCCTGCAAGTATTATATATAATAGAGGCCTGAAAGACGTCTATATGGCGGATTTACAGAAATTAAGGGCAGTTTTGAAGGATAAATAAAATTTTTTAAAAAAACCCTTGACATGAACATCAAACCGATGCTAAAATATAAAAGCTGTCGCACGCGGCAGGCGCTAAACAAGCAATAAAGCAGTTTTCAGAATGCGGATAGCAAATGAGGCTGCAAGATGCTGGAAGCGCCGGCAAGAAAAAAAGTCGACAAAAAGTGTTGACAAAGTTGAGACAGCGTGGTAAGATATAAAAGTCGCTCCGAGCGGGGCGGCAAAAAAGAAGTTGGACCTTGAAAAGTAAACAGTGTATAGTACAAGGA
>DUMB01000065.1 GCA_012840085.1 Clostridiaceae bacterium
TTACAGTATATGTTCCCGCACTTCCACCTGCATTATTAATTGTAAAGGAGCCTGAGAGAGCCTTCATTCTTATAGTCAGTTGTCTGTTTGCAAGATTGGTTTCGTAACTCTGAAAACATCCTGTAGTAGTCACAGTTGCAGCATATACATTCGCAGGTATATATATGCAGAAAATCAATGAAAGCAAGCATATAAATGCTAAAATACGTCTTGAAATTTTCATGTAATAAGACCTCCTTAAATTTTTACTGTTATTTCTTTGATTTCTTCTGTCACTGCAACACCATCATCTTCTATAATAATCTTTGCAACTCAATTGTCATGTCTTTCAGAAAAACTTGTACCCCCTTTCATAACTTAATATCAATGAGTTACAAAGCGGGTGTTTGTGCTGATTCTCAAGCTGCCGCAAGTCTTAGATGCTAATATTTACTCTGTTTTGCACCATAGCCGTTACTTTGAAGATTAGTTTGCATTATGTCTTGTATTAGCGTCATTATTTTAGCAGATTGCGCTGGAGTCACTAGTCATTAACTAATGCTATTGATCAGTAAATTATGAAGGTCTCTTTCAGATAGTCATTGCTATTTGTTTGAAATCAGAATAAACAGGTAATCTTTTAATCTGAAATGTAACCTTAAAATTCCATACCGCTGCATTAATAAGCATTATTCTTAAATCTCCTCCTCACAAAATACAATATCATTATTTTTATCTTTTTATTATTTATTATCTATGTTTTATATTAATTAACTCCCCTTATCCTGTTTGTTGTGGTTTTAATGTATGTCCAGGGAACATGTTGACTCCTGAAGATATCAAATATCTTAGATATCAGGTATCTTAGATATCAGGCGGGTCTTACATTTCAGAATTCTTACGTTTCAGAATAATGAAAGTGCAAAAAAATAAAAGCATATGCGTAAGCTGTACTAGTTTTTATATCAAACCATTGCTTATTCTATGCTCCAATTCTGCTGTTCTTATTTAATGCTACAGTTCTGATTTTTAATTTCTGCTATTAAGTGCTCCAATTCTGCTGCTAATAGTAGTTCTACATAGTATTCAGTTTTCAAGTTTCAAAAATCCATTTATTAACAGTTGTCCGGCTCTTATTTGTGTGATAATTTTATGTATAGTGGCAGCAATATGATTTTATAGCCGGGCCAGAACTTATAAAAAGGTTTAAAATATAAAGCATAGCTTATTATGTTTTTAAAAAACTAATGTTCAATAACATTTAAGCTATGCTTTCTTACATTAATTTAATTCAATGAATAAAATATTTAAAGAGAAATTTATTCGATTCAAAGGAAAATTATCCGAATTTTTTCAAACACGAAATCTCTTCAATGTATCTTCCGGGGGTAATACCAAATGTTTTTTTAAAACATTTTCCAAAATAATTGGCATCTGCATAACCTACCATGACGGAAATGTCTGAAACATTGTCGTGTCCTTCTTCAATAAGTTTTTTAGCCTTATTCATTCTGATTTCCGTTATAAAGTTGTTAATGGTTTTTCCCATCTCTTTTTTGAAAAGGACACATAGGTAGCTTCGTCCTACATAAACACTTTTTGCAATTTGATCAATTTTAAGATTTGGGTTGCTGTAGTTCTCTTCTATATATTTTTGAGCGTCTGTCACTGCCTTTGAAAAGCATATTTCTGCCTTCGAATATCCGGTACTCATTGCCTTAAGGAATATTTCCTTTATGAGCTCTTCCATCTCTTCAATGGTTTTTCTCTTCATAATCTCTTTCAATATATAAAAATCATCGCCAAATACACTTTTTATATCCCTGTCAGTCTCAGCCAAAAATTCAAAACATGTAGAAGCTATTTCAGAACACTTTATTACAATATAATCAATGGATATATCTGAATGCCTGATATCCTCAAAAACTGAGTGAATAATTCTATTCACTTCATTTATATTATTCATACGCGTTGCCATAAGAAGCCGGCGTTTCTGCTCTATAGCAAATATGCCTGTTAAGTTTTTTTCTGTTGTATTGATGTTTTCATACCGCACAATATTGTTTCCAGCCGATAGAATACTGTCTTTTAATGCCTGCAAAGCTTCGTTGTATGATTTTGCTAAAAATTTGTTTCCTATATGGACTTCACTAACACCGATATATGGACTTAATTTTAAGTATTTTTTTACAAAGACCGATATTCTTTCACATATATCCAATAAATCTGTATTATCTTCCTTTCCATCCTGCTTGACATTAGCTATTACGCAAATCCTGCCACAATTGTCTCTGCAGCTTTCAAAGTTTAAAGCACCATTGAATATTTCATTGACTACGTTTAAAACAGCAAAAGACCACATCTGTTTCTCATCTTCACTCCATCTGTATCCCTGCTTTTCGCACAATTCTATAACTACAGTCTGATAGAGTTTGGTA
Organism: Clostridiaceae bacterium; assembly: GCA_012840085.1. Lineage (GTDB taxonomy): Bacteria > Bacillota > Clostridia > Acetivibrionales > DUMB01 > DUMB01. The sequence goes on from DUMB01000065.1 coordinate 2,418, forward strand.
TCCAGGTCCACCCTGAAAGTATTTCCTAAATTTTTAAACACTTCGTTTGCAAATATTCTTACACCACATAATAAATTGCTTAAAACCATTTCCTTCAGTAAAGGTTTGATAAAAGTGACCTGATTCTTTAATTCCTCAATTCCGCTTTCCCTGTCCTCTATTCCGGATTTTGCATCATCAATTACGGGGATGCTGTTATCCATAAAAGCAATATCAGGGTTGAATTTACTGAAGCCTTTAAAGGATTCAAGTTCATCCTGAATCTCATAATAAACCTTGTCAAATTTATTCGTCGAAATTGATTTACTTAACTCCTCTTTGAATAAACTCTTATCTTTCACTGTTGCTGTGCTATACATATTACATCATCCCCAATATAATAATTTTATATGAATTAATTATATTGTTCCTCGCTGTTCTTTTCCCTGGAAGCCAGCCATTCATCAACCTGTCTTTGCATCTCTTCAATAATTTTTTCAGCACCGGCAGCATCCAGTTTATCAAGAAACTCCTGATACTGTTCATCTGTTATGGCACCTATTTCTATTGCTCTATAGTACTCATCGTATACTGCCTGGCACTTACCAACCTCAGCTTTTACAGGTTCTGAATTAAATGTAAAGCCAAGCAATGGCGACCTATCCGCAGTTTCATTCATTTCTTTAACTTGATCCCATATATTTTTTGGGAGACCTTTTGCAGGAATTCCTGTAAACATACACGCGTGCATCCATGAAACATTCGGGTTATACTGTTGCTGCTCTGGACCTTGAACCATGAAACCGTCTTCAACATCCCAGTGTTTACCTTTTATTCCATAATTCAAAGTCATGTATAAGTCCGTATCTGTATTGATTTCCTCCAGGTACATCATCGCTCTCTCAGGGTTTTTTGAATTTCTGGATATAGCCGTCAAAGATGAAATCACACCACCTGTTGTGGCAATAGGCTTTCCTGAGGGAACAACGAGTGAATGGAAGCCATAACCTAATGAACTTATTCCTTCAAGATACGGTGTGTATGCACCGCCTACGCCTATAACAAATTTACGAGCCCTGTCATCAATTGGGTCATCAACTTTTCTTGTTATTCTTACATCTGCAGCTTGCCAGCCTTTTTTATTCCAATCCTGTAAAAGTTTAACCAGGTCTCTGTAACGTTTTGAGTCTTTGAACTGGTTAATTACTTTTGTATTACCGGCATCTACGTCAATTGCTCCGGGAGTATTTGAGCCAACCAGTGTATCAAGTCTGCAGTACTCACTCATATCACTTAATAGTACGTGTGTATAAGAACCGGGAACATCATTAATAGCTTTTTCTATATATGGTTCAAGGCTTCTCAAATCATTTGGTTTTGTCTCAGCTTTCAAGTCAAATTTATGCCTTTTTAACTTTTCCTCTTCTGAAGCAACCGCCGCACACCTAACCATTATTTGATAGTTAATCACCCCATATATCTTTCCTCTGACCCTTGAAATATCCCAGTATTGCATAGGAACCTGGGCAAAAGTCTTGGGAGCATATTCAACAAGTAGATCATCCAGTGGGAGATATGCACCTTTTGATGCGTTTTGTATATAGCTGTTCATCCAATTGGAAGTAAAGCAAAGATCATATTCTTCACCTGATGCATCCAGCATCTGTATCTTGTTTGCATAATCAGCCCAAACTGTTCCTTTAAAATCAATGGTAGCATTTATTCTTTCTTTTAACTTTTTGTTGAACTCATCATAAACTTCGTCCTGACCAGGTTGAATATTATGAGGAAAATAATAAGTAAGCGTTACATACGGTAAGCCATTATGCAATGATTCTCCTTCACCATTTGCTTGAGCTGTTTCCTTATCTGTCGCTAGTAGCTTTTCTCCATTTTTATAGACGCAACTGGTTAGTGTCAAAGCAGGTCCTATTATTATAATTGATGCAATTAAAAGTGCCAGAGCTTTCCTAGAACTTGACATGTAATCCAATACCCTCCTTCTCTAACCCCTTTATTCTTGTTAATTATGAATAGACATTCATTCTTTTTAATTATAGCAGCAAATTAGTATTTATTTGTTGGTACATAGAATATATTACATACACAATTGCACAATAGCAGTTCTTGTTAATTCTTAAGCATTCCCATAGTAAGACCCTTAGCAAAATATTCTTGGAAAAATGGGAATACACACAACATAGGCCCGGCAGCTAGTACTGCCATAGCCATCCTTGAAGACTCTCTTGGCATATCCGTTGAGCCTATCGTTGAAGGTATTAAATATGAATTTGTCAAAAATTGGATATCGCCCATTATTATATAAAGCATCGAATGTAGAGGGATCATACCGTCTTTTTCTATGAATAGAAGGCTTAACCACCAGTCGTTCCAATATTGCAATAATATAAAAAGTCCAATCGCTGCCAAACCTGATTTTGACAGGGGTAATACTACCATAAAATATATTTTGAATTCGTTTGCCCCATCTATCTTGCATGACTCTATAAGCTCTATAGGTATCTTTCGCATAAATGTCCTGAGTACCAAAATAAACCAGGGTCCGGCAAGGTATGGCAGTATAAGTACCCATATACTATCCTTTAAACCCAAGTACTTTGCGATAAGCATATACCACGGTACTAAACCTCCATTAAAAAGCATTATAAAAAAGACATAGAAACTTAATTGCTTTCTTAACTTAAAGTCATGTCGTGATAATGAATATGCTATACCCGATACGATAAATATGCTTAGTGCCGTCCCCAAAGCACAAACAATAAAGGAAATTTTATATGCATTTAATATCATCATAGGTTTTTTAAGTACAAAAGCGTATCCCGAAAGGTCAATCTGATGAGGAATTAATCTATAACCCTTTAACGCAATATCCATTTCATTGGAAAACGATATTGAGATTATTGCTATCAGTGGTAAAATACATGTAAAACTGAATATAATAAATATCGTATAAATTACTAATTTTTCTATAAGGCTGGCTTTCAATATCATCACCTCATCATCACTTAAAAAATACCATACTCTGGATATATCTTCTTTATTGTGTAATTACTGCCCAACACCAAAAGAAAGCCTATAAAGGATTGGTAGAGTCCTGCAGCAGTAGCCATGCCAGCATCTCCACTAGATCTATATATTCTGAATACATATGTGTCTATAACTTGAGTCACCGAATATAATTGCCCATTTTGCATCGGCACTGAGTAAAATAATCCAAAATCACTATAAAAAATTCTACCTATCGCAAGCAACGTTATAATCACAATCAACGGTGTCAAAAGCGGAAGAGTAATAAACCTTATAGTTTGTAATCTTGACGCACCATCTATTGCAGCGGCTTCATAGTATTTATCTGATATACTAATTATTCCCGAATAAAAAATAATAGTATAATAACCCAGGTACTTCCATATGTATAGCAGGGTGAGGAATACAGGCCAATAAGATGGATTCGCATAAAAGTCCGAAATATTTATACCATGATTCTTTAATACGTTAGTAATAGTACCTAATGGGGAAAATAATGCATACGTCATATATGATACAATCACCCATGAGAAAAAATATGGAAGAAAAAATATTGTTTGAAATATTTTGATTACATACCTTTTTGTGATCTCGTTCAACATTACAGCGAATGAAACTGCAATTATAGTGCCGAAAAAGATAAAAGCAGCATTGTAAAGCAATGTATTGCGTGTTACACTAATTGCATCATTGGATGTAAAAAAGAATTTAAAATTTTCAAACCCCACCCAGGGACTTTTAAATATACCGTCTCTATAATTCACATTTTTGAAAGCAATAAACACACCACCTATAGGTATATAATTAAAAATAAATATAACCAAAATTGCTGGTGTAGCAAGAATTAGCAATTGAAAATCTTTGATTGTAAAACTATTTCGTTTTTTCTTATTGTGCTGAATTTGTTTTCCCGTCCCAAACCGGATTCGTGTTGAAACTTTCATTTGATGCCACTTCCTTTTTGCGTATGTTAGGACGTACCAGTGTAATATTTATTACACATTACCTCAAAACTCCCTTGTAATTACTGAACTTAATTGTAGATTCAGATAAAAATAATATCAATTTCTTGTTTAAAAAAACTGTTCTTATTCCTATAAAATTAGTGTTCTCTTTTTGTACTACATTCTAATTTCTAAAATTATGTCATTAAATGGTTTTGATTTAGACTTGTTACATAAATATAGCAATTAGTTTTGTATCTTATTACAGACATGAAAAAAAATAACAGGAAGAATAAAGATGGGAAATAAAAAATTAATCTATTATTAAATTTGTTTCCCTTGTCTAAACTGATTTGGGGTAACACCGTACAATTTTTTAAATAGCGTATAAAAGTGGCTCCTGCTTAAAAACCCTGACTTTTCCATTACTTTATCAATAGGCTCCTTAGTTGCTAAAAGCAATTCTTTTGCCTTTTCCATTCTAATATTATTTATATAATCATTAATAGATATCAACTTATTCTTTTTAAATAAGCGGCTAAGATATGATGGGGAAATGTCAACTAATTCCGCCAGCCTTTCCAAAGATAGATTTGCATTTATATATTCTCGTTCAATTATATTAATAACCTCTTCTATGATTTTGTCATATTTAGATTCCTTTTTTAGTTCTATTTGCTCGGAAATATCATCAAAGAGTTTAAAGAACATAGCTTGTACTTCGTATATAGTTTCAGTTTTACGATACTTTGTTAAGAATGTATCAAAATTATAATCAATTTCAATCTCATTGTTCCTATGAAGTATGTCTATAGAATTGTTTATTGAAATTAATAACCTTAAAACCGTTGTATTAATAACAGATTGTCCGTAATTTAATGAATTCTGAATAATCTTACTTAACATTTCCTTGGTTTCATCCATGTGACCAAGCATCAGAGAATCAATCATTGATTTTTCTGAATCAATAGGATACTTATAATCATCTGCGTTAAGTATTGTTATGTTTTCAGGATATATTACACATTGGCGCCCAAGTATATATCTGTAATATGACAGCTCTAAAGCTGTTAAATAATGTTTGTTAAGCAAATGTACACCTGTAAATACTTCTCCGACAGTAATAGAAATGGAAAACTGAAGGTATTGCTTTACACTTTCTTGTATTTCATTAATAAGATTACTTAGAAAGTTATTTCTTGAAGGCAGCAGATCATCTTCATAATTGAGTAATACTATTATATAATCCTCCCCTATATCTATACATTCGTTTTGATATCTTTTTGAAAATATTTCAGAGATTATATTCATACTCCCGAATTTCAGAATCTTTCTGTCATCAAGATTATACTCATTACAGAATTTTGAATAATTATCTATTCTGATTACAATCAATAATAACCTGGAAAGTGGATCCAGATTTACTTTCAGGTCGGTGAATTTTTTCTCAATATTATCTGTGGTACAGGTAGAAGATTTTACAAGGCTTGCCAGGAATTCTTGTTTCTTATTGTAATATATGCTTTTTCTTTCCAACTCGAGAGCGCTCATATTAATCAATGTTGTTCTTACAGGTATATACAGTCTTCTTGAAATGTAAAGAGAAAGCGTAATTCCTATAAATAATATAATAACTACAAAAATATAGGCATTAACCTTCATCATATCAATTTTTTCAGTAATGTGGCTATACGGGATAATGGATATAAATTTCCAGTCCAGCACATCTGCCGACACATAAGTTATAAAAGAATCGACATTGTCAACTTCAGCCCTGAAACTTCCGCTTTTCTTTTCAGACTTCAATATATCCCTGATGTATTTCTGATTGGACATATCATGCAGCATAGGGTATTTCTCATCTTCTGTAATCAGCATACCATTGCTGTCTATTATAAAAATTCTTTTGTCGTTTCCGCTACTGAAACTATTTATGCTATCCCTCATCGAACTTTCATAAATATTCAGAATGATAGCCTCGCTTATTTTTCCGCTCTGCATTTGCGAATCATAAAAGAGGTAGGAATATACATTAACAAATCCGCCCTTGCCGTCATTCTGTAACCCCGTCAGGTCAGGTATTCTTCTGGGAACTACCGAATTGCTTTTGTATGTCTGCATATCCCCTAAGATGCTGACTATGCCTGCATCAGGAAATGATGATTTGGGATAAACGAAATTTATGCTTGGAGATACATAGAATTTTTCGCTGTTATAAATCTGTACAGAATAAACAAATGGATTGATATTCCTAAACGCGGATAGCTTGTTTAAATATCTTATGTACTCTATATCTTCAATGTCAGAATAAAACAAATCACTGGTTGATTCATCGAAATATATGGTTTTTGCCAGCGATCTTGCAGTTTCAAACATTACCGATGCACTTCGGCTGATACTTCGCAGGTCAGATTCCATAAAATTATATTCCATGTCGAGAACAATTTTTTCAAAGTTGATATATAGACCTATCGACAGAAATATAATTAAAAAAATAATACATATCAAAAAAGGTAGAAAAATATTAATAAATAATTGAGTTGGGCTCCTATATACTAGTTTTTTCATATCATTTATCTCCCTTAAGCAGAACAAGTGATGAGACAAAATATTATAAAATATTTAATATTTCATAAAATATTTAATATTTCAAATCCTGGTATGAATACAATTAGAAACTCAATTCATTTTCCTGTATGTTACAGCAATACAATTAACAAAACAGCTATATAAAATATTATACAAATAAGCAACTTATGTCAAGCTGGTTTACTGCTGCATTAACTGGCGTCTTTATTCATTCTGCTGCTTTTTGCATTAAGGTTAAAGTCGCGTAATCACTGTGTTTTGCTTTTGCTTAAGAGATAAGGACTTCTTTTGCTTAAGAGATAGAAATTGCAGGAAAGATAAAAATGGGACAAGGCTTTTAAGCCCCTGTCCCATTCTATATAAGCTATTTGTTTCAGATATCCATTATTAATTCCTAATATTTAATCTTAAGCATCAATTATTTATTCTAGCGTATCCATTATTTATTCTTAAGATTGAACCATGCATTAAGCCCAGGATACTGTGCAATATCTCCGAGCTCCTCTTCAATTCTGAGCAGCTGGTTGTATTTAGCTACACGGTCAGTTCTTGAAGGTGCTCCTGTCTTAATCTGGCCTGCGTTAACAGCTACAACGATATCCGCTATTGTAGTATCCTCAGTTTCACCGGACCTGTGGGAAACTACTGCAGTGTAGCCTGCTCTGTTTGCCATCTCGATAGCGTCAAGAGTCTCTGTCAGTGTACCTATCTGATTTACTTTGATGAGTATTGAATTTGCAACTCCCATTTCAATACCCTTCTTCAATCTCTCGGTATTTGTCACAAAGAGGTCGTCACCAACGAGCTGGATCTTGTCTCCGAGCTTTTCAGTGAGCATTTTCCATGCTTCCCAGTCCTCTTCAGCAACACCGTCTTCCAGTGAAATAATAGGATATTTTTCAGCGAGTTTTACCCAGTAATCTACAATTTCTTCCTTAGTCATCAGAATATCAGTCTTCCAGAAATAATACTTGCCTTCTTCTCCCTTAGCTTTTGCTTCTTCATACATTTCAGTAGCAGCAGCGTCAATTGCTATTCTGAAATCATCACCGGGTTTGTATCCGGCTTTTTCGATAGCTTCTATAATAACCTGAATAGCTTCTTCGTCAGTTTTCAGATTTGGTGCGAAACCGCCTTCATCACCAACAGCAGTATTATAGCCTTTGCCTTTTAATACTTTCTTGAGATTGTGGAATACTTCTGCACACATCTGTAAAGCTGTCTTAAAGCAGCATGCTCCAACAGGCATTATCATGAATTCCTGAATATTAACGCTATTGTCGGCATGCTTTCCACCATTCAAAATATTCATCATAGGTACAGGAAGAACTTTTCCGTTTACCCCGCCTATGTACTGATAAAGGCTTATACCCAATGCTTCTGCAGCAGCTTTTGCTACAGCAAGTGAAACGCCTAAAATAGCATTGGCACCGAGTTTTCCTTTATTAGGTGTGCCATCAAGCTCTATCATAAGCTTGTCTATCGCAACCTGATCAAAAACATTCATACCTTCAACTTCAGGTGCAATTATGTTATTAACATTGTCAACTGCCTTTTGAACTCCCTTGCCAAGGTACCTGTCATTGTCCCCATCTCTGAGTTCAACTGCTTCAAAAGCACCTGTGGAAGCTCCTGAAGGCACTGCAGCCCTTCCTATAAAACCGCCTTCAACAATTACTTCTACCTCAACAGTTGGATTTCCTCTTGAATCGAGAATCTCTCTGGCGTATACACTTTCAATTTCTAAATACTGTTTCATAAACATACTCCTTTCTTTTTATAACTTAATCTGTATTAAACTATGTTAAAAATTTATCCTGTGATGGCAAACTAAACCACAACACTATTAGAATACACTATAACTAATGTGTTGTAAATATTCAAGTCAAAACAGACTTATTTTTTGTTCAGGTTATATATTACATAGGCTGCACTTTAAGCCATATATTACATAGGCTGTACATTAAGCCGTACATTACACAGGCCATACAGTACAGCCGTTTTTATATGCTATATTTTAACCATTTTGCATTTTTTTATTTAACAATCAATGAACTTCCTGTCATCTCATCCGGCTTTTTGAGTCCCATTATATCAAGCATTGTGGGTGCCAGGTCTGCCAGCCTTCCTTCTTTCAGCTTCACATCATTAAGCCCTACACCTATCAGGGGAACTACATTTGTTGTATGGGCTGTAAATGCGCCACCGGTCTCGTAGTCAATCATTTGCTCAGCATTTCCGTGGTCTGCAGTTATAAGCGCTATACCGTTCTGCTCTTCAATAGCCTCTACGACCTTTCCAACGCACTCATCAACAGCTTCAATTGCCTTCCTGGCAGCCTCAAATACACCGGTATGGCCTACCATGTCGGGGTTTGCGAAATTCAGGATAATAACATCATATTCTTTTGATTTTATTCTCTTAACAGCTTCCTCAGCCACCTCATATGCGCTCATCTCAGGTTTCAGGTCATATGTGGCAACCTTTGGCGAAGGAATAAGAACTCTGTCTTCGCCTTCATATACCTTTTCGACTCCTCCGTTGAAAAAGAATGTTACGTGGGCATATTTTTCTGTTTCGGCTATACGGAGCTGTCTGTATCCAAGCTTGCTGATATATTGTCCAAAGGTATTGTCGAGGTTTTCAGGTTTAAAAGCAATAACTGCATTTTGAATAGTTTTATCATATTGTGTCATGCAGACATAATAAACTGGAAAATATCCTTTTTCCCTCTCAAAACCATCGAAATCCACATCAGTGAATGCCCTGGTAATCTCCCTTGCTCTGTCGGGTCTGAAATTAAAGAAAATTATCGAGTCATTTTCAGATATTGTAGCAACCGGTTTTCCATTTTCTACTATAACCGTGGGCTTTACAAACTCATCAAACTCATTTCTTGCATATGACTCAGAAACAGCCTGTGCCGCACTCTCAGCAGTCAAACCTTTTCCAAGGGTCATTGCATCATAAGCCATTTTTACCCTGTCCCATCTCTTGTCTCGGTCCATGGCATAGTATCTGCCCATAACGGAAGCAATCTTTCCTACTCCAATTTCCTTTAACTTTGCTTCCAACTCATCAACATATCCTGCTGCACTGTCAGGCGGCACATCCCTGCCGTCAAAGAAGCAATGTATATAGACATCCTTCAGACCCTGCCTTTTAGCGAATTCAACAAGTGCATACAAATGTGTATTGTGGCTGTGGACACCGCCATCGGACAAAAGACCGTACAAATGCAGTTTAGAGTTGTGCTTTTTGCAGTTTTCAACAGCGTCGAGAAATTCCTTTTTTTCAAAAAAGTCCCCATCTTTTATTGACTTTGTAATTCTTGTAAGCTCCTGATATACAATTCTGCCGGCACCAATGTTTGTATGTCCTACTTCCGAATTACCCATCTGGCCCTCCGGAAGTCCTACGTCCAACCCGCTGGTGTGGACAATCGTATTGGGATATTGGGCATAAAGTCTGTCAAGATTGGGTGTCTTTGCTGCTTTTATTGCATTTCCCTCTTCACGGGGATTTATTCCAAAGCCATCAAGAATTATTAATGCAGTTAGTCTATCTTTCATTTACAGCTACCTCCATTTTTCCAATCTATCAAAAACATTTTTTTGTTCTGTGTTCCCATTAATACCAAATATAAATATTATTTAAATCTTTGGTTTTCAGCTATATTTTTTCTAGTTATATTTTTCTAGCTATACTTTTTTAACAATATTTTTCCAGCTATATTTTTTAACTATTTTTTAGCTATTATTATTTTAGCTATATTTTATTTCTCATTATATTTACCCATATTTTAAACTTTTAAAGCAGTTCAAGGGTTCTATTTCTATGTACCAATTAACTCCTGCCTCGTTGACAGGTAAAAAACATTTTGAGATATCATTAAATAAGGGCAGACACGATAGCCTGCCCTTATGCAAATACCTTCTTTATTCAAACCGGATACAGTCTTCAAACACCATAAAGGCTTAACACAATAAGTTTTACTTATTGTATTTAACTATCTTCTCAAAGTCGTCAAGCTTCAGACTGGCTCCGCCTACAAGACCTCCATCGATATCAGACATTGTAAACAACTCTGCGGCATTAGCAGCGTTAACGCTTCCGCCGTACTGTATTCTGATAGCTTCTGAAACTTCTTCTCCATAAAGCTCCTTGATAGTTTCTCTTATAATAGCGCAGACTTCATTTGCCTGTTCGTTTGTAGCTGTCTTGCCTGTGCCTATAGCCCAAATCGGCTCATATGCTATTACCGATTTTTTTACCTGCTCAGCTGTTAATCCTAGCAAAGCAATCTTAACCTGATATCTGACAAGATCGGCTGTTACACCCTGTTCTCTCTGTGTAAGGGATTCGCCAACACAGACAATGGGTTTAAGTCCATATTTGAATGCTGCATGTACTTTCTTGTTTACAGTTTCGTCAGTCTCAGCAAAGTACTGCCTTCTTTCGGAGTGACCGATAATTACATATTCAACTCCAAGGTCAGCCAGCATAGGACCGGATACTTCTCCTGTGAAAGCTCCTTTTTCTTCCCAATGCATATTTTGAGCAGCAACTTTTATGTTTGAACCTTCTGCAGCTTTAACAACATCAGGTATGCACACAAAAGGAACTGCAACTGCAACTTCAGCATCAGCGTCAGCAACTCTTGGCTTAAGAGCCTCAACAAATTCAGCCGCTTCTTTTGCTGTTTTGTTCATTTTCCAGTTGCCGGCAACGAATTTTTTTCTTGCATTCTTGTCCATAAGTACTGCTATACCTGGCAGCTCTTTTCCTTCAAGGAATTCAAGTGATGCTCCGCCACCTGTTGAAATGTGTGTTATTTTATCTGCAAATCCAAGCTGTTCGATTGCCGCAGCAGAGTCACCGCCGCCAACAATTGAAATAGCGCCGGATTCAGCAACAGCTTTTGCTATTTCCTTTGTTCCGTATGCAAAATTGGGGAACTCAAATACTCCCATAGGTCCGTTCCATACTATGGTCTTTGCTTTTCTGATTTCTTTTGAGAACTGCTCCACAGTCAAAGAACCTATATCCATTCCCATCCAGCCTTCAGGCATTGCATCGGAAGGAACATATTTGAACTCTGTATCGTTTTTGAATTCCTTACCAACTATACTTCCTATAGGAAGCATAAGGTTTACGCCTTTTTCTTCTGCTTTTTTCATAAGGCTTTTTGCCAAATCAATCTTGTCATATTCGCATATGGAATCACCGATCTGATAACCTTTAGCCTTAAGGAATGTATAAGCCATTCCTCCACCGATAATAAGAGTATCAACTTTGTCAAGGAGGTTTTCTATAACTCCTATCTTATCGGATACTTTTGCTCCGCCAAGTATTGCAACAAATGGTCTTGCCGGATTTGACAGAGCTTTTCCCATTACCTCGATTTCCTTTTTGATAAGGAAGCCACATACCGCCGGCAGATAATCAGCAAGCCCTGCTGTTGAAGCATGAGCTCTGTGAGCCGTTCCGAAAGCATCGTTTACATATATTTCTGCCATACTTGCCAATTCCTTAGCAAAAGCGGGGTCATTCTTCTTTTCTTCGTTGTGGAATCTTACATTCTCCAGCATTAAAATCTGACCCTCTTTAAGAGCAGCAGCCTTAGCCTTTGCATCTTCACCTATAACGTCCTTTGCCAGAATAACTTCCATTCCAAGGAGCTGACTAAGTCTTTCAGCAGCAGGTTTCATGCTGTACTTAGGCTCAAATCCGTTCTTGGGTCTTCCAAGGTGAGACACCAGAATTGTCTTTGCCTTGTTGTCAACCAGGTATTTAATAGTAGGAAGAGCACCTCTTATTCTCTTGTCATCGGTAATATTGCCGTTCTCATCGAGGGGAACGTTAAAATCAACTCTTACAATGACTTTTTTACCTCTAACATCTATATCTTCGATAGTCATTTTATTCATCATACCCACAGTATCCACTCTCCTCAATTCCAATTTTCAGTTTATTAATTTGAAAGCGAACTTGAATACTTTCCACTGGCTGCCTGTTTGCCCGGCAAACATATGGCAGGTGTAGCTGCAATTTGGCAGTAAATGCGATAAATTTAATAAACAAGGTTCGGTAGAAATGCCGAACCTTGTCCTGTCACATTAGTACTGAACTAATGCAGCTCTTTGTTTATTTTTATGATTATTGTGCATCTACCTTTGACATGTGGAGTATTAAGTCAACAACTTTGTTTGAATAACCCCACTCATTGTCATACCATGCAACAAGTTTTACAAAGTTATCATTCAATGAGATACCGGCTTTTGCATCGAATATTGAAGTACGGGGATCTCCGATGAAGTCTGATGATACAACATCATCTTCAGTATATCCGAGGATTCCCTTAAGTTCGTTTTCGGAAGCTTTCTTAACAGCATTCTTGATATCCTCATATGTTGCAGGCTTCTCAAGACGGCATGTCAGGTCAACTACGGAAACATCCAGTGTAGGTACCCTGAAAGCCATACCTGTGAGCTTGCCGTTCAGTTCAGGTATAACCTTGCCAACAGCCTTTGCAGCACCGGTGGATGAAGGAATAATGTTACCTGCAGCTGCACGTCCGCCTCTCCAGTCTTTCTTTGAAGGTCCGTCAACAGTCTTCTGAGTTGCAGTTGTTGCATGAACAGTAGTCATCAAACCTTCAATAATACCAAAGTTGTCATGAATAACCTTTGCAAGAGGAGCAAGACAGTTAGTAGTACATGAAGCGTTTGATACAACATCCATGTCCTTAGTATACTTATCATTGTTTACGCCCATAACAAACATTGGAGCGTCCTTTGAAGGAGCACTGATAACAACTTTCTTAGCTCCAGCTTTCAAGTGTCCGGAAGCCTTTTCTGTTACAGTAAATACTCCTGTAGATTCAACAATGTACTCTGCTCCGCATTCTTTCCACGGAATCTCTTCAGGGCTCATGCTAGCATATACGCTGATTTTCTTTCCATTAACAACCAGCTTTCCATCTTCGATAGCAATTGTGCCTTTGAACTGACCGTGAACTGTATCATATTTCAGCATGTAAGCCATGTAATCAAGGTCAATAAAAGGATCGTTAATACCCATAACCTCAATTTCAGGATTGTTGATTGCAGCTCTGAAAACCAGGCGGCCTATTCTTCCAAATCCGTTAATACCTATTTTTACTGCCATTTAATCATACCTCCTATGTAATTAATTATTTTATCAACACTAACAATATTGACACTCCCCGAGGCTAAAGTCAGGGATTCTCTGGTGGTAGTCGGAAGTCCATTTCTGGTATCCGTAGTTCCCCAAAGTCTGCTGTTCTATTTTTACGACTTATACTTGTCGCTTAGCTTATTAAGCTAAGATTTAAGCCTTTATCCCAATAACTGAAGTCATTGGCTTTCGGCAAAGTATTTTATAAACAACTAACGCTATGATTAAAATTTTTTGCCAAACTACATTTTATATTATTTTTTCTTCATTTTCAATAGTTAGACATAAAAATTATTAAATATTTAACAATGTCTCTATATTTACCATATAGATATATATTGTTCATTTATGTGTAAAATATGCGTAATAAAGGTATATCTTCTACTGGTAACAGTTGCCGGTCAAATAAATATGGAATACTTATTAACCAGGCTTACAGGATTGTATGAGAGTTTTGCCTTCCTCAAGCTCTCTATACCCATGTCTTCCTCTCTGTTTATATATTTCATGTGTCCCCATTCTCTTTTACAGAATTGCTGGTTAATAAAGGTATAGAGGCCATGTATATCGCTGTTTGCCTTCTCTACATGAATTACAGCCGTATCGCTGTTAAGCGCCTCTCCCACCGTATATGCCTCAAAGCGCCCGTCAACCTTTATAAGCGCACCTTTGCAGTCAAGCTTTTCGAAGTTATTTAACAGCTCCAGGTTAGCATGTCTTTCACAATAGACGCCTCTCCCGCAATCGCACACCCTTTTTTCGCACCATTCGTCCATTATCCTGGCACACTCATCCAACAATGTGCTGTCCAACTCAACATACTCATACTCATGCTCTCTTATAAACCTGTTTATATGGTTGCGTTTTGCATGGAACTTTTTCCCTTTAAGGTTTATGAGATCACTTGCAAGATACAGATAATCACTGTTGTTCCTGTCATAAATTATTTTCCCTTCAAAGTTGGGAATTTGTTTAAAGAAATTAAGGCCTTCTTCTTCAACCATACGAAATACAAGAGGCTTGTCAAGCTTCTTATTAAAGTATTCTTTGAGAGCATTTACAGCTGCACTGAAATTCTGCTCATTAATATCCCCCACTGGCATCAGAGCATACGGTTCCTTTTCACTTGCCATTGAAACAATACACAAAAGGCCGTCGATCTCAGTGAATCTGAACCCGAAATACATTCTCCACATAAATAAACTTGTGAAGTTCATTTCAGAAGCTTTTGGGCTGTATTTGCTCAAATATGTAGCAATAAGGTTTTTGTCACTTATTTCTATTTCTTTAAATTCCATCGTATAATCGCTTCCAATCTTTTGCCAGTTATTATGTCAGTTAGTCACCGAATCCTACTCCTACACTTTTAGCTATTCTGACAAGCTCACCGTCAGGAGGCACCTGCTTGCGTTGGCTCACTGCTTCCTCAAATGTTACATGAGTTATCCTGTTTTGCTGAAGGCTTACCACAGTACCAAACTTCTCATAGTCAACCAGCTCTACTGCAGCAACCCCGTATCTGGTGGAGAGTATCCTGTCAAAAGGATTAGGCCTTCCTCCTCTTTGAAGGTGTCCCAATACCGTCACCCTTGATTCAATGCCTGTAAGACTCTCCAGATAATCCGCCAGCCTGTTTCCTATTCCGTCATGCCTTATGCGGTCTGAGTACTCATCATTGGTAGTCTCCACAGCTATTTTGCCGTCAATGCACTTTGCTCCTTCTGAAGCAACCACTATACTGAAATGCTTGCCTACATTCCTTCTCTCCAGTATTTTTTGAGCCACTTTATTTATGTCATAAGGTATCTCCGGTATCAGTATAACATCCGCCCCTCCGGCAATACCGGCCTCCAATGCCGTCCAGCCTGCATGCTTTCCCATAACTTCCAGAATCATTACCCTGTGGTATGATTCAGCGGTAGAGTGCAGCTTGTCTACGGCATCGGTGGCAATATCCACTGCAGTCATAAACCCAACGGCAAAATCTGTTGATGAAATATCATTATCTATGGTCTTTGGGATTCCTATAACCTTAACCCCCTTGCGGTAAAGCCTTTCCGCTCCTTTGAGAGTTCCGTCTCCGCCAATTACAATAAGAGCGTCAACTCCGAATATGTCCATATTTTCAATTATCCTGTCGGACATATCCATATATTTTATTTCCCCATCTTTTTCAACTTTAAACTCAAATGGGTTATCACGATTTGATGTGCCGAGTATTGTGCCTCCTTTGTCCAAAATACCTGAGACATCATCTGAAGTGAATTTCACAAAATCATTCAATACTAATCCCCTGTATCCGTTTTTATATCCGAAAACTTCATAACCATACTTCAACATTGCAGTCCTGACGACAGCTCTAATGACAGCATTCAATCCCGGACAGTCTCCTCCGCCTGTAAGAACACCTATACGTTTAATCATAAATCTCCCTCCTTTTTTTATTAATCAACATTAATCAGCCTATTCAGCAGAAATTAATCTATTCATCAGCAATTAACCTATTGAACAATAATTACCTATTCAACTGTAAGTAACCTATTCAATTGCAGTTGACCTATTCAACAGCTTTAATTATTTCAACGAGAAATTCAACCGCACGCACCATGTCATCAATTTTAATCTGTTCATTAACACTATGTACTTTATCCATGCCTATGCAAATATTTACAGCCTGTATTCCCATTCCGTTAATTATATTTGTATCGCTGCCTCCCCCTGTTTCTTCAAGGCTTAATTCCAAACCTGCAGCTGCAGCGGCTTTCTTAAGAATCTTTATAATATCATCATCTTCATTAATCACAAAAGCAGGATATTCAAGCTCTGATTTGAATTCAACAGAACCGCCATATTTTTCCGCTGCCTTTTCCATACATTCCCTCATATGTGCGGTCTGACTATCCAATTTATTTTTATCACGGCTCCGTGCTTCAGCTTTTATTTCAACAAAATCGCACACAATATTTGTTGCCTGTCCGCCCTTTATTATGCCAATATTAGCGGTAGTCTCATGGTCAATTCTTCCCAGCTTCATATTAGAAATGGCTTCTGCAGCAATTTGTATAGCACTTACACCTTTTTCAGGGGCAATTCCTGCATGGGAAGCCTTGCCTTTGATTGTTATATCAATAATATTTTGTGATGGCGCTTTAACCGCAACGCCTCCGATTTGTCCTCCGTCATCAAGGACAAATCCATATTTAGCGTTAATCGTTGTGTAATCAAGGTTTTTAGCACCCAGCAAGCCTACTTCTTCAGCTACGGTAAATACAACATGGATGTCCCCGTGTTCAATGGCATTTTCCTTTATAACTCTCAGTGCTTCCAGTATGCAGACTATGCCTGCTGCATCGTCGCTGCCCAGTATGGTAGTCCCGTCACTTTTAATGATATCGTTTTCGATAACAGGAGTTTTGCCATTTCCGGGTGTAACAGTATCCATATGAGCCATTAAAAGTATTGGAGGCACATCCTTGCTGCCTTTTACGGTACAGATAAGATTTCCTGCATTTCCTCCTATTTTTTCGCCTGTATTATCCTCATATGCCGAAAGGCCCATCCCCTCAAGAATTGATGTTAATGCATCAACCATCTGCCTTTCCTGCATTGAAAGGCTGTCAATCTTTACAAGATTTACAAAGTTATCAACCAATCTTTTTATATTAACCATACAAATCACTCCCAGCTGTATTTTGTGAGCTTGCCACTGCTGGCAAGCCCTTTGAAGTTCTGCTGCCTTAATGCTTCATATACTATTATGGCAACAGAGTTAGAAAGATTCAGAGATCTTATACATTCTTTCATTGGTATTCTTATACAACGTTCCTTGTTCTCTTTTAAAAGCTCCTCAGGTAATCCCGCCGTTTCCTTTCCGAATACGAGGAAACAGTTGTCACTGTACCTGACATCAGTATAAGCATTCAAGGCTTTTGTGGATGAGTAAAAAAATTCTGCTTCCGGGTACTGGTTTTTCAACTCATTAAAACTGTCGTAGTATTTGACATCTACCCAATTCCAGTAATCAAGCCCGGCACGCTTAAGATATTTATCTTCAACTGAAAAACCCAGAGGCCTTACCAGATGCAAAATACTGCCTGTAGCTGCACAGGTTCTTGCAATATTTCCGGTATTTTGCGGTATTTCAGGTTCAACAAGTACAATATTTAATGGCAAATATTATCCCCCCAGTAAGACTTTTTCCATATGATATATTATCACATAATTTAATACCTTATAAAATAAAAATGGCCTTAAAGCCATTTTATATTATTCATTTTATATCAAATTAACTATAAATTTTTCATTATGACATATATATATATGTAAAATATCCTATTTCTCAACTGCTATATCAATCTCTAAAATACCTCCTTCATTCAGCATGAGGGGAATACATATTGTCTGTAGCTTGCTTGCCGAAACTTCCATGTTTTCGCCCATTAAAAGCGACGGAGGTGTTATTTCAATTCCTATACCTTTATTATATAGAATTGTAGCAGCATTTCCTAAAATCATGTTTGTAAGTTCTCCTATGGCACTTTTGGACATTTCGTCCAATTCAACAAGCTGTATGCCTCCCATCATGTTTGAAGCTATGCTGATACCCGTATTTTTACTCATAGCAAATATTGCCTGACCCCTGATCATTCCTGTCAGCCCTACAATTACAACGATACTGTCGCTTTTATAAGGAGAGTTTTTTAAATACACTTTGCCAAGCTTTGCATCAATACCTGTAATTTGTTTTAATACTGTTTTGCTTGCTTCAATAAATGGATTTATATATTCAACATTCATCCAACAATTCCCACCTTTTATGCTATATTGTCCAATGTGTTGTGAAACTATTTCTAAATAGTCATTGCTGAACATTAGCAAAATAATAACTGGATATGGTCATAAGGTCTCTATATCTATATATGTTTTTCTAATACTTGGCAAAGAATACCACATATCCTTTTAATATTCTTTATTAAGAGGAAAAATCCTTCTTTTTGCAAAACTTTTTTCGACATTTTATCTGAAAATCTTTAATATATGTAAATATAGATTTTTTACTCGTAACTGCTTTAACTGGACATAATTCCTGGCAGCAAAAGCAACGAATGCATTTTGAGATATCGAAAACAGGTTTACGGTCAATCATTTCTATTATTTTGGCCGGGCAGTTCTTTGCGCATTCACCGCATCCGATACATTTGCCATGTATGAAAACAGGGCTTGGCCTCAAAGCTTTTGAAATCATATTAAATGCCCTGTTGTCAAAAAAGCGTATAGTTCTGAGTGCACCCAGATGTGGTATTTTAAAACCGTGTATTCTGACACTGTCAGGATCTACGCCTTCGATACTAATATCTTCAATGCTTGAAGGACATAACTTTCTTTCAACAGCTTCCCTGATGATAGGTACGTCAAAAGGACTGACACCTATTACGTTCAATGCAGTGTAATCAAGTTCAAATGCATTTTCCCCGGCTAAAATAAGCCCTATTGGCTTTGGATCTCCTGCCGTTGGCCCATGGCCGTCCATTCCCACAACTGCGTCCATTATATTCAATGATGGTTTGGTGCTTAAAAATATGTCAATAAGGGCATTTGCAAAATCTTTATGCTCTTGCATTCTAAAGTGGTATTCTGCTTTCAGCACCCCGGGCACTGCGCCAAACATGTTCTTTACCGCCCCGGTATAAACCATCTGTCCATGGCTTTTGAGCTTTGGCACATTTATAATGATATCGGCTTCAGCGAAAGGCCTGCTGACAATAACTTTTTTTAAATACTTACCCCCGGGAAATTGCAATTCCGCCTCTTCAAGGTCATAGTTCAATTGAGCTCCTGACTTCTCCGCAGCACTTTTCATTCCACAGACAGAATATATCCCTTTAAGTACCTTTTCAGTGATTATACCTCCGGGATTATCAGCAATAATCGCATTGCCTCCTGCCTCAGAAACAATTCTTGCAACGGCTTCAACAACGGAAGGATGTGTCGTAGCCGCTTCATCAGGCGATTTCTTCATTACCAGATTTGGTTTTATTAATACCTTCATACCTTGCTTTACATATTTATTTATTCCGCCAAGTCTGTCTATAGCTTTTTTTACAGCCATATAAACATTGTCACTATTGTAATCCGGGCATTTTTCCAATACTACCACTTGCTGATATCCTTTCTTCAAAAATACTGTTGTTTACGAGATAATATTAAATTTATTTTATTAAAATTTAAGTAAAAGGTAAAGAAGCAAAAATAAGACAGCGAAGACAACAGAAGGCGATAAGACAGGGGACGGTTCTGTGTCTGATACAGACACAGAACCGTCCCCTGTCTTATTTCGTCCCCTGTCTTATTTCGTCCCCTGTCTTATTTCATCCCGTCTTATTGTCTAATGCAAATATCCTGTTCTTTTCAATATTTCCTCTAAAGCTTTGGTAGTTATTGGTGCGCCCTTCATTATTTCATCTTTAAAATCCATTTTACCCGGGTCGCCCATACCTACAATAACCGGTACTTTCATACCCCTTAACACACTTAATGTATCACCACATATTTTATCTTTTTTGAGTTTATTTCCGTATTTATCTACAGCTCCATCTACCACTGTACCATCTTTTGTTATCGAACAGGTTACTTTCAAGCCATTGCAATCCTTCCCATTGGATGACACAGCCACAACTCCCAGTACTTCTATATTTTCATCCTCAGCTATTATCTTCATTGCCATTTCCCCAGGTCCAACACCTTTTTTTCCTCTGTCATCCACCATAACCACAACAGGATCATGATCAGCTTGTTTTATCAATTCCACAATCTCTTGCCCGGTAAGTAAAGTGGGGTTTCCTGCAGAGGCAGATATGCACCTGCCACCAATATTGCGGGCAGCCACTTGCACTGCTTCCAATGCAACACTATCCCCGTCAGTTACCAGAATTACTTTACGTTTTTCCATATTACACCTGCCATATCATCTTTTAGCTTTTGGAGTAAATGCCACCGAAGCAAGGTAACCAAAAAACACTGCAGCAGTAATACCTGCCGCCGCAGCCTTTACTCCGCCTGTAAAGGCACCCAGAAGACCGTGCTGATTTATCTCTTTCATAGTACCTTTTACAAGGTTATAGCCAAAACCGGTCAACGGAACAGTTGCTCCGGCTCCACCAATCTGCACAATTTTTTCATATATACCTAAGCCGCCCAGTACAGCTCCTGTGGTTACAAAAAGTACAAGTATCCTTGCCGATGTCAGCTTGGTCTTATCAATTAGAATTTGTCCGATAGCACAAATTATTCCGCCTACTATAAATGCTCCTAAATATGTCATAAACGTATTCTGCATCATAACACCCCAATCTATATAAGTACTAAGACAAACATCTTATTTAAGTAAATCAAAAAATTATCAGCTGCTTAAATCTCTCTCTACACTGACAGCATGTGCAATAGCCGGTATGCTTTCACCCTGCTGTG
This sequence comes from Clostridiaceae bacterium, assembly GCA_012840085.1. Taxonomy (GTDB): domain Bacteria; phylum Bacillota; class Clostridia; order Acetivibrionales; family DUMB01; genus DUMB01. The sequence continues at coordinate 23,645 of DUMB01000065.1, forward strand.
TGCTTGTAGTACTCATAAGTGCTCCGGTAGGAACAAACAGCACCCTGTTAAGATTACCTTTCATCATCTCCTGGTATATGAATCCGGCAAACACAGTTGCAGAGCAAGCGCAACCGCTACCTCCCGAATGAACGTCCTGACGTTTGCAGTCAAATATCATAACTCCGCAGTCGTTGTATCTATCACTGATATCAAATCCGTGTCTTTTCAGCAAATCTGCACATATTGTCTTTCCAACAAGTCCAAGGTCGCCCGTAACAATTAAATCATAGTAGTCAATGGGCAAACCTGTGTCTTTAAAGTGAGTTGCAATTGTATCAACAGCCGCAGGAGCCATTGCCGCTCCCATGTTGTTCGCATCTTTTATTCCCATATCCACAATTTTGCCAGTTGTAAGGTATGTGATGTAAGGGCCGCTTCCCTGGTTTGTCAATAATACCGCTCCCGAACCTGTTACCGTCCATTGCGATGTAGGCGGCCTCTGTGTACCCAGCTCGAGCGGGAATCTGAACTGCTTTTCTGCAGAACAAAAATGACTGGATGTTAAGGCCACAACATTGTCGGCATATCCACCATCTATAAGCATGGTTCCCAGCTGCATCGACTCAGCTATTGTCGAGCAAGCGCCAAACACACCGAAAAATGGTATCTCAGAATCTCTAAGGCCAAAATTGGCAGCTATACATTGATTAAGCAAATCACCGGCGATGACATAATCAATTTCTCCCGTCGTCTTATCAGCCTTGCTTAACAGCCTGGAAAAAGTCTCCTTTACTATCTTGCTTTCAGCCTTCTCCCAGCTCTTTTCGCCCCACATCTCATCTTCAATTATCATATCAAAATACAGTCTTAGCGGGCCATCGCCTTCTTTTGGTCCGGCAATGGCTGCAGTAGCCGCAATACTTACGGGACTTTCTATTTTAACAGTTTGTTTACCGATTCTCTTACTGGCCAAAGTCATCACCTCTAAAAGTTTAGCAGATAATATATTATTCCTATAACAACCGAAGCTGATATACCGTAAACAAGCACAGGACCGGCAATTACAAACATTTTCGCTCCTACACCCATTATAAAGCCTTCACTTTTAAATTCCATGGCAGGCGAAACTATTGAGTTTGCAAATCCGGTTATTGGAACAATTGATCCAGCTCCTGCAAACCTGCCCAGTTCATCATAAACATTCAACCCTGTGAAGATTATCCCAATCAAAATCATAATAAGAGCTGTCAGGTTTGAGGTATCATCCATGTCATAACCTTTGGATTTCAGAAAATTGGTTATAATCTGTCCAACAACACAAATTAGTCCGCCAACCACAAACGCTCTGGCTGTATTCCGCACAATATTTGATTTTGGTGCTATTTTTTCAGCATATTTTTCATATTCTTTTTTAGTCATGATATTGTACATAAATATATCTCCTCTACTTTTTTATAGTAGATTTCTGATTAAAAACGGAATTTTACAACAGATTTCCAAGCAAAGTTATAAATGTACCCCTTGATGGGATTTTATCTATTTCCTGATTAGTTACAATAAACCATATTATCAGAGCAAGTGCAATCAGACTGAGTATTAACACTACCAGCCTGTATCTGTGAAGGATACCAATCATGTCATCCACCTCTGTAAAAAGCCATGTTAATTTTTTATCTTTTCATAAAGATATTATTAGATAAACATAAAAACAATATTCTAAGAATTTTTAACAGCAGAAAGCAATTACTCTCTCTTATGAAATGATTTTAAATGATTTGATTTCTTTAAAAGATTTTCATAATAATAACAAGAAATAAAAAAAGCTTTATATGAAATAATAGTTATAACTTCTATAAAATAATTTCAATGATAATCCAACTTTAATATATAATTTTGCTTTTATTATATAACTTTTTTGTTAAACTTTGCTTTTGATGCTATACTAATTTTTTATGATATTGTATCTACGTGTTTTATTCTTTCCCTTATATCGGACAAAATCTTTTTCTCAATTCTTGATACCTGCACCTGCGAGATCCCAAGGAGTTTGGCAATCTGAACCTGAGTTTTTTCCTTGAAATATCTCAAAATAATAATTTGTCTCTCTCGAGGCTTTAAGGTATCAATGACCTGCTGTAAATCTATTCTGTCAATTAAATCCGATTCACTCATTCCACTGCTTCCATCGACTTTGTCTATCAGCATAACCTGCGAGCTGTCGCCTTCTCCAAGAGTATTATAAAGTGATTCGGGGGAGTAGCCGGCCTCCATGGCCACAACAATATCTTCAGGCGTGACATTGAGCCGTTCCGCCATTTCATTAATAGATGGCTCCCTTCCAAGCTCCTTGCTCATAACTTCCTTAGTAATTCTGACCTTCACGGAGAGTTCCTTAAGTGAACGGCTAACCTTTATAATTCCGTCATCCCTGATAAACCTCTTTATCTCTCCGATTATCATGGGAACGGCATATGTTGAAAATTTGACTTCAAAAGATGGATCAAATTTATTGATTGCTTTAATAAGTCCAATAGAGCCTATCTGGAAGAGGTCATCAACTTCATATCCCCGGTTTTGAAATCTTCTCACAATGCTCCACACAAGACCAAGGTTATTCTCTACCAGTATTGACTGCGCCTGTTTATCGCCATTCTTGGCTTTTTTTATCAATTCAATTGTATTCTTATCGTTTTCATTAATATCCTTCATTTCTTCCTCGTCATCCTTCATGTCTTCCTTGTCCATTGTAATTCAACTTACTTATTATAGTATTTATTACACCATTTTACATATTGCGACAAAAAAATTATTTTAATTCTGAAAGAGACTTGAATGTCTTAAACATTACTACTTTAGTTCCTTTTCCGGGCTCAGAGTATACATCTACTTTGTCCATAAAGCTCTCCATTACTGTAAAACCCATACCCGACCTTTCCAATTCAGGTTTTGACGTATAGAGAGGTTGCCTTGCAAGCTCAATATCCTCTATGCCCTTACCGTCATCTTCTATCTCAATTTCTACTGAATCCGTGTAAAGTTTGCATTGCATCCTGACATAACCGCTACTGTTTTCATATCCATGAATTATTGCGTTGGTTACCGCTTCAGATACGGCAGTTTTAACATCTGTAAGTTCTTCAACTGTAGGGTCAAGCTGGGAAACAAATGCCGCTGCGACAATCCTCGCAAATGATTCATTACTTGATTTGCTTATAAATTCAACTTTGACCTCATTAATCGGTTGCATCAATATATTCTCTCCCTTTCTTTGCTTTTCGACCTCTTAATAATTATTCCTGCACCGCTGAGACAGCCTCATCCAAACTCTTATATACAGGAATAATCTTTAGTATTCCTGACATATTCAGGATACGCATTATCTGATCATTTATATTTACAACGGCAGCTTTCCCGTTCAGTTTCCGGATATTCTTATACCTGCCTATGATTACACCAATTCCTGAACTATCCATAAAACTCAGTTCAGAAAAGTCAAATACTATATTCCTGGTAGTAGACTTAAGAATCTCGCTGTCTATCTTCTGTCTTACATATTCAGCGGTATGATGGTCTAGTTCTCCGTTAATTCTAATGATAAGTGTAGTGCCTCGATTTGAAAACTTTATGTGCAAAATAACCCTCCTCAAAATTTTAAATGTTCATTTATTAACCTATATGGTATTCTGCACATAAACCAAATTCCCTTCATAGAAAAATGACTTCTTTTGTTGAAAAAAAATTTTTTATCTACAAAAAAATAAATAACTCAATGAAATTCTTTATTCTTCTTCTTTGTTCTTCATCATTCTTCAAAACCTGATTCAATTAGTTCTATTAGACGCTTGATAGCTAATTGTTCGTCTTCTCCATCTGCTTCCACAGAAATTTCAGATCCCATAGGAACCGTCAAGGACATCAATCCCATAATGCTTTTGGCATCCACCAATTTATCGTCCTTGGCAATCCATATCTTTGAAGTGAATTTGCCGGCAGTCTGAACAAGCAATGCTGCTGCTTTAGCATTAAGCCCCGTTGGATTGGTCATTTTTATCGTCTTTTTTATCATTTTTTCTCCCCCTTTAGTTCTCTATCTTGTTGTGCTATTCTATCTAATTTACGCAATCTATGATTAACGCCTGATTTCCCCAAAGGCGGGTCTAACATCTCTCCAAGCTCTTTAAGACTTGCATCTCTGTATTTAAGCCTCAGCTCTGCAATCTCTCTCAATCCTTTAGGCAACTTGCCAAACCCAATATACTCACTGATATACTTTATATTCTCTATATGTCTGACGGAAGCATTTACTGTTTTATCCAGGTTTGCAGTCTCACAATTAACCAGTCTGTTTACGTTATTCCTCATCTCCTTTATGATTCTCACATTTTCCATTTCAAGAAGAGCTGCATGAGCACCCGTCACATTCAAAAAATCAACCAGATCTTCTCCTTCTTTCAGGTATGTAATAAAACTGCTTTTTCTCTTTATTATTTTCGGATTCAGGCCGAAATCCTTCATGAGACTGCACACTTCAAGGGCTGATTCCATGCTGTGGTTTGTTATCTCAAGATGATATGTCTTTTCAGGATCACTTATTGATCCGCCCGCTAAAAAAGCTCCTCTTAAGTAAGCTCTTTTGCAGCATATATCCATCCTGGGAAAATCCAACTTGCATAACTTATCATTTGCTTTTGGATTATTTGCAATTTGCAGATTCAGACCTATGTTGTCTAAAAATTCATGCACTCCCAAAGAAGATGATATGACTACAATATACGAAGTATGCTTTTTTAATTTTTTCCCTTTTCTAATTATAACTTGAGGATAAACATTAAAAATGCTTTTGGCTATGGAAAAAACTCTTCGTGCAAATGCAGCATTTTCAGTAGTAATACTTATACTAATACCCTCTCCGTCAGGTAAGTTTACAACGCCGCCTATTCTTATCACTGCTGCCAATTCAGAGTACATACAACAATTATTATTTATTTCAACTCTACACAATTCATTTTTTACAGACGATGAAAATGACAACGCGAAGCCCCCAAACCTTTCTACATTTGGTAGTTCTAAAATTAAGAAATATAATAAAGTAAAATAAACACAAAATGTTATATAATAAAATATATCACAATAATCGAAATTTTGTAAGTATTTATCTATTGCCCTAGCTATCTGAAAGGTTTACTTCAGGGGGAAATATCTTCCACATAAGCTCTTAGTATTTCCCCGACCCCCCAGGCTTGAGCAAAACACCCTCTTGGATAAAATGGGTAATCACCGTCAAAAATCTCAGAAATCGAGCCCAGGCACGCGTCCTGCAAATGATCCCTGATCGGGTTGATGAAAAGCCTTACAGCTGCCTGCCTGCTTCTTTCGGAATACCGGTTTACTTTTAGAAAAGCTGTTATAAAATGTCCCAACAGCCAGGACCATGCAGTCCCCTGATGATATGCACCATCCCGTTGGTACCGGTCACCTATGTAAATTCCCTTGTATCCTTCACATTCATATGAAAGACTTCTTAACCCATAAGGAATATATAAATGTTTCCATACCTTGTCCACTACTTTTTGCGCCTTTTCGCCTTCAATTACCGCATAGGGAAGGCTGACGGAAAGTATCTGATTGGGACGAATGCCGGCATCCTTGTAATTGTCTGTTATTACATCGTATAGGTATTGCCCCTCTTCATACCAGAACTTTTCAATAAACGAACTCTTTGTCTTTTCAGCCATGTTTTTATAATAATCAGGGTCTTCCCCAAAAGTGCGTGCAAAATTCTCCATTACCTTAAGTGCATTATACCAGAGAGCATTGACTTCAACAGGCTTGCCATGCCTTGGTGTTACCACCCAGCCGTCTACCTTGGCATCCATCCAGGTAAGCTGAGTGTTTTCGTCTCCCGCAGTTATAAGATAATCCTTATCCATCCTTATACCAAATCTTGTCCCTTTAACATAAGATTCAATTATTTCTTTCAATACGGCATATATTTTATCTTTTACAAAATTGTAATCTTTTGTATATTCTGCAAACTTACCAGCAGCTTCAATATACCACAGCGCTGCATCAACACTGTTGTAGGCCGGTTCCTCCCCCTCGTCGGGAAACATGTTTGGTACAAGTCCATCCCTGATATATTTCGAAAATGTATACAATATTTGCCTTGCGTCATCAAAACGTCCTGTCACAAGAGTCAAACCGGTAAGTGATATCATTGTATCCCTTCCCCAATCGGCAAACCAGGGATAGCCTGCTATAATAGTTTTTGCATCAGTTGACTTCCTGTAAACAATAAATTTGTCCGCTGCTTCAACCAGACTTGCGGCAAAGGGGTCGGTAAAACCTGAAGCTTCAATTATACCTTTTATTCTCTCACGCTCTGCCTCTATTACTTCCCTTCCGTCAAGGCAATTCACATCATCTTCTACAGTCGCTGTCAAAGTTATATACATGTCCCTGCCAGGTTCAACCTGCACTTCAAAATATCCCGGAATATAGTGGTCTTCGGTATGGTTAAGACCGCGCTCCATCTCGACAGGGTATTGCATATTATAAAACCAGCAATCCTCAATTTCTATAAACGTACCTTCATTACAATATATTCCGATGGTTAAATCAAGATTATAGGGATTGATTTTAATACCATTTGGGCATGTCTTCCGGCTGAACTGCATATGATGCCTTCTGGATTCCCCATGGTAATCTCTGAAGTTGACAAGAGGCGCAAGTCTAAGTTTTATACTGTTTTCACCATTGTTTATATGATAAGTTACGCATACAGTATTTTTACCATATACCATACACACCTTTTTTTCAATCAGTATATCTTCAACTGCATATATAAAATTGGGAATATAGTCAAACTCAACCTGTTGGAGGTATCGAAAACCCTCCAGAACACATCCGGGTGTTTTAAAGGAATAAAGATCATAGTTTCTGTCATTTATCGAAATGCTCTCGTTAATCTGTGAAATAATCAGATGCCTCTGAACCGGTGGTTTAAGTGAAGCTATAAGCAAGCCATGGTATCTTCTTGTATTGGCGCCAATTAAAGTTGATGATGCAAACCCGCCAATTCCGTTAGTCAAAAGCCACTCTCTTTCAATCCCCCTATCGAAATTTCTCCAGTAAGATTTTCCGAATACCATTGCCATTAGTACATCCTCCCAGCAACATCGACTTGCTTAAATTGACTTTTTGTGCCAGGCAATGAGACAGCATGCTATCGAAATGCCTGAACAAAAATTATTTTATTATTATTCCCGGTTCAGGCTCATAAAATTCCATTGGGCTGGAATTATACCTTGGTTTTTTTCAGTCTGTCTTTTATATAATAGTAGTCAATTGACCTTTTATTATCTTTTGAAAGGACAGTTTCAGCTACAAGTTCCACGATTGTCGCAGCAAGCTTTCGGGAATTATGCCTGATATAATTGTTATTTATACTGACATAATCTCCTGTGATTACTTTTATTCCGGCCTTGTTCAAAAGTTCCATGTCAAGCCTTACCATTTCCGCCCCGTCGTCATTGTATTTTTTCTTTAAATAATCAGGAATATCAGCGGTATTCACTATGCAGCAATCTATAATCCCTTTAAAGGAATGTTTTTCAATGGCACTGATATGATCAAACACAGAATAGCCGTCCGTCTCACCCGGTTGAGTCATTACATTGCACACATATACTTTTAAGGCTTCAGAATTCCTTAGTGCCTCACACATTCCATTCACCAGAAGATTGGGTATAATACTGGTATAAAGGCTTCCTGGCCCTAAAATAATAATATCCGCCTCTTTTATGGCATCCAGTACCTCCTGAAGAGGTTTCGTCGGCTGTGGCTCAAGAAACACCTTTTTTATTTTTCCGGGATGCCATTCATTGTGCTTCCCGATATTAGATTCACCGCAAATAACGGTTCCGTCTTCCAGTTCAGCGCATAGCTGCACATTGTCAAGGGTAACGGGAAGTACTCTCCCCGTAACTGCAAGTACATCACACATTTTCTTTACTGCTTCCTCAAAACTTGAAGAAATCCCGTCCATGGCAGCAAGGAAGAGGTTTCCGAAACTCTGGCCTTTCAGCATTCCTTCCTTGAATCTGTACTGCAAAAGCTGCTGCATTATCGGCTCAGTATCAGCAAGAGCAAGTACGCAATTTCTTATATCACCAGGAGGCAACATTCCCAAATCCTGTCTCAGCACTCCTGAACCTCCACCATCGTCAGCTACTGTGACCACAGCCGTGATATTTGAACTAAACTCTTTAAGGCCTCTAAGCATGGTTGACAACCCTGTGCCGCCGCCTATCGCAATTATTTTTGGCCCGTTTATAAGTATGCGTTTCTCATATAAAAGACTGCTCAGTCTGTCTGCATCAAGAGAGATTTTGAATCCACCGTTTGAAATGGCATGAACCAGAGTCTTTGCAACTGATTTTACAGAAATAAAAATCAGAAAGCAGCCTGATATTATCAGCAAAGCAGCCAGGGTCATTTCAACCGGCCTCACATTTGCCTTTCTAACCATAAATGCCAAACCGAAACTTATAAATGCAATCCCTAAAACCCCCAGTAGCAGCCATCTTTTAATCCGCATTCCAGGCCTGAGCCAGTCAGTAATTCTCATCTACCAGCACCTCTGTTATCTTTATCAATATCTCTATGTTCTATGATCACACTATGCTGCTTTTCAAGCAACCTTTGGTAAAGCTCATCTGCAATAGCCACTGATCTGTGTCTGCCTCCGGTACATCCTATACCTATAACAAGTGAAGCCTTTCCTTCCTTAACATAATTAGGTATAAGAAATTCCAGCATATCCGTCAGCTTGTCCAAAAATCTGGTCGTCTCTTCAAACTTCAGAACATAATTTTTTACAACTTCACTTCTTCCGGTCAATTTTTTCATTGAATTTATATAGTATGGATTCGGTATAAATCTTACGTCAAAAACCAGGTCACAATCTATAGGTATTCCGTATTTGAATCCAAAAGACATTATATTTATAATTATTCCTTTATATGTCTTTTCATCACCAATTATGCGTACTATTTCCTCCTTTAATTGCCTGGGAGTAAGGTTTGACGTGTCAATTATGTGATCTGCCTTTTCCTTTACTTTTTTAAGCATCTGGCGTTCTTCAATAATTCCCTTTATAAGCCTTCCTTCCGGGGCCAGGGGGTGGGTACGCCTGCTTTCTTTAAATCTTTTAATAAGCACATTGTCTGACGCTTCCATAAACAATATTTCATAACTAAACCCGTCTTCCTTTAATGTCTCTAATGCAGGAAACAGGTCATTAAAGAGTTCTCCTCCCCTTATATCTATTACAAGGGCTACTTTATCCATTTTTCCATTGCTCTGGAAACACACCTCAGCAAATTTGGGAATGAGTGAAGGAGGCAGATTATCAACGCAAAAGAAACCCAGATCCTCCAGATAGTTCGCAACCAAGCTCTTACCTGCACCGGATATCCCAGTAATAATAAAAATCCTCATCAATAATATTCCCCCTCTTAATCTTCACCGACAATCTTTACCTCGGTTTGAAGTTCAACTCCGAATTCTGATTTTACTTTGTCCTGTACAAATTTTATCAGTGCAATTATATCTTTAGCCGTCGCATTTCCATTATTGACAATAAATCCGCAGTGCTTATTTGAAACCTGGGCTCCCCCGATAGAATATCCCCTCAGTCCACAGCTCTCTATAAGCTGGCCTGAATAATACCCCTCCGGTCTTTTGAAAACACTCCCGGCACTGGGCATATCCAGAGGTTGTTTTTCTTTCCTTCTCTTTGCCAGATCATCCATCAGTGCTTTAATTTCACTGCAGTTTCCTTTGCGCAGTTTAAGCCGGGATTTGAGCACTATTCCGCCATTTGTCTGTATAAAACTGGTTCTGTATCCAAACTGGTGCTGCTCATATTCTATCTCTTTTACAAATCCCTGCCTATCCAGATACCTCGTCCATACAACAACATCTTTCATCTCTCCGTAATATGCTCCGGCGTTCATTACAACAGCACCACCAAGGGTACCTGGTATACCCGAAGCAAATTCAAGCCCTGTCAAACTGTTCTTTAACGCGATGTTTGAGAGTTTCGAAAGCAGAATGCCTGATTCAGCCTCAATCATATCATCACAGACTCTGAAATTTTGAAGTCCGCCAAAAGTTTTTATAACTACTCCTCTTATGCCCTTGTCTTTGACAATAAGGTTGGTGCCATTGCCCATTACAAAAAACGGATATTCTCTTTCCCTGCATATCTGCACAATTTCGATCAATTGATCCGTATTTTGCGGCAAAACCAATAAATCGGCATTTCCTCCAACCTTAAAGGAAGTATGTTTCGACATTGGCTCATCTATTAAAACATTTTCTTTGCCTACTATATTTCTAATCAGCTCTGCGACCAATTCTTTCTGCAAAAATCAAACACTCCTTCATACAAAAAGCTTTTTACTTTTTTAGCTTTTAGCTACTAAACTTTAACTTTCAGCTCTTAACCTCTAACATCTAGCCTATAACTTCCAACTTTCAGCTTTTAACTTTTAAGTTTTAACTTTGAGTTTTTTACTTTTTGGTTTTATGAGAGATTACTTCACAATTCTTTTTCACTATGTTTGATATATATGCAGAAAATAAGACTTTTTATACTCTTTTTCATTTATACGCTTTTTTTTACACGTTTTTTTGATTAACTGCCATGTTTCAGTTTAGCCTTCCATATGTTACTGCGCAAACAGGCAGCTGCGTAATAATATTCGAGCTTCGCTCTTATATCAGATTAAGCCGTCTTTTTTTCTGCAATATATATTCTTCAAATCTCTCTACCGAGGTACTCAGCACCAAATCCTCAGAAACTTTTACTTTGTCAAATAATTTCAGTACATTATCAAAGCAGCCTACTTCAAAACTTATATGTGCATCGCTGCTGCAAACCATCTGAACCCCCATTTCACAGCAGGCACGTATAAATTTTTCACAGTTTTCTTCACATCCCTTTCTTACATCAAAGGAATGGTTGTTTATCTCTATCAATTTCTTGTTTTCCGCAGCGGCCTTTACAACCTTTTCTATGTCTACCTGAAACACCGGATTTCCCGGATGGGCAATTACATCAACATAGGGATTTTCCAGAACTTTTATTAAAGCGTTTGTATGTTGCTCTACAGTTGCCGGCTTTATACATACATCATGGAGACTTGCGATAACAAAATCCAGTCTTTTAAGGTATCCCGCCGGCACATCCAAATTGCCCGAATAATCAATTATATTTGCCTCAACACCTTTTGCTACTCTTACTCCACATATTTCATTGGGTATCACTTTTAAATTAGCAAAATGAAGAAGTGAGGGTGCTCCTTCCATGGAAGGACCATGATCGGTTACAATAAACATCTCTATACCTTTATTGGCCGCTTCTCTTGCAATTTCCTGAACTGTGCTGTATGCATGACCACTTGAAATGGTATGTACGTGTGCGTCTACTACTAGTTTCAATTCTGAACCTCCTGCAATTCTGCCGCATTTTCCCTTTATTTTATTATCTTATTTACTTTTTATTGCCACTTATTTTTTCTTTATTCTTAGTTAAACTACTGTAATTCTTTTTTTATTTTCCTGGTGGTTTGCATGCTCTTCATTTATTCCTGTGATTCTCTTAATTCCCTCATCATTCTGTCACTTAGCACTTTCGCAGCATTATAGCCCATGCTCTTCTGCCTTGTATTCATTGCCGCAACTTCAACAATAATGGCAAGATTGCGCCCGGGCCGTACAGGAATGGTAAGTGAAGGCACCTTTATTCCCAATATTTCAGTATACTGGTCATCCAGGCCAAGTCTGTCATAATTTTTGTTTTCATCCCAGAGCTCAAGATTTATGATGAGGCTTATTGTTTCCATAACCTTAACCGAACCCATGCCATAAAGGTTCTTAACATCAAGTATCCCTACTCCGCGAATTTCAATAAAATGCCTGATTCTGTCCGGTGCTGTGGCAAGAAGGGTCTTGTCAGACACTCTCCTTATTTCCACCAGATCATCAGCTATAAGCCTGTGACCCCTCTTGACCAGTTCGAGAGCAGTCTCACTTTTGCCTACACCGCTTTCACCAAGTATCAGTATTCCTTCTCCGTATACCTCTACAAGAACACCATGCTTTGTTACCCTTGGAGCAAGCTGTACATTCAAATACCTGATTAACCCGCCTAAAAATATCGATGTTATATCTTGTGTCCTCAGAATAGGTATTTTATATTTTTTTGAGACTTCAATCATCTCGGGGAAAATCTCCAGACCCCTGGTTATGACAGCGCAGGGGAAGGAGTAGCTAAAAAGATTATCAAGCCTGTCATATCTTTCTCCAGGCGACAGCGACTCCAGATAAGACGTTTCAACTTTCCCGATAATTTGAACTCTGTCCGCTCCGAAATAATCTAAATATCCCGCAAGCTGTAAGCCCGGCCTGTTGACGTCCGGTGTTGTAACCAACACGTCCTCCAAAACTCCACTTTCAGTAACAACTTCGAGCTGAAATTCTTCAACTATTTCTTTTAAAGTAACACTAAACATTATTATACCTCCAAACTACACACGTAGTTCAAGCCATTCTAATTATATACCAAGCATCTGAAAAAGAAAACAACATTACATAAATTTACAAGATATCACCTCTAAATATGGCATTTTGTAAACACACATATGCAAACATACAGATAATATAAGTCCATTTATCCTATAATGTGAATATGTTTATTCAGCCTCAGAGACATGAGAAACTTAAAGAAAAAGTGCAAAACTGCATAAAATAACCTAAGACCTGCATGAATAAAACAATACACAATAAAACTAAAAGCTCCTGAATATCAGGAGCTTTCAAAAACTTGGAGCGGGTGATGGGAATCGAACCCACGCAATCAGCTTGGAAGGCTGATGTTCTACCATTGAACTACACCCGCAGGAATGTTGGAGCGGGTTACGAGATTCGAACTCGCGACTTTCACCTTGGCAAGGTGACACTCTACCACTGAGTTAAACCCGCACAAAATCAACTTGCAGAGGATATTATACACACTGCAAACAATATTGTCAAGAAGCAAATTGTAATTAATTTGTGGAACAATATGGTACATATCGCTGGAATGCAGTTCTTATAACATAAGAGCTTAATATGTCATGACAGGATAACACGATAACTCAATTTAACTTGTTGTGCCGGTATTTCGATAGCAGGAATTCCTATTACTGGCTTAAAAGCCAATAAGCTTGCTATAGAACAGTTAATATACCCGTTACGAGGCAAATCAATTTGTTTTGCTCATTAAAATTGCCTTATCCTTCACTTCGCTAACTGTCTCTAAAGCTCTCAACGAAGCTATTTCATTACCTGGCACAACAAGTTTATCAAGTTCACTTAATATGCTATACCCTGTGCATACATAGCATTTGCAACCTTCATGAAACCAGCTATATTTGCACCTACTACAAGATTGTCCTCAAATCCATATTCTTTTGCAGCAGCGCTTGCATTCTTGTATATATTTACCATGATTTGTTTCAATTTTGCATCAACTTCTTCAAAAGTCCATGAGTACCTCATGCTGTTCTGGGACATTTCAAGAGCTGAAGTTGCCACACCTCCTGCATTGGCTGCCTTGGCAGGAGCGAACAGAACCTTCGCATTGAGGAATACTTCAATTGCTTCATTTGTTGAAGGCATATTTGCACCCTCTCCAACTGCATAACAGCCATTGGCAACAAGTGTTTTTGCTGACTGTTCATCTATCTCATTCTGAGTTGCACATGGGAGAGCTATGTCACACTTCACTGTCCATACACCGGTGCAACCTTCGGTATATTGAGCTGACGGATGATATTTAACATATTCTTTTATTCTCTTTCTCTCGACTTCTTTAATTCTTTTTACCGTATCAAGCTTAATTCCATCCGGATCGTAGATGTAACCATTTGAATCACTCATTGTAACTACGTTTGCACCAAGCTCCTGTGCTTTTTCAGCTGCATATATTGCCACATTTCCGGAACCGGAAATTGCTACGGTAGCTCCCTTGAAGGACTTTCCTTTTGCTTTGAGCATTTCTTCTACAAAGTAGCAAAGTCCATAGCCTGTTGCTTCTGTCCTAACAAGGCTTCCACCCCATGTCAAGCCTTTTCCTGTCAGAACTCCGGTGAAATCATTTTTTATCCTCTTATACTGGCCATACATATAACCTATTTCTCTTGCTCCAACTCCGATATCTCCGGCAGGTACATCAGTATCCGGCCCGATATGCCTGTACAGTTCAGTCATAAAGCTCTGACAGAAGCGCATTACTTCACCGTCAGATTTGCCTTTCGGGTCAAAGTCACTTCCTCCCTTTGCACCACCTATTGGCAATCCTGTCAAAGAGTTTTTGAAAATTTGTTCGAAACCAAGGAATTTTATAATTCCGAGATTTACTGAAGGATGAAATCTCAAGCCACCCTTATAAGGCCCAATTGCACTGTTAAACTGAACCCTGAAGCCTCTGTTGACACGAACATTTCCATTGTCATCAACCCAGGGTACTCTGAATATTATCTGTCTTTCAGGCTCGACTATCCTATCAAATATACCCGCTTTTATAAATTCCGGATGTCTTTCAGCTACAAGCTCCAGTGATTCCAGAACCTCTTTTGCAGCCTGATGAAACTCAGGTTCATTTGGATTTCTTTTTAAAACCTGCTCCATAACATTGCTTAATAATTTCATATAAATGCCCCCTATTAATACCTGTTAATGTAATTGTTGTAATTTTATTACTTTTAACTGCGTACAAATACCTTCCCAATATAATAAACAAGTTTAATTGCCGCTTAATTAACCTACTTTACCTGGTAACTGAGATAGCATAGCTCCCCTACCTGTGTACCGGTAGAATACATTAATCTTAAACCTGGTATTTAAACCATTTCTATTGGGATATTGTTATTTTTTTTACAAAGCAATTATATCACAAGAGTATATTTTACTGCAAGTTTTTTATCCGATTATTTCATATTTTGTTTCTTATATTAAAATCAGTAAATAAACAAAAAAAGTAAAATCCTGCACAAGCGTGAATTATATACCGCTGTGCAGGATTTTATCCTTTTATATATTCATAGAGTAATTTCATCATTTGAAAGAATTGCTTTTCAGTCATTCATTTTACTTTCATTTTTATCTTCGTATTCTTCATTCTTATCTTTCATTTTTATCTTTCATTCTTCTTATTTATTTTCATTCTTATTTTTATTCTTAAGGTAATTGTCTATAGCAACCGCGGCTTTCTTTCCCGCACCCATTGCAAGTATGACCGTAGCTGCGCCTGTCACAGCATCTCCGCCTGCAAAAACTCCTTCCTTGCTGGTTGCTCCCGTCTCTTCATCTGCCATTATCCCGCCCCATTTATGCGTTTCAAGATCGGGTGTAGTAGATTTTATCAATGGATTTGGCGTTTGTCCTATTGCTATTATTACCGTATCCACATCAATTGTGTGCTCTGAACCCGCTACAGGCACAGGTCTCCTTCTTCCTGAACTGTCAGGCTCACCAAGTTCCATTCTTATGCACTCCATGCCTTTTACCCAGCCATCTTCTGTGCCTATTATTCTTACAGGGTTTGTGAGATTTTTAAATATAATGCCTTCTTCCTTTGCATGGTGTACTTCTTCAAGCCTTGCGGGCATCTCTGCTTCAGAACGCCTATACACAATGTACACATTCTCCGCTCCCAGTCTCTTTGCACTCCTTGCGGCATCCATGGCTACGTTTCCTCCGCCTACTACCGCTACATTCCTTCCTACTTTTACAGGAGTATCGTATTCCGGGAACTTATATGCTTTCATCAGGTTTATTCTCGTAAGAAACTCATTAGCTGAATATACCCCGTTCAAATTTTCACCGGGTATTCCCATAAAGCTTGGAAGTCCTGCACCTGTACCTATGAAAACTGCATCGAATCCTTCGTCTTCCATAAGCTCATCCAGAGATAAAACCTTGCCTATCACCATGTTGGTCTTAATATCCACGCCAAGCTGCCTTACATTGTCTATTTCTTTCTGAACCAGCTCCTTAGGAAGCCTGAACTCCGGTATGCCATACATCAAAACTCCTCCGGCTGTGTGGAAAGCTTCAAATATGGTTACATCATAGCCCATCTTTGCAAGATCAGCCGCACATGTTAAACCTGCAGGTCCGGAGCCTATAACTGCAACTTTTTTTCCATTGCCGGGAACTTTCTCAACCTCTGTTTTGCAATTTGCCATGTACCAATCCGCTACAAACCTTTCAAGACGTCCTATGCCAACTGATTCACCTTTTTTGGCTCTTACGCAGTATTTTTCACACTGAGTTTCCTGTGGACATACCCTGCCGCAAATTGCAGGAAGATTATTTGTCTCTCTGATCTTGTGATACGCTTCCTCAAATTTTCCTTCCGATACAAGCTTTATAAATTCAGGTATCTTAACATTTACAGGACACCCGCCTACACAGGGCTTGTGTTTACAATTCAGGCACCTTTTCGCCTCCTCAATCGCCATCTCCTCAGTATAACCCAATGCAACTTCCTGAAAGTTCTTATTGCGTACATCAGGCTCCTGTTCAGGCATCTTTATCTTTTCAAGTGACATATTTGGCACATTATCATCCCCTCTCTCTGCATGTTACCTCTTCAATCCAATTCTGCATGCGTGCTCTTCCTCTGACAGTTTTTCTTCTGACTTGTACATAAGCTGCCTTCTCATAGCTTCGTCAAAATCCACCTCATGCCCGTCAAAGTCAGGCCCGTCCACACACGCAAATTTTATTTTTCCTCCTACGGTAACACGGCAACCTCCGCACATTCCTGTACCGTCAATCATTATCGGATTCATACTTACTATGGTCTTAATGCCGTACTCTTTAGTAAGTTTGCTAACCATTTTCATCATAATCAAAGGACCTATGGCAATCACCAGATCATATTTATTTCCTTCATCAATTAGTCCTTTAAGTATATCGGTAACAAACCCTTTTACTCCGTTAGAACCATCATCGGTAGTAACAATGAGTCTTGTGCTTACTTCTTTCATTTCCTTTTCAAGTATTATTAGGTCTTTGTTCCTGAAACCTGTTATACAGTGGACTTCTGCACCAAGCTTGTGCAGTTTCTTTGCCTGCGGATAAGCTATTGCAGAACCAAGCCCTCCACC
This sequence comes from Clostridiaceae bacterium, assembly GCA_012840085.1. Lineage (GTDB taxonomy): Bacteria > Bacillota > Clostridia > Acetivibrionales > DUMB01 > DUMB01. The sequence continues at coordinate 40,852 of DUMB01000065.1, forward strand.
TATTACCGCCACTTTCTTCCCGGCATAGGCTTCCAATTCAGTAGCAATTCCCAGCGGTCCGACAAAATCCAAAAGTGCATCTCCCGCTTCCAACGTTCCAAGCTGCTTCGTAGTTTTTCCAACCTCCTGGAATATTATAGTTACAGTTCCTTTTTCCCTGTCGTAATCAGCTACTGTAAGAGGTATTCTTTCACCATTTTCATCTATTCTAAGAATTATAAATTGTCCAGGCTCTACTTTCCGCGCAATATAAGGTGCCTCAATCTCCAACAATTTTACTGAAGGGTTGAGAACTTCCTTCCTCATAATTTTATACATTTAAATTCACCCCTTACTAAATTAACAAATGTACACTTTTCTACACAATATAGGACTATTTTATATAATACAAAAGTATACGTCAACAAAGCATTGTCTAAAAGATAAAAGTAATATTCTTGATGATTATACAGATAATGTACTAAATTTCGTACAACAATAGAGGCCAATTCAATTTTATGTAGTTGATTTTGAGTGAATATGATATTATTATAAATGTAATTAACTTACCTTGACGGTATTTAATTCTGTGTTATAATATTTTAATAAATTCTGAGGTCGATGTGGTAGTGTTAAATAACTTATGAAAAAAGCAATATGGGAGTAGTTAGGTTTATTGGACATTGAAAAGTGAAGAATATACCAGATTTCCGCATTTATTCCACGGTCCTCTTGACAATGAGCCTCCTAA
>DUMB01000066.1 GCA_012840085.1 Clostridiaceae bacterium
CAACCCGGCAATTAACAAAGGGACACAGGTATTGATCCGGGCTTATGGCCGGCAGCATAGTATGGTCAGTTGATACCAGGGGAGTTGTCCAGAAAAAAACTCCACAACAACTTGACACTGTCCTCCTTTTTTGCTAACCTTGACCTAAATTGAGGTATGTTATAGAATTTAAATTGAAACAATAAATTGCTAATAAATAGCAAGTTGCAAAATAAACAGCTGCTTGCAAATGAAATCAAAGGTCATTGCTTTGCCCGATAAATTGTATGTTTTTTATAGTGTGAAAATTTTTATATTGTTTTATATATTGTTTTGTATTTTGCTGAGATGCAAATTGGATATAAATTGTTTGTAATATAGTATTAATATAGATTGTTTGTAATATAGATTATATTGAAAGGGATGTATATTAAATATGGAAAATGAGGTTCTTCCAAAGGCATGGAAAAGTTTAATGAGCTCATCAACATTTGTGCCGGTTATCGTTAAGAACATCGAAAGAATTCATGACAGGGAATGGAGTATGAACTTAAGCAGACATGATTCTTTCGAAATGGTATATATGAAAAAAGGCAATGCGGTCTTTGAAGTATCAGGCCAGCCTGTTGAGATGGGACCTAACGATATAATAATAATTAAACCCTTTCAGTATCATAAATTTATTGTCAAGTCAGAATCCTGTGAGTTTATTGTACTGAGTTTCAAGTTTGAAAACAAAGACACGGGAGAGTATTCCGAAGTATCGCTGGAGGATTTTCTTAATTTTGTCAGCAGTAAAGAGTCAGGAGCTTTTATATCCCTGAAAGTTAGCCAGAAAAATGATATTATCGTGCTTTTAAACAGGATATTGAAGGAGAGGGAGAGCAACGAGATCGGCAGTGAATTTCTCAGCCATCTCCTTGTCCTGGAACTTTTTGTGCTTATTTCGAGAGCTCTGAAAATGGAGTGGGAAAACAGCATAAAGAATAAAAGCCCAAAACTCAAGGAATTAATTAAAATTTCAGTAAACTATATTCATAATAATTTTGAACGCAACATTTCACTGAATGATATCGCCAGGTTTGTGTTTCTCAGTACAAGCTATTTTACACGTGCTTTTAAGGAAGAAATGAAAATCAGCCCAATAAGTTATCTCCTTAAGGTAAGAGTGGAAAGGGCCATGGAGCTGTTAAGAGAAACAGATCATAAAATAAGTGACATTGCGTTAAGTGTTGGCTTTTCCAATCAACAGCGCTTTAATGAAATATTTAAAAAGCACACTAAAATGACACCTCTTCAGTATAGAAAACAGTACAACAAGAATCATTAAATTATGCCTGTTTTTTTGGGTAATTATCGGGAAGAACCACCTCACTAAAATAAGTATAATCTTCATAAGATAATGAGCTATAAATTAAAAATTTATTATAAATAAAAAAGTTGTAAGTTTAAGCTGGCAGTTAACCATTTTCATATGCGCCTGTCAATTGTTTGTGATAACAAACTCTTTACTATGGAAAATGACAGTTGCGCATGATATTCAAGCAGGACCTGAACGCTGTTTTATGCCGTTTTATAGTTTTATACCTTTCATAGCTTGGATACAGCTTAGCTTATAATAGACAGGGAGGTATTGATGTAGTATGGGAATGACCATGACGCAAAAAATATTAGCAGAACATGCCGGATTGGAAAGTGTAAAAGCAGGGCAATTAATTAAAGTAAAAGTTGATATGGTTCTTGGAAATGATATAACAACTCCCGTTGCCGTAAAGGAATTTGAAAAAATTGGAGCCGGCAAGGTTTTTGATGTAAATAAAATTGCCATAGTTCCGGACCACTTTACTCCAAATAAAGATATCAAATCTGCTGAGCAGGTTAAGATGATAAGAGAATTTTCAAAGAAAATGGGTATTGTTAACTTTTTCGAAGTAGGACAAATGGGAGTTGAGCATGCATTACTGCCTGAAAAAGGCCTTGTTGTTGCCGGGGATGTTGTAATAGGGGCTGACTCCCACACCTGTACCTATGGAGCGCTGGGTGCTTTTTCCACAGGCGTAGGAAGCACTGATATGGCTGCAGCAATGGCCACAGGTGAGACATGGTTTAAGGTGCCTGAGGCAATTAAGTTTGTACTTGAGGGCAAGCCCGGTAAATGGGTTAGCGGTAAAGATATAATACTCCACATTATCGGAAAAATAGGAGTTGACGGTGCCCTTTACAAGTCAATGGAGTTTACAGGTGAAGGATTAAACTATCTCTCTATGGATGACAGGTTCGCTATTGCCAATATGGCTATTGAGGCCGGGGCCAAAAACGGAATATTTGAAGTTGATGAAAAGACTCTTGATTATATAGCAGAGCATTCCAATAAGCCTTATAAGATATTTAAAGCAGACGAAGATGCTGAATATGTTGAAGTTTACAAGATTGATCTCAGCACGTTGAGGCCTACAGTTGCATTTCCTCACTTGCCGGAGAACACCAGATCAATTGACGAGGTTGGCGATATAAAGATACATCAGGTGGTAATAGGCTCATGCACAAATGGCAGGATTGAAGATTTAAGAATTGCTGCAGAGGTATTGAAGGGCAAGAAGGTGCATCCTGATGTAAGATGTATAATAATTCCTGCCACACAAAAGATATGGAAACAGGCAATGAATGAAGGATTGTTTGATATATTCATAGATGCCGGTGCTGCAGTTAGTACGCCCACCTGCGGGCCATGCCTTGGCGGACACATGGGTATACTTGCAGAAGGAGAGAGGGCTGTGGCCACAACCAACAGGAATTTTGTAGGAAGAATGGGACATCCTCGCAGTGAAGTCTATCTGGCAAGTCCTGCAGTTGCAGCAGCATCTGCCATAGCCGGAAAGATTGCATCACCGGAGTAAAAGTTGAAAGGAGCGGATTGGATATGAATGTTAGAGGCAAGGTAATAAAATATGGAGACAACATTGATACTGATGTAATTATACCGGCAAGGTATTTGAATACTTCAGATCCCGCTGAGCTGGCAAAGCACTGTATGGAGGATCTGGATAAGGATTTTGTCAACAAAGTTCAGCCAGGAGATATTGTGGTTGCAGGTAAAAACTTCGGATGTGGTTCTTCCCGGGAGCATGCTCCCATAGCACTTAAAGCATCCGGTGTTTCATGCGTAATAGCAGACACTTTCGCAAGAATATTTTATAGAAATTCCATAAATATAGGATTGCCTATTGTTGAATGCCCTGAAGCAGCCAATGATATAGAAGATGGAGATGAAGTATGGGTAGATTTTGATACAGGGACGATTGTAAACCATACAAAGGGAAGTACCTATAAAGCTGCACCTTTCCCGGACTTCTTACAGGAGCTGATCTCATCAGGCGGACTTATTGAGTACGTAAAGAAACAGGCACAGGGAGGTGCACTATGAGATTTGATATTGCTGTGCTGCCGGGGGATGGGATTGGCCCGGAAGTTATGGAGCAGGCCCTGAAAATTCTTGATGCCATTGCCCTGAAATACGGACATGAATTTAATACAAAAGAAGCACTTATAGGCGGATGCGCCATTGATGCATATGGCGAGCCGCTTCCACAGGATACACTTGAACTTTGCAAAAAATGTGATGCTGTGATGCTGGGGGCGGTAGGCGGAGAAAAATGGGATACACTTCCCGGAGACAAGCGCCCTGAAGCGGGGTTGCTCGGAATACGCGCAGGACTGGGCCTTTTTGCCAATCTCAGACCTGCTGTTATATACAATGCCCTGAAGGATGCCTCACCTCTGAAAGATGATATAGTAAAAGACGGAATAGATATAATGGTGGTAAGAGAGTTGACCGGGGGCATATATTTCGGCAAAAGGGGCAGAACTGATGCGGGCGAAATTGGAGAGGCCGCCTTTGACACAGAAATGTACAGTGTCTATGAAGTGGAAAGAATTGCAAGAAAAGCTTTTGAAATTGCAATGAGCAGAAGAAAGATTGTCACTTCGGTAGATAAGGCAAATGTCCTTGAAAGTTCCCGATTGTGGAGAGAAGTTGTTACCAGGGTGTCAAAGGAGTATCCTGAAGTCAAGCTCAATCACATGTATGTGGATAATGCTTCTATGCAGCTTGTAAGAAGGCCTGAGCAGTTTGATGTCATAGTAACCACCAACATGTTCGGAGATATTCTTTCTGATGAGGCTTCCATGATTACTGGCTCGATAGGAATGCTTCCGTCAGCCAGCCTCGGGGAAGGAAACATGGGGTTGTATGAACCTGTTCACGGTTCCGCACCGGATATTGCAGGCAGTAATAAAGCCAATCCTCTGGCAACAATACTGTCTGCCGCCATGATGCTGAGGTATTCATTCGGCCTTGAAGAAGAAGCAAAAGCGGTTGAAGATGCAGTTACCAAAGTTCTGGACAAAGGATACAGGACAGTGGATATAGCTTCAGAAGGTACGACAGTTGTTGGGACTTCTGAGATGGGGCAGCTTGTGAGAGACGAGATATAGGTTAAATTGAGATATTGGGTATATTATAATTTATTAGTATATATTATGCCGTATTAGTATACCATGACTTATTAGTAAATTATGAAGTGTTAGTATATTATAACGCATCAGTAGAAAATTCCTCATACCGTAAATTCTCTGCTGATGCGTTTTATAATTGCTATATATTTCTTCAGACAAATTTCAAGACACATTTCATCATCCATATTTCATCATCCATATTTTATCACCCATAATTCATCATTCATATCAATACATTCATTTAGCATTAGTATTTCTCGAGAATATCTTTTTTTCGTGCAAATTTTTATAAATGTTATAATAACTGCCTTATACAACGAGTCCTCGTAACCTGGCACAACAAGTTAAGTTTATAATAAGTTAAACTTATATTTAATTATATAAAACTGAAAAAATGGCTTGCTTTCGGGAATTGTCCACATTTTTTGAGTGCTCGAAGAAGAGCACCTTTATTATTCTTGAGGAAAATTTATGTAAACAACTATTATTCTGCCAAGGGCTGCAAACACACTATAATGTGGTCGTAACTGGCTGTAAAAAATTAGAATATTGTTTTAATAGCATAATTATGTTAACATTATCTTTGTGTATATTAATAAAGGGGTGTTACTTTTGTTTGGATATATGATAAAAAGGTTTGCGTATTCGATATTCACGCTTTTTGTGATTATAACTATAACTTTTTTCCTAATGCACGCAATACCAGGAAATGTTTATAACAGTGAGAAGAACCTTCCACCTGCGATTGTGGAAAATATAAGAGCAAAGTATGGGTTGGACAAGCCATTGTCGGAGCAGTATTTTACTATGTTGAAAAATACTCTTAAGTTGGATTTCGGAATTTCTATGAAGAACAGGGGCAGACCTGTCAATGATATTATTACCGAACACTTTCCTCATTCTGCAAGGCTTGGTATATTTTCAATAACTTTATGCCTTTTTATTGGTATACCTTTAGGTATCCTGTCTGCTCTTAAAAAAGACAAGTGGCAGGACCGTTTGGCTATGATTATTGCTACGCTGGGTGTTTCGGTTCCCGGATTTGTAGTTGCAGTGCTTACTCAGTATTTATTGGGGGTTAAGTTGAAGTGGTTTCCTGTAATAGGGGATAAAACGATTTATCACCTCATACTTCCTGCTATAGCTCTTTCATTTCTACCGATTTCCTTTATTGCAAGGCTTGTGCGTTCCAGCATGGTAGAAGTGCTTGAACAGGACTATATAAGGACTGCAAGAGCAAAAGGACTTTCAGAAAGAGTTGTTATATATAAGCATGCGCTAAAGAACTCAATAATGCCGGTGGTAACATATCTTGGACCGCTTATAGCCGGAGTACTGACAGGAAGTTTTGTTATAGAGTCAATATTTAACATACCGGGACTCGGAAGATATTTTGTTACGAGCATCAGCAACAGAGATTATACCGTGACAATGGGAGTAACAATCTTCTATGCGGTTTTCCTTGTTTTAATGAATTTTGCTGTTGACGTGCTCTATACAGTACTTGATCCGAGAATTAAATTGAAGAATTAGATAGAGGTGCAGATATGCAATTATCACGAGAAGAATTATTTAAACCGTTAAATAGGCAGAGGGATAATAAGGCAGAGGTTGCAACAAGACCGAGCCTCACATATTGGGGTGACGCATGGAAGCGTCTGAAGCAAAACAAGGTGGCAATGTTTAGCCTGGCAGTAATAGTGCTTATATTTCTGGCAGCCATATTCGGGCCAATGCTTTCACCGTATTCCTATTCCCAGCAGATAAGAGGGGAAGAAAACCTGGGACCAAGTCTGCAACATCCCTTTGGAACTGATTCTCTTGGCAGGGATATGCTTGTAAGGGTTCTTTACGGTGCCAGAATCTCCCTAAGTGTTGGCGTTGTAGCATGTATAATAAATCTTACGATAGGTATTTTCTATGGTGGAATTTCCGGATATTTCGGCGGTCGTGTCGACAGCATCATGATGAGGATAGTGGATATAATTTATAGTATACCTACTATGCTTTATGTCATACTTCTCATGGTTGTGCTGAAAGACAGACTGGATAATTTGCTGAAACTTCCTGTCTTTAGCGGGCTGCAGGCTGCAGGTTCAGGCCTGATAAGCATATATCTGGCAATTGGACTTACTTACTGGGTATCCATGGCCAGAATTGTAAGGGGGCAGATACTCAGCCTGAAAGAGCAGGAATATGTTACTGCTGCAAAGACACTTGGAGCAAGCAGTTTCAGGATTCTTGTCAGACATCTGATACCAAACAGCCTTGGCTCTATTATAGTTACCACTATGTTGTTAATACCTGATGCCATATTTACTGAATCCTTCCTTAGCTTTATAGGCCTTGGGGTTGATGCACCGGTACCGAGCTGGGGCAGCCTGGCTAATGATGCTCTTGGAAGCATCAGGACACACTTTTACTTGTTGCTTTTCCCTTCTCTTGCAATCAGTATAACAATACTGGCATTCAATCTTTTCGGAGATGGGCTTAGGGATGCTCTTGATCCCAGAATGAGAAAATAGAAAAGGTGAACATTGTATGAAAAATAATTTGCTTGAAATAAATAATCTTTATACTACCTTCAGAACTTATGCAGGAAAAGTATATGCGCTTAACAATGTCTCATTCAGCATCGGAAAGGGTGAGGCTGTTGGTGTGGTTGGCGAATCAGGAAGCGGTAAGAGTGTTACCATGCTGTCCATTATGAGGCTATTGGCTGAAAATGGATTTGTTGAGAGCGGGAGCATCATATTTGACAACAAGAATTTGAGTGAACTGACGGACAAGCAGATGCAGGATTTAAGAGGTAATGAGATAGGAATGATATTCCAGGATCCCATGACATCTCTGAATCCGGTATTTACCATAGGAAATCAGCTGGTGGAATCAATTGTGAAGCACACCAAACTTAACAGGTCTGAGGCAAAGCAAAAGGCTGTAGAATTGCTGAAAATGGTTGGTATACCCAGTCCTGAAAAGAGATTGAAACAGTATCCTCATGAATTCAGCGGTGGTATGCGTCAGAGAGTTATGATTGCAATGGCGCTGTCCTGTGAGCCAAAACTGCTAATTGCGGATGAACCTACTACAGCTCTGGATGTTACAATTCAGGCTCAGATTATTGAGCTGATGAAGGACCTTAAAGAAAAGCTTAATATGTCCATCATACTTATTACTCATGATCTTGGCCTTGTAGCTGATATTTGTGAAAAAGTAGTTGTTATGTATGGCGGAACAATAGTGGAGCAGGGTACCACAGAGGATATATTCTATAATCCTCAGCATCCTTATACAAAAGGGCTTCTGAAGTGTATACCGCGTATGAATATGGGACGTGAAAGATTAAAACCAATAGAGGGCCAGCCGCCTGATATGATTAACCCTCCGAAAGGATGTCCTTTTGTGGAAAGATGTTCAAGCGCTATGAAAATATGTGAACTTCAAAAACCAATTTATACAGAAATTAAAAAAGGCCATGGAGCAGCCTGCTGGCTTCACGAAGCTGGAAGCAAGGGGGTGTGAATATGAGTTCAAAGCATATTAACATTCTCGAAGTAAAGAATCTGACAAAGTACTTTTCTGTCAATAAAGGGCTTTTTAGCAATCAAAACTCTGTTGTTAAGGCTGTTGACGATGTAAGCTTCTCCATTGCAAAAGGGGAAACTCTGGGCCTTGTTGGAGAAAGCGGATGCGGAAAGACAACGGCAGGAAGAACCGTTTTGAGGTTACATGAACCGACAAAAGGGCAAATTATTTTTGATGGGACAGATATAACAAAAGTGCGCATGAAACCTTACAGGAAAAAAATGCAGATGATATTCCAGGATCCATATGCATCATTGAATCCCAGAATGACAGTAGGTGATATTATAGGGGAACCTATGGATATACACAAACTGGCAAAAGGCAAGGAAAGAAAGGACAGGATATACCATTTGCTTGAACTGGTTGGGCTTAACAAGGAGCATGCAAACAGATACCCGCATGAATTCAGCGGAGGACAAAGGCAGAGAGTAGGTATTGCCAGAGCTTTGGCTGTTCAGCCGGAGTTTATTGTTTGTGATGAGCCGATATCTGCTCTTGACGTGTCTATACAAGCTCAGATAGTAAACATGCTGGAGGATTTGCAGAATTCTCTTGGGCTTACGTATCTCTTTATAGCTCACGACCTGTCCATGGTGAAACATATAAGCAACCGGGTAGGCGTTATGTATCTGGGAAAACTGGTTGAACTTGCCAAAAGCGATGAGCTGTATGATAAACCGGCTCATCCGTATACACAAGCTCTTCTTTCAGCTATACCCATTGCTGACCCTAAAGCCAGCAAAGAGAAAAAGAGAATAATTCTTGAAGGAGATGTACCAAGTCCTATAGACCCGCCGTCGGGATGCAGATTCAGGACAAGATGCCCCTATGCAACCAAGATTTGCGCGGAGATTGAGCCTGAATTTAAAGAGATATCCCCAAGTCATATGTGTGCATGTCATCTTTATAATAAATAAAAAAATAATAATCAATAATGATAATGAAAATACAGAATGCAAATACTATGTTTAAGATGTATGCGGCCTGGCTGCGCAAAACAGCCCGGCCGTGTAAATCCGTAACACCATGTAAAACAGCAACAGAAGAAGCAATGCAAAACAGCAACGGAAGAATCAACAAAAGCAGGACAACGTTGGCAGTAAATTAATTATTAATTAATTTTAATTAATTATCAATAAATAGTAAAAATTATATAAGGAGGAATAAAAAAATGAAAAAGAGACTAATTGCTGCACTAGTTATAGCAGTCATGGTAGTTTCTGTATTTGCAGGCTGTGGAGCAAAAGGTACAAAAGATAATGGCTCCAAAAATGAAGGAGGCAAACGGGGCGGAACCGCAAAAGACACTGTTACTGCGATATTTGGTTCGGAACCTGGAACAATCGATCCGGCACTTAACCAGACGCTGGATGTAGGAACTTATCTTGCACACCTTTTTGAAGGTTTGACAGATCTGAGTCAGGGTGGAATTAAACCCGGTGTAGCAAAAAGCTGGGATATTTCTGAAGATGGAACCAAATACACATTCCATCTGAGAGAAGATGCAAAATGGTCAGACGGTAAGCCGGTTACGGCATATGATTTCGAGTATGCCTGGAAAAGAGTGCTTAATCCGGAAACAGCTTCACCTTATGCATACATTCTCTATGTCATAAAGGGTGCATATGAGTATACTGAACAAGGTGGTAAAGCTGAAGATGTTGCTATTAAAGCTGTTGACGAAAAGACATTTGAAGTTGAACTTGTAGGCAGAACTCCTTACTTCCTCGAACTTGCCGGCTTTATGGTAACAGTGCCTGTAAGACAGGATATAATCGAGCAATATGGTGAATCATGGACTCAGAGTCCTGAAACATATATATCCAACGGTGCTTACAAACTAAAGGAATGGAAACACCAGGATGAACTTGTAGTTGTTAAAAACGAAAACTACTGGAACAAGGATGAAATAAAGCTAAATGAGATCCGTTTCAAGTTAATGGATGACGACGATGCAGCTCTCAGTGCAACCGAAGCAGGTGAGATTGATGTAAACTATGCCCACATACCACCAACTGCGATACCTGGGCTTGTTGCACAAGGAAAAGCTGAGATTTTGCCTGACCTTACCACTTACTTCTATGATTTCAACACTAAAAGGGCACCGTTTGATGATGTAAGAGTCAGAAAGGCTTTTGCATTGGCTATAGACAGGCAATATATTATTGATAAGGTTGCTATGGCAAACCAGAAACCGGCAATCGGCTGGGTACCTTATGGAATGCCTGAGCCGGAAGGAGATAAGGACTTCAGAGAAGTAGCAGAAGAGAAATATGGAGCACCTTATCTTCCGGTAAATGCAAATGTTGAAGAAGCAAGAAAACTTCTTGCTGAAGCCGGATATCCAAATGGTGAGGGTTTCCCTGAAGTAGAACTTATATACAATACAAGCGAAGGCCATAAAATGATTGCCGAAGCTGTGCAGAATCAGTTAAAAGAAAACCTCGGTGTTAATATTAAAATCTCAAATATGGAATGGAATGTGTTTGTTGAAGAAAGAAACAAGCACAATTTCGATATTGCAAGAGACGGTTGGGGCGCAGACTATGCAGACCCGATGTCGTTCCTGGATATGTGGCTGTCCACCAGTGGTAACAATACGGCTGCATGGGAAAATAAAGAATATGATGAGCTGATAAACAAGGCTATGAGCACCGGCGATCAGAAAGAAAGATTTGAGTTGATGCATAAGGCTGAGCAGATATTAATGGAAGAAATGCCTATACTGCCGGTATACTACTACACTAAGACTGTTATGTATCCTGAGAACTTTGAAGGCTGGTATTTCAGCCCTGTAGGAATATTCTATCTGCATCGTGCTGAGTTCAAATAGGACTAAACAGGATATTGTAAGTAAAACAAGAATAAAGACTTAAGCAAAAGTGAGAATATAGGCTCTATGTTATTTTTGGAGCGGGTGTTCAAGTAAACTGGAGCTCAACTCAAGTAAACATAAAAAATCCGGGGAACTTTCCCCGGATTTTTATCTTATTATTAATACGTTTATTTCTATAAATCATGTATTTTTTATTATTATAACTATTTTTATAATGAATTGCTAATATTATTATTGCGACTTGTCAAATGTGTCTAATGCAAGATATACGGCAATTTTTTATATTATTTTGTATAAATTATTATAATTCCAAGTGATTTTAATATTTACAGAATCTCCCAACAAGCTTTCCTATTATTCTAACTTCTTCTTTCTTAAATTCTTCTCTGCCAAGCAGATTTGAATCTGCTTTTAATGTTATTAAATCCTCATTTTCATTATTAAAGTAATAACGCAGAAGGACATGATTTTCATAAAGCAATATTACAATGTCACCGTCTTTTATCTCACAGTTTGTGTTTATCAGCAAAAGGTCCTCATACTTTATGCCGCTTTTATCGAGACTTTCGTCCGGACACTCTATTAGGAAGTGATTATCGGCAGTTTCCACTATATCAGGAGAGAGAGGCTGATATTTAACTATATTATATATATTTAAAAGATCGTCTACATTCCTTTTGCTTATTTTTTTGATCTCAGGTATGTAAACCGGATCGGCATAAAGTGTATTTTCGGGGTGAACAAGCTGAATTGACCGGGCCATTCCAATTTGCCTTTTTATTACGCCTTTTTGTTCAAGCCGGTTTAATATGCCTTGAACAGCACCGGGAGTTTTCTCACCAATCATTTCACCAAGTTCTCTAACTGTGGGAGGTATGTTGTTTGTTCTGATGTACGATTCTATTGCCGCATAGACTTTTTTTTGCTTAGACGTTAATGTGTTGAAGTTTGCTGCCATTGTTATCACCTTTCAATTTAATATAAATTTCAAATATACTGTATTGGTTACTAACATATAAGCCTTAGTTTAACAAACTTAAAGCAATTTTTCAAATTATATAATAACATTTATGTAAATCTAAGTCAATTGATAATACTTTTCAATTTGAGTATACAGGGAATAATTCTAAACAGTGTATTGGGACAGTTCCTATCGGGAAACATTCCTTCACAGCCAGAGAACTGATATTATTTATGCAAAATCTTGTCAACAAAAATTATGTAAATCTTTGTTAATCAGATAACTATGTAAGGCTTTATTAACAAAAATAGCCATTACATAAAAACCACATTAATAAGCATCCTATATAAATATAAATATCCTATTGTAAGCCCAAATTGGAATTAATAAAATCATGGTGATTTCATGTATGGTATAAAACTATTAAAAAACGGTTATTGCTTCTGTCCTGAAGAATGCGGAATCAGAGACGTGTTGATAATAGGCGGGAAAATAGCCGCAATGGAGAATAATATTGACTTTCTGTCACCTTTTGGGATAGATGTACTTGATATAGATGTAATTGATTGTACCGACAGGTATATTTGCCCGGGTTTTATTGATCAGCATGTCCATATTACAGGCGGTGGCGGGGAGCAGGGCCCTGATAGCAGAATACCTGAACTAATGGTAAGAGATATAATCCAATCGGGAGTTACAACCCTTGTCGGGCTATTGGGAGCTGACGGAGTGACGAGAAATATTGCGTCACTGCTTGCCAAAGCCAATGCCCTTCAAAAAGAGGGAATTAACACTTATATATATACCGGTAACTATAGTGTTCCTACGGTAACCCTCACCGGGAAGGTGGTATGGGACATAACTTTTATAGATAAAGTTATAGGAGTCGGCGAGATTGCAATATCTGACTACAGGTCTTCATATCCGGGCATCGTGCAGTTAAAGGAGCTTGCTTCTGAAACCCTAACCGGGGGAATGCTTGGAGATAAGGCAGGTGTAATGCATATCCATGTTGGTGATGGCAAAGACGGATTAAACCCTTTATTAGAGCTTCTCAAAGCGACTGATTTTCCAATTGAGATGTTTGTGCCCACTCATCTGAACAGAAACAGAAGACTTTTCAATGAAGCAGTCAGGTATGCCATGGATGGAGGTAACGTGGATTTAACAGCAGGAGAGATCACAGGGGCAGGTTATAGCGTACCTGATGCTATGGAAATTTTGATGAATATAGGTCTGAACATGGACAAAATAACAGTATCTTCAGATGGAAACGGTAGTGCAGGAAGTGGGTCTTGCAATGGTGTGGGAAAGGTATCACAGCTTCTTGATGATATAAGAAACTGCATACTTGAAAAACACCTGCCAATGGAGAAGGTGCTGAAGACGGTAACGTCAAATGTTGCGAAAATTTTAAAGCTCTATCCTGCAAAAGGCAAGCTGATGCAGGGAAGCGATGCCGATATTATTGTTCTTAATAAAAATGATCTGAGTCTTGATAAAGTTTTCATAGGAGGAGAGCTTTTTGCTGACAGAGGTATGGTTCTAAAAAAAGGCCGGTATGAGAAATAATAAGGGCGATTATAGTATATAGCTATAGTTTTAAGACAATAATAAAACGGGGTGATAATTTTATGGATAATATAAACGGAACTCAAAATGAGCAGTTCACTGCCGGAAAATATAATGCGTTATTAATTGTAGTCGGATGGATTTGCGCTGTTTTATCATTGGTTATATATCCCTTTATTTTTGGTTTGGTAGGGGTAGTAACAGGTGTATTGGCATCTAAGGGCGGCAGCAAAACAGGATTGTACGTTATAGTTACAAGTATAGTACTTATGGGAATAGGATTAATTTTTGGAGATGTAATAAGGAATTATTTAAGGATGTATCTGGGGATATAAACAAATGGAATATATAACTTGGATAACAATTTGAACTAAATGTCTAAGGCAAGGGCTGAAGTCTCCTTGCCTTTCGCACTTGTATAGATTTAAGACTTTTAACTTAGCCTGCTATGCCGGACATTTGAGAAAACATAGAATGCAAAAGTATAAAAACATTAAAATTATGAAATCATTAGTTTTATACAACAGATAAATTTCTTTGGAGGAGTTAGATGGAAGAAGAAATAGTAAAAGGCAACCTGATAATTATTGGCGGGGCAGAAGATAAGTATGGGGAAAGCAAAATATTGAAAAAAGTTGTTGAGATAATAGGAAGCGATAAAGCAGATCTTGTGATACTGACAACGGCTACCGAGAATCCTGAAGATGTGGGAGCCGAATATAAAAAGATTTTTACAAGACTTGGAGTTTCGAAAGTAGAAATACTTAACATAGACACGCGTGATGATGCAAACAATGACAGCAATGCTGAAATAATCAGGAATTCCACGGGCATTTTTATGACCGGGGGCGATCAATTAAGAATAACAAGCATTCTTGGCGGCACCAAAGTATATTCTGCAATACAAGAGACATACCGCAAAGGTGTGGCTATTATAGGGACCAGTGCAGGAGCTTCTGCAATGAGCAACACCATGATAGTCAATGGTATGGACAATGATCCTGCCAGAAAATGCACTCTGAAAATGGCCCCGGGTTTAGGTTTGCTTGAAGATGCAATTATTGACCAGCATTTTGCGCAGAGAGGCAGAATAGGAAGACTCTTGTGCGGGGTGGCGGAAAATCCATATATGCTGGGAATTGGAATAGATGAAGATACTGCCATAATAGTATATCCTGATGCACATTTTGAGGTAATAGGAACAAATGCAGTTACAGTAATTGACGGAAAGTCGATAAAAAGCTCAAATGTATCTGAACTCAAACCTGATGAAATTCTTGCGATTACTAACATTACACTCCACGTGCTCCCAGAGGGCTATGGATATGAAATGAAGAAAAGAGAAGTAATGCGCATAAAGCAATAACTTTGCCAATACAGGTTTAAATCCGGGCGTACTGCGTTTAAATTGCACATAATAATCAGGAGGCAACTGCATATAGAAATCTGTAAGTAACTGTATTTAGATGGAGGTTATAAAGTGAAAATTTACAGTATACAAACATTTTCGGGCAGAAATATTTTTAGTCATAAACCGGTAATCAAAATGGTTATTGATATTGGTGATTTGCACGATAAACCGACAAATCAGCTGGAAGGTTTCAATGAAAAACTGTTAAAATACTTTCCGGGATTGAAAGAACATTATTGTTCTCTAGGACATGCAGGAGGATTTGTCGAAAGGCTGTATGAAGGTACTTATTTAGGCCATGTAATTGAACACCTGGCATTGGAAATGCAAAATATACTTGGCTATAGTGTGAACTATGGAAAAACACGTATAATAAGCGAACCTTCTCTTTATTATATAATATTCCAGTATTTTAACGAAAAAAGTGCTGTAGAGTGCGGTAAAGCTGCTGTGAAAATTGTTTCGGAGCTGGCCTCCGGAAACGAGCCCGATGTAGAGAAAATATTAAATAATCTGAAACAAATTGCTGCACAGACAGATATGGGACCCAGCACAAAATCGATTTATGATGAGGCGGTAAAAAGAGGCATACCGGTAATCCGCTACGCAAATGACACAATACTGCAGCTTGGCTATGGTAAATATTTAAAAATGGTGGAGGCTTCATTGACTGATACCCCAAGCTGTGTATCAGTAGATATGGCCAGCAATAAGACTCTTACCAAGGAGCTTCTTTCCTGGCATGATATACCGGTTCCTCACGGTGACGTTGCATATATGGAAGAAGCTGCAGTGGAGGCAGCAAAAGAAATTGGCTTTCCTGTAGTTGTAAAGCCTTGTGATGGGAACCAGGGAAAGGGCGTTTCTCTTAACATTCAAAATGAAGAACAGGTAAGAACCGCATTCAGAGAAGCGATAAAATTCAGTCAAGCCGTCATTGTAGAAAAGTTTGTAGAGGGTAATGATTACAGGGTTCTTGTGGTAGGGGGAAAAGTCTCTGCAGTGGCAGAGAGAAAGGCTCCTTCAGTAATTGGAGATGGAGTGCACACCATAAAAGAGCTTGTGGAAATAGAAAACACAAACGAATTGAGAGGTGACGGCCATGAGAAGGTTCTTACAAAGATAAAACTGGATGAAATAGCCAAATGTGTATTAGCTAAAAAAGGTTTGGATGAAAACTATATACCTGCAGCAAATGAGCTGGTATTTTTAAGAGAGAACGGAAACTTGAGCACTGGAGGAACAGCAAGAGAATGTACTTCAGAAATTCATCCATACAACTGTTTTCTGGCTGTAAAAGCTGCAAAAATTATGGGGCTGGATATTGCGGGCATTGATATAACTGCCAAAGATATTTCAAAGCCTATAGATGGCGAAAATGGCGCTATTATTGAAGTCAATGCCGCACCGGGACTCAGGATGCATTTATGTCCCACTGAAGGCCGTCCCATTAATGTGGCATCAGATATACTGGATATGATGTTCCCAGAAGGCAGCCCGTCAAGAATTCCCATTGTATCCATCACTGGGACAAATGGAAAGACCACAACGACGAGGCTTGTAAAACATGTGTTGAGTCTTGACGGAAAAATGGTAGGCATGACATCCACAAGCGGAATTTATATAGGAAATGAATGTATATTGAAAGGTGACAATACAGGACCTACAAGTGCTAAAATTGTGCTTTCAAACAGGAATATAGACGCAGCGGTTCTTGAAACCGCCAGAGGAGGTATTGTAAGAAAAGGGCTGGGATATGACCTCGCAGATGTTGGCGTTATTGTCAATATAAGTGAAGATCATTTAGGATTGGACAGTTTAAATTCAATACAGGATCTTGCTTTTGTAAAATCTCTGGTGGTTGAGGCTGTAAAACCTGACGGTTACGCAGTGTTGAATGCAGATGATGAAATGACGGAATATGTGCGCCAAAGAGTAAAATGCAAGGTTATACTGTTTTCAAAGGAAAGAAACAACCCTCTCATTCTGGGACAATTAAAATTGAACGAAAAAGCAGTATATATAAAAGATGATACTATTTATGTGTATGACGGCGTAAAAACCTTTCCATTAATCAAATTAAAGGACATTCCGATAACTATGGGGGGAAAAGCTGAGTGCAATATTGAAAATTCACTCGCTGCAATATCAGCATTATTTGCGCTGAGTGTACCCTTTAATATTATAAAAAAGGGACTTAAAACTTTCATGCCTGATGTGAAGAGTAATCCGGGAAGATTCAATATCTTTGACATGGGAGAATTTAAGGTAATGCTTGATTATGGACACAATCCTGCAGGTTACAGAGCTGTCATCAAATTCATACAAAAAATAAATGCGAAAAGACTGGTAGGAGTAATAGGTATGCCGGGTGACAGACTTCAAAGTAGCATAGAAGAAGTGGGCAGGATGTGCAGTAAGGTATTTTCAAAAATATATATCAAGGAAGACAATGATCTGAGGAACAGGGCAGCGGGCGAGGTGGCAGATATTCTCTACAATTCTATTGTAAGTACCGGATTTGAAAAGGAAAACATTGAAGTAATCTATTCGGAACTGGAGGCACTGAAAAAAGCACTGGTTACTGCCAAGCCTGGGGACCTGATTGTGGTCTTTTATGAAGAATTCGAACCTGCCCTTGAACTGATTGAAAAATTCAGAGATGAGCTGAGCAAAAACTCACAGCAGATTTCTTCACAGATTGAAGAAACGGCAGGTTAATACAACAAAGGATATTGTAAAAGGTGTTTCGAAATGATATCATAAAAAAATGTTGCAAAAAGTATCATTTTGTATTTATAGACATAGATTGCATGTGTGCCTGATTATCGATTGTGGGGTGTAGTTTATGATAGATAAAGAAAGAATCAAAAAAGCAGTGAGGGAGATATTAATTGCCATTGGAGATGATCCTGACAGGGAAGGCCTGAGAGAAACACCTGACAGGGTGGCCAGAATGTGTGAAGAAATATTTGCAGGTTTACACCGTGATCCCAGAGAAGATGTTAAAATATTCCAGGAAGATGACCATCAGGAAATGATAATGGTTAAGGATATACCTCTTTATTCCATATGTGAACACCACTTGCTTCCTTTTATAGGTGTTGCACACGTTGTTTATATTCCAAGGAAAGGAAGAATTTTTGGATTAAGCAAACTGGCACGAATTGTTGATACTGTTGCAAAAAAGCCGCAATTACAGGAAAGGTTGACAAGTGAAGTTGCAGACATTATAAATGAAACAATTGATCCTATGGGTTTGGCAGTGGTTGTCGAGGCAGAGCACCTTTGCATGACCATGCGCGGGATAAAAAAGCCTGGATCAAAGACCATCACATCAGCATTAAGAGGCAGCATGAGAACAGATGCCAGAACCAGGGCAGAGGCAATGGCATTGATTAACTCGCAATAGCCGGCTTGTGTAATAGTCTGATTATATAATAGCCGGCTTATGCAGTAGACTGATTATACAATAGCCAGTGTGCACAATAACCTGATTTACAATAGCCGACCTGTCCAATAGATTAATAATATAATAGCCGGCTTGTGCAATAGCTTGATTACACAATAGCCGGCTTATTCAATAGCTTATTTATACAATAGCCAAATCATTTATAAGTCGAATTATATAATATCCTAAATATTCACAGCCCAATTATGCCTCACGCTGGGAAGCGTATCGCCTTATCATGGACTGATGCTGTTTGCTTTCTCTTATGTATTTCTTTATGGCAGGTATAATTTCCGACTTTTTTAAATAGCGGAATCTGATAGTTGTATGGTTTTCAAAGCCGTTTTGGTGTACCAGTTTCATTATCGTTTTATGATCTATGTGAAATTTATCCATTAGTTCCTGAACCATTATATAGTCTTCAATAGGCCTGGGAATAAGAGGATCGCCCCCGAAGTACTTGTTACATATTGCAGTTATTGTAGTTGGATTGCTGTCCAATTCCCTTGCGATTTCCACGTAGGTCAATCCCTGTTTCCTGAGGCGCCATACGTCATCTTTTGATATTTCAGGAACATCTTTCTTTGCACTCTTATAAACGAATCCGTAGCTTGTCACAAATTCATCAATGCTCATATTCCGGAGTTTTGCATGGCGTTTTATGTAGCTGTATAACGTAGCATTTTTATGAAGATTGTAAATATATTTTCCTACCGCAACTTGTTCGAGTCTCTTCTTGATCTGCTCATCTTTCTTCTTTGCTATTATTGCTCTGATTTCTTTGTTTATTTCCTCCTGATTGCTGCTGTTACCAATTGTTTTATAAAAATAGTACTCCTTGGCCTTAAGAGTTGATGAATCAAAGAGGGAAATAAGCATTCCTGCCAGACCAAGCTTGCGAAAATCAGCAGTACCCAGCATGAGTATGTCATTTTTATTGTATTTGTATTTCTTAAAAGCTTTTTTCATGCAGTAATATGCATTATCAAGAGATTCAGAAGCTACCCATTTGGCCTTATATTTAAAATCTGCAGGATGAAATCTTCCCGGATATACAAAATTAAACAGCTTATAAATAGACCAGTTAAAACGTGAAAGTATATTGTATATACCATGCTTTAACAGTCTTTTTTTCCAGTCAAGCAAAGGAATATCCTCAACTCTTCTTATACCTTCTTTGAATATCATATCCTGTACGGCTTCAATTACAGCCTTGTCATCTTGCCATATGCCGTGTTTGCTCCACATCCATTCCTTAAGTTCTCGTTTATTGAACTTTTCGGGATATGCGTTTTTTATAACGGAAAGAATATCGTGCTTAAATACAGCCTGTATCATACCAAACAGCTTATAGCGTACCAGTATGGATTTTATTTGCTTCAGGTTGTATTTAGGCAAATCGTATGGCTCAATACGGGCTATGTTTTCCAGGCAGTAGCGGGTTAATATCCTGCAAACAGGTTTTATCCCGTCTATATTACTTTCCTCTGACCAGAACCCCTTAGGGAACTTTTTGTTTTCTTCAAGAACTTCCTTGTATTGGACTAATGACTGTAATTCTAAGGTGTTTAATTTAAATAGGTCTACCATATGCCATGTCTCCAAAAATGATTATGATATTTTAAATAAATTTTAATATATTTATCCTTGTAATTCATCATAAATTAAATATAAATTTATAATCACTTTTTTAGCATAATTCAACAAAATAGGATAAGCATTTCACCTTGCCATATCTGTTTTTGCGAAGCAGATTCAGTAATAACGTTCCCAATCCTTTAAATCAAGTATTGTATATATTATAATATATAATAATTTATAATTATGATAATGTTTATAATTAATATTAAATTATGTACAAACTATAACTAAAATATCAGGAAATGTGTTATGCTTTTTGAGTAAGGAAAACTCTGTATAATATTTTTCAAAGAGGACAAGTTAACCTAAAATATAATTGAGGTGATAGGATGCAGTTTAAATTTCGGTTGGGAACCAAAGCATACTTCGGTGCAGATTGTTTAAAAAACAACAAGGAGGAAATTGCTGCTGCAGGAGCCCGTTGTATGATAGTTACAGGCAGATCCTCGGGAAAAGCAAGCGGAGCTCTTGATGACGTCGTAAGTGTACTTGATGAGCTTTCTATAGATTACTATATATTCGACAGGGTTGAAAACAATCCGTCTCTCGATAACGTCAAAGAGGGGGGCAGGGCTGCCCGTGAATTTAGTGCCGACTTTATTATAGGAATAGGGGGCGGTTCGCCACTGGATGCCTCCAAGGCCATTGCTGTTCTGGCAGTAAATGATATGAATCCTGTAGAACTTTTCAAAAACAGTTTTCCGGTTGAGCCACTTCCCATTTTGGCGATACCGACTACAGCCGGTACCGGCAGCGAGGTGACTCCTTATTCCATACTTACCCGGCCGGATGTTGAAACTAAAATGAGTTTTGGAAATGATCAGACATTTCCGAAAATTGCATTTCTTGACGCAAAATATACCACAAGCATGAACCGCGATATTACGGTAAATACAGCCGTTGATGCCCTTTCACATGCTGTAGAGGGATATCTGACGAAAAGAAGCACTCCTTTGAGTGACACTATGGCATTGGAAGCCATTTCGGTATTCGGCAGCTGCATAAGGAATTTAGTAGATAACGATTTCTATATGGATATGAGAGAAAAGCTTTTATATGCATCCATGCTGGCTGGAATGGTAATATCACAGACAGGTACAAGTATAGTACATGGGATGGGATACCCTCTTACGTACTTCAAAGATGTACCCCATGGAAAGGCTAACGGCCTGCTTATGACAGAATATCTCAGGTTCAATTACGACAATCAGACTGAAAAGATAAACAATATATTAAATGCGCTTAAAATAAGAGATATGGACGAGTTCGAAAAAATTATGGATAAACTGATTGTAAATGACCTGATATTGAGCGAAGATGAGTATGTAAAGTTCTCCAGGCAGTCTGAAAAGCATAAGAGTGTAAATTACAATATAAAACCTGTCACATATGACGATATTTTAAATATTTATAAAAAGTCTCTGAGCAAATAATTGTTGTGCAAATAATCGTTGAGCAGGTAATTAAGCAGCATTTAAGCTGCGTATTTATGCTGACTGCCATGCCGCAGCTTCCGGAAATAAGCCTGTAAGATTGCAGCAGAAGAATAAAAGGCAGCAACGGAAGAATGCAACACTGCAACAGAAGAATACAATACTGCAACAAAAGAATAAATGAAAGTACGGCGGGGGCAATTAATGCGCTGATATTGAAAAAGTAGAAAAATTGGCTGAGAGGAAGTGAGGTATGACTGAGACCATGACTTCATATACGAAACCAAGTTATTTTGAATGCGGGAAATACAGGCTGCCGATTGGTAAAAAGACATATATCATGGGTATATTAAATGTAACACCTGATTCTTTTTCCGACGGCGGCAGCTATAAAAGTGTTGACGATGCGGTAAACAGGGCAAAGGAAATGATAAGTCAGGGAGCCCATATTATTGATGTCGGAGGAGAGTCAACAAGGCCGGGTTATACACCTGTTGATGTTTCAGAGGAAATAAACAGGGTGGTTCCTGTTATTGAACGCCTGGTGAAAGAGACGGATGTTCCAATATCCATAGATACCTACAAGGCGGCTGTAGCAGAGAAAGCTCTGCAAGCAGGGGCTCATATTGTTAATGATATCTGGGGACTTCAAAAGGACCCTCTGATGGCAGAAACAGCCGCAAAATATGGTGCTGCTGTTATAGTAATGCATAACCAGGATGAAAAAGTCTACAACAACCTGATGGATGATATTATTAATTTCCTGAGAAGAAGTATTGAAATTGCCGAAAAGGCGGGTATAAAAAGCAACAGCATCATGATAGATCCGGGAATAGGCTTTGGCAAAACTTTTGAGCAAAATCTCGAAACCATGAGAAGGCTGAGTGAGCTTAAATCATTGTGCAAGCCTGTTCTTTTAGGTACATCCAGAAAATCTATGATAGGGAATGTATTGGAATTACCTGTGAACAAACGTATCGAAGGAACCGCTGCTACCGTAGCCATAGGAATTGCAAGCGGAGTTGATGTTGTTCGTGTGCATGATGTAAAAGAGATGGCACTGGTTGCAAAAATGAGCGATGCTATAATACGGGGATTGTAATTTGCGGGCTTTACCCTTTCTTGGAGGCGGAGGAACTTATAGTGGACAAAATAATAATGAGAAATATGAAGTTTTTCGGTTATCATGGAGTGCTTCCTGAGGAAAAGGAAAAAGGTCAGAATTTTATCATTGATATTGAAATACTGGCAGACCTTGAAAACGCTTCAGAAAGTGATGAACTTTGTGATTCTGTAGACTATTCCAAAGCATATGATTTAATAAAAAATATTGTAGAAAAAAATAAATTTCGACTTATTGAGAAATTAGCCGGCAGCATTTCCCGGGAAATGCTGTCGAAATTTCCAAAAATACAAGAAATCACCGTAGTGGTAAAAAAACCTGAAGCTCCTATTGACGGGGAATTTGACTGGATGGGAGTGGAATTGAAGCGAGGAAGAAATGAAAAGTAAAGTTTTTATCGGACTTGGTTCTAACATTGGAAACAGGGAAAAATATATTCATGATGCAATAAAGCATATTTCTCAAATACCTGATACTAAGATTATCAAAATGTCAGACATCTACGAGACTGAACCTGTAGGCAATACCGAGCAGGACAGATTCCTGAACATGGCAGTTTGCATTGCTACAAGACTGGAACCATTGGAACTGCTCGGCAGGCTGCAGTACATAGAAAATTTGCTTGGAAGGAAAAGGACAATACGCTGGGGCCCAAGAACCATAGATCTTGACATACTGCTTTTTGATGATTTACATCTTGAATTGCCCCAACTTGTAATTCCTCACCCGAGAATGTTTGAACGGGCATTTGTGCTTATACCCTTGTCGGAAATTCTGGACGGTAAAGATATAATGGGAATGAATGTTGACGAATTGATAAACAGATGCAGTGACAAGGATGGAGTAAAATATTATGGAAGTTTACATAATGTGATTGAGCGGTAGTTTTCAGCAAAAAGTAATATTTAAAGTAATATTTTATGGAGAAATATTTATTAAGAGAGATTTATAAAAAGAGATTTATCGAAAAGAGGATTTATTATTATGAAGAGAAATGTTTCCTATGCTGAGATGTGAAGGGGTGATATTTTGGTAGAGGTATATTATTACGTTCCTGCGGAGGAGGTCGAAAATGTAGTACAATGCGGTTTGAAGCTTTCTAAATGGTTTGACAAGGAAGTGCTGATAGATGGTGAAAGCAGGAAATGCCTTACGGCATTATTAAATCCAAAAGATGATATGGAAAAATTCAAGTCTGACAAATATAGATGTGTAAAGCTTGAAATATTGCCAAAGTATTGTTTTGTAGCCGACAGCCATCTTTACCTCATGGGGCTTTCAAACCCTGATGCCATGGAATTGTATTATGAGTCAGTAATTCCGGTTGAGGATTATGTTTTTGGCTCTTACAGGCTGCCTGAATGTCTTATCACATCTACCGTAATAGGAGAATACATAAGCGTACTCGAAGACAGGCTGGGATCTCCGCTTTTATTTGACAATTCTGAGGAACTGTATTTAAACAATATTATGGAAGTATATCAGGAAAAAAACACAGAGTTTATTGACGCCATGCTCTATTGCTTTTACAGCAAGCTTGCGGAAATTGGCAAACTAAAAAAAATGGAAGACAAAGAAAACAGAGTTGCAGTATTTTTTGATCTGCCGAACAACAAAAGATATACAATAAAAACCCCGGAAATAGGAAATATTTATTAATAATATTAAGCAGGGTGGCAATATGAAATACGAAATATTACGGATACTTAAGGAAAAAAGCATGGAATATGTTTCTGGAGAGAGACTGAGTGAAATTCTGGGAGTTTCAAGGACGGCTGTTTGGAAGTGCATTAATGAATTGAAAAAAGAAGGGTATGTTATTGAATCTGTATCCAAAAAAGGATACAAACTTGAAACATCGCCGGATATATTAAACGAATTTGAGATAGGGCACGGTCTTAATACCAGTATTATTGGAAGACAAATACATTATTTCAAATCCATTGATTCAACAAACAACTATGCAAAAAAAGCGGCACAGGAAGGTTGTGAAGAAGGAACTGTGATTGTGGCGGATGCTCAGACTTCCGGAAGAGGCAGGCTGGGCAGAAGCTGGGAGTCAAAGGAAGACAGCGGGATATGGATGTCTGTTGTGCTGAGACCGTATATTGCTCCGGAGGACGTTCAGATTATGACCCTTGCAGCTTCAGTTGCTGTTGTAGCTGCACTGAAAAGTGTTGCAGGAGTTGATGCAGGAATAAAGTGGCCTAATGATATAATAATTGGTGGAAGAAAGGTATGTGGCATATTGACTGAAATGAGCACTGAGATGGATAGGGTAAATTATCTGGTGCTGGGCATAGGAATTAATATAAACCAGAAAAAGGAAGACTTTCCGGAGGAACTGAGAAATACGGCAATTTCTTTAAAAGCATATATGGCTGAGAATAATATGAGTGTGGCAAATATAAAAAGAAGTGATATAATAAAAATTGTATTGCTTGAACTCGAAAAACAGTATGAAAATATGAAAAGAAGAAATACAGAAGAAATTATTAATAAATGGAGAGAAAATTCCGTTACTATTGGTAGAAAAGTGAAAATAATATATAAGAATGTTGAATATGAAGGAACGGCTAAAGATGTGACAGATGACGGGAAGTTGATAGTGCATTGCAGCGATGGTGTTACCAGAGAGATTTCATCAGGGGAAGTTTCAGTAAGAGGTATTATGGGGAATTAGTGAAAAGTATTATTAGGAATTAAGAAGTGTTATGAGGAATAAAATATTAAACCAACGGATGTTGGAGATATAATTAGGAAAAGGGGGCAAGACAATGGTAAGAAAACGGGATTATCAGAGAAAAAATTTTAGTGAACGCGGAAATTCAGCAGAAAGCAGTGGAAATACCCCCAATAGCAATGGGAATAATCAGGGATCCACGCAAAAGATGCAGCGTGAGCAATCTTCTAACAGGAGCCGTGAACAATCATCCGGCAAGAACAGGGAACAGAGTTCTTACAGGGAACGCAGCAATACTTCAGGCAGAAGCGTATTGCCAAAACAAAATTATCAGCAAAACTATCTGGGCGTTACAAAGAATAACACCAAATTCAGAGCTGAAGAGACCGTAGATGATATAAGAGAGGATATAGCAAGACTTGAAAAGGAAATACACATGGAAATTAAGGAAATTAGGAGCATAAAACTATGATTTTTGTAATGGATGTAGGAAATACCAATATTGTTATGGGAGTTTATAAAGGAAGAAAACTTCTATTCAGCTGGAGAATGGGCACAGATAAGGATAAAACCAGTGACGAATATGGCATGTTCATTCTCAGTCTTTTTAACAACGAGAAACTCGACATAAAAGATGTGGAAGGTGTAATACTGGCATCTGTAGTTCCTCCCATAATGAATACGATAGAGAATGCTATCAGAAAATATCTGAAAATTGAACCAATATCCGTAGGGCCGGGGATAAAAACCGGAATAAACATAAAGTATGAAAATCCCAGGGAGGTTGGAGCAGACAGAATAGTTAACGCAGTTGCAGCTTATGAGATCTACAGATGTCCTGCTATAATTGTTGATTTTGGCACTGCCACTACGTTTTGCGCCATATCTTCAAAGGGTGAATATCTTGGTGGAGTAATATGTCCCGGAATAAGGATATCTGCTGAAGCGCTTTTTCAGAGAACAGCCAAATTGCCCAGAATTGACCTTGTAAAACCCGGCAGCGTTATAGGACGCAATACCGTTGTAAGTATGCAGTCGGGCTTGATATATGGCTATGTAGGGCAGGTGGATTACATAGTAAACAGAATGAAGAAAGAAATGAATGAAAGCAATATAAGAGTAATAGCAACGGGTGGCTTAGCAAGGCTAATTGCAGAGGAATCTGAAACTATAGATGAAGTAAGCGAATTTCTGACGCTTGAAGGACTCAGGATTATATATGAGAAAAATATCAGCGGCAAGGACTGATATATTGATATACACTGAATATACTGAATACTGATATTGTAGCTAGAATATTTCGAGGAAACTGGTTATGTCTGAGAAGTTTTCAAAGACATAATCAGCACCGTGTTCCGACAGTTGTTTTTTATTGTAATTTCCCGTTGCCACACCTATTGACTTTATGCCGAGCTTATTGCCGCATTCAACGTCTTTTGGAGTATCTCCGATAACAAAGATTTTATCTCTTTGGAAAGTCATTTTAAAATATTCTTCCGAGTTTGCAATAGCTTCTTCTATAAGCTGATATCTCTCAATTTGACGGTTTCCAAAGCTCCCGGTGGGGAAATACCTGTTCATGTTATCCACCGACAGTTTTAGTCTTGCCCCTGCTTCAATGTTGCCGGTGCCGAGCACGTTATAAAAATTATCCTTCCGATGCAATGTTTCCAGCAATTCAAGAACACCGGGACATGCTATGGAACCCTGTATCATGCTTATTTCTGCTGAAAGCGCCTCGATATACAATTCATAAAACCTTTCTATATCGGTGTTTTCCCTGCCATCGGGTAAAGCAACAGGTATGTTGTGAATCTCGAATGCTTTTCTGACAATTATCGCATCAAGCATGCCAGCCATGTTAATTGGCCCGAATCCGTCCTCAATGCCGAAGAGTTTGTAGAAGGCTGTGTTCATTGCTCTTTTTCCGACACCCTTTGTGCGAATCAATGTTCCGTCTATATCCCATATTAACAGATAGTTCATTGCCATACTCCTTATATGCTATATGATACTTTTTATAAGCTGCATGATGCTCCTTATACGCTCATGTCTGTTTCAAGGACAAAAAAACATATACCTATAATTATGCTTCAGATAATAACTATACTTCAGACAATATGCCTGTGTCGTTACAAATATAAGATGTATTTACATCTATTTTATGTTAAAATTTATATAAGAGCAAGATGTTGGCAGATTGAAGAGCGGAAAGGCGGGGTGAATGGAGATGGAAAACTGGAATGTTCCTTTATATAGAGCCGTAAGACAATACTCCAGTTCAAACCCCATACCTTTTCATATGCCGGGTCATAAGCTTGGCAGAGGAATACCGGGCGAGTTTTTGGAAAACTTGGAGATGCTTGATGTGACTGAAATTAACGGTACGGACAATCTGCATCATCCCGAAGGAGCTATTAAAGAAGCACAGCTACTTGCGGCAGAAGCTTTTGGCGCCGATAAGACGTATTTTTTGGTAAATGGTTCCAGTTGTGGTATTATGGCCTCAATACTTACTTTGTGCAAACCGGGTGACAAAATTATTGTAGGACGCGATTGCCATAAGTCGGTGATAAATGGAATCATTCTCGCAGGTGCACACCCGGTGTATGTAAAACCTGAATTTGATAATAATTTCGGGATATCAACAGTAACAGCCCCTTCGGCAATAGAGGAAGCTCTCGGCAGACATCCGGATGCCATGGGAGTCCTTATTACCAGACCAAATTATTATGGCATTTGTTCGGATATTGAAGAAGTTGCCGGAATTGTTCATCATAAAGGCAAGGTGCTTGTTGTAGATGAAGCCCATGGAGCGCATTTGAATTTTTCTGATAAACTTCCGGAAAGTTCAATAAAGCTTGGAGCAGATGTATGCATACAGAGTGCGCACAAAACTCTTCCGGCTTTTACCCAGGGTGCGTATCTGCACGTCAGGTCATCGGATGTTGATTTGGAAAAACTGGAGTTCAATCTTCGTATTTTACAGACCACCAGTCCGTCATATATAATTATGGTAATGCTTGACATGGCAAGAGAGATTATGGCAAAGTCCGGAGAGAGGCTTATAGACAACCTTCTTCATGAAATCAGGGCTTTCAGGGAGCAGGTTGGCAGACTTGAAAATATTGAAATGTTATCAAAGGACAATATTACCGGCGGAGAATATGATGAGACACGGATTGTTTTGAATTTTAAAAAAGCAGGAATAACTGGTTTTGATGTGGATAGGATTTTAAGGAATGAATATAATGTACAGATTGAAATGGCAGACTTTTACAATGCGTTATGCATAGCTACCGTAGCTGACAGAAAAGAGGACTTTGAGAGGCTTTACTGTGCTGTTTCTGAAATAGCAGCCAGGTTTGCAGGAAATCCTCCCTTACCTGACAATATTATTAAAGAATTTGAGACAGCCCCGTTGGTTATGAACCCAAAAGAAGCAGTCCTGAATAAGGGTGAAGCAGTACCGCTTGACAGGGCTGTCGGGAGAATCTGCAGATCAATTGTTACACCATATCCTCCGGGAATACCGGTTGTCTGCCCTGGTGAAATAGTTACAGAAAATGTCGTTGAACGCATATATATTATATTGAAGGCAGGGGGAAAGGTTAATGGCCTTGAGTCAAATGAAGAAATTTGTGTTGTTTCCTGAAGTTGAAGGGAATATTGGAGGTTTAGGATGAAAAAAGGGCTGTTTATAACAATTGAAGGCATGGATGGTTCCGGAAAGACGACACAGATAAACATGATCAGGGATTATATATCTGAAAAGGGCTATAACGTGATGCTTGCCAGAGAACCAGGCGGCACAAAGATAAGTGAGAAGATCAGGGATATAATACTTGACCCTGCCAATGGGGCAATGGCAGCAATAACTGAGGTGCTCCTTTATGCATCTGCAAGAGCGCAGCTGGTTGCAGAGGTTATTAAACCTGCTGTTGAGAGCGGCAGTGTTGTGGTATGTGACAGGTTTATCGATTCAAGCTTTGCATACCAGGGATTTGGCCGCGGAATTGATATTAAGACCATTGCGGATGTGAACAGGGCGGCAATAGACGGTATGATGCCGGATTTAACTTTTTTTATTGATATGAGTCCTGAGATTGCATTAAAGAGGAGAATGGCCTCATCAGAGGCAGACAGGATAGAGAAAGAACATATGGAATTTCATATGAAAGCATATAATGGATATAAAGAACTTGCACGGCTATATCCTGAAAGGATAAAAACAATAGACGGAAACAGGACTGTTGAAGAAATTTCACAGGAAATACGAAAATGGCTCGATACAGTGGTGTGACTTTGATAGCATTGCTTAAAATAAATGGCTTAAAATTTTTTAAAGGGAGGTTGGAAGATGAAGCTGGTTTTTGCAATCGTACATGACGATGACGGTCCAAAGGTGATGGAAGAACTAAATAAAGAGGGTTTTAGTGTTACAAAGCTTTGTTCAACCGGGGGGTTTCTAAAGGCAGGCAATACCACTTTGCTTGTAGGTGTAGATGAGGAAAAGCTTGACAGTGTTATTGACATAATCAAGAAAGGTTGCAAAAGCAGAAAACAAATCATTAATTCTTCAGTAACACCTGGCAATATCGGAGGTATGTTCATTCCATATCCTGTCGAAGTAGTAATGGGCGGAGCAACGATATTCGTACTTAATGTTGACAGGTTCGAAAAGGTATAAGGTGAGCACTATGAAGATAACTAAGACATTGGGAAATACATCTTCCTTGACCGAGACACTTTATAAGGATGAAAAGCGGAGCACTGGCAGCTCTGAGTTGAGTTTCTGGAGCAACTTGAAGCGTGTTGAATCCAGAAACTATGAAGTACGTATTAAAGAGCTTGCAGACAGTATTGCAAGACAAGGAGAAAAATTAGGCAAAAATATAGATATAATGGAGCTAATGGTGTATAAAAAGCTGATTTCTGAATTCCTTGGAGAAGTCGTAAGCGATTCTTACAGATTTTTCAAGAGGAGTTTTCTGGACAGAAGGGGCAGGCACAGAGTATACGCAATTATCAAAAAGATAAACGAAGAATTGGACTTGTTGACAAAGGAAGTTTTGAGTGAACAGAAGGACAACATAAGAATTCTGCAGAGGCTCGATGACATAAGAGGGCTTATTATGGATATACTTATGTAATACGTATTATTTAAGTAATCAGTATTGCTTAATGTGATCAGTATAGTTGAAGGCAACCTCTTCTTATTTAAAGGAGCAGTAAATATGAATTTTGACGGTATAATCGGGCAGAAGGATATTCTGTTAAGTCTTAAAAAAAGTATTGAAAATGGGCGTGTTGGGCACGCCTATATTTTTAACGGACCGGCGGGCATAGGCAAGAAGACTGTTGCAAGGGCGTTTGCAGGAATAGTTCTGTGTGCAAACCGGGAAGGTTCCGCTGCTTGCGGCAAATGCATACCCTGCAGGCTTTATAAAGAAGGCTCTAATCCGGATTTTATGGACATTGAGGCCCAGGACACAAGTATCGGTGTTGATGCAATAAGGCAAATGCAGGAAGATATTATTAAAAAGCCGCTATATTCGCCTAAAAAGGTATACCTGATATCTGAGGCGGAGAAAATGACGGTGCAGGCTCAGAACGGCCTCCTGAAGACTCTGGAGGAGCCTCCGGGTTATGCTGTCATAATTCTTACCACATCAGGGTATGATGCCCTTCTTGAAACTTTGCGCTCCCGATCTGTCAGGTATGATTTCAGGCAATATTCAGAAGAAGAGGTCAGGGAGGCTTTAATAAGGGAATTTGGGACAATCCCTGAAAATGCAGACTTTATTGTGTCATATTCCGGCGGCATTATCGGCAAGGCTCTTGAGCTTGCGGGCTCTGAGGAGTTTGCTGACTTAAGGGACAATACAGTGGATATTTTGTTTAAAATCAGAAATCCCGGGCTTTATTCCATATTTGAGATTTACCGCTTTTTTGAGGAGAATAAAAGCAAGCTGGACACAATATTGGACATTATGCTTACAATATATAGAGATATGCTTGTTTTAAGAAAAACAGGAAATGAATATATGTTGATTAATTCAGATAAAAAGGATATCATATTAAATAATATACAGGATTTTTCAGCTGGAAAGCTGCTAACTGATATAAATACCTTGGAGACTGCCAGGAAAAACATCAGGCAAAATGCAAATTTTCAGCTTTCAATAGAAGTTATGCTTATGAAGCTTCAGGAGGAGTAGTAAGATGGTAAATGTAGTAGGAGTCAGGTTCAAGAAAGCAGGCAAGGTATATTATTTTGATCCTGGCGACTTTAATATAGAACTAAATACTTATGTAATTGTTGAAACTGCCAGGGGGATAGAGTTTGGACAAGTTGTTATACCAAACAGGCAAATTCCTGAGGAACAGATTGTAGCACCTTTAAAAAAGGTCATACGAATAGCTACCGATGATGATAAAAAGCATTATGAGGAGAACGAAAAGAGAGAGAAGGAAGCTTTCGGTATTTGCCTGCAGAAGATAAAGGACCACAATCTGGCTATGAAACTGATTGATGTGGAATACACTTTTGATAACAATAAAATACTTTTTTATTTCACTGCAGATGGCAGAATAGATTTCAGGGAACTTGTAAAGGATCTTGCATCGGTTTTCAAGACCAGAATAGAACTTAGACAAATCGGGGTAAGGGATGAATCGAAAATGATGGGAGGATTAGGAGTTTGTGGCAGAGTGCTTTGCTGCAAATCGTTTCTGGGTGAATTTCAGCCTGTTTCAATAAAAATGGCGAAGGAACAGGGCTTATCACTGAATCCCACTAAAATTTCCGGAACCTGTGGCAGGCTTATGTGTTGTCTAAAATATGAACAGGAGGCCTATGAGGACTTATTGAAGAGAGCTCCGAATGTCGGTGCTCTGGTTGAAACGCCGGAAGGGCAGGGAGTAATTATGGAGGTAAGTCTTCTTAAGGAGAAAGTAAAAGTAAAACTGGATAAAGGCAATGAGACTGATCTCGCAGTTTATGATATGAGTGATATAAAGATTATTAAGGATACAGACCGTGAAGATGATTCCGATGAGGATCTCGAGACATTAAAGGAACTGGAGGATTAAGATTTAAAAAACAGTTCACATTATTACACATTAGTGGTAAAATAATATGGTCAGCCATAATTAATTGATATAAAAATGACAATATTTTGGCTGCAACAAATAATCAAGGGGGTGTGCTTAGCTTGGCATACTTTATAACCGATGAATGTATCAGCTGTGGTGCTTGTGAGGCTGAATGTCCTGTTTCATGCATTTCTGCTGGTGATGACAAATACGTGATAGACGAAGATGCTTGCATTGATTGCGGTTCATGTTCAGGTGTCTGTCCGGTTGATGCTCCACAGCAGCGCTAATATCTGAACGTTGTATAGCGCTAATTTCTAAACGTTGTATATGGTAAGACCATATTCGCGTAACTTCGCTACATAATTGTAAGCGAAGTTATGAACAATAATGAATAAGGGACTGTTCAGGAAAAATCTTTAGCTGTATTCCTGTACAGCCCTTTATTGTTATCCGAGATTAAAAAAATTAGAGACATTGCTTAACGTAAATTGGGGACATTCCTTAACTTATAAGGAATACCTCCTGTTCCCCTTACATTAGTTTATGGAGGGTATAAGGGACTTGGATGTTAGAATAAACAATGGTGAAAGAGTAGATGATCTGCAATGTAAAGGGCTGAAGCTGATCCAGAAGGAAGAAGGATTCTGCTTTGGCATAGATGCTGTTTTGCTTGCTAACTTTGCTGATATAAGAAAAAACGATAAAGTTATTGATTTGGGGACCGGTACGGGTATTATTCCCATACTGCTCGCAGGTAAAACTCAAGCGGCCTCGCTGGTAGGGCTCGAAATTCAGGAGCAGATGGTAGAGATGGCACAAAGGAGCGTCTTGCTCAACGATTTGCAGGACAGAGTAAAAATTGTGTGCGGAGATATAAAGGATCCATTTAAATACTTTAAACCTGCCAGCTTTGATGCAGTAGTGACCAACCCTCCATACATAAACAGGGGTGGAGGCATTGTCAATCCATTAGATACCAAGGCTATTTCGAGACATGAGATTTTTTGTTCCCTTGAGGATGTAATACGAACAAGCAGTAAACTGCTTGCGCCCTACGGAAGGTTTGCAATGGTTCATAAGCCTGAGCGGCTTGCTGATATCATATTTTTGATGAGAACATGGAAAATCGAGCCCAAATATTTGAGATTTGTCCACCCGTCACCTTACAAGAAGCCAAATCTGCTGCTTATAAGAGGAATAAAAAACGGAAATCCTGAATTAAAAATGATGGCTCCGCTCTATGTATATGATGAAAATGGAAATTATTCCGATGAGATAAACAGGATTTACGGCAGAGAGGTGAAAGAAAATGAATAAAACGGGTACATTGTTCCTTGTGGCGACTCCGATCGGAAATCTTGAGGACATTACTCTCAGAGCTCTGAAGGTGTTGAAAGAGGTGGACATTATTGCTGCTGAGGATACAAGGCAAACCTTAAAGCTGCTCAACCATTTTGACATAAAGGCATCCCTGACCAGTTATTATGAGCACAATAAGGTGGAAAAGGGGAATTATATCATACAGTTGCTGCTTGAAGGAAAGAATGTGGCTGTTGTTTCTGATGCCGGCTCTCCGGGCATATCAGATCCAGGTGAAGATCTCGTAAAACTGGCTATAGAAAACGGCATAGATGTTACAATGATTCCCGGGCCTGTGGCTGCCATAACAGGACTTGTAATATCAGGATTGCCAACCGGCCGTTTTGTTTTCGAAGGTTTTCTCCCAATGAACAAAAGACAGAGGCGGGAACGTATTGAGGCACTGAAAGACGAGGTACGTACCATTATTCTGTATGAAGCACCTCACAAACTTATATATACCTTGAACGACCTCTACAAAGTGATTGGAGACAGGAGAATAGTAATAGCAAGGGAATTAACCAAAAAGTTTGAGCAGGTTGTGAGATGCACTTTAAGTGAGGCAATTTCCTTATATACAAATGAAGCTCCAAAGGGCGAGTTCGTACTTATTTTAGAAGGTGCTGATAAAGAAGAGCTAATTGATGCCGAAAGAAAAAAATGGGACAACATCAGCCTCGAAGAGCATGTGGCCATATATATGGACCAGGGATATGATAAGAAAGAATCAATAAAGAGAGTGGCAGAAGACAGAGGAGTAAGCAAAAGGGACGTTTACAATAAGCTAATGTTAAAATAAAAAGGGATTTGACATAGTCAAATCCCTTTGTTTTAACATTCTAGCACAACTAACGAATTACTATCGAATTACTTTTTCAGTTTATTTTTAGTTTAATTTTTTAGTTTAATTTTTTAGTTTATTTTTTAGTTTATTTTTTCAATTCTTTTAAGCAATTCGGACAAATGTTCTTGTTTTTGTAAACTGTAACGTCTTTAGCATCTCCGCAGAAAATACATGCAGGTTCATACTTCTTGAGTATAATTGTATTTCCGTCAACGTAGATTTCCAGAGCGTCCTTTTCAGCGATATCAAGTGTCCTCCTGAGCTCTATAGGCAATACAACTCTGCCGAGCTCATCAACTTTTCTTACAATACCAGTAGATTTCATATTAACTTCCTCCCCAAAAATTACAGTATTCGACAAACTTCTCTTTTCTTATAGTACCATAAATTCCAGTAAACGTCAACAATAATTTTTAAGAAATTCAAAAAAATGTTATGGTTAAAGTTTCTATATAGCCAGCTATACAGCAAGTTAAGCGGTTTTCAGGCTAAAGCATATTTGTCTGGTTTAAGCATATGCTCCGGGTTTAAACATATGCACGCAAAATAACTGAATAACTTTACATATATTATTACCACAAATAAGTAATTTAAAACATATGTAACAAATGTTAATTTATGGTTTAGAATAGTTGTGCAAGCTCAATCATATAAATTAATTAATGAAATCAGAACTATTGGATTAACTTGTTGTGCTGTCATTCCGGCAGCATAAGTTCCTGGCTCAAGTACTAATAAAAATGCATCAGGAAGGAATATTATTATGCTGAACTATATATGGTTTGGAATGATTGTTGTAGGTTTTGTGGTTGGTATAATGAACGGCAGAATAGATGAAGTTACAAAAGCCGTTATAGAGTCTTCCGGGAAGGCTATAGAAATCAGCATCGGACTTTTGGGGGTAATGTGCCTTTGGACTGGTCTGATGGGAATTGCTGAAAAAAGCGGTTTGGTAGAGTTGATTACAAAGCTTGCAAGGCCAATCCTGCGGTTTTTATTCCCGAAAATACCTGCAAAGCATCCCGCAATTGGTGCCATTGTTATGAATCTTGTGGCGAATTTCTTCGGTTTGGGCAATGCAGCAACTCCCCTTGGACTGAAAGCCATGAATGAGCTGCAGAAACTAAATCCAAGAAAGGATACTGCCACAGATGAAATGAGTACATTTCTGGTGATGAATACTTCGGCCATTCAGCTGATACCGGCGACGGTGATATCCATACGCGCTGCACTGGGCTCAGCCAATCCTACAGAAATAGTCGGTACTGTGTGGGTGGCAACGGTAAGCTCAGCAATTGTGGGGATAATTGCCGTCAAAACTTTGGGAGCAATATTCAGGCGAGGTAAGCAATGGAAACTATAAAAATTATATCATCATATGCACTGCCGGCTATTATTCTGATTATTCTCTGTATAGGGCTATACAAAGAGGTCAAAGTGTATGACATATTCGTGGAATCGGCTAAAGAAGGCATAACCACTGTAATAAAAATCATGCCGTCACTTGTGGGACTGATGGTCGCCATAGGAGTATTCAGGGCATCCGGCGCTCTTGACCTTTTAATATTTGCCCTCAGGCCTGTTACCGATTTTCTCGGAATACCAAAAGAAGCCGTACCGCTGGCAATGATGAGGCCAATTTCGGGAAGCGCTTCTCTTGCGCTAATTTCTGATATAATGAAGGTGCATGGGCCTGATTCTTTTGTCGGCAGAGTGGTTTCAACCATGATGGGTTCAACTGAAACAACATTTTATACTCTTGCACTGTATTTCGGCGCAGCAGGAATAAAAAAGATAAGGTATGCGCTGGCAGCAGCTATGATAGCTGATTTTTCGAGTATCCTGGCTTCCGTCTGGATATGTACACTGGTTTTTGGCAGATCCTGATACTCACCGTGAATAAAGCCGTGGGCTTTAATCAAGTTTTATCAAAACTGAACTGCATACAATTTTATTAATAGACTTCCCTTGCATTGGACATAATAGCTTTATAAGATGTGGCAGAAAAATACTTTTGCCAAAATAAAAGTGTCAATGCAAGGTGAGGAAGTATTGAAAGCATTACTTGAAAAAGATAATAAAAAGCCGGGTGTTGTACTTGATTTTAAGAATGTACCCTTTGTTGATAAGCTGGAAAACAGGTTGATGGATGCATTATCGGACAGCGAAGGCCCTATAAGAGAGATGTGTGCTCATATATTTAAGGCAGGAGGAAAGAGAATAAGGCCTCTGATTGTTTTATACAGCGGTATGGTATTTTCTGAACTGTCACAGAACTTGATGGACGCTGCTGTAGCAGCAGAACTGATACATATGGCTTCCCTGGTTCATGACGATATTGTGGACAACTCCTTATTAAGGCGGAACAGGCCATCTATAAATAAAATATGGGGCAATGAATATGCTGTTCTGTGCGGGGATTACCTTTTTGCCAGAGCTTTCGGGATACTTTCTGAAAAAAAGCTTATGAAAAGCATGAGTTTCATGGTTGAAGCCATTACAAATATGTGTCATGGGGAAATTCGCCAGGCCAGTGACAGGTTTAACTCCAATGTCAATGTTGAAAGCTACTATGTCCGTATTGCAAAGAAAACTGCTATTTTCCTGCAAAGCTGTGCCAAATCCGGTGCATGCATTGGCGGAGCCGGTGAAAAAGATATTGATATTATGGGGGAATATGGCCTGAATGTTGGTTACGCTTTTCAAATAATAGATGATATACTGGATTTTTGCGGAGAAGTTGACGTGATGGGAAAAGAAAAATATGGAGATTTGAAGCAGGGCAACATTACACTGCCGGTTATACTGCTTATGAATAAGGATGAATATAGGAATTGGCTGCTGGAAATCATTAATAGCCGCAGGCTCAATGACAATGATATTGATAAGATATGCAATGCCCTTAAGGAAAGCGGAGTACTGGACGA
This sequence comes from Clostridiaceae bacterium, assembly GCA_012840085.1. Lineage (GTDB taxonomy): Bacteria > Bacillota > Clostridia > Acetivibrionales > DUMB01 > DUMB01. The sequence goes on from DUMB01000066.1 coordinate 37,425, forward strand.
GTCCTCCGAAATTGCGGCAGGTCACATTAAAAAAGCCAGAAAATGTCTTGATATGCTGCCGAAATCCAATTATACAGACTTTTTATATAGCCTTGCAGATATGCTGCAGTCAAGGATAAACTAAACTTTTACTTTAGGCCAGTGTTTTAACTGCACGCAGCATTCTGCACATATGGTAATAAAGTGTTGTTTCTTTGCCGCCTCTTTTTATCAGGCTTTTGCTTACAAGTCTATTCATATTCGAGTAAGCTTTGGGATCTGACAAATACATTGCCAACAGGCCTTTTACCACTGTCAGGTGAAATTCTTTGTACTGAAGCTTGCTGCATGCATTAAGAGCATTTTCACTAAAAAATGCAAGCCTTTCCTCGCACTGTTTGAGATTTTTATAATAGTTGGTAAAGTTCAAATCACCCATTTGTATATCTTCCTGGGAATCGATATAGTAATCCAATAGTATATGAAGCCCGCAAATCCAAGGGAAATAAGCATGGTCGAGAGCGGCAACGTTCTCAGGCGTCAGGGATTCATCAAAAGCAGAGGCCAGCATCACAAACACACCAAGGGTAGAACCTGTGGCCGCAGCAAATTCCCACCAGTCTATATCGGGATATCTGTCCATATAGTAACTTGCCCAAACTTTAAGGCATTCTTCTCTGACTTTTAGAGAGAGGTGTTTGTATGTCTGCAGGTCCACATACAGATGAATATATTTTTTAATATATTCAATTACAAGGTTATAGGATGGGAGTCCTTTAACCTGTTCCCTGCATTCATTCACCAGTTGTTCCAAATAGCCGCCATCATCTTTATAAGGATAATAATAGTAATAATTATTTATATCCCTTAATGGGTCTACTGCATCAAGCATTGCCAGGTGAAGCTGCCTGAAAGCCGACTCATCTTTTACACCTGCTCTGTCGCAAAGATTATCAAGATAATCGCTGATGGTTTGAAAGGCAACTATAAACTTTACCATACGCTGTGCATCAACTTTAGGGTACAGAGCGTAAACACTTCCGCCCTGAGCATGGAATTTCTTTAAGCCTATACTTGCAAGAGCCTGTTTAACCAAAACATTATCCTTGCCTTTTGTTGCAATTTTGCTCCAATAGGCTAAACTTGCATCCACCTGGGGAAAGATTTTTTTTATATACTTTAGCACCAGCATTATACCGTAGCTATAATTCTTGTCCATTTTAAGGCCTCCAAAAAAACAGCTTCTTGAAAAAATTTTCTGTAATATGTATAGTATTATTAACATATTTATTGCAGGCAATAATATTTTATGACTTAGAAAATCCTGCAAGTAGTGGATCGGAAAGCAGTAGTAAATAACCCCGGGTTACCGAACGTTAATACAATGGGTTAAAATAAGGAGGAAATTATGGAGAAAAAGAAATTTTATATTACAACCCCTATTTACTATCCAAGCGACAAGCTTCACATAGGACATTCGTATACTACAGTTGCTGCGGATGCCATTGCGAGATATAAGAGACTTAAAGGTTATGACGTAATGTTCCTTACCGGGACAGACGAGCATGGACAGAAAATACAAAGGAAAGCGGAGGAACAGGGAGTTACTCCCCAGGAGTATGTGGACAAAATTGTAGCAGGAATAAAAGAATTGTGGAAATTAATGAAAATTACCAACGACAAATTTATAAGAACAACGGATGATTTCCATCAAAAGACTGTTCAAAAGATATTTAAGAAGCTTTATGACCAGGGGGATATATATAAAAGTGAATATGAGGGCTGGTATTGCACGCCTTGCGAATCATTCTGGACTAAAACCCAGTTGGTTGATGGAAAGTGTCCCGACTGCGGAAGGGAAGTCGAACTCACAAAAGAGGAGAGCTACTTCTTCAGGCTTTCCAAGTACCAGGACAGACTTATAAAGTACATTGAAGAGCATCCGGAATTTATTCAGCCTGTTTCAAGACAGAACGAGATGCTTAACAATTTCTTAAAGCCCGGGCTTGAGGACCTGTGTGTATCCAGAACAACTTTTAACTGGGGTGTGCCGGTAACTTTCGATGAAAAGCACGTAGTATATGTGTGGATTGACGCACTTTCCAATTATATAACTGCGTTAGGATATATGTCTGAAGATGATTCCGATTATAAAAAGTACTGGCCTGCTGATGTTCATCTGGTGGGTAAGGAAATAGTAAGATTCCACACTATAATCTGGCCGGCAATGCTTATGGCCCTTGGCGAGCCTCTTCCGAAACAGGTTTTCGGACATGGCTGGCTGCTGCTTGAAGGCGGCAAAATGTCAAAATCCAAAGGTAACGTTGTGGATCCGGTTGTCCTTGTTGAAAAGTATGGACTTGATGCTATCAGGTATTTCCTTTTAAGAGAGGTCCCCTTTGGCTCTGATGGAGTTTTCTCAAATGAAGCCCTTATAAACAGGATAAATTCCGACTTGGCAAACGATTTAGGCAACCTTGTAAGCAGAACTGTTGCCATGATTGACAAATACTTTAACGGGGTATTGCCTGAAGAAAGACAGAGCGGCGAGTATGACGATGACCTTATAAAAACGGTTATGGATGCTGCAGGCATGATAGATGATATGATGGATAAATTCCAGTTCAGCAATTCCTTGACGGAAATATGGAAAGCAATATCCAGAACCAATAAATATATTGATGAAACAATGCCCTGGGTTCTTGCAAAAGATGAGAGCAACAAGAGCAGGCTTGCAGCTGTTATGTACAATCTGGCTGAAAGTATAAGGATCATATCCATTTTGCTGCAGCCTTTCATGCCTGAGACACCAGAAAAAATATGGCATCAGCTCGGAATTGAAAATGGTGAATATACAACTTGGGAAAGCAGCAAAACATGGGGCATATATCCTGCAGGTATTTCTGTCAAAAAAGGAGCTCCCCTTTTCCCAAGAATCGATGTAAAGAAGGAACTTGAAGAGCTTGAGAAGGAGATCGAGAAAAAGGCTTCAGAAAAACCCCAGCAGAATAAGGAGAGCTCAAAACCGGCTGCAAAGGCAGAAGCAGAAAAGCCGGCAGGAAAAGAGCTGATAACGATAGAAGACTTCGCCAAGATTGACCTGAAAGTCGCAAAGGTGCTTGAAGCTGAGAAAATCGAAGGTGCCGACAAGCTTCTCAAATTGAAACTTCAGCTTGGAGATGAAGTGAGGCAGGTTGTCTCGGGAATTGCCAAGTACTATAGTCTTGAGGAGTTAAAGGATAAGTACGTTGTTCTGGTTGCCAATCTTAAACCTGTCAAACTCAAAGGCGTTGAGTCTCAGGGTATGATACTTGCAGCTTCGGACGACAGCAATCTTTCGCTGATAACCGTTGACAAAAATATCGGAAGCGGGACGACGGTACGCTGATGAACGCATAAAATATTGATTGTTTATACAGAAAATATAATATATAATAAAAATAAGGAGAGAGAAAATGCTATTTGACACTCATGCCCACTACGACGATAAAAAATTCAGCGAAGACAGAGATGAGGCGATAGAGCGGGCATACAAAAGCGGTGTAAAATATATACTCAATGTATCTTATGATTTAAAATCTTCATCGGAAAGTATATTACTTTCCGATAAATTTGATTTTATATATGCTGCTGTAGGAATACACCCTCATGATGTGGCTGCTGTGGACGACAGCGCTGTTTCAACCCTGGAAGAATATGCTTTAAATAATAAAAAGGTTGTTGCTATAGGAGAGATTGGTCTGGATTATTATTATGACAACTCTCCCAGAGAGCTTCAGAGATATTGGTTTGCCCGGCAGATTAGACTGGCTAAGAAGTTAGGCCTGCCAATAATAATACATGACAGGGATGCCCACGAAGATACGTTTAATATCGTAAGGGAAGAAGAAGCCGGTGAAGTGGGAGGGGTATTCCACTGTTATTCCGGAAGTGTAGAAATGGCAAAGGAACTGATTAAGAATAATTTTTACATAGCAATAGGAGGAGCTGTCACCTTCAAGAATGCAAGAAAAGTTGTTGATGTGGCAGCGTTTATACCTGATGACCGGCTGCTTATCGAGACTGATTGCCCTTACATGACTCCTGAGCCATTCAGAGGGAAAAGAAATGAATCCTCTTATGTACGGCTGGTAGCGGAAAAAATAGCCCGGATAAGAGGTGTCACTACTGAGTATATTGCCAGAATTACTACTGAAAACGCAAAAAAGCTTTTTAAGATATATACTCCAGATTAAATAGGTAGATTTTAAATATTTTATAGGAGTGGGCTATGAAAAAACTGGTTCTTATTCTGGTTAGTGCTCTTATTATTTTTACATTTATTGCTCTTAATTACCTTATCTGGGAAAAGGAAAATATGGATAAGGATATTGAAAACCTCAAGTATTTAAATTTAAATTCCAATTCCAGAATTAATGCCTACGAGAGGGATATAAAGAATCTTGAGGAGCAATTAAAGCTTCTTAAGGAAGAGTTGAGCAAACAGGAGGAAAACAATAAACTTCTTGAAGAGGACAAGCTACAGCTGGAAAAAGAAATTGCCCACTATACCGAAGTACTTGAGCAAAAAAACGTAACAATTGATGCACTTGCCCGTATAGTTAATATTAAAGAACTGGAAGTCCCGATAAGGAAGTGGGTTGAAGCAATTGATACAGGGGAATACAACGAAGCATATAAATTGCAATCGAAAAAATTGATTGAAAAGGAAAACATGCGAAATCCGGATGACCTTGCCAAAAAATACAAGAATTCGGTTAAAAGTATGAAAATAAAAGACATAAAGTTTGTTACTGAAGAAATTCCTGAAAATAAAATGGGAAATATTATTTTTAACGTAGAGATTGACGTTGAAAAAAATCAAAATGTGCAAGGAAACAGTGTATTTAGTAATGGCAGCAATAGTGTGTTTTTTACGGTTGATTATGATGCTGAGCGTGAATGCTGGGTAATATCAGATATTTCAAATTCCCTGTAATTTTCGGGTTAAAGCAAACAGGACCAAAGCAAATAATTAGTTTCAAGCAAATAAAATATTTGTTCTAAACAAATAATTGTTTTAAAAATGCCGGTGCGGGCAGGTTAACTTAATTTTCAATTATAGAATTATCACAGATTCCTTTCGGTTACATATAATGATAGTAAACAGAATGTGATACCGGAGGGATTTTTTTATGAGCGAAGATAGAAAGAGCAAACAGGATATGGAGACAGAAAAGATGAGTAAAGCGCAGCCTTCACATACACCTGCTGCACCCCAGACTGCTCAACCAATCCATACTCATGAAGCACCGCAGATGCAGTATATGCCACAAACACCTCAAATGCAGCAAATGCCTCAGACCATATATACTCCGCAAATGGGCCCAATGTACAACTTCAATGATTGCATGCCGCAGATGCCTATGATTTGTTGTCCATACCTTATGAATGTACATTGTCCAATGATGCAGGGTGAAATGTATGGGCATGGTAATGGATACACCGGATTTATGCAGAGCAATCCATTCGGCTCAATGCAGCAACCTCAGTTCATGTATGGTTCAGGCATGTATGCACCTTATACCGGCGGCAATAATATGAATTGTATGCCATATTGACATGATGTACTGCATCGACATACTGACAGCTTAATTTAATCCATATGGTGTTTGATTTCAGCATGACAGGTGAAGTCATGGCACTATTTTGATGTCCATATACTTATGCAAAAAGGCAGATAGCATTTTATATCTGCCTTTTTTAAACTGGCTTGCTGAGCTGACACTTCGACAGCAGGAGTTCTGAGCCTAAGATATAATTAATAATAACCAGCCCTGATAACCAGATCAAATAAATATCTTAAACAACCAGCATAAATAACTGGATTAAGTAACTGGCTTAAGTAAATAGCTTAATAAATAGCTTAAATAAATAGCTTAATAAATAGCTTAAATAAATAGCTTGAATAAATAGCTTGAATAAATAGCTTAATAAATAGCTCCAATAATTAGTTTTAAAGCTCTCCACAATGTTATCTCATTACCTGGCACACTAAGTTAAATTAACAACGGGTTGAATAACATTTAACTTTGCTGTCAACAATTACTAGTAGTACTTTATATTACTAGTGATAAAATAAATAATTTTATTATTATTAAGTCGTTATGTTAACAAGTTTGACAAAGGTAAATTTATGGAATAAAATAGCTACAGCCCCTAATAAATATTTATATGGGAGGTTTTTTGGTTTGTTACCATTTTTGAAAAATATTGTAAAGTATTTTTCATTGAAGGGAATTATAATAGCACTGATTGCGATTGCCATTTGTGTATCGGCGGGTGTGGGTACTTTCCTTTATCTTAAAAGAGATGTTGTTATCGATGACAATGGCGTTGAAATTCGTGTTGGAACAATGGAAAATACTGTAGAAAAGGTATTGGAGGAAAACGGAATAAGCGTCAGCCCGGAAGATTACATCAATCCGCCGCTTGATTCCGAATTACACAAGACAAAGATAAATGAAATACAAATAAAAAGAGCTGTTCCTGTTTACGTTTCAGTAGATGGTCAGGAACTTGAGCTCATGACTTATAAAGATACGGTAAGAGAAGTTTTGAAGGATAATTCTATTGAGCTTTCTGAAAATGACAGACTTGAAGGAGCCGGCCTGGACGATAAAATATCAGAAGGCATGCAGCTGAAGATTGTAAGAGTTGAAGAAAAAATTGTAACTGAGAATGAGCAAATACCTTTTGAAGTTGTGAGCAGAGCAAACAGCAGATTGGAAAAAGGAAAACAAAAGACAGTAACGGATGGAAAAGAGGGAGTAAAGCAAAAATCTTTTAAAGTTGTAATGGAAGACGGAATTGAAGTTTCTAGGGAGCTAATAAAGGAAGAAGTTGTGACAAATCCCGTAAACAAAGTGGTTGAATATGGGACCTATGAACCGTTAAAGACATCCAGAGGAAAAGTATTGAACTATAAAAAGGTTCTTAATATGAGGGCTACAGCCTACACGGCTTCATATAAAGATACAGGAAAAAATCCCGATCATCCACAGTTTGGAATAACTTATACGGGAATCAAGGCAAAAAAAGGTGTCGTAGCAGTAGATCCAAAAGTTATACCTCTTGGAACGAGATTATATATTGAAGGTGTAGGAAATACACCGGATTATGGTTATGCGATAGCTGCCGATATCGGCGGTGGCGTAAAGGGAGATATAATTGACCTATATATGGAAGACCCAAAGGAATCCCAAAGATGGGGTGTAAGAAAGGTAAAAGTTTATATTCTTGACTAAGTACAGAATGCTTTATTCCTTCAAAACAAATTAAGCTACAGACCGGGATGATAATCCCGGATTGCCGGGTCAAAATCCCGGTTTTTTTATAGCCTGAAAGCCCAGGCAGCCGAAACTTAAAAAGAATATGATCTGCGAAGAAAATGATGTGAGAAATGTGATTCACAAAAAAAGGCGTGCCAAAAATGATGCGCCAAAAATGATGTACAAAAAATGACCAATAAAGAATGGTCTGAAAAAAATAATCTGAAAAAATAATCTGAAAAAATAATCTGAAATAAATATCTGAAATCAAATAACAGATAAATCTAACAGGTAAGAATAATAGATAGATGTAATAGACAAATGTAAAGATAAATATAAAAGATAAATATAAAAGATAAATGTAACAGCCGGACTTGTAAATATAACGGATAAACGTGTAAAGAGGTGTAATACCTGAATGAACAAAAGCATAAAAGAGTTGGTAAGAAAACATAATATCAGGACAAGCAAGTCACTGGGGCAAAATTTCCTCATCGATGACACAATTGTTAAGCGTATTGTAGATAGCGCCCGGATAAGTGCGGACGATATGGTAATTGAAGTAGGTCCCGGGGTGGGAAGCATGACAGTTGAGCTGGCCGCAAGGGCAGGAAGGCTGATAGCTGTGGAGATAGACCGCCATCTTATTCCGGCGCTTACGGAAAATCTGGCAGGCTTTAACAATGTAGATATCATTAATGAAGATATACTTAAAATAAATATTGATGAGCTTATTAAAGCTCAGACCGAAAAGGCCAGTGGAATTTTTAAACCCGGGAATGTTAAAGTGGTCGCAAACCTGCCGTATTATATAACTACGCCGATAATAATGAAATTTCTTGAAGAAAGCACTTCAATAAACTTATTCGTTTTTATGGTTCAGAAGGAAGTGGCAGACAGAATACTGGCGCAACCCGGTTCAAAGGACTACGGTGCATTGACGGTGGCAGTACAATACTACTGCAAGCCTGAGAGGGTTTTTGATGTGCCGCCTCACTGTTTTATTCCGCAGCCCGGTGTAATATCTACCGTTGTCAGATTAAAGGCATATGAGAAACCTCCGGTTGACGTTATTGACAGAAAAACGTTCTTTAAAGTTGTGAAAGCCTCCTTCGGTCAGAGAAGGAAGACCTTGCTGAATGCATTATACAACTCTGGCTATTTCAACATGAATAAAGAAGAATTAAAAGAGTTGCTGAGAAATTTGGACATAGACGAGAACAGAAGAGGCGAGACTCTTTCAATTATGCAATTTGCCAAACTTGCAAATTCATTTTCGGAAAAAGATTGTTAAAAAATTATTAATTTTTTTTAAAAAACACTTCCCAAATTAGTCGTTATAAGTTATAATTATTTCTAATGAATTTTTTATAATGGCGGAAAATTTTTTTGTTCATGCAAATGTAATTAAATTGGCAAAACAATATATCTAAACGTCAATAATGGGTCTTACGCTTATTATGAGCCAAACCCTAATTTAAATGTATATGGTTAGCTTAATTTGGTATAACAAACAAAATACAGGAAAGTGGTGAATGATATGTACTCTAACAAAGCAGTACAAAACTGGGTTGAAGAGATGGCAAAACTTACTAAACCCGACAATATTGTTTGGATTGATGGTTCTGAAGAAGAAAAAGAAAGACTTGAAAAACAGGCGCTTGAAACAGGCGAAATTATTGAGTTAAACCAGGAAAAACTCCCTGGCTGCTTCCTTCATAGAACTGAAGTAAATGACGTTGCCCGTGTTGAGGGAAGAACATTTATTTGCACAAGAAGGAAGGAAGATGCAGGTCCAACAAACAACTGGATGGATCCTACAGAAGCTTATGAAAAACTCAGCAAGATTTTTGACGGCTCTATGAAGGGAAGAACTATGTATGTTATACCTTACCTGATGGGGCCTGCAGGTTCACCTTTCAGCAAGGTGGGCGTAGAAGTAACAGACAGCATTTACGTTGTTCTGAATATGCGCATAATGACAAGAATGGGAAAAGTTGCAATGGATCATCTCGGAGATTCTGATGATTTTGTAAAAGGATTACACAGCAAAGCTAATCTTGATCCCGAGAACCGTTATATCTGCCATTTCCCTGAAGACAACACAATCTGGAGCGTAAACTCCGGTTACGGCGGAAACGTTCTGCTGGGCAAAAAGTGTTTTGCACTCCGTATTGCCAGCTACATGGGCAGACAGGAAGGCTGGATGGCAGAACACATGCTTATACTTGGTATTGAAGATCCTAAAGGAAATGTGTCCTATATAGCAGCTGCTTTCCCGAGCGCTTGCGGAAAGACAAATCTTGCTATGCTTATTCCTCCTGAGGTTTATGCTAAGGAAGGATATAAAGTATGGACAGTCGGTGACGACATTGCATGGATGAGAATTGGTGAAGACGGCAGATTGTGGGCAATAAATCCTGAAGCAGGATTCTTTGGCGTTGCTCCCGGAACAAGCATGAAGAGCAATCCTAATGCTTTATTGACAACACAGAAGAACACCATATTCACAAACGTAGTTCTTACTCCTGAAAATACTGTTTGGTGGGAAGGCATGGGTGTTGAGCCACCGGCAACCGGTATTGACTGGAAAGGCAATCCCTGGACACCCGACAGCGGGGAAAAAGGAGCTCATCCAAATTCAAGATTTACTGCACCTGCATGCCAGTGTCCTTCAATTTCTCCTGAGTGGGAAAATCCGAAGGGTGTGCCGATTTCTGCCATTCTCTTCGGCGGACGTCGTGCAAAGGTTGCTCCGTTGGTTTACCAGTCATTTGATTGGGAACACGGTGTATTCATGGGTGCAACCATGGGTTCTGAAACAACTGCAGCTGCAATGGGCGCTGTAGGAGTTGTAAGACGTGACCCAATGGCTATGCTGCCATTCTGTGGATACAATATGGGAGATTACTTTGCTCACTGGCTTGAGATGGGCAAGAAGATACCCAATCCTCCAAAGATCTTTAATGTAAACTGGTTCCGTACAAACGACGAAGGCAAGTTCATCTGGCCAGGATTTGGTGAAAACTTCCGTGTACTCAAGTGGATACTTGACCGTTGCGAAGGAAAAGTTGATGCTGTTGAGTCACCGATAGGTTATCTGCCAGATGTTAATGATATAGACCTTACAGGTATTGAAGACGAAGTTTCCAAAGAGACCTTGGCTAATCTGCTCAGCATTGACAAGGAATCATGGAAAGAAGAAATCAACAGCCAGAGCGAGTTCTTTGCTAAATTTGACAGATTGCCTGCTGAAATCAAAAAGCAGCAAGAAGCATTGATTAAGAGGCTTGGAATATAGTTTTGACAATATGACACATTAAAAGACAATGATTAAAAGTATATAAATGATCAAAACAGAGACATTATACCATGTCTCTGTTTTTTTATGGGTTTTTTTTCTTTTTGCGAACATATAATTAATATGAAAGCGAAGCTTTCATATTATTGGCCATGAGCCTTTCCCGAAAAGGCATAAAAAACGGACTGTACATATAAAGCCTTTTTGTAAAGCAAACAAATGGCAGGTGCAGCTGCAATGTGGCAGTTAATATCAAAAACAGTCATTACTAAAACTTGAATATTGACAGCAACAGGCTTTTAAGGTTTGGCTTTTCATCTTCCAAAATAGATATTAATAATAGGTGTGAATTTTTAGGGGGGAATGAAACAGTGAAAAGCAAATCCAGGTTCCAGAGGAGTTTTTGGATATTCCAGAAGGAAGATCAGGGATACGGTATAGGGCAGGGACCGTCAGGCTACATTAAGATAGAAGTAAGAGACGGAAAGGGAACTCTGTTCGCTGCAGTGCAGAATGTTAGAGATGGAGAAGACCTGTACATATATAAACTGTATTTAATTGAGCCTAAAGAAAGAGAAGCTAATATCGCTTATGTCGGAGTTGTACCGGTTAAAGGAAATAAAGGTGAATTAAAATGGGCATTTGATCCTGATAATGTTGCAAAGACAGGCAGCAGCATTGATCGATTTACAGTTGCAGCATTACTGGTGGAGATAACAGGCAGGAAAACTTTTCAGCTTATATGTCCAATGGCTGCTTACAGTAATAAACAAATATCCTGGAGAGAAAGCTTTAGAAGAACTTTTGACAAAAAGGCCGCGGGGCAAAATGCTGTAATTGTAAGGGATAATGACCTGGACAGCAGAGAAGAACATGGTGGCGTTTCTGAAAAATGCGACATAGACAGGCCAGAGGAAAGCATAGCAGATGAAAATACGAGTATGCAAAGGGAGCAAGATAGCGGCAGCGAAAGAGAACAGGGCATAAATGTAGAAACAGTGCAATGCAGCAATGAAGGAGACCTACAAGACAGCGGCAGCGAAACCGGGCAGAGCAGATACTATGCAGGCGAGCAAGAGAGTGGCGGCGGTGATGCTGAGCTGAGTGAAAGCTATGCAGATGACCAAGACGGTGGCAGCGAAACCGGGCAGAGCAGATACTATGCAGGCGGGCAAGAGAGTGGCGGCGGTGATGCTGAGCTGAGTGAAAGCTATGCAGATGAGCAAGACGGTGGCGGCGAAACCGGGCAAAGCAGATACTATGCAGGCGGGCAAGAGAGTGGCGGCGGTGATGCTGAGCTAAGCAAAAGCTATACAGATGAGCAAGCTGACGTCAGCAAAGCAGGGCTGACAGGTAGCGAAGGAAATGAGCAAAGCAGCGCATTCATGGGCGAGCAAACCGGCCCGAATGGGATAAGGTGTGTGTTGCAAAATAACGGTTTGCCAGGTGTTCCTTTCAATGGATGCGGTATCCCGTGCGCTACATGCAGCCTGAACATGAGAAATAATGCAGGGAATATATCAGAAGCAGGAAATGTTTCAGGGAAACCGGTTGTTGACCTAAAAAAACTTGAAAACAGCTTTAATCAATATTTTGAGAAGTTTGACCCATTCCAGAATAAAAGAAGAGACTATAAGTGGTGGAGAATAGGAAGTCCGGTTCATCTCAATAACATATTATATCAGCATAATATAAGGACTCCGTTGTTATTCAATCATGCAGTAATGATGTCACATTTAAAATACCGGCATATGATAGCGGGGATTTATAAAGATGACGCCAAAAAAATCAGCCTGATTGTATGTGGTATACCAGCGGTATATGACACGGACACCAGGCCTTTTGGAAATATGTGCCGTTGGGCACAGCTGGAATCAGGAAGGTCAAAATATGGTGCTTTCGGGTACTGGCTTGTATATATCGATCCTGAAACAGGCAGATTTCTTAGTATAAGATAGTGTTACTTTATACGGTATTTCTATGCATACAAATAGATTACTCTTATATACAACCTCGGGCATAACAGGTTAATTATTTACAAATAAGGGTTTTTGACCATAAGGGTTTTATTACAATGAGGATTTTTATCACCACAAGGCTTTTATCAGCATAAAGGCAATTTATTAGCATAAAGGTTTTTGTTAGTATAAGGGGTTTATCCGCATAAGGTGTTTTTATCAGCATATAAGTTTTTATGTTGTGAGCGCATGTTTTTCTGATTTGACGCACCTGAAACGTGTGGAATTGTAGAAAATGCGCTCTATTTATTCCATTTATATTGACATTACGCCTGTAAAAGTTTAATATTAGACTATAGTAGAGTGAAGCACGTTATTATATAGATAATGAATAATCCAAATGTAGAGGTGGAATTTATATGAGTACTACTATAGATAAGGAATCACTGTTAAAACTGGTAGACAGCATCATAGATAAAGATGACCAGGTAAAGATAGCAACCTTGAGTGATGAGCTTACCATATCTCAGGTTGTGAAGTTCTTCGAAAGGCAGGGGAGGAGCTTTACCAAGACAATGATTCAAAACTATGTAAGGGTAGGTGTACTTCCTCCTCCGGTAGACAAGAGGTACTATACTAAAAATCATCTTGTACTGCTGACATTGATTGACAATTTGAAAACAATTTATTCTCTTGAAGAAATAAAAACTGTACTTGGGCCTATACGTAATAATACTGATATTTTTGAAGATGACATTATAGAGACTACGGACATATACAAGAATTATCTTGAAATGAGGAAATCTGCTCTGGGAAGATGGAAAGAATCTTTGCCTGCCTTATTTGATAAGGTTGGTGAGTTGCTTGCTGAAGACGGCGTGACAGAAAGTGAAAAAAATACTGCTACCGCATTTATGATAGCATTAACTGTAATGGCTGAGACAATAGCAATGAAGGATGTCGTTACAGAAATAATTAACCAGTATATCGAATAATCATATTTAATCAATTATTTTTCAAATATACTGATTAAATACTGTATATTTCAGATTCTTTAAAAATAAGTTTTTAGTGATGATGTATATTAATTCTGTTATTGGATTGATTGAATAAAAATTAAAATAAAAAAAGCTGAGGATCTTCATACAATCACATCTTCTTTAGCACACAAATGAAATCTCTGCAAATTTAACTGCAGGGATTTTTTTATTTGCCACATTGCAGCTTCCTTAACCAATTGTTTGCTTTCACAAACAGGCAATAGCGCATAGTATGCAAGCTTAACTGGAATATTGGCTATCCTGTGCCATAATACGGCTTTCGGGGATGAATAAAATATTCAAATTTCGCATTTATATTTAAGCAATAAATTTTGTTAAAAATACTTGATTTACTATATAAATTGTGGTAATCTCTTATATAGATATTAGATATATATAATATAGAGTAAATCACAACATACATACCAATAATTTCAACAGAAGATTTAGCAGCTAATGGCTCAAGGGTGATATTGCGTAGTTTTTCTAAAAGGAGGTGAAGTTGTGCTTTATGTTTATATCGGTTGTTTCACATTTGGCATATTGTACTCCTTAGTATCTTTGCTGCTAAGTTCTAATGGCTTTGATGGTGACGGAGCTGACAGCGGTGATTTTGACTTCTCTGACGGCATTGATTCAGGAAGTTTCGACGCCCAGATTGATGCAACCGCCCAAGGAGACCTGGATGTACAAACGGACGCAGCAACGGACACTGATGTGGATACACCTTCACCTTTCAGCCCTATTGTTATTGCAAGTGCTATTACAACTTTTGGAGCTGTGGGATTGATAGGAAAACTGGGATTCAGAATGAGTGATGTTACCAGTGCTGTAGTTTCACTGGGCTTTGCAGGCTCAATAGGTATGGCCATATTTTTTGGCATTGTAAAGTTCATGTACAGTTCCCAGTCCAATTCCATTTATTCACAAGACGAAATAGTAGGATTTGATGCAGAGGTAATTACACCTATTCCACCAAATGGTCTTGGAGAAATTGCATATGTCATTAACGGGACCAGGTACAATTTATCTGCAAAGTCTGCTGACGGCGAAAAAATAGGAAGGGGGGAGACGGTAAAAATAAGAAGTGTATCCGGAAATCTTGCTATTGTTTCACGGAAAATGACATTGGAGGATTATGACCGTATAAAAAATGCACCAAACAGCAATGAGGAAATGCAAAATTAAAAGAATGATAAATTGTAAGGAGGGGTTAATTATGGGAGATGCTGTTGGAATCGCCATTATGGTTGGTGCTTTAGCTGTATTAGTAATTTTTATTTTGATTGCGGTATTTGCAAAAAGGTATGTAAAAGTGGGGCCTGATGAAGCTCTTATAGTTTCAGGACGCAAAAGGAGACTTCCTAACGGGAATGTAGTGGGATTCAGAATTGTAAAAGGCGGAGCAACTTTTGTATGGCCTGTGCTGGAAGTTGCCAAGGTTTTATCGCTGAGGATAATGCCTCTTGATGTAAACTCAAGCGCACTGTCTTCACAGGGAGTGCAGATTTCCGTTGACGGTGTTGCTCAGGTAAAGGTGGATTCAAGCATAGAATCCATAGCGACGGCTGCAGAACAGTTCCTCAGCCTGAAGGAAGAAGAGATAAGAAGAATAGCCACACAGACTCTGGAAGGTCATCTGCGCTCTATAGTAGGAAATTTGACTGTTGAGGAAATAAACCAAAACAGAGATGCGTTTGCTCAAAAGGTACAGGAACTTGCAGCCAGCGACCTTGCCAATATGGGTCTTAAGATAATTTCCTTTACACTTAGAGAAATTAGTGATAAAAATGGATACCTGGCCAATCTTGGAAAGGCCCAGATTGCGCGAGTTGAAAGAGATGCTATTATTGGAGAAGCTGAAGCAAAAAGAGATGCAGATATTAAAAGCGCTGAAGCCATGCAGGCAGGACAGACTGCAAAATATCTTGCAGAGACACGGATTGCGGAAGCCAATATGGATAAAGAAATAAAGACGGCACAGTTTCAGGCTTCTATTAATGAAAAAAAGGCAGAGGCAGACTTGTCTTATGACAAGAAGAAATATATTGTACAACAGGATGTTGAAAGAGAGGCACTCCAGGTTGAGATAGTAAGGAAACAAAAAGAGATTGAAATACAAGAGCAGGAAGCCCTAAGAAAGGAAAAGGAACTTGAAGCTACCGTTAAAAAGCCCGCAGAAGCAGAGAGATACAAAACTGAAGTCGAAGCTGAGGCTGCCAGGGTAAGAAGATTGAAGGAGGCAGAAGCCCATTCTTATGCCATCAAGGCTGAGGGTAATGCAAAAGCTGAAGCCCAGAAGGCTGTGGGTCTTGCAGAAGCCGAAATTATAAAAGCCAAAGGTGAAGCTGAAGCAGCTGCTATGATTAAAAAGGCTGAAGCATACAAACAGTTCAACAATGCGGCAATGGCTCATATGATAATAGAAAAACTTCCTGAAATCGCGGCAGCCATCGCACAACCTCTGGCAAAGACCGAAAAAATTGTGATGATAGGAGATTCAGGCGCTTCAAAACTAACAAAAGATGTAACAAATATTATGGCTCAGCTGCCTGAAACTATCAAAGGTCTTACCGGAATTGATCTGACCGGTATAATAAAGAATTATGCCGAGGGTGCAGAAGATAAGGCAAGCAGTTTAAATGCAGATTAGTAAGTTCAGTAAATGTTATGTTAAAAAATGGTAATACCAAACTGATATTAGGTAGATATAAGATAATTTTCAATATGTTAACCTGATAAGAATTTAAATATAGATTAAGTGTTATAGAGATATAATAATGAAAGAAATATAATAATAAAAGCCACACAATAATAAAAACACAAAATAATAAAACCACATAATAATAAAACCACAAAATAATGAAGCCATACAATAATAAAGCCACATAATAATGACAGCAATATAATACTGAAAGCGATACAATAATGAAAGACAAACAATAATGAAAGACAAACAATAATGAGCAGAAACCGGCGTGTCTGACTGGCTGCCATGCGGTTTCTGCTTTTTTGTGTTGTTTTGAATGGTTCTTTCCATTTGCTTTAAATATTCATTTGTTTAAATATTTTTCTGTATTTATTGCAATACTTTTTCTGCATATTTTGCTCTCAAATTAAGCTTCATAGATTTCTATAAAAGTTAATCATTATAAATTTATTTATAAAGAAAAAAACTCTAGATGAATGCTTTTTCTGACGAAATATAGTATAATATTAAAAAAAGTGTCTAATTATTCGGGCACAAAGGAGCTGGTTTCAGGTGGCGGATAAAAGCAGGGTGGAAGTGAGGATTGCCGGTAAAGAGTATATTTTAGTCGGTCCTGCAACTGATGAATATATTCAGAAAATAGCACTTTATGTTGATAAAAAAATGAATGAAATAATGAAGGCAAATCATAAGCTTAGTACGTCTATGGCGGCAGTACTTACAGCGCTGAATGTTGCGGACGACTATTTTAAGTCACTGGAAAACAGTGAAAATTTGGAAAGAAAACTGAAGAGGGCTCAGGAACATCTTGAAATACTCAAAGACGAAAATGAGAATCTAAGTGGAGAAAATGCTGTTTTGAGTGAAGAAAATACAAGTCTTAAGCTCGAGTTGGCAAAAAGAGAAGCTGAACTGCGGGAATTGCGCAACTCTCTTGATATCCTCACAAGACCGTAGGTATTATAATTTTATAAAAGGGGTATTTATATAAATGGATATCATTAATTATAATAAAGCGCATAAGCGCTTTTTTTGATGTTGAGAAGAAGAGTTCAAAGGTCAGAGGGAGAAACGTATGAATAAAAAGGTCGAACTGCTGGCGCCGGCGGGAAACATGGAATCATTAAAAGCTGCAATAGAAAATGGTGCCGATGCTGTCTATCTCGGTGGAAAGCTGTTTAATGCGAGAGAATACGCAGACAATTTTGATAGTGAGCAATTAAAAGAGGCTGTTTACTATGCGCATGTCAGAGGGGCTAATGTTTACTTTACAATGAACATTCTTATATCAGACGATGAGATGAAACAAGCTGTTGAATGCGCAGAAAATGCATGGATGGCAGGTATTGACGGGATAATAGTCCAGGATATTGGTTTTGCGTCGGTATTAAGAAATAATTTGCCTGATCTGAGCTTGCATGCCAGTACCCAGATGACAATTTACAATTTGCAGGGTGTTGAGGAGCTGGAAAAACTTGGGTTTAAACGGATTGTACTGGCAAGAGAACTGCCCTTTGAAGAAATTAAATATATTGCTGAGAATACCAACATTGAGCTGGAAGTGTTTGTTCACGGTGCATTGTGTATATGTTATTCCGGTCAGTGCCTTATGAGCAGTATGATTGGTGGAAGAAGCGGGAACAGGGGAAAGTGCGCTCAGCCATGCAGGCTGCCGTATGAACTGGTGGAGAGCAACAAAACAGATAATTGGGAAAAGGTCATAAAGTCTTGCGGCAGGTATATTTTAAGCCCCAAGGACCTTTGCCTGGTATCAGAACTGGGCAGGTTCGCATATTCAGGGGTTAGTTCAATCAAGATAGAAGGCAGAATGAAGAATCCGGAATACGTAGCAACTGTAGTACGCATATACAGAAAATATTTGGATAGAGCTTTGATGGATTTCAATGGCACCGGAGAAAATGGTGCGGCATTAGAATTAGAAAAGGTTGCAGTATCAGATAAGAATGCAGTATCAGAAAAGGATACGGCATTAGAAAAGGTTGAAGCATTTAGTATAGATAGCAAAGATATGAAGGAACTCACTCAAATTTTTAACAGAGGTGGTTTTACAAGCGGGTATTTCAGAGGTAAGCAGGGAAGAGACATGATGTCCTACGAGAAACCTAAGAATTGGGGATTATATCTGGGTACGGTACAAAACTATAATCCAAAGCGCAATGCCATTACTCTAAAGATTGAGGAAGATATCGGAATTGGTGACGGTATAGAGGTCTGGAATGGAGAAAATGAGAGCCCGTCGACTATTGTGAGTGAAATATTGATAAACAGCAGCAGGGTACAGAGGGCTTCTAAAGGTAATACTGTAACCATAAGCAGCATAAAAGGCAGAATAAATAAAGGTGACAGGGTATATAAAACTTCTGACAGAGAACTTGGGGAAACAGCTAGAAAAACTTTTGAAAACAATTTGATGAGGAAAGTTCCATTGAATTGTACAGTTGAAATAAGATCAGGCAGGCAGATGAGTGTTACTGCCGAAGACGATATAGGCAACAGAGTGTCTGTAGTCAGTGAAAGTATTCCTGAAAAAGCATTGAACAAGGCAGCTACTGTAGAAACAGTTGTAAAGCAGTTTGATAAAACAGGTGGTACACCTTTTATATTTAAGAATATTAATGTAGAGCTGGATGAAGGCCTGTCCGTATCTCTAAGCAAGTTGAATGAGTTAAGAAGAAAAGTCCTTGAGGAAATGGAAGTCCGGAGGGGAAATAAATATCCTGCAAGAACTTTCGGCAAACAGGTCGAAAATGAAAAAAGAATATATAATTTCCCGGGAAATTCTCGAAATGGCATGAAAAATTTCCTCGAAAAAAGGTTTAAAGTATCGGTTCTTTTCTATAAGTGGAGAGAGGATTTAATATCAGAGAAATTGGAGGCTGACAGGCTTTATATAAATGTATCAGACTTTTTGAACGCAGAAAAAAGGGAAATAGCGATGGAATTAAAAAACAGAGGAAAGGAGATATTTGCCTGGATTCCTTCCATTACACGGGGAAATTATCATCATATAATTCCCTCAGCATTAGAAGCAGCAGGTAAATGCCTTGACGGAGTACTTATTGGAAACCTTGGTTCTATAAGCTACGTTTCCAGGTATCCCGGTTTGAAAATTATGGGAGATTATTCTCTGAATGTCTTTAACGTTTTTTCTGAAAAAGAGCTTTCTGCTAAGGGCTTATATGGAATAACTCTTTCACCTGAGATGACAATGAAGCAAATAAATAATTTTGAATCCGAAGACAGGCTGCAGAGGGAGATAGTGGTATATGGCAGAATACCCGTAATGACAAGTGAATATTGCCATGTAGGAAGTATTGCCGGAGGTTTCGGCAGTAAGTCTGAATGCAGTAAAGTATGTGTTGACAGGAGTTTCGCATTGAAGGACAGAAAAGGTATAAGATTTCCTGTATTTTGTGACAGGGTTGACTGCAGGAGTATCATATTTAATTCCAATGTAATTTTTATTGCAGATGAAATTGACAAGCTAAATGTGAATGCAGTTGATATTTTGAGATTAAATATAACGGATGAAGCTGCTGAAGCAGTTAAAGATATCATAGCTATGCATAGTGATTTAGCTGAACAGGGCATCAGCTCACTCCACAAGTATGGAGACTTGATTGATTTAATAAAAAGAAGCGGGTTTACCAGAGGCCATTATTTCAGAGGAGTTATTTAAGCGGTGCATGTAGTTTGCTTTCCATAATAGGCGGTATACAGCAAGTTGATTTAATATATTTAGTAAATCGTCCTATTAACTAATAGAAATAAATACCGATAAAGGTTATAAGAAATGATTCATATAGGCAAGCATTAAATTCTGCATGATTTAAATGTGTTATTTTGAAAACAGAAAATATATAAATTTATATATTAAATTTATATGTTAATTTATATATTCGCAATAGCAATACCATATACTTGTAAAAGCAATATAGCAGTAATAAATTATGAAATGATAAGCCATGCAGTAATATATATTTAAAAAGATAGACAGCAATATGTATTTTAATATATAATAGCAATATTTTAATATACATAATATATCTTTTGTAAACAATAATTGAATAAATTATTTGCAATGAATTAAATTCAGCAATGAATTAAATTTAACAATAAATTAAATTTAACAATGCATTAAATTTAGCAAAGAATTGTATTTGGCAAAAATATATTTTGCAAAGAATTATAGTTAGCAAAAAAAATTATTTTGCAAAGGATTAGTTGAAACAGTTTTTGCAGTTTCAGGTAATTCCAAGCATAGAAGCGATTAATTATTAACTAAAACTAAGGGGGAGATGTTATAATGTCGGTAGAAGTTTTTGTAGAAATATGCAGGGAAGGTGCTATACTACCCAGGTATGCAAACCCCGGGGATGCGGGTATGGACGTTTTTGCAGCAGAGGATACTATAATACGTCCTGGTGAAACTGTAATAATTCCTACAGGTTTAAAATTAGCAATTCCGGAAGGTTATGAAATTCAGATTAGGCCCAGAAGCGGCATATCTTTAAATACACCCCTCAGGCTTTCAAATTCTCCTGGAACAATTGACAGTGGTTACAGGAATGAATTGGGAATTATTATGACAAATACGTCATCTTTATGCTGCTATAATCAGGAAGAGCTTCTTTCACTGGACTCAAAGGGGAATATATACGGCACTTACAAGATAAAGAAAGGTGACAGGATTGCCCAAATGGTTCTGCAAGTTGTGCCAAGGATTAAATTTGTTCAGGTGGATTCCGTTGAAGGAATAGGCAATGACAGAGGGGGAGGATTCGGATCCACAGGGGTTAGGTAATATTATGATATTTCTTTTATAAGCCTGCACGTAGGAGCCTGCTGAAACAGAAAAATTCTTTATAATGTTGAAATCGAAAGAAGTAAGGAATTTGCAGCATAAGCATAGGTAACAGCGGAAAAACGACATGAATTTAAAAGTTCAAAACTTACTGAGATTGAATAAAAATATTCTTTGAGGTAATATATAATTGTAAGATGTGGAATAATTATATTAAACAAATTGTGGATATAATTCGACATCTTATTACCAATTCAATAATAAGAAAGGGGTTTTTATTATGCTTGTCAGAAACTGTGCAGGCGGTATAGTATTTAACAACGATCAGGTATTTCTCCTGAAGAATGAAAAGGGTGAATGGGTCTTTCCCAAGGGTGTAATTAAGAATGGAGAATTACCGAATGAAGTAGCACTTCGTAGAGTAAAGATTGAAGCAGGTATAGACGCTGAAATCATTTCAGCTGCTGGAAGAACAAATTATGAATTCTATTCTGTTACACGGCATAAGCCGGTCTGCAATAAAATTATCTGGTACATAATGAAATCCCTTGATGATAATTATGAAGTTAATAAAGAAGAAAATTTTGTTGACGGCGGTTATTTTGATATAGATAAAGCTATTCAACTTGTAACATACAGCCAGGATAAAGCTCTGTTGAATTTATCATATAAAAAGTATAAAGAGCTAGTGGTTGTATGATTTTTTTATGTACTTGTAATTTGCAGATTATTTATATGGCTTGATGACAAATATTGTGGAATAATTTTTAAGTTATAAAAATTATAAAATATGGCTTAAGTAATATAACTTAAGCATTGTAATTAAGTATTGCAATTTATACATTATACATTAAGGGAAAAAACGCAAACAAAAGCGGCATTGCCACTTCTGTTTGCGTTTTATATTATATTAGTAGCAATTTATATTCCATTAATATCAAATTCTATTTTTTAATATTACATTTTTTAATGTAGCATTTTGTTATTTTATATCACGTTCTAATTATTTTTAATACTATGCTCTATTATTTTAAATATCAAGTTCTATATCAAGTTCAATTATTTTGTAACAGTGACTTTTTTCAGCATGCGCGGAGTGTCAGGATTTAATCCTTTTACAAGTGAAAGATTGCATGCAAAAAGCTGTGCCACAACAGCATTATAGAACGGAGATATTAAATCGTCATCAGTCTGTGGTATTGCAAAACTGCTTGTTCCCCTGCCAAGTGCACTTTCGTTGTTAGATACCACTATAAGTTCAATATTGCTTTCTGTAAGTCTGTCTATCATTGCAGATGTATCTCCGAATGAAGGACCATCAGGAGCATAAATTATTACGGGTATGTTCCTGTCTATCATTGCAATCGGTCCGTGCTGAAAATCCGAAATAGCAAAAGCTTTGGCACGGGCATAAGTAGTTTCCTGTATTTTAAGTGCAGATTCCATTGCTATAGCATAGTTGGTACCTCTGGCAAGTACAAAACATTCGTCCATAAATCTGTATCTTGGAGCAAATGATTCTATGATACTGCTTTTTTCCAATATGCCGGACACATTTTCAGGTACCAGTAAAAGGTTTTTGAACATTGTACTGTTTTTAGCCCATTCTGCAGTGAGCTGTGCAAACAACATCATTTCAGAAGTAAAAGTTTTTGTAGCCGCAACGCTTTCTTCAAGGCCTGCATTGCAATACAGATGATATTTTGATTCCTGAGCCAATGGTGAATCAGGAAAGTTTGTAATACTGACAGTCAGAGCGTCCTGCTTATTGGCGCTTCTTATGACTTCAAGAGCATCAGCGGCTTTACCTGATTGTGAAACCGCAATCACAAGGCCATTTTTAAACTTCAATGTTTTGTTGTAGAGAGTAAAAACTGAAGGAGCTGCCAGTGCAACAGGTATGCCAACTTCAGACTCGATTATGTATTTGCCATAAATTGATGCATGATCGGATGTACCTCTGGCTGCAATATAGACCCATTGAATATCACGTTTGTTAATTTCTTCAACAATCTTTTTGACAACCTCTGTGTTCTCCTGAATGCATCTATCGAGTACAACAGGCTGTTCTCTGATTTCTTTAAGCATTTTAACCATATCAATACCTCGCATTATCATATTTTATTATACATGGTGCTGATTATATAAAGATTTTCCTTTTATGCCCAAACCCAAAGATATTTTACTTTAGGATGCTTTAAATGTCAACAAATTAACACTCTAAGCTGGCAGACATCTGGAAGCATTGAATATTCCTTAACAGTAAATACTCATTCCTTAGAAAATATACTGTTTGCCGATATTCAATTATGGTATTATATAAATGCAAGAGGATGCTTCCTTATGGATAAAATAAATTTCCAATATGTTATATGAAGAATAAATCATATAAAAAATATAATTCTGAATAATTCAAATGATGCGTTATGGGATGTCCTCAGTTAGTTTAATACAATAATTAGTGCGTGGTGATTTGGGTTTGCTGAAGGAATACTATACTGTGTTGAATCCAGCGGTAACGGAATTTGAAGAAAAAAAATCAAGGTTTATTTCAAGTGTACAACCCGTTTCTTCCGAGGATGAAGCGGTTGAGTTTATACAGTCCCTTAAGACGAAATACTGGGATGCAACTCACAACGTATATGCATATTATATCTGCGAGGATAATGAAATACAAAGGTTTAATGACGACGGAGAACCTTCGGGAACGGCGGGAATGCCGATACTGGAAGTTATAAAACGTATGGATGTTCGGAACCTTGTTGTGGTGGTGACAAGATACTTTGGCGGAACGCTGCTGGGTGCTGCAGGACTTGTGAGAGCGTACAGCAAGAGTGCGGCTATGGGTATAGAGGCTGCAACCGTAGTAAAAAGGGTGCTTTGCACAGAAATTCAGATTGTCATAGGTTATTCCCAGCTCGGAAAGGTTCAGAATGCTCTTTTGTCTGAAGGTTATTTTATTAAGGATACCAAATACGGACAGGATGTAGAATTTACTGCTTATGTACCTGTTGACCGGGTGGATGGTTTTAAGGCCATGATAAATGAGGTTACCAGCGGAGGAGCACTTATGGATTTTGGAGAAAGAGTATATGTAACACTGGACAGGAGTGGAAAGCCGCTATTTGACTAATTAGACATGGTGCCTGACTATTTAAAGCGGGTGCCTGACTAATTTAACCTGGTGCCTGACAACTCTACTGCTGTCAACATGGCGGTATGTTCCGTATCGTTAATGATACAGTTATTGATGCCCGCTTTGTTAGTATATTGTTTCTTAGGCAATTCAACTATAAACTCAGCTCCAGCATTTTCCTTGCTCACCACTCTCACAATTCCGTTATGAAGCTCGACAAATGATTTTACAATAGAAAGCCCTATACCGCTGCCTTCGTGTATTTTAGTCAGATTTTCCTTTGACTGGCGGAACTTTTCGAATATTGCAGAATGCATGTTTTCAGGAATGCCAGGGCCATTATCCTTGACGGATAAGCGGACGAATTCATCATTTTCACTTAGGGAAATGCTCACTTTATCGCCGTTTTTGGTATACTTGACGGCATTTGACAGCAGATTCAACACTATTTTTTCATATTTTTCAATATCTATATCTGCATATATTTCCGCACATCCAGAATTAAAGTCCAGACATATGTCTTTTTGCTCAGCATAAGGTGCGGTCGACTTCACAATATTATGCGTGATTGCCACTATATTGCAATTGACCGGGTTGAATTCAAGACATCCGGAATCCGAGCGTGCTACATCAAGTACATTGTTTACAAGCCTCATGAGACTATAGGAATTTGATTTAATTATTTTCAGAAGATTTTTCACTTTCTCGTAGTCATTCTTTTCTGACAAATTCTTATGCTCAATCAGCTGTAATGCACTAATTATTACATTTAAAGGAGTCTTGAGTTCATGTGTAATATCTATAAAAAAGTTTGTTTTCGCCTTTGCAGACTCAACCGTCTCATTATAAAGACAGGTGAGGCTTTCTACAGCGCGGCTTTTTCTCTCAATTTCAGCTTCGTATTCTTCTATCAATTTATTTTTTATGATTATTTCCTGCTGAATTTTTAACAAATATCTTTTAATTATGATAAGTGCCAGTATCATAATTGTAAGCACAAACAACGATCCAGCAGTAATATAATAGTTTTGCATCACTGGACATCACCTTATCATTAAGGATTGCCAATATTATCAAATTATATAACATAATCTTTGATTGGTATAATAATTTTACATAAATTTACCATAAGTGTAAATATATTTCCTGTATGCTATAAATATGTAAGTACTTATTAGCTCTTTTGCTGTGCTTCCTAGAATTTATATCTTTATTAATTCACGTTTTAATATTATAATTTTAAAAGATAATAGCTCTGCAGGTTGTTGCATAGTTTTATATATTTTTATAATATATTAATATGAAATTATGGAGGTATTTATAATATGTCTGGACATTCAAAATGGGCAAATATTAAACATAAAAAAGAAAAGTCTGACGCTCAGAAGGGTAAGATATTTACCAAGCTTGGAAGAGAAATAGCTATAGCAGTCAAGCAGGGGGGGCCTGACCCTGAGGTAAATTCCAAGCTGAAGGATATCATTGCGAAAGCAAAAGCTGCGAATATGCCAAATGACAACATAATGCGCAGTATAAAGAAAGCTGCCGGAGACGTAGATAGCACCAATTACGAAGAAGTGGTATATGAAGGCTATGGACCAGGCGGAGTTGCGGTCATAGTAGAAACTACTACCGACAACCGTAACAGGACGGCAGGAGATATAAGGCATTATTTTGACAAGTTCGGCGGCAACCTTGGGCAGACCGGGTGCGTTTCCTTTATGTTTGACAGAAAGGGAGTCATACTGATAGAAAAAAACGACAAGATTGACGAAGACAATCTTATGATGGAAGCTTTGGAAGCTGGTGCTGAGGATTTCAATGTAGAAGATGAATATTTTGAAATTCTTACAGAAACCGGGAATTTTTCTGCTGTAAGAGAAGCACTGGAAAGCAAAGGTTATGAATTTGCAGAAGCGGGAATTCAGGCTGTACCTCAGACCACAGTAAAGCTCACAGATCCTAAGCAGATTGAGCAGATGGAAAAGCTCATTGATGTGCTGGAAGATATGGATGATGTACAGGAAGTATGGCACAACTGGGATCAGGAGGAATAAAAACCCCCTGATTATCTCAGGGGTTTTTTCAGGAGATATTTCAGGGGATATTCCTTTAGTCTGCCGCGTTGGATACTGTAACTACCATGCTGATTTCGCCGCCTTTTTTCTGCGCTTCGTCAAACATATTGCTCAGGCTGGCGAAAACCTCATCTTTTTCTCCTTTTAATATAGTGCTCATGGAGTTTACTGAATAGTTTACATTTTTATTATTCAGAACTCCGATGGAACTATTTATCACGTCTGTTGAGTCATTGGTTTTCAGAGGGTAAATTGAAACTTCAGCTGTAATCATGCAATCAAATCCTTTCGTTCAGGTTTTTGAGTTCTTTTTCTGTCAAAGTATCTACATAATAGTTTTCAAGTTCATTTTCTGCAGAGCAGCTCTGCTGATAATACCAGAACCTTACTTTATCTTCCACTTCATTAAAACTGCCCTCGATACTGTAAGGATAAACAGCAACAAGCTTATTTGTTTCCTTGTCGCGAAGGCATAATTTATCAGACTTGTTTATATATTGCATTATAGTATTTCTCCTTTTAGCTTTCGTTAGATATCACTATATATGTTCTGATAAAAGGTGAAGTTTTATTCGTTAATATACCAGGGTATATCAGAATATATTAGAGCCTGGTGTTTCTTGACTGGACCTTTGCCTTTATTCTGTTTACAGTATAAACATCCTCAAGGGTTTTAATGTTGTATTTTTTACAACATTTTTTGCAGACAGACCTGTTTGCATTGCGGCCAAGACTAATATTTATGGTTTTGTGTATGTCAAAAGCCAACCTTGGTTTGATGGCTTTGCAGCAAAAACATCGTGGAAACAAATCCGGGGAAAATACTATTGCTAAAATTAAACATGCGGGTATAGCAAGAATCAGCAGTATATCCATAATATCAGCTCAAAGAAGTTGCTCCTGTTAATATATCTATTATGTGAGTATAAATGCTATACCAATATATAAGTTATTATTGCTGTACCAATACATAAAGTTATAATTGCCATGCCAGTGCATATAAAAATTTACGTAAAAAAAGGACTGCCACAATAATGAGGCAGTCCTTTTTTATTTATTATTGATTATTGTAGTTCTTTCCGGTGTAGCTCTCGAAAACTTTCTTTACA
The DNA here is from genome assembly GCA_012840085.1 of Clostridiaceae bacterium. Lineage (GTDB taxonomy): Bacteria > Bacillota > Clostridia > Acetivibrionales > DUMB01 > DUMB01. The sequence continues at coordinate 64,871 of DUMB01000066.1, forward strand.
ATGTTGCCGCCAATCTTGCCAGCGTCAGATGCTTTGAGGTCACCATTGTAACCCTGTTTCAGGTTAACACCTACCTGTGATGCTATTTCATATTTCATATTTTCAAATGCAGTCTTACTTCTCCTGTTTGCCATTATATATCCTCCTTAATAACAGTATTTAGTCGCTATACTTATAATTTCTAGCGCATTCTTATGATTTGTGTTTTTTTTAATTTTTATAACGGTAATTTATGTCACTCGCAATCGCTGCATTTTTTCTTTATTCTCTGGTTTCTTTTGCAGGTTCTGCTTCTCTGAACAATAAGCTTATACTGAACAGACCTGCCAATCCTACAATTATATATACCAGTTTACTCAGGAATGCTGTTTGACCGCCAAATATAGAAGCTACCAAGTCAAATTCGAACAAGCCGACAAGAAGCCAGTTGAGAGCTCCGATTATAACAAGTACCAGGGCAAGCCTGTCCAAAGGTGTTCTATTCATAGTAACAACTCCTTTCAATCATATTAACTGGCATTTTGCTGTTTCCGGGAATGAATCCCGCAACACAGCAACTAAATAATCAATGAAAGCGAACCAGGAATTTGCAGCTAATAATATGCAAGCTTCGCTTTCATATTATGACTTAGTATTTCCCTTTATGGCGTATTAATTCTTGTAATATATTCTTGTAATACTTTCAAAAGAATTCATTATCAATATCCGGTTTAATCCAGTTCAGGGCATGCTTATTGTTTTTGCATTTTGCAGAGACGTTGGCTTCTCTTGAAAAAATATGCAATCCGAGGTAAATGATACTGAGCTTGTAATTGTGTTGTCAAGCGTACATTTCCCATCTTTTTGATGGATACAATTAGATGAACAATTTATGGTTGTCATAAAATTACCTCCTGTGATGTTATTATGCCCATTTATAATATTAAATATTAGAAGAGGGAATTGGCAAAAGGACCGGTAAAAAGTGAACGCCGCGCCTTATATAATAAGGCGCGGTATATTTAAATAACTACCCACTGCCATGGCAGCAGGCAGTTAGTCCTGTGATAACTTCGCTATAGATAAATAGTGAAGTTATATGAAATTTTCGGTGTTTATTCAAGTATTATGAAGCTTAATTTAAAATACTGCAAATAAACTTGTTTTATAATTTATATAATCATGTTATGTCTTTTTCATAATTTTTATGCTACGGTGCAAAGTCAAGCCTTATAAGCAATTATTGGCTTATGGTATAATAATATGATGGATAAGCAAAAAATGTGATTAACATTTTTATGAGTTTATTGCAGATAATGAAAGAGATTTTTTGTAGAGGAAGAAAGAATTTTTCTTGCAAGGATGAAAAAATTGAAATTTGCAGATAACCCAAATATTCCTGATAAGCCGCTTAGTATAGCGCTTGTGGACGGACGTATACAAAAAGTACTTGAAAATAAGCTTGCTCATATGGGAGTCAGAGTTATAAAAACGGAAAAATATAAAGGCTTATATGAAGCAATATCATATCATCCTGATATTTTATACCACCACTTGGGAGGAAATAAGATTGTATATGCGCCCGGAACAAGCGAGAGGGTAAATAATTCACTTGAAAACCTTGGCTTTCAGCTTATTCCAGGCAGTACGCGGCTAGGTGGAAAATATCCGTTTAATATAGCATATAATGTAGCGAGACTTGGAAATGTAGCTTTTCATAATTTAAAATTCACAGATCCTGTGCTTGCGAATGAACTAATTTCACAGGGAGTAGAACTTGTTCATGTAAATCAGGGATATGCCAAGTGTTCCATCTCTGTAGTGGATGAAAATTCGATAATCACTTCAGATCCCGGGATAGCAAAAGTCGCTGTGAAAAAAGGCCTTGATGTGCTTCTTATTGAACCGGAAGAGGAAATCAAACTTCCTGGAATAAAATATGGTTTCATCGGAGGAAGCAGCGGTTTGATTGATAAAAAAAAATGGCTGTTAACCGGGGATATCCTGAACCTTAAATCCTCTGAAAAAATAATTCAATTTCTGCAAAAAAAATGTATTGATATTGTTCATCTGCCTGGTGAACCTGTAGTTGACATCGGCTCAATAATTCCTTTAATGACATGCGAATAAAATTTCCCTTTGTAGTAACTTAGAGTTTCTGAAAACATATAATATAGCAGAAATCAAAATAGCAGCTACATACACTGTATGGAACAATTTGTATAATACTTATACTGCATACAACAAATTTCTGAGACATATACTACACGTGAAGGGATGTGAAGTTGATGCAGTTTCTGTGCATAGGAATTGATAGCTGTACGGATGACATTATGCGAGATATATTAAACGAGTTGGAGCAATTACGGAGCCACAAAATAGATTACAGCGTTAATGAAGACAATTCCAACGGTTCTGCTTCCATAATTTTCCGGATTAGCGATGACAATTTATACAAGGAAAACTCAGGACAATCCTATAAAATGTTAAAAACGCTTGTTTCAAACGCTCTGGCGGATTATATAATAAGACAATACGAACAAAAACTGATAACAAGGATTATCAACAGCAATTACTGCTATTTTAATTCCTTGGAAAGAAAGGAGATTCTTAAGAAAGCTCTTCACATTACCAGAAATGAGGACAGAAATTTCTTCAACAGCCTTTTTCAGGTCCGTAGAAGAAATACCATAGTCAGAAAGCTTGTAGACTATTTTGACAGTTCCAACAGCTTAATACTTGACGGTTTTGTGAATTTCAGGCTCAAAGACTACGTTAAGGATCTGGAAGAAATAGTGGATAAAGCTGTGGATGATTACCTGATGGAAAGAGAATATAAGGAATTTATAAGGTTATTAAGGTACTTTGTAGACATACAGGATCCAAAGTTTGATACCATACACGTAATTGCTGGCTTTGACAACAGGTACACTTTATTGGATGAAACTAAAAAGGAGATAACAAGTGAATGCATTCAAGAGTTCATCAGTGAGATCTCGGAAGAGGACATTAATTATGATGACCTGCTTGTCAGTTCACTGATAACTTTTGCTCCAAGAAAGATTGTCATCCACTGTACCGGACAATTAAGAAACAAGGAGTTGCTGGAGACCATTAAGAATGTGTTTCCTGATAAGGTGTTTATGTGCAACGGCTGTGAAATATGTCTGCTGAGTGTTGCAAAGAGTGAAGCTAAGAAACATCATGAAAAACCAACATACAAAATATAGATTTTTACAAATATTAACATAACAGGGGAGGGGTTACTACCCCTCAACCTTTTTATTGACTTTTTTAAATATTGAAGCCTCAAAAGCTTATCCTGACTACATTTCACAAGATATCTGATGCTTAGCAATATGTCCAAAATACGCCAAGTACTTACATAAATCTGGATATTGTACTAAATTACTACATAATTTTACTTTAATGTATTGACAATTATAAATGGAGTGATACAATATATTGTGTGGTAATAAAATGCAATTGTTGATTGCGTAATACCTATACAAAAGATAAAATGTACAAAAGTGCCAAAGATAAGGAAGAATAACTAACAAAAGAAGAGATGTCCGGGGAAAGAAAAGAGAGTCGATGACTCTCTTTTCCCTTTCAAATAAAGATATTGATAAATGTCTATACCCTGTTTCCTAACGCCTCTTTTCAGCCATATTCTATTGCGTAATTAACTTGTTTTGCCAAGCAATGAGACAGCATTTCTTAAAAGCGCAGCAGCCATATAACAGAGTTTAATTTTTCAGTAATTTATGTTAGAATAACATAAATAAAACTAACTTGTGAAGCTTTGCCATTCCGTTAATGGAGGAATTATTTTGAGGATTGTAGGCTTTATTGGTCCCAGTGGTACAGGTAAAAGTCACAGAGCTACCTGGGTAGCCAGAGAAAGAGGAATTGATTTTATAATAGATGATGGGCTGTTAATAAAAGGCAATGCGGTGGTTGCAGGAACTTCTGCGAAGAGGGAACCAACCAAGTTGGCTTCCATAAGGCGTGCCCTTTTTATAAACAAAGAACAAGCGGATGAGATGAAAGAGGCCATAAAAAGGTATAATCCTGAGGCAATACTGATTCTTGGCACTTCTGACGGTATGGTTGAGGCCATTGCCAAAAATCTTGGCTATCCCGGGGTAAATGAAAAAGTATACATCCATGAAGTTGCCGACGAGTTTGAGATACAGCAGGCTCTTGCCACCAGGAGGGAGCAGGGAAAACACGTCATACCTGTGCCTACGTTCGAGATAAAGAAGGATTTTTCGGGGTATTTTCTTGACCCACTGCAAATCTTCAGAAGAAAAGGCAAGGGCAATTATCAGCTGGTTGGCGAAAAATCTGTTGTTAGGCCAACTTTCAGCTATCTGGGAAGTTATACAATATCAGATTATACTGTATACCAGATTGTTGAGCACGTAGTGTCAGGCATAGACGGCGTAAGCAGGATTTCAAGATTCAGGGTTGAAAATAGTCCTGAAGGAATAAGTATAGAGATGGATCTCATACTGATATACGGGTACAATATAAGATCACTGCTTTATGAAGTGCAGAAAAAGGTGAAGGTTGAGGTGGAGAGACTGACATCCCTCAACATTAAGGAGCTCAATGTAATTGCCAAGAGCCTTGTTGTCGAAAACAAGAGGTGATTAATCTAACTTGTTGTGCCAAGAAGTAAGCTTGCAATTGTGGAGAGCTTTAGAGACGGTTTTTATTAACTCTTAAGCCCGGAACTCCTGCTATCTCGTTACTCCTGCCATCTCATTGCTCAGACCTGAAGCTGTTTCAAATTACACTTAACACTAAAATTACACTTAGCATTACAAGTTATTTCAAATTACAGTACCCGACAATTTTCTGTACGCTTCTCAACAGGGCATCTTTTGAATTTCCCCATGGCTTATCATTATTGCGGTAGTCAAATTTTTGAGTAAACCAGTTTACTTCCTCCTGTATCCTGTCCATATTTGCCATCTGTATCTGAAGAAGATTTTTGGCAAAAACAGCTGAATTAGCCGGTGAGAGGTATTTCTTTGCCCCTTTCAGAAGCTGCTTCAGGTGCTTGAGACAAAAACCTTTTTTACTGTTGAAAAGTTTTTTAAACTCCTCTTCCTTAAACCATAAATATGTAATAACATCTATGTACCTGTCCATAGTGTAATCCAATTTACTGCAGATAGCACAATTCTGTTCGAGATTTTCGAGCACGAAAATTACATTGTCAACAAAATCTTTGCCATCTGATTTTCTATCGGCAAACAGGCTGGTGAGGCCTTTTATAAATGAATTACCGGAAGCTTTTTCCGAGTTGCACGCTTTTTTTAGTCTTTTGTTTTGCTCCTGAAGATGTGTATCAACAATGAGCCCAAGACCAAGCCGGTTAATCTGGCTGTTATACAATATTTCAAAGTGTCTTCTGCAAAAACCTTTGTCATTTGTTTCAATACGGTGGTCGGGCTCCATGAGAGACGGTCCGAGAAAATACTCTATATATTCATTCTCAAGTTTCTTTTCCAGAATGCACATGGGACATTCGCAATCTTCTTTGAAAGCGTCTGTTACAGGTATGGTATATATTTTCTCCTTCATCGTTTTTCCTTTCGTGTTATATTTGTTATAATAATCTCCAGCATTATGCTAATGCTAATAATAGCTGATAATATGCTAATGGGAAATGTATGATAATATTATAACACAGAAAAAGGGTATATATAGATAGAATACAAGAAATATAGAAGCAGGCAGTATATAAGAAATAAATACAGAAGGTGATGGTTATAAATTACAAAGGCTATGAGATAAAAGAGCAAGAAGGAAAAGTTATAGTGAATAATGTGAGGGATTTTAATCCTGTACACATTTTCGAGTGTGGACAATGTTTCAGATGGATAAGACAGGAAGATGGAAGCTATACCGGCGTCGTAAAGGACAAAGCTGCAGTTGTGCGTTATATGAACGGAAAACTGGAAATTTCAAATTCGGCAATAGAAGACTTAAAAAATATCTGGTTTGATTATTTTGACCTGGGAAGAGATTACTCTGAAATAAAAAGAAGGCTTTCAAAAGATGAAATCATGAAAAAAGCCATAGAATTTGGTTATGGCATAAGACTTCTAAAGCAGGATTTATGGGAAACACTGATTTCATTTATCATTTCTGCAAATAATAGAATTCCCATGATTATGAAAGTTGTGGGAGCAATTTCAGAAATGTATGGTTCTGAAATAATCATGGACGGCAAAAGCTACTATACTTTTCCGGATGTAGACAAGCTTGCAGGTTCTGCTTTGGAACAGCTGGAGATGTGCAGGGGAGGATTCAGGTGCAAATATATATTGAAGACTGCCCAAATGGTAAAAGACGGAACCGTAAATCTGGCCAGTCTGGCGAATATGACAACTGACGAGGCTAGGGAGGAATTGAAAAGATTTCCCGGTGTGGGAAATAAAGTTGCTGACTGTACCATTCTTTACAGCGGTACAAAATATGATGTTTTTCCGACTGACGTATGGGTAAAAAGAGTGATGGAGGAACTATATTTTGGAAGACCGGCGACGTTCAGCGAAATACAGAATTTTGCGGCTGACTATTTCGGAGAACTGGCCGGTTTTGCCCAGCAATATCTCTTTTACTATGCCAGGGAACATAAAATAGGCACAGGAAAGTAATGATAATATGCATGTTAAAGTAACAATTATATCCTGTAATTAGTATTATGTTATAAGAGGAAACGACGTTATTTATACTGTTTTCTTAAGCATTTGAATTACGGGAGTGTTTAGTACATGGAGTGCATTGCAGTATTTGACTCAGGAAATTATGTATACAATATCTGTAGAGCTCTCGAAAGAGCAGGATATGTATTTGAAGTTATATCGACACCGTGCCAAGTAGCAAAAAATGGATGTGGATATAGTCTGAAGTTCCCTATAGAATATAAGGACCTGGTAATTAAAACAGCGAATAATCTGAATACCCCTGTCAGGGAGATTTATAAAATAATCCCTCAGGCTTTTAAAAATAAGTATGAAAAGATATACTGATCCGGCATTGGAATAAATTGAAAGCTATTAAATTCAAGAGTTTGAATTATGGAGCATTACGGCGTGTTATCGAATAATTAGGTGCATGCAGAAGTAAAAGCCCATAAAATTTGTTTGTTATGAGTTTATGACGATGGTATAATAAGCTTAGATAAAGCTTAAGTTCCTGAAATGTTCGGATAAACCTATAATTTTGAACCTACATCTGACATAAGGGAGTCCGGAGTTTGAGACTGGATGTCAGGCCTCAGTTTAATTCCGACATTCGGCAATAACCGAGTGCAACGGCAGAGGAAGGCTGAAGGTTTCAGCAGGACACCCACCTAGCGAAGGGCTAGGTGTCAAAATATAGGGGAACGGCATTTTGGGGCTTAATATTCGAAAAAGCCATCCATGCTTTTTGCATGGATGGCTTTTTGTATATGCGTTTTTGCTTTATTCATTTTTTTCCTCTGTCATATTATTTGTTTCTTTATGTGCTCTTGTGGACATTTCTGCCTCAATTTCTGCTGCCTCATCTTTTCCGTTAAGCATTGATCTCCTGAACATTTCAAATCTGTCAGCAAAATGCTTTAACTCGTTTAACTGATTCTGAAGAAGATCAAGCTTTACTGTATATTTGACAAACTCCTTTTCTAATTTGTTCAATTCCATCTCAATTTTTGAGATATCTCTGGCAAGCCCTCTGTCAGCCTCCTCAAGCTCTTCTACAGAACCCTTGAGATGATTGAGACTGTCAACAATCATGTCTTTCAAATCGTTTGCAGATACTCTTGCAGTTTCGGGAGATTGCTCAATGAAGGCAAATTTTATTCCGTTTATAAAAGCTCCGGGTATTTCCCGTACAGATATCTTGGCACTGTCATAAGGTACATTTGACTTGTAATGAATACACATAAGCTGCCTGCCTGCCGGGAAGTTGTACCTTGCAGGCTTGCTCCAGTTATTGCCGGAATCCTTGGAGAAAGAATAATATATAATGTTGTCTCTGACCCAGTAAACTATTATATTGCCTTCCAGACAAAGGACTGAAAAATCCCTAAAAGGGCTGGCAGAAGTATGTATTACACATTCACTGGTCCAGATATTACGGTCCGGAATTTTCTGCTGGTAGATAAGTTCGTATTGTTTTTGGGCACACCTCTGATAGCATATGTGTATTATTCCGTCTTTATCCATTATTGTTCTGGGATATTCCGAATTACCGTCAAACCTTGTTATTGCGGCAAAATCACTCCAGAAGCCCTGGGCTGGGTTGTATTTTTTGCAGCCAAGCTGCAGATGCCTTCCATCAGATGATTGATAAAAAACAAATAAATTGTTTGATTTATCCAACATTACTGAATAGGGATACTCACTTTCGGTCACGTAATCAATTACCCTGGGAGTAAGTACCTTGTCATTCTCAAGCATCTGATGAGACAGCAAATATGATCCGCTGTGCTGAAGAACATAAAACACATGAACGCAGTTTCTCATAGGTATAAGGAAAAAGTGTTTGTCGTAGGAAGAGTTAGATTTGCTGCTTAATATAGGCATAGTACTTACAGATTCGTTCTCTATGCACGAATAGAATATATTCCCTTGATTGTCCTGGAAAACTATATGTATCTTGTCTTCCGGATCAATGTCTGCAAAAAAGTATCTGTCAGCGTTTTTTTGCACGGATACAGGTTCTGTCCAAAAATTGCGCTTCGTTAACAAACTCAGGCATAATCCTAATCTGCTGTCATGGTATAAATTAAGGGTTTTTCCCGATGACAGCCTGAAAATAAACTGTTTTTTGCCGGAACTGTACATAATGCTGCCTTCCACCTACCTTTCTGCAATAATTTTAATCAGAGCTTATTATGCTGTTGTAACGGTTAAGAAAGGTTTAGCATACATTATTCAGTATATGATTTATATGATTATGAATTGATATACATTAATAAACAAATGAAATTTACTAAGTAAACAAATAAAATTTATTGTTCTGCAAAGAAATTATTTATCACAAATATTTATCACAAAACAACGGTAACTTCATATTATGTAATTAAGAGTATATATAATATCGTGAAATAGTGAGGGAGGCTAGATTTATGGGTCATGATTATAATAAAGTTGTTGCCGGCTTGATAAGCGAAAGAGACCTGTCAAAGATAAGAGAAGCAGTGTGCATACAAACGGAAAAGATATATGATTCATGTAAAGAAAAAGACTGTATTGAAGACGCAAAAGTTATTTTTAAGAATCCCAGCCATGCACAGTACTTAATTAACATGGCAATCAATGTAAAATGCAGAAGGGCAGAAGTACTGGACGTATATGTTGATGTAGAGCCTGTTCCATTCAAAAGAGGATTTTACACCGTGGATGTCAAGTTCTTCATCAAGGTTACACTGGACTTCTTCATTCCTAATGGAAATGGCCCCGGTGGAACAAATATTGTAACAAAAGAAGGTCTTGTAGTATTCGATAAGAAGGTTATCCTCTTTGGTTCCGAAGGAAATGTAAAAATATTCAAGGCTCACTTTGTAAAACATGGAATTGACGATCAGGTTTCATCAAAACTGGAACAGGATAATCTGCCGATTGCCAAAGTAGAAGTAGCAGAACCAATTTGCCTCGGTGCAAGAATACAGGATATACTTGATAAGCTGTTTGATGACACCTGCTGCATAGACCAGGCTCCAAGAGGAGTTATTGAAGCACTCGCTGATGACGAAGATGATGATGACATTGATTACAAGGCTCTTGCTGAAGAGAGAGGCGGACATATACCTACAAGAAGAGTTGTTGTAACTATCGGTCTGTTCTCGATAATCAAGCTGGTAAGATTTGTTCAGCTTCTTATACCTGCATTCAGCTTCTGTGTACCAAATAAAGAGTGCGTAGCCGCAACTGAGGAAAATCCATGCGATCTGTTTGATACCATAGACTTCCCGGTTGACGAATTCTTCCCGCCGCAGATATTTGATTTTCCGGGAGCGCTCGCTGAGGAGAAAAAGATGAGAGAATCCAACGACTAATATTTGCAGAATATTCTCCAAAGTAAATTAGAAGCATAAAAAGAATGGCAGAGGGATTTAATCAACCCTCTGCCACTCTTTATAAGTTTACATTGATTTGCCAGGAATTATGAGGTCGACTATTCCGTATACCAATGCGCCGATTATAGCTCCCCACAGTGTTACCTGATAGCCGCTTACAAAAAACTGTGTGACATATATTATTGCGGCGGCTAATATGAACCCCGTAATACCTCTTCCAAATGGTGTTGCATCAACCCCGAGGAGTTTAGCTACAAAATAATCTAACAGAGCAAGTACTATTGCTCCAAGAATAAGGGGCCAAATTCCAGCTATTCTGAAGCCCGGTGTGAGAGCTGCAGTAATAGCAAGAACAACAGCACCAACTACAAATCTGATCAAAAAGTGAGTTATATTAAAGGGTTCATTTCTTGTGGTTTCACCAAATTGATCAGCCAATAAATCACATCCCTTCGGTTTAAGTTGCAGCTGTCTATACTTTTTTATTCACCTTTTTTCAGCATAGTGAGTAAAATAACATAAACAAAACAGCTCAATATTATTATTAATTAATATATTAACAATTATGCAAATGACAAAATTGCACGAAAGCGTATATATTATAACTTTATAAATTAACATGCAAGGAAGTTTTGGGTTCAAATATTTACTTTAAAATTTAATTTTGATACAATATTACATGCAATTTTTTTGATGATTTGTTAGTTTAATATTGTTAATTTGACATTAAATTTAGCTTGAATATTATGTGCAACTGCCTGCTTACGGAGCAAACATCTGGCAGGTGCGCTTGTAACTTGACAATTATCAATGAAATATATATGGCGATGAGCGGAAAGAGTATCCTGTTCGGCTGCTTAAAGAGAGGGATTGCCGCTGGCTGTAAGCAATCCTAAGTAAGGAACTGGAGAAGTGCGTCTGTGAGCTTAAAGGCTGAAAAAGCATATGCTGTTAAAGTATATGTTATTAAAGTAAGTCTTTACGGTGGTGCGCCGTTATGCAAATGAGTCGGTATTGCAGCAGAGTGTTGCGAATACCGGTAAAAAGGCCTGTACCCTTTTTACTCCAATTAGAGTGGGACCGCGAATAACCTCGCCTCTATATATTTCATGGCGAGGTTTATTTTTGCCGTAATAATTATAATTTGTCAGCTATTATATATGTATTGTTAGAAATCAATAGTTTAGCTTATTGTACTGCCGCACCGCCTGGCATAACAAGTTGGTTTAAGAGAAAGTTTATAAAACCTTCAATTTTTGAAACAGGTAAGCGGTGGTAATAATATATTGTAAAGTACGTTGGTTATTAAGATTATACTCATGATAAATTTGTTTGATATTTTGATAGAAGATTAAATAGAAGAATTAAAAAAGATTAAATAGAAGAATTAAAAAAAGAAAAAAGTACGAATAAATTAATAGGGTGTGAGTAGCAGATGTTCAGACAATTAATTGATGACGCTCGGGCAATAGCTGAAAGAGATCCGGCAGCGAAAAATATATGGGAAGTAATATTGCTGTACCCTGGTTTCCATGCGATTTTCTTTCACAGAATTGCCCACTGGTTTTACAAGAGAAAATTGTTTTTTATTGCAAGGCTTATTTCACAGTTTTCGAGATTTATGACAGGAATAGAAATACACCCTGGCGCAAAAATCGGGAAGAGGCTGTTTATAGACCATGGAATGGGTGTGGTTATAGGAGAAACGGCAGAAATAGGTGATAACTGCACTATTTACCATGGCGCTACGTTAGGAGGTACGGGAAAAGACAAAGGTAAAAGGCATCCAACAATAGGAAACAATGTACTTATAAGTACGGGGGCAAAAGTGCTGGGGCCTTTTAAGGTTGGCGACAATGCCAGAATCGGGGCAAACGCTGTTGTGTTAAGTGAAGTGGAACCTAATACTACTGTGGTAGGCGTACCCGGCAGAATCGTAAAGAGAAGCAATGTAAAGGTTGCCTCGTCAACAGCTCCGTCAATGGAACTTGACCAGATAACTATTCCTGACCCGGTAGCTCAGGAATTCTGCAGGATGAGAATGAGGATTGAAACTCTTGAGGCAATGTTGGAAAGTATCACTGGAGATGAAAAAGTTAAAAAAGGGCAAACCAAATTTGAAGAAGCATTTGAAGAGGCATTTAAAAAGGTACTTAAAGAAGCAGTTAAAGAGGCAGTTAAAGAAGCAGTTGAAGAATAAGTGGGAATTTAGCATTTGAACAGCATTTGGGACAGTTTTCCCGTATGGGGACGGTTCTACACAATAGAAAAGTTTTGAGAGGAGATACGCATATGAAGTTATATAATACTCTGACAAGGAAAAAGGAAGAATTCAAACCTCTGGATGAAAAAGAGGTAAAAATGTATTCTTGCGGTCCTACAGTTTATAATTATTTTCATATTGGAAATGCCAGACCGTTCATAATTTTTGACACTTTGAGAAGGTACCTTGAATATAGAGGCTACAACGTGAAATTTGTCCAGAATTTTACGGATATCGATGACAAAATGATTAAAAGGGCCAATGAGGAAGGTATCACAGTAAAAGAGCTGGCAGAAAAATTCATCAAGGAGTATTTTGTTGACGCAGAAGGTCTTGGAATAAAGAAAGCTACAGTACATCCAAGGGCAACGGAGAATATTGATGCCATAATAGGAATTATTTCCACTCTCATAGATAAAGGTTTTGCATATGTGGTGGATGGAGATGTCTATTTTGACACTAAAAAATTCGAGGATTACGGCAAGCTTTCACATCAAAATCTGGATGACCTGGAAAAAGGCGCGAGAATTGACATAGATGAAAGAAAACGCGACCCTATGGATTTTGCCCTGTGGAAGGCTCAAAAGCCGGGAGAGCCCGCCTGGGACAGCCCGTGGGGGAAAGGAAGGCCTGGATGGCATATTGAGTGTTCGGCCATGGCCAACAGGTATCTTGGAGAGACAATAGATATACACAGCGGTGGACAGGATCTGATATTTCCGCACCATGAGAATGAAATAGCACAAAGCGAGGCTGCAAACGGCAAACCCTTTGCAAGATTTTGGCTCCACAATGGATTTATAAATGTAAATAACGAAAAGATGTCAAAATCTGCAGGAAACTTTTTTACTGTAAGGGATATTGTACAGAAGTTTGATTATGAAGTGATAAGGTTCTTTATGCTTTCCGCCCACTACAGAAGTCCGATAAATTTCAGCCAGGAACTTCTTACGCAGGCGGAGAACGGACTTGAGAGAATATACAATTGTATTGAAAATCTAAAGTATTTGGCTGAAAAAGCGGCATCAGGAGAAGGTACGCAAGAAGACGAAGCAAAGCTCAAAGAGAGAATGCTTGGCTATAAACAGAAGTTTATAGATGCAATGGATGATGACCTGAACACTGCCGACGCTATAGCTGCAATATTTGAGCTGGTAAAGGACATTAACAGCAGTATCAAGCCTGAAATGAATATTTCAAAAGATACAATAGTGTTCTGCAGTGATTTGCTCAAGGAATTGGGAGGTGTCCTGGGAATTCTCCGAAAGGTGAAGGATGATGATACCATTCCTCCGGAAATACAGGAACTTATAGAAAGAAGACAGCAGGCGAGAAAAGAGAAGAACTGGGCACTTGCAGACGAAATAAGGGATAAGCTGAAAGGAATGGGTATTATACTTGAGGACACACCTCAGGGAGTAAAGGTCAAGATGGAGAGAAACTAAAATTCCAGGCGGCATACAGAGCTTTAAAGCTAATAGACATGAGCTTCAGAGGTGACAGACAAGCAGAGCTTTAAAGCTAATAGAAAAACAGGGCTTTAGAGCTGACATATAAACGGAGTTTTAAAGATGACAGACAAAAGATTCACAGCTTACAGCTAAACAGAGCTTCAGGGCTTACAGAAAGCCTCTGAAGCTTTTTTGTAAATTTGACAGGAATATTGCAAAAATTCAGCAAATATTGTTAGAAATATTGCAAAAATTCAACTAAGATTGGCAGGAATATTGCAAAAATTCAGATAATAGATGAAAGATAGGAGAAAGGTTGTTGACAAAAAGGGGGAAGCAATATGTATAAGGTTTACACAATTAAGAGAATCGATAAAAGTATTGCCAATGATGAAATCTGGCAGACAGTACCTGAGGCAGACATTGAATTTGCTCCATGGAATCAAAACGGTTACAGGCCAAAATCCACTGCGAAAATGTTTTATACTGAAGAAGCATTTCATGTGCTCCTCAAATCCTTTGAAAAGGAAATAAAGGCTGTTTACAGAAATATGAACGATCCGGTTTGCAAGGATAGCTGCCTTGAATTCTTTTTCTGTCCGAATCCTGAAAGAGACAGGCGATATATGAATTTTGAGTTTAATCCTGTTGGTACCCTGTTTCTCAGCGTAGGCGAGGGAAGATATGACAGAAAGCTTTTATATACGAACTGGAAGGAAGCGTTTTGCGTTAAAACGGCAATAAGGAAGCAGACTCCTGAGAATAACAGCCAGCCCTTCTGGTCAGTGGAATTTTGTATCCCGTTTGAATTTATAAGAAGTATATATGGAAATATTGAATTTGTTTCAGGTCATAAAATGAAGGGAAATTTCTATAAATGCGGTGATGAAACAAAATATCCCCACTACATGTGTTGGAATAATATATCGAAAAGCACACCTGATTTCCATGTGCCTGAATTCTTTGGAGAATTGGTGCTTGAATAAAATCAGTTGCTCCCTGAATTGTTTACACCCTTTTTGGGAAGCGGAATTGTATTTGCTTTAAAAATTGCCTATAATAATAACATATAAAGTTTATTGGTTTAAATAATATCTAAGTTTTGTGTATGTAAAGGTTGCTGAAATATTGAAAAATTTTTTTGAAAATGTAATAAGAGAATTTGAAATAAAGCATAAAGATATTTGCCAGATTCACCCTCTTGTGCTTGCTTATATCGGTGACGCGGTATATGAGGTGTTTATACGCACATTAGTTGTCTGTGAAGGCAATGCTACAGTGAACAGGCTTCACAGGAGATCTACCTGCTTTGTGAAGGCAAAAGCACAGTCTGATATAGTGCACAGAATTATGAACTTATTGTCACCGGAAGAGCAGGACATTGTCAGAAGAGGCAGAAACGCTAAATCAGGGACTATTCCTAAAAATGCTGATGTGACAGAATACAAATATGCAACAGGTTTTGAATCATTGATAGGTTATTTGTACCTGAAAAAGGATTATGACCGGCTTATTGAGATTATGAAAATGTCTGTTGAGGATTTCGAAAATCACTGTCAAAATAACAGTCATTGAGGAATCTTGAAAACATATTTTTACAAGGAGTGGGTTGCCTGGTGACAGAAAACAAAAGAAAAAGACCGGGATTAAAAGTTGAAGCAGAAAGAGGCAGGAAAGGTCGGGACAGATTTCAGGCTGACGGCGACTTTAGCGGGCGGGAAGAGAATTCAGACAAGCTTGAAGGTAGAAATTCAGTTATTGAAGCCCTGAGGGCAGGAAGAACTATAAACAAAATACTGGTAGCACGTGGAGGCCGTGAGGGCTCCATAAATCAGATTATTGCCCTGGCCAGAGAAAAGGGCATTGTTGTGCAGGAAGTGGACAGGTCAAGGTTGGATAGTTTGTCAGAAACACGGGCCCACCAGGGAGTGATTGCTTTTGTAGCTGCAAAGGAATATGTGGATGTGGATGATATTTTAGCGGCTGCAGAAGCAAAAAACGAGCCACCTTTCATTGTCATTCTTGACGAAATAACAGATGCCAACAATTTCGGCTCCATATTGAGAACGGCGGATGCAGCCGGGGTTCATGGCGTAATCATACCTAAAAGGCGGGCTATAGGCCTTACTGCTGCAGTCTCAAAATCATCAGCAGGAGCCGTCGAATATGTGCCTGTGGCACGTGTGACCAACATATCCCAGACAATAGATTATTTAAAGAAAAAGTATATATGGGTTGTGGGCACAGATGCTTCTGGGGACAAGCCTTTTTACGCGAGTGACCTAAAAGGCCCGATCGCTCTTGTTATTGGAAGTGAAGGGGAGGGCATGAGCCGGCTGGTAAGGGAAAAGTGCGATTTTACTGTAAGTATTCCCATGAAGGGCAGAATATCGTCACTTAATGCATCAGTCGCAGCGGCCATTGTTATGTATGAAATTATGAAACAAAGAAGCTGATAAGAGAAAATGATGACAAAATAAAATGATTAGTCAACAAAATTAAATTATTGGTCAGATATATATTAAAATAATATGGTGGAAATGAATGTGATGGAGTACTTGGTTATTGACGGCTACAATCTTATTAATACCTGGGGAGATTTATTTGACGTTAAAGGGTAGCCGCTTGAGGATTGCAGGAATAAATATAAAGGTCATTTACTGTCAGAGTGGTGACATCCGGTTACCTTGAACAGAGGATGGTGTTTAGCAAAGGCGGTATAAGGGTGACGCCACAGGAATTGGGGCAGGAAATAATGAATACATGTAAGAATATGAAAAATGCTGCAGTGAACAAGCCTATTGCAGACAATGCTATAATGGCCGGAATATGTCAGGACGGGAGCCTCGCGAGAAACTTGGGAAAATACGACGGAGTAAGTTTTGACTTGACATAAATGCCTGAGTTACTTATAATTTAATTTGTGTTGTACTCTTTTTTGTTTGCATTCAAGTATGCAATACGGTTGAAATGCAGTTATTGCCTTGTATTAGGCTGCTGAAGTTCAGCAAAGACCGCTACTGGTTTCAATCTTGTTTCATATATATGCCCAATGTTGGGAAATCGTTGCTTTCACAAAAGAATTTATAAATAATTATTGTTTTTGCTATTTAATATTTTATATATGCTAATGTGAATAAAAAGATTTCCTAATAGGCTTTATAGATTACTTCACAGTTGCTTGAATAAACGGGGGGGCTTTATATTGAAATTGAATGCACATGCAAAGACGAAAAATGCTTATGACATAATGCCGGATGAGGAATTGGTTGAAGATGCTAAGTCAGGCAACACGACAGCCCTCGAATATTTAATTAATAAGTACAAGAGTTTTGTACGTGCTAAAGCCAGGACTTACTTCCTTATTGGAGCGGATAGGGAAGATATAATTCAGGAGGGTATGATAGGCCTCTACAAAGCAATTAGAGATTTCAGAGAGGACAAGCTTTCGTCTTTTCGTGCTTTTGCTGAGCTTTGTATAACAAGGCAGATAATAACGGCGATAAAAACAGCAACCAGGCAGAAACACATACCTCTCAATTCCTATGTCTCTCTCAATAAGCCCATATTTGATGAAGAATCTGATCGCACCCTTATGGATATTATAAGTGAGGAAAGTATTACTGACCCTGAAGAAATGATAATAAACAGGGAAGAATTTGCAGGTATTGAGATAAAAATGGGAGAGATATTAAGTAACCTTGAAATGGAAGTTTTGTCACTGTACTTGCAGGGCAAGTCATATCAGGAAATCTCCGAGGAATTGAACAGGCATGTAAAATCGATAGATAATGCGCTACAGAGAGTAAAAAGGAAGCTGGAAAAACATCTTGAAGAGGGAAAATCATAACAGCCACAAAAAATGCTGGACTTTGATAAATAAATGTGCTATAATACAAATCGCTCTTGATAATAGAATAAAGTTGAATCGACTTGACGGTTAAATAAAGTTGCGGGTGTATGCGGGTGTAATTCAATGGTAGAATATCAGCTTCCCAAGCTGACTGCGTGGGTTCGATTCCCATCACCCGCTCCACGTGCCCTCATAGCTCAGTAGGCAGAGCGCATCCATGGTAAGGATGAGGTCATCGGTTCGATTCCGATTGAGGGCTCCAAATGAAATAACAGGCTTCCAAGAATGGAAGCCTGTTATTTCATTTGGGATTTTTATTGAATTTGCACCAGTGACTTTATTTTTTCATTGAAGCGCTCTGCCGGCAGAGCATGCGAATCAAAAAGCGAGCAATACAAGGAAAGCGAACGTGGAGGAACGGAGCATATGGAGATATGTGAGTACCGCAGGCGTGAAGCTTGACGCAGTAGTGCGAAGCTTTTTGAGAGCAGAGCATCCATGGCAAGGATGGGGTCACTGTTCGATTCCGATTGAGGGCTCCAAAGGAAAAGGCGTATCCAAATGGATACGTCTTTTCCTTTGCGTGTGCCACGCATGGCACGTAGCTAGGCGGTGAAAGTCCGCTGTGGGGGCAGGCAGTTGCCAACCACTAGCAGACGGCAAGGGTGTCCATCGCGAGGTGGAATCTGAAGGAAGCCGGAAGCA
>DUMB01000067.1 GCA_012840085.1 Clostridiaceae bacterium
TCCTCTGTTAAATCTTTGAAGCTCTATTTCATTCTTCTTTATTACTGTAATATAGCATGAGTTGTTGTTTCCAATAGGATCATTGGTGTTTTCAGTTCTGAAGACAATGCTCTGCCATGCACTGGTTGTATCTGTCTTCATGTTGAATTCCATCAGTTCGTTTTCAAATTTTCTTCCAGTGTAGATTGAGTATCCGCCCTCAGCGAACCTGAGGCTTCCGACACCTGCTGTCTTTGTTCCTTTTGACATATACCAGTTGTCTGCATCTGCAATAACATCACCCAGGTTGTACCCTCTAACATTGGCTCCTGACTCTTCTTTCTTGATTGAAACTTCCCATTCTCTATATTTCTCTCCATTAGGGAATTCAAGGTCATATTCGTCAGCGTCTTCTCTGTAAATGCGGATTTTAACCGGCTTAGAAAAGTCAGTTATCGTACTAATGTCAGGTACAGTATAAGTGCCGGGAGGTGTTTGCAGGGAAACATCCAGATTGGACAAGTTAGTACCACCTGCAGCATAAGCAATAACCGTACTTGTTACATCGCTTATTACTGCCGGCTCTTCGGATTGTCCTTCAAAGTCTATACCTTCTATTATCAACAGTCGAGGATATACTTCAGGCTTAATAAGAAGATTCCAGGAAACATTTTCCTCCAGGGCATTGCCGTCCTTTTCGGCAACAAAACTTATGACGTCATCCTTTTCCACATCAATGTTTACTTTGAAATTCAATGTCTCAGAAGAACTTACAGGATCAGAAACCAGTACCGGATTACCGTTCTTTAATACCTTTACAACTACCGAATCCAATTCACTGCTGACTTCACCGCTTATCCTGACTGCGCCGTACTTCTGTGCAATCCAGCTGGCATTTGTGCTTTGTTCCATAGTCTCGGGAACAATATCCCAGTACTCAGGTTCAAGCCCTGCATTTGCTATTATTTCAGGATCCTGTGATTCATTGTCATGAATCTGGTTTGCGCCTTCCCGAACAACATTTATGCCTATTTTATCAATAAGTCTGACAAATACGTTATCATGGACATCGTAACCTTCCGTTTCCTGGTCAAGGTAAATGCCTCTTACACATGCAGTTGAAATAACTTCATGCCTGTCAATATCGTGCATATAGTTGCCGCTGATCTCACTGCCTGGAGTTTTACTTAATGTGTAAATACCTCCGCCGTCAGACAGCCTGTTCATATAATCATATAAGTTGTTATTCAGGATCTTGGTATTCCCCTGGCACGTATCATTTGACGTCCAGCCCCAGCCGACACCTATTGCCGTGTAAGAAACATCTGAAACTTCATTGTGTTCAATTGTCGTACTGTTGGTGTATCCAACAAGTATTCCTGTACCGTTATATCTTGTTCCAATTCCTCTTAAGTAGTTGTTTGAAAATAGATTACCCCGTGCCCATGTAGTCGAATCAGTATGGCTAAAGCCGGTCAGGTCTCTGAATGCGCCTTCCACTATTCCGTTGCCGGCAACATCAAGAAGAGCATTTCCAGCAATCTCATTGTTTCTTGTCATAATGTCAATATCTATTCCTGTTGCTCCCAGGTTTCTGAAAATATTCCTCTCAATCTTTATGTTATCTGCAGCTTTCATATATAAGGCTGCCGGCTGTCTGGTATTGCCTATGAAAGCACCCTGATTGAATATAGCACCATTATTGTCAATAAGGCTCTGGTACTTTGTGTATTCAAAGGTTATGCCCTGTATCCTTATATTATTTACTCTGTTGTTCTTATTAGAACCTTGAATCCTGATAAATGTCTCTATTGTAGGAATTACTGCATTAATATTTTCTAATGTTTCTCCTTCCCGAGGAATATAGAAAAGGTCTCCGTTGCTTTCATTCAGATACCACTCGCCCGGCTGATCCAAAAACTTGTAGGAATTTTCGAAATGAACACCCTGACCTACCTGGCGCATAGGATTAGCACGTGTAAAAATGTTATTTCCTGCACTGGTTAAGCCGATTGCAACTGATGAGCCATCTACTGTATAAGAACTCATTCTGGTATATGATTCTACCCAGTCAGTGTGCAATACCGCTTCTACCTCTGAAACATTTATACCGTCCCAGCCTTCTACTGCTGAGCTGTCAACATAAAACTTTCTAGCGGTAGAATCCCATTTTATTATTTTATGCGTTTCAGTTCGCGACCTGATTGCACGTTTCCCGTTTACAAAAAAGTCACGGAACTTTAAGCTTCCTACATTTGTTTTAAATATTCCGTCTACATTCTGCCATCCTTCAATCTTCTGGGCTCCGGTTAATACAGGAGTCTCTCCGGGATAGTTTCTGTAAGTTATATAGTAACCGTTTGTTCCGGAATCCTGCTCATTAAATACTATTGTGTCGGTAATTTTGTACTCTCCACCACGCAAGTAAACAACTATGTCCTTATCCATATCTGAATTCAGATTGCGTATTGTATCCCTTGCCTTTTCTATTGTTGCAAATGGGCTGTTAATTGATCCGTCGTTATTGTCATTCCCATCCGGGGATACATAAAATGCAATCTCATTTTCCGGTTCCGGCTCTGGTTCCGGTTCGCTTGCAGGAACGCCAAACACTCTTATTTCAACTACATATGCGTATTCTACTTTTGTCTTTTGGAATCTTACATACCGGTATGGAGTTTGATCTGTAACATCAACCCCCCAGGTTGTATCATCCGGGAAGCCTTCAGCTCCTACTCCACCCAGCACTACATAGGTTTCAAAATTTGGATCATTTGAAGCCAGAATCTGAAAATTACTTCTGTATCCAATCCAGTCAAAATTGGTTCTGTCAACATACTCAACGCGAGTTATTATAAATTCATCCTCTAAATCAATTTGCACCCATGCTTTCATACTTGAGGATGATGTGCTGTCCCATCCGTCCATGTGCGTTGTTTTGCCATCTACCACCTTTGCCGGTGAGTGATCTGCGGTTATATTAGTTCCATCCGAAGACGTAACGGGCTTGTTTAGTGCTACATTTACCGGCTCTGTGCCTGGCTCGGCTGAAACTGTCATTCCGCCATAGGGACCTACGATGCTAAAAACGAAAAACACCAAGCATAACAAGGCTGTAATCTTAAGCATAGATTTCCTTGCCTTTGTCATTATGTTACCCCCTTTTATTCATTAAAGTTATTTTAATATTTATACGGGACTTTATATTGAATTTTATATGGGACTTATAAGTATAGATATGTTGAGCCTATTAAAAAGTTAGGAATAATGTTTTGGCCCCGGAGCAGCAGTTATCGCTGCTCCGGACCAGATTAAATAAATTATGGTTTAATTATGGTAAAGAATCATGTGATATTTCTTAGTACAGCATATTGTAAATTCTGTAGATTACTACTGCTGCTTCAGCTCTTGTTGTATTGCCAAGAGGATTGATATTTGTTCCGTCGCCCTTTATAATGCCGCTCTTAACAAGTGCTGCTACGCTGTCTGTTGCATATGAAGCTATCATATCCTTGTCGGCAAATCCTTCAAGATCAGCATCTATTCCTGCTGCAAGGCCTTTTCCTGCTACCTTCAATGCACGGTCTATCAGTGTCATCATTTCCTGTCTTTCTATCTTGTCATTAGGCCTGAATTCGTTATTTCCGCTGCCTTTAGCTATACCAAGCTTCCTGGCTATTCCTACCTGCTTAGCATAGTATGCATCCGGATTTACATCTGAGAAGTTGTCATCTATCTCGGCATCAAGTCCTAATGCTCTTGCAAGCAGTACTATGAAGTCTGCTCTTGTAATGTCTGCCGAAGGATTGAAGGTTGTTGCAGAAGTACCATTGATTATTCCCTTGGAAGCCATTACCTCGATTTCTTTCTTAGCCCATGCATAGTTTGCAA
>DUMB01000068.1 GCA_012840085.1 Clostridiaceae bacterium
AGGAGGCTCATTGTCAAGAGGACCGTGGAATAAATGCGGAAATCTGGTATATTCTTCACTTTTCAATGTCCAATAAACCTAACTACTCCCATATTGCTTTTTTCATAAGTTATTTAACACTACCTATTAACTCTTCAAGCAAACCCATGTTTATGCAAACCCAAGAAGCCTTCCAACCTGATATACCAGGAACGCTGCAATCCAAGCAACTCCCATCTGATATCCTGCTGAGAAAAGTGCCAGCTTCCATGAATTCAATTCCCTTTTGATCGCTGCAAAAGCTGCAACACATGGCATATACAGCAGAGTAAATACCATAAATGAGTATGCTTTGAGCGGCGTGAAATAGGATTGGATAGCAGTTGTGATATTTGCCGCTTCTTCTCCTACCCCGTTAAGTATTCCCAGTGTAGATACCACAACTTCTTTAGCCACAAGGCCGGTCAGCAATGCCATTGAAGATTTCCAATCACCGAAGCCCAGTGGTGAGAAAATAGGTGCAATCGCTTTTCCAATTGTTCCAAATATGCTATCAGCAGGATCTTCAACCATCTTCAGAGACAAGCTGAATGATTGACAGAACCAAATAAGTACTGAAGCTGTAAATATTATAGTACCAGCTTTTTTCAAAAATCCTTTTATTCTGTCCCACATATGGATTGCTAGACCTTTTAAAGTAGGAATTCTGTAAGGAGGAAGTTCCATAACAAATGGTGCAACATCACCCTTGAACAAGGTGTTCTTCAGTAATATTCCGGAAAGTATTGCTACAACAATGCCAAGTAAATAAATTGAGAATATAACAATAGTCTGATTTTTAAAGAAAAAGGCCGCTGCAAACAGTGCATAAACAGGAAGTCTTGCCCCGCATGACATAAAGGGAGTAAGCATAATGGTCAATTTCCTGTCTTTCTCATTTTCTAGTGTTCTGGCAGCCATTGCTGCCGGTACGGTACATCCGAACCCCATAAGCATAGGTATGAATGATTTACCGCTGAGGCCAAGTTTTCTAAGCATTCTGTCCATTACGAAAGCAGCTCTTGCCATGTAACCGCTGTCTTCAAGTAATGACAAAAAGAAGAAAAGTAATATAATTTGGGGAATAAAAGCCAGTACACTTCCAAGTCCGCCAATAATTCCGCCTACAATCAACTCAACAAGCCAATCGGCACCACCTGCTGCCAATAGCCAACTTTCAACTGCTGATGACAGTGTTTCGTTAATGAAACCATCAACAAAATCTACACCATAAGAACCTAAAGTTCCGAAAGTAATTCTGAAAACAAGAAACATTATAGCCAGGAAAATTGGTATGGCAAGTATACGATTTGTCACAACCTTGTCAATCTTATCCGAAACTGTGAGCTCTCCACTTGCAAGTTTCTTTTTAACCGCCTTTGATATAATTTTCGAAATGTACTGATATCTCGCATCCGCGATAATGGTTTCTATGTCAATATCGAATTTGTTTTCCAGTTCGTCACGCAGTGATCCAATCCTGGACATCAATGATTGATCTAATTTGAGCTTTTCCATTACTTTTTCATCATTTTCAAGCAGCTTCAATGCAGCCCATCTTGGATTGTATCCTTTGTCAGAGGTGGCTTTTGCGGCAAGCTCCTCAATCACGTCAAGGCTTTTATTAATAGAATCATCATAAACCATCTCAGTTTGCTTTTCTTTTTGGACCGGTAATGCTTCAGCCACTGCCAGTGCCTTTTCCACAACCTCACGAACACCGGTACCCTTATTCGCTGATGTTGGTACAACAGGCATGCCTAAAAAGCTTTCAAGCTTTTTTATATCTATGATGTCACCCCTTGAAGCCACAACATCCATCATGTTCAACGCTACCACAACCGGAGTGCCAAGCTCTTTGAGCTGCAAAGTAAGATAAAGGTTTCGCTCAATATTCGATGCATCTACTATATTTATTACCACATCAGGTTTTTCTTCTATAATATAATCCCTGGCAATTATCTCTTCCAACGAATATGGAGAAAGTGAGTAAATGCCCGGAAGGTCAACAATCTTAATATTTTCCTTAAATTTTTTCACTCTTCCTTCTTTCTTCTCAACTGTAACGCCCGGCCAGTTCCCCACATACTGCGTACTTCCCGTCATCTCATTGAACATGGTCGTTTTTCCACAATTCGGGTTGCCCACAAGAGCAAATGTATACGGCATTTTATCCCCCCTAAATCAATTTGTTGTTCATGATAATCATTCTCAATTAACATTAAAAAAATATATTCCTTCTGTCTGACTTAAAATGCGAAAATTCTATCCGAAAATCCTAAGCATTACTCAAAATATCATAAGCTCTACTCAAAATATCCTAAACATTACTCAAAATCATGAAACGCTATCAAGATACTATTATATTCTCAGCTTCAGATTTTCTGAGAGTAAGTTCATAACCTCGTATGTTAACCTCTATCGGATCACCCAAAGGAGCTACTTTTCTGACCAGCACTTCGGCACCACGGGTTACTCCCATATCCATAAGGCGCCTTCTTACACTTCCATCACCTTTAACCTGAATTATTTTACCTCTTTCTCCACTCTTAAGTTCTTTTAATGTTCTTTCCACTTCCAATTACCTCCCGCAACCTTCAACCATAAGCATCTGAGCTATTCCTCTATTGATTGCTATTCTTGAACCTCTAACACTGAGGATTATATTTCCGTTATTTTCAGAAACCACACTAACTTCAGTTCCCGGCACAAGACCAAGTCCTTCAAGAAACTTTATTGTCTTGTCTTTAGCCCTGCAACCAGTAATAATTGCATTTTTTCCAGAGCCAAGCATCGTTAAAGGCATTTAAATCACCTCCAATTGATTACAATACAATTATAGTCTTATTGATAATGATTGTCAATATCAATAAGTTAATTTTTGCTTGAAAACACAATATTAGCACAAATCATGACCACCCGTAAAACGGGTGGTTTGCTCAGCCCTATAAGGGCAAGTTACCGGCCAGCGCCTAAAGACTCTGGCTTTCACTTCGTTCAAGCTACAATGCCTTTGCCACCTTTGCCGCCCCTAAAGGGACAAGCGTATTACTAGTTACCCCTTAAAGGGGTCTTCATATTCCTTTACACTTAATTTGTCTATCATA
>DUMB01000069.1 GCA_012840085.1 Clostridiaceae bacterium
ATCTTACCTCAAACGTCGCACCCTGCACGGGTGCGTGGATTGAAACCTGTAACATGGCAAAATGTGAACATGCAAAAACTGTCGCACCCTGCACGGGTGCGTGGATTGAAACCCGGATAGAATCCATCATCGTATTGTTCTTGCTGTCGCACCCTGCACGGGTGCGTGGATTGAAACTTAGACCAGTTATTTTTCCGTACTAGGAAGTATGTCGCACCCTGCACGGGTGCGTGGATTGAAACCGCTCATGGCCGGGTATCTTTTCCCATACCCATGGGTCGCACCCTGCACGGGTGCGTGGATTGAAACATCAACAAAGGTCATTGATATGCGCAGGCCTACACGTCGCACCCTGCACGGGTGCGTGGATTGAAACTAAAAAGCGGTACAACTCAAAGCTGTGGTTGTCTAGTCGCACCCTGCACGGGTGCGTGGATTGAAACCCATGCATGAAGCAAAGCCCCACGGCTTGCTGAGTCGCACCCTGCACGGGTGCGTGGATTGAAACAGTCATATCAGCCATTAAAGGAACCCTCCTTACGTCGCACCCTGCACGGGTGCGTGGATTGAAACATCGACTTTCCGCTCAGCTTCCTCGATTTCTGCCGTCGCACCCTG
The DNA here is from genome assembly GCA_012840085.1 of Clostridiaceae bacterium. Classification (GTDB taxonomy): domain Bacteria; phylum Bacillota; class Clostridia; order Acetivibrionales; family DUMB01; genus DUMB01. The sequence continues at coordinate 619 of DUMB01000069.1, forward strand.
CACGGGTGCGTGGATTGAAACGTTTTGGCTGAATGCTTTCGTGAGCCCTTGGGCGTCGCACCCTGCACGGGTGCGTGGATTGAAACCGCTATCCATTTGGCCGGCTGGCTTTTTACCTGGTCGCACCCTGCACGGGTGCGTGGATTGAAACAAGTCTGTCGTCCTGGGTATCAACGCCACAGGTTAGTCGCACCCTGCACGGGTGCGTGGATTGAAACGAGAATGGGCAGATGAAACAGGTATACCCTATGCAGTCGCACCCTGCACGGGTGCGTGGATTGAAACAAGTCTGTCGTCCTGGGTATCAACGCCACAGGTTAAGTCGCACCCTGCACGGGTGCGTGGATTGAAACTATAATGCTAAGGCTGTTGAAGTGTCCACGCCCAGTCGCACCCTGCACGGGTGCGTGGATTGAAACCAGGTATTTTAGCTGAAAAAATAAGTCATAAAATGGTCGCACCCTGCACGGGTGCGTGGATTGAAACTTGAATGGCATAATGAAATGACAATAGACAGCATGTCGCACCCTGCACGGGTGCGTGGATTGAAACTCAAGAATAAATCAGCAGCATTAACATCAGGCGGGTCGCACCCTGCACGGGTGCGTGGATTGAAACCCACATATCCTCCTTTTTCACGTTTTACGCCTGTAGTCGCACCCCTGCACGGGTGCTTGTTTTATTACTTTTACAGATGAATATTGAATATACAAATTTAAAAACCAGATAACCCATCTTCCCAATATGTTATATTTTACCTTTACAAAAACGTTAAACCGGGGTTATAATATTAATACCGAACACCAGTTCTGTTAGAGGTGAAAAAATGGAACGTGTGATATTACACAGTGACTTGAATAGTTTTTATGCCTCTGTTGAGTGTTTGTATAATCCTGCAATAAGAGATAAGCCGGTAGCTGTGGGTGGTTCAGTTGAGCGCAGGCACGGTATTATTCTCACAGCCAACACAATAGCAAAGAAGGGCTACGGTATAAAGGTGGGTGAAGCCATATGGCAGGCCAGGCAGAAATGCCCGGATTTAGTAGTTGTACCTCCAAACTACAGCCTTTACATACGATTCAGCAAGGAGGCCAGGGAAATTTACAGGACATATACAGACCTCATAGAAAGCTTTGGGATTGATGAGGCATGGCTGGACGTGACCGAATCCACAAAGCTTTTCGGAACAGGTGAAAAAATAGCGGACGAAATACGCTGCAGGATCAGGGAAGAATTAGGCATAACTGCCAGTGTGGGCGTATCCTACAATAAAATATTTGCTAAATTGGGCAGTGACATAAAGAAACCTGATGCCACAACAGTTATAACCCGTGAAAACTACAGGGACCTTGTGTGGAGGCTGCCGGTTTCCGACCTGCTGTATGTTGGCAGGGCAACTTTCAGAAAGCTTGCAAAAGTGGGAATTCTGACAATAGGTGATCTTGCCAACAGCCCTTTAAGTTTTCTTAAAAGACTGCTTGGCAAATGGGGTGAATACCTCTGGACGTTTGCAAATGGCTATGACACATCACCGGTGGTAAGGCTGGATGACACGGGTGTTATTAAGGGAATAGGAAACAGTACAACGACACCCCGGGATCTTGAAAATGATAAGGATGTAAAGCTTGTATTTTATGTCCTGGCGGAGTCGGTGGCAGAACGTTTGCGAAGGCATAACTTTAAATGCAAAACCGTACAAATATATATTAGGGACAATGAGCTTAGAAGCATAGAAAGACAGGCAAAGCTAAAGGATTACAGTTTTGTGTCCCGCGAATTGGCTGAGAAAGCATTCAGCATTTTCAAGGATAACTGGGCATGGGAGAAACCAATACGCAGCATCGGTTTGAGAGCTACAGATCTTGTAACGGCAGACACTTATATGCAGCTTAGCCTGTTTGATGATGAAAACAAAAAACTGAAGCTGGAGAAACTTGAGAACAGCATTGATGATATCAGAAGGCGTTTTGGACATTACTCAGTCCAGAGAGCCTTCTTATTAACTGACAGCAAGTTGAACAGCAATCCAATTGAAGAAAATGTAATATTTCCTGTGTCATATTTTAAATAGTTGCAGGTTACAGGCTTCAGACATTGCGAGGCTTCAGATATTATGAGATTTCAGGCATTATTAGATTTCAGACATTATGAGGCTTCAGACAGTTTGCAGGTTTCGGATGGTTTGCAAATGCCGGATAATTTACATTATCCGGGCAATTTGCGGATTTAAAGCAGTTTGTGAAAACAGGGAAGGTGAAGTGGTGTGCGGAAAGTTTATGTTGATACGACCGCATATTTTACCAAAGAAGGAGATATCTTTCCTATTAAATTTATGTGGGAGGACGGAAGAAAATACACGGTTGACAAGGTGCTGGATAAACGGAAGGCAGCCAGCCTTAAGGTGGGCGGCCAGGGTATACGCTATACATGCAGGGTTTCCGGAAAAGAGATTTATATGTATTTGGAGGATGGAAACAGGTGGTTTATCGAGGGCAAATAGCTGTGTGTTGAGGTTAAGTGATATGCATAGAGTAAATAGTGGTATACTATTAGGAGCGGGTAATATTTAACATTACGGGATAATGTTAAGTATTATGAGATGACGCTTAGTATTATGAGATAACGTTTAACATTATGAGGTAATGTTTAATATTATGAAGAAATATGACCCGGAAATATGACTTATGGCTGGGCATGCGATTATAAGGACGGATGGCATTTAAAGCCGAAAGGATACATGGTATAAGGATACATGGTATAAGGATACGTGGTATTCAAGGTTGTAAGGATATATGCAATTATATGCGATTTTAGGCTGAATAGAAGAATAGATGCTATTTAAGGCTGAAAGGGCGGGTGATGGCAGGGGATGTGCGGCAGATATCTGGTTTTGACAGATGAAGACTATGAGGAAATGCAAAACATAATTGATATAGTTTCGAAGAATTATAAAGAATCCAGCGTGGCAAAGGGTGAAGTTTTTCCTACAAACAATATACCAGTTATTTATTCCCACAACGGCAAAAAAGTATTAAGCGCCGCAAAGTGGGGATTTCCCAGCTACAAGGGCAGCGGGGTTATAATCAACGCCAGGGCGGAATCGGTTCACGAAAAACCAATGTTCAGAAATGCATTTATCTCAAACCGGTGTATAGTTCCGGCAAATGGATATTATGAATGGTTGACTCACGAAGACAAGAGTAAAACTAAATATCTCATCGGGGTAAAAGGAAAGCGGCTGTTTTTCATGGCGGGACTGTATAATATGTTTACTGATAAAAACAACAATCCCTATACGGCCATAACTATAATTACAACCGAAGCAAGTGAAGAAATTTCATTTATTCATGACCGGATGCCTGTGATATTGCCGGACGAAGCAATAAATTCATGGCTGGATAAAAATAATAGGGACATTGATTTGTTGAGAAGCATGCTTGTACCTTTTTCATCTGCTTTTTCCGTCACAGAGGTTTCCTGAGGCCTGCCAGGGTTTCCTGAGATATTTCAAGGCTTCCTGATGCTTTCCGGGGTTATCAGCAGCAGGAGAAGTATAAATAAACAAGCTGCTGAAATAATCCCGTTTCGGAAAGCGGGGGCAAAGTATTCATCATTTCGAATTTCTTGCTCTTAGCATTACTCAAGCTTAATCACTTAAATTTAATTACTCAAACTTAATTACTCAAACTTAATTACTTAACTAAGTTTGCTTGACTTGGTTGCTTAAACTTAACTATAGCCAAACCTGGGGTTACATAAATTTCACCATGCCGAATTTATAATAGCATCTTTTTATTACTCAAACAATCTTTTATTGTTATAACGCTGATAGCTGCTTTCTACCCTTGGGGTGTCCTTGCCGTCACTGATTTTGATTCTTGTTGTCTCGGGATTCTTTTTTAGAATGCAAAGCAAACCTGCCAATATAATGACATTACATTTACTATTGATAATACGGAAAAAGAAGAATATAATATTAATATAAATTGACCATGTGGTCAATTGGATGAACAGTTAATCCGAATCAGTTAACCTGAATCAGTTAAGCTGAAAGCCGGGCAGATGAGTTCAGCTTGAACATTATGCGCAATGTTTTTCACAATTGCCTGTTTGCGAAGCTGTCTGTCTGCATAGCAAACAATTAGCAGGTGCATCTCAACTGGCGAGATATTTAAAAAAGATTAACTGCCATTGCTTTGTCTTCAGTGTTTCTGCTGTTATGTTCTTGCGGGAATTATTTGCAGTCTTGCAGAATTCATTCCAGAAAGCGGCAATATTCTGAAAGCAGCAATATTCTGAAAACGGCAATATTCCGAAAGCTGCGGCAAGGGGCATGGCAAGCAACATGACAACAATTAATATGAATAATTGGAGGTGGTTGGTGTGAGTGTCATTGAAATCAGCAATCTGACAAAGTACTATGGAAAGTCCAGAGGAATTGAAGGGGTGAACCTTCAAGTTGAAGAAGGTGAGATTTTTGGATTCATAGGCCCGAACGGAGCGGGAAAATCAACAACTATAAGAACTTTGCTGGCTTTTATCTACCCCACGTCCGGAAATGCAAAAATTTTCGGCATGGACTGCTTTAGAGACAGTGCCAGGATAAAAAAGAATATTGGATATATCCCTTCAGAAGTAAACTATTATGAAGATATGAAGGTAAAGGATCTTCTGAATTATTCCGCAAAATTCTACAAGAAGGATTGCAGCGGCAGAATAGCCGAACTGAGTGAAGTGTTTGAGCTGGATATGAATAAAAGAATTGATGCGCTTTCCTATGGAAATAAAAAGAAAGTGGCAATAATCCAGGCACTTCTCCATGAACCGAAACTGCTCATACTGGATGAACCTACCGGAGGCCTCGACCCGCTAATGCAAAACAAGTTCTTTGACATTCTCAGGGAAGAAAACAGGAAAGGCGTTACCATTTTCTTTTCATCCCACATACTCAGTGAGGTGCAAAAGTTGTGCGACAGAGTCGCTATTATCAAGGATGGGAGAATATTGAAAGTAGAGGAAATCGAGAAGCTGCGTTCGAACAAATACAAGAAAATCAAAGTGGAGTTCAGAAACGGAGACTCTATAGAAGATTTCAACCTTCCCAATATCGTTAATGCAAGCATGAAAAACAGGGTGGCGGAATTTCTGTATGGCGGGCAAATCAATGAAATGATACGGAAACTTTCACAGTATGAGATAGAGAATCTGTGGATAGAAGAACCGTCCCTCGAAGAAATATTCATGCATTACTATGAAAAGGAGGTCAGGTAAATGGTTCTTTATTTAAGAGAATTGGCGAGGAACAGGAAGTCTTTTATTATATGGACTATAGCTCTATTGCTCTCTGATGTTCTTATGATGTTTTTTTTCCCGACTGTATATGATCAGTCAAAATCATTTAACGAAATACTGAGGCAGTTCCCGGAAGCCCTGGCTTCCGCACTGAAGCTTAATGTCCTGAATTTCGGCGATGTATTAAACTATTTTGCATATGTGTTTCAGTATATTATTCTTTTTTCCGGAATATTTGCCATGATGTTTGGAGCAGGTGCCCTTTCCAGGGAAGAGGACGAAAAGACTGTTGAATTCCTTATGGCAAAACCGGTGACACGAAATTATATAGTTAGTGCAAAGTTGCTGGCCGTACTGACTTATTTGGTGCTGTTCAATATTATAATGGCAGCAGGAAACTTTATAGCTTTTGAAGCCGTAAAGAAAGAGAGCTACAGCGTTAATCTGCTTCTGACTGTGATTGCCGGCAACTTTCTTGCACAGGTTACCTTTGCAGCAACAGGTTTTTTAATATCAGTGTTTGTTGTAAAGTCAAAATCAGTACTTTCAGTCTCATTGGGGGTGGTGCTGGGGACATATTTTTTGAGTATTGCTGCAGGAATATCTGATAAGCTGGAAAATCTAAAATATCTGACTCCTTTTGAATATGTAAGCCCTGCAGTTTTGGTAACAGACGGAAGAATCGAAGTAGTATATCTCATAATTATGGTTTGCGTTATTTTGTTGTCAACTGCATTGACATATTCCTTCTACAACAGAAAGAATATTACGGCCTAGGAGGAGTTGTTGTTGTACGAGAATTTTGAAAATTTGCCGGAGGAAAAGAAGAAAAGAATAATAGGCGCATGTATGGAGGAATTTGCCCGTAACGGCTATGATAAGGCTTCCACCAACAACATGGTAAAAAAGGCAGGCATTTCGAAGGGCGCAATTTTTCATTATTTCGGTAATAAGAAAAACCTTTACCTGTATATTCTTGATTACATTATCAGTTATATGACCAAAAGGCTTTATAACATTATTGGAACGCCATCTACGGACGTTTTCGAAAGAATAATGAATACAGGTCTGGCAAAGATCAGACTGGCCTATGAAGAACCTCTTATGTATGAGGTGCTTTATATGGCATTTATCAGCACACCGGAGGAACTGAAGGAGGAAATACAGAGGAGATACAATAAAATATATGCAGAGAACGTGCCGGCTTTTATAGAAAATATTGATATGTCCAGGTTCCGCAAGGATATAAATCCCGCAAAGGCACTGGAGACAATTATACTTCTTATAGATGCCCTTACAAATAAATATATAAATATTTATCGAAACAAAAGTGCTAATGAAGTCCTTATGGAAATAGATAAAATGGTGGAGGAATACAGAGAGTATTTCGAAATCTTGAAAAAAGGACTGTATTCTTATTAGCATAAAAAGAGGACTATATCTTATTAGTATTAAAAACTGTCCAGCCCGCATACATTTACTATATGGAACGTATAATTTGGAGAAAATACGTGTATGCGGGTATTTTTATAATTCTGGCAATAATAATATGCTGTATATTGTGCTATAAGTACAGGGAGCGTATGTTAAAGCTAACATCCAAGATTTACCACGGTATGGAAGAGAAACGGCCTGACTATGAGAAGGCAGAGGAAGCGCTGCTTGGTTTTATTAAAATCAATATGACCAATGAGGAGGGCGGTATTTTTTCACTTATTAAGAACCATAAACCGGTAAATGAAGTTCTTTCTGAGTCTGTAGGCCTTTTTATGGAGTACTGTGTGCAAAGAAACAAAAAAGATTTGTTTGACAGAAAGCTGGCTTTTTTAAAAGAGCGCATGCTTGTAGACGGTAAATTCATAAAATGGAAGACAGGCGACGAAGAAGGTACCTGCAATACCGCCATAGATGATTTAAGGATTGTGAGGGCGCTCCTTGAGGCGTATGACAAATGGCAGGATAAAGAGTATTATAATTTGGCCGGCTTTATCCAGCAGGAAATTTATGAAACACAGGTAGAGGATTTTAAACTATATGAATTTTATGACTGGAACAGAAATAGCTCAAGAAAAAATATACCTTTATGTTATATCGATTTGTATGCTTTTGACAGATTAAGGCATTTCAACAAGGAATGGCCAGTGCTTGCCGACAGGATGTTACCCGTTATTATGAAAGGGCGGTTCGGCAATTCGTCAATGTTTTTTTTCAAATATTATGACTATACTGACGGTAAATACCTGGCTGACGAGGAGTATTCCCGGGATGGAGGCATATGCCTCATATATACATTGTATACCGTTTTGCACCTGGCTGAGTTTAACAGGGATACGGAGTACTTTGCCCAGTGGCTGAAGAATGAAGTTAATAAAGGAAAGCTTTATGCCTGGTACAATCCTGTTACCCTCAAGCCTTCAAACAAGATGGAAAGCACTTCGGTATATGCACTTGCAGCAATATATGCCAAAACCATCGGAGAAAAAGATTTGTATTATAAGCTGATTGACCGTATGTTGAATTTTATGATAAAGAATGAGAGCTCACCGTATTATGGGGGTTTTGGCAACGCAAAAAGAGGCGAGTTTTATTCTTTTGACAACCTTACAGCCCTCTATGCCCTTTCGCTTAGGGATGAAATAAAGGAAAATTAGAGCTTCACTTTATTTCCAGCAGTGCAACTGTTATATCGTCTGCAATGCTTGAGCTGTCTTCAATATCAGCAAAATTGCATGCGCTTTCAACTATGCGGTTCAGAACGATACTTGGCACCGAGAAGTCATTGAGCAATATTTTGAGCAGTCTCTCTTCTCCAAACTGTTCGTTTGACTTATTTTTTAACTCAATAATGCCATCTGTATACAGAAATAATCTGTCACCCTTTTGCAGGGTAGTGCTTATATTGGTGTATTCAGCACTTTCAACCCAGTTGCTGATGGGTAAACCGGGTACTCTCAAAACTTCGAATTTTTCCTTGTTAAAAACTATGGGACTGACGTTGTGTCCTGCGTTGGAATACACCATTTTTCCGTTCTTAAGGTTTATTATTGCGTAGAAAACGGTTATATATAAATCCTTGGCAAAACCCTGAGTATTAAAATCTTTGTATAACTTTTCCAGCGCCTCGGCAGGGGAAAGGGTTCCTTTGTCTATAGATGAACGCAGGAATATTGTGAGCATGGAAGCGGATACGCCATGACCCGACACATCGGCTATATATATCCCTATGTGGTTGCTGTCCACTTCGAATATATCCAGGAAGTCGCCGCCAAGCGCTTCACAAGGTTTGTACAGAAACGCAAAGTCAATTTTATCCTTCAGAAGTTCCTTTGGCAAAAGGCTGCACTGCAACTTTCTTGCGATATTAAGGTCACTCTTAAGTTTTTTGTTCTGCTGGAGAATTTTACTGTGAAGCTGTTTCATTTGGGTAACATCTCTCAAAACCTCGACTACAGCTACTATATTGCCGTCTTCATCCTTAACCGGAGAACTCATTACAGAAAATATTCTTTCATTTATGATTTCCTCTTTTTCATGAGGATGTCCTTCGAATACCGTCTGACGGGAAATACAGTTTTCACATGGTTCTTCCCTTCCCAGCACATTATAGCATTTTTTACCTATGGGGTAACCTCCCAAACCATCTGCCATTGCCTTATTCATATATATTATATTGTTATCCCTGTCAAGCACTCTGACCCAGTCATACATTCCGTCTATTATACACTTTATAAAGCTGCATTGGTCACTTAATCCTTTTTCATTACTGTCTTTTATTATATTATCATTTTCAGCTGCCATACCTGTTTCACACCTACCTTTCTCAACAGTGCATAACTCTGTCAGTAACGTTTCTCAACCTGAAGCGGTTTTTCCAATCAATTTATTTTATCATATCAGAACAGGGAGTGCTTAGCAATAAGAGCAAAATTTAATATTGTTGTAATAAAAGTACAAGCCACGGAAATAATATTATTACTAAGTACGATTGCATCAGGAGATGTATGATGATTACTAATACTTGGATTAATCACAGGTATGTAAATGTAAATAATTCTTCAGCATTGAGAAATTTTAGCGATATGCTTCATATGCTTATCTGTAATGGAGTTAAAGAAGGATACAAATCAATCGTATTTGTATGCATAGGAACTGACAGGTCTACAGGTGACAGTCTGGGTCCTCTTGTAGGATATAAATTGAGCAATCTCAAATATAAAAATGTAAAAGTATATGGGACACTGGAGAATCCTGTTCATGCCAAAAATCTTGATAAAGTAATGGAAAATATTTATAAGACCCATGAAAAACCTTTCATTATAGCAATTGATGCTTGCCTTGGAAGAATGGAGCATATTGGCTATATAACCATAGGCAAAGGTTCAATCAGGCCTGGTTCCGGAGTCAACAAGGATCTTGCGCCTGTAGGCAATGCTTACATTACAGGTATAGTCAATTTCGGGGGATTTATGGATTTTCTCGTGCTGCAGAATACACGTCTGAGCCTTGTTATGAAAATGGCTGATTTGGTATCCATGGGCATAAGGTATGTACTGTGGAAGATTGCCAACAACCCTGAAATACCGGTAATTTCAAACGATTGGCACGTCTTTGGGTAATGTTTTGAATAATAAACGGCCATTTCACCAAAGTTGATAAAACACAAAAAAATTATGATATGATTTTTTCACACCGTTCATATATTCACAGCTTAACATAATAAAAACAGTTATGATATACTATAGGAAAATATAAACATGCTGTTTGTGGTGAAAAACTATGAGTTTTCAAACAAAGCTCTTTTTAACTTTTTACATGTTAATAATACTGCTTGTCGTCATTATTGGGGTAATTTTTTACCAGTATGCTTCAAGAGCATATGAAGCCAATGCTTTTTCAAATCTTGAAGTAATTGTGGACAAGATGTCTCAACAGCTTGACAACCTGATTCAGCCTATGGATCTAATTACTACTTATTTATTGTCTACAGAAGGTTTTATGTCATCGGTAACAAGTCTTGCCACCATTGATAGGACCAACCCCCAAAATCAAGCTTATATCAGTGAAAGCAGAGCAACTATTTACGGTAATGTGCTTAACTATACAACCGATAAAAACTTTTACAGAGTGAGCTTCTTTAACAGAGAAGGTGATTTTCTAACCAGTAACTTTAAAGTGGTAAATATAAATAAGGATGTGCACAGGCTTATAAATAGTTTGAAATGGGTGGACCAAGCAGATGATGCCAAAGGTAAAGTAATAGTTATACCGCCCTACACAGACCCATGGTCAGTATCCTCTAATGCCAAGGTTTTTGGGATTGCGCGAAGCATACAAGGTTTTAAAAGTGGTGTGGGATATATAGAAGTACAAAACCCGTATACTTTGCTTGAAGAGATATTTGCCGTGCCAGATGAAGATAATATGAAAGTTCTGGCGATTACTAAAACGGGCGAACTGTTTTTCAGCAATGGAGAGATAGATAATGCGCTTATTAGCTATTCTGAGAAAATCAATTCCAGAACGAGGAAATATTCATCAATAGAACGTAATCCATTGACCGGTGCGGAGGAGTTTGTTGTAGCTGTAGGTTCAAACTATACTGGGGTAAAGATTGTTCTTATACAGGATAGAAAAGCTCTGCTCAAACCACTTACGTATGTCATATATATTAGTTGCCTTATTCTTGTAATCATTCTGATTGTATCCCTCGGCTACATTTATATATCATCTCGCCAACTGGCTAAACCTGTACGCCAGCTTAAAGAGAAAATGGAGAGTACTGAACTGGAAAATCTTCCTGAGAAAATTACCTTTGAAAGAACAAATAATGAATTTGAAGCACTTAACAGGTCGTTTCAGCGTCTTCGTGAAAGGCTGAACGAAGCCATAAGGCGTGAAATTAAGGCCCAAACACTACAAATTCAAGCCAGTTTTGATTCTTTGCAAGCACAGGTGAATCCACACTTTATATACAATATTCTTAATGTACTGTCTAATAAAGGTATTGTTAATGGTGACGATGAAATTTGTGAGATATGTGATAATATTGCATCCATGTTGCGCTATTCAACATCCACATTAAAACGTACTGCCACAATTGCGGAAGAATTGGAGCATGTGCGAAAATACCTGATACTTATGAAAAAGCGTTTTGAACACAGGCTTGAATTTGAAATCAGTGTAGAGCCGGAGATTTGTAATGCCACAATACCTAAGATTGTTCTGCAGCAGATTGTGGAAAACTCCATTAACCATGGCTTTGAGAAGCTGCAGACAATCATGCATATAAGCGTGAAGGGATATGCTTCAGATGGCTGGTGGTATATTGAAATTACTGATAACGGGCAGGGTTTTGCTCCGGAAGTACTTAACCAACTGAAAATAAAAATGGAGGAAGTAAAGAGAGAGCTTTCAGGAGCAGAATCATACAAGGGATTAGCCATCGGAGGCATGGGACTTGTTAATACGTACGCAAGATTGCTGCTGTTCCACAATGGGAATTTTGTGTTTAGATTGGAGAATGCTGAAGGCGGAGGCGCAAAAGTAACAATAGGTGGCATTTTAGAGTCAGCAAAGGAGGATGAGGAAAAATGCTGAAAATATTCCTGGTTGAAGATGAGCCGTCGGCAATGAGATACTTAAAATCAATTGTTGAGGTAAAATGTAGCGGTTATGAAATAGTAGGAACTGCAGAAAACGGTTCAGAAGCGCTGGAAAAAATCCCGTCCTTATTGCCCGATATTGTAATTACCGATATTAAAATGCCTGTAATGGATGGAATAGAACTTGTCTCACATATTAAAAACCAATGGCCCAATATCTATTCCGTAATAGTCAGCGGATACCAGGAATTTGAGTATGCAAAAAATGCAATACAATGCGGAGTGGTTGATTATCTGCTCAAGCCGGTTAATATTAACCAGTTGAAAGGCTTGTTAGATTCTCTGCGGAAAAAACTCGAAAACGATTATTATGAAAAACGTGTTGAGATTCTCAAAATGGCTTTGCACGGCATGCCTACGGAGACACGGCAAATTGAGAAATATATGCCATTTAAACGCTATTCAATGGCTGTGTTGAGAGGTAATGGACTTCCTCCGAGATTTTATTCGAAATGTGATTTATTGCCACAGAATTCCGCTGAAGAAAATTATGTGTATTCAGTAGCAAAAGAAAAAAATATATGGATTCTTCATGGGAGAGACGGTCTGGAACACGTTTTTATTTACACTCCGGAAATTATCAGCGAGAAAGACTTTAGGGAGATAATTACTGAGGTGGCCGAAAAATTTGCCTACAGCTATTACACCGTAGTTTTTGCTTCACGATTTTTTGACCTTATGAGTTGCCGGAATGTTGTATCCAGCCTCTATCAGACGCTGGATAATAATGCGGTCATCGGACTTTGCAGGATAATTGACGGACCTGTGCAAGCTCAGAATAATGCAGGTGCACTGAGTGTTATAGATGAAACTTTATTGAAAAAGATAGATTTCTATGTTTCGAATGCTTTATATGATGAATTGAAACAGGAGTTTATTAAACTTTTTGATAAATGGGAAAAAGAGCAGCGCACTCAATTATGGGTTGAAAACAGTCTGCGGCAAATTCTCCAACGCATTGCAGGCCGTTCTGCAGTTTTTCAAGGAGCGCAGAATTATAATATTGAAGTCCTGCTCGATGAAACACTTTATTATTCTACATCCTTTGGTAATCTGTTGGCAGCTGTCTGGGAACTGATAGAAAATATTATATATTATCCGAAAAACAGTAATCAAAAGGTAGACACACCTGACTTTTTCGAGTCTATAAAGAGGTACATGAAGGAAAACATTTCGGAACCGCTTTCCATTCAGTCTGTATGCGCAGTGTTTGGTATATCTCAAACTTACCTGAGCAGGTTATTCCGTAAATATGAGAAAATGTCTTTCAATGAATATCTCACAGAAATAAGAATTGAAAAGGCAAAACAGCTTATTAAGGAAAATCCCAGTATTCTTATAAAGGATGTTGCAGCTTTGGTCGGCTATAGCGATCAGTTCTACTTTAGCCGTGTATTTCGTTCAATAACGGGTGTTCCACCTTCCGAATACACGCCGGGAGCTTAGAAAAATACACAACATGAACTTAGAAATTAAGTTTTGCCAACGGCTCTGCATATAAATTGCAGGGCTTTTTTTAATAGCCAATCGAAATCTGTAGAATTTTTATGTACTTAAAATTACATCAGACAGTACTGGATAATCCATGTAATATTTTAAGTTGGAGTGATAATATTAAACCAACTTATAAAACATTTTAAACCAGTCTTCGTTAAGTTGGTTCTTAATTCTATAGCCATTGCTAAGCATTTTGATTTCAAAAATAGACATTTATAAATTGTGCTTAGAGATTCCTATTTAGAGTAAGTGTGCATTATTTAGTGTGTGTTATATCATGGGCGTACAGTGAAGATAGTTTTCATGCCTTACTGCATTAAGTTCAAATATGCCAAATATTATGGTAATCCAAAAAATATATCATAGTACAAAAAAATTATAAGGAGGTGCAATGAAAGATTAATACATCAAATGTAAGTCTAAAAAAGAATTGTAATTTTAGAAAGGAGGTCAACAATTACCTTATTACGTTCTCAAACTTATTATTAGGAGGAGTGGTGAAAAATGTTTATGAGTAAGAATTTCACAAAGAAAGTACTTTCCTTAGTAATTGCGTTCAGTATTGTTGCAGGACTTTTTGGAGTGACAGTAAATCCTGTTCAAGCTGAATCGGAGCCACAAGGTGAATCAGAACCAATTACATTTAAAAGACAAGTAGGAGGCATCTTTGACGGAATGCCGCTTTTCGACGGAAATCCCGATCATTTAGATGCCTTTGTAGAGACCTATTATGATTATATCGGATTAGAAGGCGCATGTCTATATGCTACGGGAATACGTGACAACTATACCTTCGTTTGGGACAAAAATCCCAATAAGGGTAAGACTATCCCTGGAGGCTTAGCTGCAGCTGACAACGTGCAGGGTGTATCCACCGATTTTCCTGCAATTGTTGGTATAGGCCAATCATGGAACAAGGAACTGGCTGCTGAAATCGGAGAGGTCATGGGAAGCGAGAAGATTAGTGAATTGAATGTAAAACAGGGATTTGCCAACATTCATAATGGATCCAATCCTTCAAAGCCTATTGCGTTTACTGTTCTTCACGATCTTCGCATCAATCCCTTAAGCGGCCGCTTTGATGAAGGCTACAGTGAAGACCCTTATATGTCTTCTATTATGATTGATGAAATGGCTAAAGGGCTGAGCGGAATAACAATGGAAGAAAGCCAGGGTGGATTCTGGCAGAGAGCTGTTGTAGGTACAAAGCATTATTCAGTATATAATGCCCAATGGTACCGCCAGTCCGCTAACAATGCTGCCAGTGCGAGAGCAATTTATGAATACCAGACCCGCAGTGCTTTAAGAGGCCTTGCATCCGGAGCCGTATCCGGTGTTATGACGTCCTTCGGGCGCACCAATGGTATTCCAAACATTATTTCACCATATATGATTCATGCTAACAAGTATGCAAAATATGGTCTGTATTCATCGCCGGACTTCAACGCTGAAAACCACCTTTATGGTACATCCTTTGCATCAGAATATGATGAAAGTTATGTACCTGACAGAAAGCACGCACTTGCACTAATGGTGCTTGCACATTCTGAATCTGTGCGTGCAATGGGCACTGATAAAACAGACGTAATTGCACTGGTTGAAGCTGTTGAAGAAGGCCTGTATGGAATTACTTATGAAGATGTAAAGGAAGCCGGACGCCCGTTAGTCAATACACTGGTTCGTATTGGCGTATTTAATGAAGTGGATGAGAACGGTATACCCAAATATTATCCCTTTGCCCGGTATGCCAAAGATGTGGCAAATCCGGAGGATCTGACCAATTATCGTACGGAAGAGCACCAGCGTGTTGCAATGCAAGCTGCACGTGAGTCCATTGTACTTCTGAAAAATGAAAATAATGCTCTGCCATTGTCCAAAGATGAAGCCGGAGTTATCACAGGAATTTACGCCAATGCACGTTTCAAAACTCAATATTCGGTTTCACGTACACCATCTGATATTCCTGAATCAGGTATGACTCCGTTAAATGCCATAGTTAATACAGTTAATAATAAAGATAATTTGACATATTTATCAGGAACAAAGGAAATTGCATTAAAGTCATTGGCAAACGGCAAATATGTCACTGCACCTGCAGGTGAAATTACAGATCAGGCACCTTTGGGTAAAGGCGGACAATTGATCGCAGATTGTGATGAAAATGATCTGTCAGAAAATCAATACTTTAATGTATATGACTGGGGACAGGAAGGCTACAGCTTATATACGAAAATAAATAACCGCTGGGTAACATCGCCGAATGCAGGGGCAAGAGCAGTTGAAAACACCAACGAAACATTGTTGGCAGTACCTGATAACACATGGGATAATATAGACATTTACGGAGCTTCCTCCAGTTTGCCGCCTGTTTTGCGTAACGTCAAAAATTCAGACGGAACCATATCAATTGTTGCAAATGCCTATACTACAGGTTTTGGCGGTGGTGGCGGCGGATCCACATTTGACACTGCTTTCTATAAAATAGGGCGCTTTATCTCAGTTGATGAATCAGGAAAATTAGTAACAGACTCCAGAACACTTTCTGATACATCAGGCGTTGCTGACTCAAATAACTTAAAGTTTGAAGTAAAAGTCATTAAGAATGAAGGCGAAGATGTAGTAAAACTAGCCGATTCAAAAGATTATGCCATCGTATTTGTAGGTGCCAATGTTAAGCACAGCGCCAGCGAAGGCAAAGACCGTTCAACCTTATATATGGGAGAATCAGATTATAAACTGGTTAAAAACGTAGCTGAAGCATTTAAGAATAAGGGCAAGAAAACTATTGTTGTAGTTGAAACCAACTTCCCTGTTATTATGGAAGAAATTCAAAATGATCCCAATGTTGACGCTATTGTTTATCAGCCATATGGCGGACAGTATGATGCCAAGGCATTGGCAGAGGTTCTTTACGGTGACTATGCTCCTACCGGCCGCTTAACAGCTACATGGTATGCAGACGAATCTGCACTGGATCCTATAGACGAGTATTCGATTCCGTTGGGTAACAGAACACTTACATTAGACCAGATTGATCCACGTTATACTAAAGACATGACAAATGCGGATCCTATTGAAACAAAATTAACATATATGTATACAGAAGCACCTGTAACCTATCCCTTTGGTTATGGATTATCCTATAGCAGTTTTGAGTACAGCAATTTAGTTGCACCTGCTTCAGCAGATGCAGACTCCCCATTCACTGTTTCTGTAGATGTTAGGAATAAAGGCAGTGTAGAAACTGCTGAAGTAGTGCAGCTTTATGTAAGCAATCCTGATTCTGCTTATGGTGAATATGCTCCCAAAAAGAAACTTGTTTCCTTTGAAAAAGTTATTATTGCGCCCGGCGAAACGAAAACAGTTACACTTACAGTAGATCCTCAGGATTTTGCTGTTTGGGATGTAAATTTGGGAGACTTCACTGTTGAAAGCGGCAATTATAATCTTATGATTGGTGCTTCTTCTGAGGATATTCGGCTGAATGCCAGCCTGCGTGTTAATGGTTCATCAATTGGCACACTCGACGCATCATCAGCGCCAATAAACGTATTTGACCATTCATATGCTTCAAATGATGTAGTATACCGTGAAGTTTCAAAATTGCGTACGATAGAAAGCCTGCGTGCTGATAAGGTTGTCGGCGAATATTATGCTGTTATGTCCAAACGCAACGGTTCATGGGTTGCCCTTAAAAATATAGAGCTTACCGGAGCAGACCGTGCTACATTAAGCGTACATGCACCAAATCCGACAGCTGGAATTGAAATCCGTGTTGATTCTCCAGACGGGACATTGCTCGCAACTGCAACAGTAGGTGAAGCGCCTCCTCTAGCTATACGTGATGTACCTGGGTGCGATTATCAGGTCACTGAAGTTGATTACAAAGATGTGACGGTTGACCTGAATACTACTGTGGAAGGTATACATGATATCTATATCGTCTTTAAGGATGCCAACATCCGCATTGATTCAATTCAACTGCACAGTGAAGCTGATCAGTTTACTGTTGGAGAACCTGTCTTTAAAGACGCGGCAGGCAATACGCTTACCAAACTGGTTCCTTCAGCTGATTTGAGAGCAAGTGTAAGCATAACCAACAATGGCGAAGCTGCAAGGGATGCCTGCCTGATTGTAGCTCTTTATTCAGCTGACAACTCGGTAAAGAACATCTCGTATATTGAAGGTAAAGTTGCAGCAGGCCAGACATACAACTTCAACGCCGGATTCAAACTACCGGCAGATGTAACAGGCCATTACGTAAAAGTTTTCGTATGGGATAGCATCTCGGGAATGAGACCTCTGTCAAATGCAGTTACATTTGAGTAATAAATAAAAATGAATATCAGAGCGGTATATCTCTATACCGCTCCGGTATTCAAACTGGAGGTTGTTATGAAAAAAATAATCAGTATGACTGTAACAATATTATTGCTTCTAATGGTGGCTACATCCGCTTCATACGCCGATGATTCTTCTTTTGTAACTGCATCTGCCTCTGTGAACAATGCTAATAAGCTGGTGACGATAAGAGGGATCATATCATCAGGCTCAGGACAGCAGGTTACGGTGCTTGTTGTAAACCCATCGGGAGGAACGGATTATATAGATCAGGCCACCAGCGGAGCAAATGGAAGCTATGAATTCAACTATACTCTTGATGAAGATGTGGGAGGAGTATATACTGTGACCGTAGGCGGCACGGGCATAACTGCTAAAGCAAGTACTACGTTCACTTATACACCTGTTTCGGATGAAACTGATGACGAAGCACCTGTGTGGCCGCAGGGAAGCAATCTGAAAGCAACAAATATTTCACAGACAAGTCTGACATTAACATGGACAAAAGCGCAGGATAATATAGGCGTAGCAAATTACAGAATTTATAAGAATAATGAAGTGTTAGAGACACTCTCCGGTATAATAACCAGTTACAAAGTAACCGGGCTGAATCCGGGCAAAACATATACTTTTAAAGTTGAGGCGGGAGACGCAGCCGGAAATTGGAGTGTAAATGGGCCTAGTGTAATTGTAACTACCAATGAACCGGACAAAGATGAAGTTCGTATTGATGTGTCTGCAACTGTAAATAATGCTACCAAAGTAGTTACTATAAGCGGAAATATATCGTCCGGACCAGGACAACAGGTTACGGTTCTCGTTATAAATCCATCAGGAGGAACTGATTATATAGATCAGACTACCAGCGGAGAAAGCGGGAGTTATCGGTTTACTTATATCCTGGATGAAGATGCAGGAGGGGTGTATACTGTAACTGTCGGTGGCACAAATGTGACGGCTCCTGTAAGCACTACATTTACCTATACACCGGATAAAGGTAATTCAGGAACGCCCGGTGGAAGCATACCAATAGCCGTACCTGATGGTGAACCAGGGGAAGTACAAGTAAATAAACCTGTGCTTAACACTCAGACTGGTGAAGCAGTAACATCTGTAACGGAATCTGCCATTACTCA
>DUMB01000070.1 GCA_012840085.1 Clostridiaceae bacterium
CAAATCCGACCTATGATGCTACAATTATTAATAATTCAGGTATACAACCGGCATACCAGGACATAAAAAATATAGACCCAATGCCAGAGGAACCTGTGCCGCCAATACCACCCATACCGACATCCGGCTTAAAACTATGGCTGAAAGCTGATTCTCCTGATGGCGCAATTATTAAAGATATAAACAATTATGTAAACACATGGGTGGACCTGTCGGGATATACCAATTCCTCTTTCCAGACCAATTCATCTTACAGGCCATTATATGTTGCAAACGCAATTAACGGAAAACCTGCAATCAGATTTGACGGCGTTAATGATTACTTAAATATAACGTCATTAAAAGGAAATATGAATCAACTTACATTCTTTATAGTTATTAAGCCCAGCGGACTGGCAGATTATAATCAGAGCATCGGAGCAGTAGGCGGTTGGGGACAGTTCCTGTTCCATTCGGCAGCCAACGGTGCTATATACTGCGGAACAAGTGCCCAATCAAGGTTGACCGCACCGAGTGGTACCATGGTTAACAATGAAGTGCAGGGATACTCATATGTATATGCAGGAACGGGTTCTGCATCTAAGCTATATAAAAACAGCTCACAGGTCGCATCGGGAACTTTGACTGCAACTCCTGCTTCATGGACGGGATTTATTATTGGCGCAAACAACAGCAATTCATTAAAGGGAGATATACCGGAAATCATTATTTATGACAGGGCTCTTTCAGATTCAGAACGTCAAAGTGTTGAGATATATCTCAGCAGTAAGTATAATTACCCGGGCATCACACCAACCCCGGTGAATCTAAGCCAGGGGAAACCGGCATCTTCAAACGGAGCTGCCAGCGGATACGGTCCGGAAAAAGGGAACAACGGCGTTGTATCCGGTTCAGATGGGTGGTCATCAACAGCAACTACCAACCCATGGTGGCAGGTTGATCTTGGAAGTGCAAAAACTATAACAAAACTTGAGTTAATAGACAGACCCGGTTATGATCAGATAACAACGAGAAGGAACTTCGAAGTAAGAGCATCCAATGATCCGAATTTTGCAACCTATACAGTACTTGCCTCCCAGGGCAGCACTGCATTCCCTGACGATACTACCTGGACGGCAGACGTAACAGACACCAACCAATACAGGTACATAAGATTTTATAAGACTTCAAATGAGTATATGTTTATTTGTGAATTCAAAGTATGGGGTTATTAAACCTGACACATATATTTGTGAAAAGAGATGAAACATTTTTGCTCTTTTGTTGAGATGGTTTACAAAAGCAATACTTAAATAAATATGTTAACTGAATTGAGAAGCCATTATAAAGGGTTTAATGGACCTTTATAATGGCTTTCTTTTAATTTACATAAATAAAGCCATATCATTGCCAACTTCGAACAAAATTACCCATATATAGAATGATATTCTCTTTATATATTTCAGCAGTTGAAATAAATTTTAATGTGTATTGGTGTAGTTACTATTATCATTCTTATAGATCGCCCGAAAGCAAAATAAAGTAGCTGTGCATGATGTGTTAAGCCAATCATAAATCCTCTTGGCAGTACAATGAGGATTTAAATTGCTGCGTTTTTATTGTCGCTGGTGTTGCGGTCTTGAGATTTAAATAAGGGTGGCTTTTGTATGGTAATCAAGAAAGAAATTCTCATGGCGTCAGCGTTATTTCTGGCCTTGTTAGCGGCAATTACGTTGATTGGCTATTGCAAATCAATTAATGCTTTTGCTGGATCCGTGGGTACTACTTCAGCAACGGCAAATTTTTATGTATCACCTGAAGGGAGTGATTCAAACCCGGGAACATTAGAGCAGCCGGTTAAGACGATTAATAAGGCTAAAGAAGTGGTACGCAATCTGACTGACGGTTTGGAAGGGGATATTATTGTCTGGCTCAGGGGGGGGAGAGCATATGCATTAGAAGACACGCTTGTATTTACTGAAGAAAGACTCAGGTAAAAAAGGATATTATGTGAGATATATGAATTACCCCGGGGAAGTGCCCATAATCAGTGGAGGAAAAGAAATTACCGGACGGACTGAATGGGAAAGCAGATGTAAACAATGCCGACATAGTATTAACAGATAATTGTTCTTTCAAGCTTCCGGAAAACGTAGAAGAACATTATTCCCGAAAAGCCGCAACGTGGCGCAATTAACTGCCTTTGGCCTGAAATTTTCATACAGGATTTTCGCTTTTCATGTACTTTCATTATTCTTAAACGTAAGACTCGCCCAAGAGCATAAATACTCAGCATATTCAAAGGTCGACATAATTACAAGTGACATTAATACAAATAACACTAATACAAGACATAATTCAACTAATCTTCAAGCTAAATGCCAAGGTGCAAAACAGAGTAAATATTGGCATCAAAGACTTGCAGCAGATTGAGAATCAGCACAAACACCCGCTTTGTAACTCAATGACAATATGTGATGAAAGGAGGGAGAAGTTTTACTTTAAAGACCTGTCAACTGAGTTGCAAAGATTATATAGAAACCGACGGAGTAGAAGTGACAGAAGAAAACAAAGAAATAATAGTAAAAATTTAAGGAGGTCTTATTCCATGAAAATTTCAAGACGTGTTTTAGCATTTATATGCTTGCTTTCATTGATTTTCTGCATATATTTGCCTGCGAATGTATATGCTGCAACTGTGACCACTACAGGATGTTTTCAGAGTTACGAAACCAATCTTGCAAACAGACAACTGACTATAAGAATGAAGGCTCTCTCAGGCTCCTTTACAATTAATAATGCAGGTGGAAGTGCGGGAACATATACTGTAA
>DUMB01000071.1 GCA_012840085.1 Clostridiaceae bacterium
GCAGTACTATGAAGTCTGCTCTTGTAATGTCTGCCGAAGGATTGAAGGTTGTTGCAGAAGTACCATTGATTATTCCCTTGGAAGCCATTACCTCGATTTCTTTCTTAGCCCATGCATAGTTTGCAATGTCATCAAAGGTCTTCTTCACGTATGCGACGGTATACTTGCTGAAGTGAGTAATCGTAAATCTAATCATTCCTGTTTCGGCATCGTATCTGCCTGAAGGTATCGGTACTACATTACCTGCTCCGTCAATGTACCATACAACTATGTGCTCAGGTACCTTTAGCTCTTCTTCAGTGGGCTCATAAGGTATGGATACAGTCACAGGAGCATTGTAATTATTCCAAGCTATTTCTTTATCATCCAATTTGAGTTTGAGTTCAATAACAGGTTTTTCACCTATCTGTTTCTTCAGTTCCTCGCCCAGTTCATTCTTATCCACCCTTCTGATGGACAGATATGCTGTCTCTGCATCTTCAGTTTCTGCTGCTGTAAGCGTATTTGATGGAACCTCTATTGTGCCAAATTCAGTTTCTATTATTAATCCCATTTTCTTTGAATTATCATTAAGTGCAGACACAGGTATTCCCTGAACATACTCTTTGGCTCCATCAGCTTTTTCAACCTTAATTGAAATTATTTTTATTCCGTCTGCATCTTCAGGTGCACTTTCAGCAGCCTTATTTACATCTTCTTCTGTTATGTCTGCAACCGCCTTACCATTATTGCTAAGATACGGCTTTACCGACAAACTTCCGTTATTTTCAATAGCAGCAGAACCTTTATCCTCAGGCTCAACAGGAGGCTGTTCCGGGGGTATATACCCACCGCTTCCGCCATCTTCATTGTCATTACCTGTGTCCCCACTGCCATCACCTATGCCCTCGTTGCTGCCGTCATCTATATCTCCGTCTTCATTACCTGTATCTCCGCTTCCGTCGTCCTCAGGTATGGGGTAGGTAAATGAAGTGCTTACAGGACTGGTTATACCGGTACCCCCGACAGTTACTGTGTAAGTACCTGTTACATTTGTTTTAAGCTTGTATGAAAGCGCATATTGTCCATTCGCACCGCTTGTGATTTGGTCGATATAATCCAGCGCCCCATGTGGGTTGATGACCTTAACAGTAACTATCTTACCCTGTCCGGAAGATATTTTGCCTGTTATGGTTACAGTGCCTGTAGCATTGTTTACTGATACGGAAACTGTAATTGGATCGGCAGCAAATGATGTCGTTGGCATTGTAATAAAAAGCAGTGATAATATAAGAATCATGCAGGTTGTTTTCTTCATGGCACATTCTCCTTTTGTATATAGGAGTAGCATATAGGAGCGGTTTGTTCTCCACTCCTATATGCTTTTTAGAAACTACTGTTTATTGAAATTCCACTACGTCAGAGAGCGGCTTCATTCCGTCTATGCTATCCCATACAAACACCTTGACGCGGTATCCTGTCACATCGTCAGGAAGTTTAAATCCTGCATTAAAGGTGAGTGTTTCGAAAGGATCTAGCACGCTTTCTACATACGCAATGTTTTTGAAGGTGTTGTCCGGTCCATACAGCGCAATAATAAAGCATGCACTACCCGGCTCTTCGAGGTTGTTTGTTATACTTACAGTTGCTTTTAGGTCTGCAGAAGGAACAAGATGTTCAAGTTCTTCACCTGCTGCATTCTTAAATACAGGAGTACCTATAGTAAACGCTTCGCCGCCGGCAGTCATTACGATATCAGCATTGTTTACGCTGGCAAATGGAACGTATATGACTACATTGCCTATGCCACTACCTTCTTTAACCGCTCTGACTGTATATTTGCCTGCGAACTGTTCAGTATCAATTGTATAGGAGCCATCAGCTGCTGTTATTGCTGTTCCAAGTGGTGCAGACTGATCATCAAATGAGTAGATATTTACTATTGCACCTTCAACCGGCTGACCTGACTCATCTGTCACAACTCCGCCAACAGTATAAGTTTCCGGAGCCACTATTCCTAATACCCTGATTTCAGATACATAGAAGTATAAGTTATCTGTCTTCTGATATCTTACATAGCGATACTTAGTTCCATCAGGCAAATCAACCGACCATGTAGTGTTGTCGGGGAATGCCTGACTTCCCTGACTTCCCAGTACTACATATTCTGAGAAATCTTCAACGTTTGAAGCCCTTATTTCAAAGTTCTTTCTTGGTCCTTCCCATAAAGCGTTTGCATCAGTACCCGGTCTTGGAACCATTTCAATCCGTTTAATTTCAGATACGGCTCCTAAATCTATCTGAGCCCATGCAAGTGTGCTTTCATAGGATGTCGGGCTCCAACCGTTGTTAGGACCTACGGTTCCGTCAACCAGTTTGGAAGGATCATGTCCCAGATAAATGTTATCTCCGTCTGAGCTGGTAACAGTTTTACCAAGAGCTATATTAACCATTGTCTGTACTTTGGATTTCTGGAACACGCTTTGTGCATCCTTTAACATCCTTAATGCAGCATCAACTTCTTCCTTGGAAGTGGACTCATCTGCATTGTTTCTGAATTCCTGAACATCAGCAAGCACTAACTGCAGGTATTCTTTTGCCCACAAAGCATATTCACTATCTTTATCGCCAATAGGAGCTGTCTCGAGAGTGTCTTCTACTTTCTGGATTTCGAAATCCAATAATCCGAAAATATCGCCTTCTGACGTAATATCAAAGTTCTTGCTGAGTTTTATAGGATTAGCTGCCTGGTATGTTCCGAAGTATCCTGCACTTTCAATTTTTCCGTCCCATTCATCTATGCAGTCAAATACTTCTTTTCCATTTACATACATAACCAGTCTGACACCTTCATCAGTGTTCATTGCACCAACCTGTACGAGGTTGTCTTTTTCTGATTCAAAGAATGTATTTGGTATTCCATCACCTATAAGGCCCGGGTTTTCAGCTATATTACCGTAGAATACCGTTCTGTTGCCGTCATTGAATCTCTGAAGCTCTATTACAGACTCCTTGATAACCACAATGTAGCATTCGCCGCCGGCGTCAATCGGGTTTGCAGTATCCGACTGGTTTCTGAATGTGATTGACTGCCATGCGCCACCGGTTATATCAGTGTTCATGGTGAACTCAAGCAATTCATCCCGGAACTGTTTTCCCTTATATATGGAGTAGCCACCTTTTTCCAGTGTCAGGCTGTTTGTGCCTGCTGTAGCCGTTCCTTTTGACATATACCAGTTTTCTGCATCAGCTATTGCATCAGCAAGGTTTGTTGATTTAGGTGTTTTACTGAGTTTTATCGGACCAGCTGCCTGATAAGTTCCAAAGTATCCTGCATCTTCTATCCTGTCATCAGCCGTGTCAACACAATCAAAAACTTTCTTGCCGTCTACATACATAATGAGGCGAACACCGTTATCGGTATTAATTGCTCCAAGATGTACAGTATTGTTTTCACCATGTGTAAAGAATGTATTTGGTATAGCATCTCCTATGAGACTCGGACTTCCTCCTACATTGCCGTAGAATACTGTTCTTTGACCGTTGTTAAATCTCTGCAGTTCTATTACGTCTTTCTTTACAACAACAATATAGCACTCACCGCCGGCACCAATCGGGTTTGCAGAGTTCGACTGGTTCCTGAATGTGATTGACGGCCAATCACCGCTTGCAGCGTTAGTGTTCATAGTAAACTCAAACAATCCATCCTGGAATTCCTTGCCTCTGTATATGGAATATCCGCCATTTTCAAATGTCAGGCTGTTTGTGCCTGCTACAGCCCTGCCGGCAGACATATACCAGCTATTTGCATCAGCTATGGCATCATTGAGACTTACTATCTCAGGAGCTTTCTTCAGAGTCATTACATTAGATGCCTGATATGTGCCAAAGTATCCTGGATTCTCAAGTCTTCCGCTTTCACGGTCTACAACGTCAAATGCTTTCTTACCGTTTATATACATTACCAGTCTGACGCCTTCGTCGGTATTCATTGCACCTATCTGAATCAAATTATCCTGTCCATGTTCAAAAAATGCATTAGGTATTGCATCTCCAACAAGGCTCGGGGTACCCCCTATATTTCCATAGAATACGGTTCTGACACCCCTGTTGAACCTCTGGAGCTCTATTACTTCTTCCTTTATACATACGATATAGCAGCTGTTGTTGTTTCCAAGAGGATCTGTCATGTCTGACTGGCTCCTTAAAATAATTGCCGGCCAGTCTCCACCTGTTGCTTTTACATTCATATAAAACTCAAGCAATTCATCACTATATTGTCTTGCTCTATATAAGGAATAGCCGCCTGCTCCAAATCTCAGGCTGTTTACTCCTGCTGTCTTGCTGCTGCCTGAAGCATGCCAGTTATCCACATCATCAATTGCCTGGCCGATATTGAATCCCTTAACAAATACCGCTTCGCTATCGACAAGTACTTTTACCTTCCAGTCTTTATATTTTCTTTCTCCGGCAAATCCAAGGAACTCTGAACCTTCTTCCATATATACGCGCAGTGTCACGTCTGATGAATAATCAGTAATAGCTGCGGATTCAGGATCAAGAACGGTTCCGGGAGGTGTCATTATTGTAGGAGTAAAGTTTTTAATATCTGTTCCGGGTTTTACCTTTAATATTACAGTCTTGTACCTGTCACTTATCTCTGCAGCATCAACCTGGTCAGGATGGCTAAACTCTGCAATTATCAGCCTGGGCACATATACTTCAGGTTTTAACATTGAATCCCATGAAGCCCCTTCTCCTTCAAAGCTGATTTTATCCCCAGGTAAAACATCTATATTCAGTAAGTATGACTCTGTCTCGCCTTTTTCCAGTTCAGCACTCCATAATTCCGTGCCATTCTTGCATATGGTAGCACGTACGTTGTCATCAGCTGTTACTTCTCCGCTGATTCTAACGCCTCCATATGTTGGAGCAGTCCAGTCATTGCCATTAGACTGCCTTATTGTCTCAGGAACAATGTCCCAGTATTCAGGCTCAAGTCCTGCATTTTGTATTATTGTTTCATCCTGTGAATCGTTGTTGGCAAATGTGTTCAAGCTTGCGTCAACCATATTTAGGTGGACTTTTACATCGACTCTTGTCATAACATTGTCATGTACGTTAAAACCGGATGAATTCTGATCCAGATATATTGAAGTCAATGGATAGTTCGAAGCAAACTCGTTTCTGTCAGAGTCATGAATATAGTTACCCGCTATCTCTGCATTAGGTGTTTTACTTAAGGTATATATTCCTGCACCGTCTGACTGCCTGTTTACAAAGTCATATATGTTATTATAATTAACTTTTGTGTTTCCAAGACATGTGGTATTGGCTGTCCATCCCCAGCCAACTGCTATAGCGCTGTAGCCAACGTCTGATATTTCATTGTGCTCAATTACAGTACCGTTTGTATACCCTGTAACTATACCCGTGCCGCAGTAGTAATCGGCACTGATACCTCTAAGGTAGTTATTGGCTATCCTGTTGTTTTTAGCATGGGAACGGGCATTACTTTGGCTGAATCCAGGTGCACTGTCACTGAATATACCCTCAATTATTCCGTTACCTGCTATATCCAGCAGTGCGTTTCCGATAATTCTGTTGTTCTGGGCAGCATATTTTATGTCAATACCTGTAGCACCCAGGTGTTTGAAGGTATTTCTTTCAATTATGATGTTCTCGGCACATTCAAGGTATAGTGCAGCAGGCTGTCTTAAGGCTCCCAGGACTTCATCGTTAGTTCTTACAAATCCGGCCTGGCTGAAAATGACTCCGTTATTTTGAATTGGATAATTAAATGTAGTGTATTCAAATGTAATACCTCTTATAACAATGTTCTGCACAGTAGTGCTCATACTTCCGGCTATCTTTATGAAGGTTTCTACTGTACCAATTTTAGCATCCAGGTTCTCCAGGGTCTCACCTTCACGTGGAATATAGAAAAGATCGCCATTATCTTCATTAAGATACCATTCACCAGGTTTATCCATAAATTCATATGCGTTCTCAAAATGGACACTTTGATTTACCGCCCTGTCAGGATGTTCACGTGTGAAAATAATATCACCGAAAGATGTCAATCTGACCGCAGCCTGATCTCCATTTACCTGATACGACTGCATTCTTGTGTATGACTCCACCCAGTGAGTGTTAAGTACCGCTTCTACTTTCGAAACATTTATATTATCCCAGCCTTCAAATGCTGAACTGTCAATATTGAATGTCTTTGCACCAGCATTCCAACTCCTTATTTTATAGGAATTAGTTCTTGCTCTCATTCCACGTTGATCATTTATGTAGAGGTCACGGAATTTCAAAGTACCGACATTCGTCTTGAATATTCCATTTTCCTCAATCCAGCCGGTAATATCCTGGGCACCTGTGAATACAGGAGTTTCTCCCGGATAATTTGTATAAATTATCCTATATCCGTTGGTTCCGGAATCTCTTTGGTCAAATATAATGGTATTTGAGATTTTATATTCTCCTCCACGCAGATATACAATTATGTCACCCTGCATATTTGAGTTTATTCCACGGATGACATCTCTGGCCTTTTCTATTGTTGCGAATGGCTTGTCAATTGAGCCGTCATTGTTGTCGTTTCCATCGGGAGATACATAGAATTCGCTAACATCACCGGGATCATAAGGTTCCTCAGGCTCTTCCACCGGAATGCCAAAAACTCTGATTTCAGCTATATAAGCATACTCTTTCAGCGTTTTTTGGAATCTCACATAACGATATGGAGTTTCATCTGTTACCTCCAGCACCCATGTGCCGTCATCCTCGAAGGGCTGTGCGCCAACTTCACCTAATACAACATACTGGCCTTCACTGAAACTCACATCATTTGAAGCCTGTATTTGGAAATGCTTCCTCGCACCTGTCTGGTCGGGAAAACCTTGCCTGTCAACTACCTCAATCCTCTTAAGCTGGTGTTCCTTTTCCAGATCAATCTGAATCCAGGCTTTTACAGCTTTAGGATTGGTAGCCACTCCGGACTCAGCGCTCCAGCCCGAATATATATCACCGTCTACAATCTTAAAAGGCTCATGTCCTGTGAGAGATTCCGGCGCGCCATCGACCCCGTCCGAACTGGTAACAGGCTTATAAAGTGCTACGTTCTGCAGTTCTCCACCCGATGCAGCAACAGCCGTTATTCCTGTAATCGGGCTTATAATTGAGATAATAAAGAACATAATGGTTAATACCGATGTAAGTCTAACTTTGGATGTCCTTTTTTTCGCCATAACACTACCCCCCTACACTATTTTTTGTGTTGCTATTAATTTACATAATTTTGGCAATAAAACCCAAGAGACGCCCTAATATATAGTAATTTACTATACATCTGAACAAATAGAGTTTAACATAAAATTAGCTCTATAATCGAGCTATTCTATTAGTTTGGAGAAGAAATTATTTTAAAATTGCGCCTGCGGTCAATGCATTTTCTATTTTTTCACTTCCCAACAGATACACAATAACCGTAGGTAAGCTGGTCAAAATCATCGCCGCTCCCACTATTCCCCAATGAGTTACACCGATCTGCAGAAAGAAATTGGCCAGACCTACTGTCAGTGGTCTATAAGCCTCCTTAGTTACAAGTATATAGCTTAAGGGGAATTCGTTCCATGCACCCATGAAAAGAAGCACCGTCTGGGTAGCAATAGCGGGCTTTATAACTGGTACCATTATTCTAAAGAATGTCTGATATATGTTACAACCATCTATACATGCCGCTTCTTCCAACTCCATAGGCAAACTTCTGAAGAATGCACTTAACATTAATACGCAGCTTGACAGTGCAAAAGCAGCTTGCGGAATTATCAGACCAATATAAGTATTTTGCAAACGTAATTGTCTTAGCATGATAAACAGGGGTATAATTACGACCTGCACGGGTATTACCAGACCGATTGAAATGTAGCTGATCGCAAGCTTGCTGTATTTCCAATTCATTCTGGTTATACAATACGCCAGCATACTCCCCACAAGGATGGTCAATACTACGTTACCCACTGTATATATCAGGCTGTTTTTAAAATATACGAAGAAATTATAAGATTTCAGTACATCAGGGTAATTGGTAAAAACCCATTCTCTTGGCAAACCAAATGTATTGACATATACTTCAGATTTTGTCTTAAAAGAAAGGTTCAGCATCCAGTATAGTGGGAATATAAATGACAGGCCGAGCACAATTAATAATACTTTTATAATAAATTTGCTTAGTTTTTTCTTCATTTTATCACCTCACAATACTAGTACTCTATCCTTTCTCTTGCGACAAATCTGTTTATTATCAAAGTAATAATCAAACATTCAATTACAAATATCACTGCATAAGCGCAACCTTTTCCAAATTCAGAAGTCATAAATGCAGTATAGTACAATTGATATACAATAGTTCTTGCAATACCGCCCGGTCCTCCAAGTGTCATTACTTCCACGTGTGCAAACATAGCCATGGAACCAAGTACAGATATAACTAGTAAATATTTAATTACATCCTGAAGAAGAGGTATGGTTATTTTGATTGTACACTTCACCGGTCCTGCCCCGTCAATTAATGCCGCTTCATAATATGTTCTTGGTATTGATTTTAATCCTGTATAAAACAGTAGCATATTAAATCCGATATACTGCCATAAAAATGCAGTACCTATTGCAAAAACAACAGTATTCTTATCAGTCAGCCATTCCCTCGTCCAGCTTTCAAGCCCAACTGCCCTTAGAACACTGTTCAGTAATCCCCATTGAGGCTCATAAATTGCTACCCACATTTGTGCTATTACTGTGACTGACAGAACAGCCGGAAATACTGAAGAAGCCTTGAAAAATCTCCTGACACCACTGGTCTGGGTATCCAGCAGCAGTGCCAGTATAAATGAAAACGGCAGGGTAATGAGCGTTGACATCAAAACAATAATAATAGTATTTCTGTTAGACTTCCAAAACATCGACGATTGAAAAACATCTATGTAGTTTTTAATTCCAACATACCCTGAACTTGCAAAACCGTCGTGATTCTGTAAGCTGATTATCAGCTCAGGAATTAGAGGAAAAATCACAAATGCTGTAAATAAAAGTAGTCCAGGGAATGCAAATATGAATATCGACGTTTTTGTGCTGAAATATTTGTTCATAAATAACTCTCCAGACAAAACCTTTAGAAATTTTCTGCCTCAACACCGCTATATATACAGTAGCGGTGCTGAGGAAGATTTACGTATTATTTTGGATTTACGTGTTATAAAATTTGCATTCAATTAATTTTCATTATTAATCAAACCAAGTGTTTTCCAGCCATACCTTGTTAAAGTCCTCAACGAACTGTTCTGCTGAATAGTCTCCGGTCATAAGGTTAGCGCCAAGGTTGGAATGTTCAGTAGCGCACTTGGTATCCAGTGCATTCAGATGGTATGTTGCAATCCTGGTTGTAGTGTTTTCGAAATGTTCAACGTTTTTCTTCTGGATAGGTTTAAGTTCTGCCATCTGATTTCCGGTATTAAAGGATATCAGTGAACCAGTGCTTTCAAAGAACAATGCATCCTGTTCGCAGCAGAATTCAGCTAATTTTATAGCATCTTCCAAATTTGCACTCTTTGAATATACTGCATAACCTGCCAGAGGAGATCCCCAATACTGAACAACTTTATTAGGATCGAACTTGTCACTTGCTTTAGGCCATAAGAAGAAATCAAGATCAGGAACATTAGCTTCGAGGTCAGGCAATTCCCAAGTCATCATCATGTACATTGCAGCCTTGTTCTGTACAAACAATTCCTTGGCTGGGCCATAGTCGAGGTTTGCAGCACCCTGGCCAAATGCTCCGATTTTTGCAAGCTGTACGATTCTGTCAGCAGCGTTCTTTATAACTGGATTTGCAAAGTCTGTTTTGTTATCAACAATCTGCTGTGCAACTTCAGGATCTTCGATCATTATCATATTCTGGAGAAGGAAGAATCCAGGTGCCCATCCACCTTTACCGGGTGTAGCTATTGGCTGAATACCGGCATTAACCAGTTTCTTACATACTTCTACAAACTCATCAAAGGTAGTTGGAACTTCTATATTGTTGCTAGCAAATATATCTTTGTGATAGAAAATTCTCGGGTTGAAGTAAGCGTCTGCACCGCTTGAGATAGCATATATCTTGCCTCTGAAATACAATGCATCTTTTATTTTGAATTTTTCAAGATAACCGTCTTCTTTCATATATGGTTCGAGATCCAACTGATTTCCTGCATTGATTATGGGAAGTGCAAAGTCGGCACCGCTGTACCATACATCCGGCAAATCTCCGGAAGAATTGTATACTTTCATTTTATCTGCTACGTTTGCAGTGCCTTCATATTCAATCTCAACGTGTGGCAATACTTTTCCTACATTAGGCTTTATGTATTCATCCATTATCCTCTGTCTGCTTTCATCAGAACTGATTGTGAGCAGTTTCAATTTAACAGGTCCCTTGTTTTGATTTTCTTCCTTTTTATCTTCAGTCTGTTGACTTTGTTGATTATTGTCAGTGTTTCCACTTGTAGTATCCTTGCTCTTGCTGCCACATGCACTTAATGATAAAACTAGGATAATACATAACATAACACTTAAAACCCTGAGAATCTTAGACATATCATGTCCTCCTTTTCTTAATAATTACCCCTTGGATTTGAAAAACTTCCCCTCGCGAAAGGAATCACTTTATGTTTAATTCGATTTTATATGATTATTTTAAACATATAAAGAGAATATTCTACGCTGGTAAGGAAAATTATCCTCACTTAGGTTTTACAGAGATTATAAAAATACTATTAAATAAATAAAGTAAATATATAAAAATTGGCATCGAATTTATCGATGCCATATAGACAACATAAATTTTTTTAACTTGTTGTGCCAGACAATGAGATAGCATTTCGAAGATTTTTTGAGCTGGTTTTTATTAGCTTTAGTTCGGAACTCCTGCTATCGAAATGCCGAATAACAGGTTAATGATTAAGTTATTTCGATTGGATTTCATCAATATATCTTCCTGGAGTAATACCATAAATTTTCTTAAAGCATTTTCCAAAGTAGTTGGCGTCAGCATAGCCTACCATGGTTGAAACAGCTGAAATATTACTATAACCTTCATCAAGCAGTTGTTTTGCTTTGTTTATTCTGGTCTCAGTAATGTATGTGTTTATTGTCTTTCCAGTCTCTTTTTTGAATAATGCGCATAAATGCCCATAGCCCACATAAACATTTTTTGCAATCTCATCAATCTTCAGATCAAACTTATTATAATTTTCATCTATATACCTTTTCGCGTCTGCTACTACTTTAGAAAATTGAACATCAGACTTAGAAATTCTGAAATTTATTGACTTTTCAAAAATTTCTTTTATCCACGATTCCAATTGATCCAGTGTCTTTTTCTCCTGAATTTCTTTCAGTAAGTTAAAATTCTCACCAAAAACGCATTTTATTTTAATGTTTGTCTCAGCTAAAAACTCGAAACATGTGGAAGCAATTTCAATGCACTTAACCACAATAAAATCACTGGAAGCATTTAAAAGTCTTATTTCGTTAAAAATTGAGTTAATTATCTCATTTACTTCGTCAATTTTATTCATACGGGCAGCCATAAGAAGCTGTCTCCTCTGCTCTACAGTGTAAACATCTATTGCCAGTTCATCCGACACCTTTATGTTCTCGTATCGGATAACTCTGTCTTCTCCAACTACTATACTGTTTTTCAATGCGTACAGAGCTTCATTATACGATTGTGATATGAATCTGAACCCCTTGTGGATATCGCTTATACCTATAATTACGCTGAATTTTAGATACTTTTTAACTGAAACCCTTATTCTCTCGCATATATTTAATATGTCTTCGTGCCAGTTCATATCAATAGGTTTAACGTTGGCTATTACACATATTCTGTCGTGAATATCGCGACAAATCTCATAATTATAAACATCACTGAAAATTTCATTAACTATGTTTGAAACAGCAAAATTCCACAGCTGCCTTTCTTCTTCGTACCATTTATATTCCTCTTTTTCACATATTTCTACGACAATAACCTGATACGGCTGGTTATCAAAATCTATTCTAAATGATTTCTCCAGATTGCTGAGTTCCTCTTTATCAAATATCCTTGCCCCATAGAGCAGGTTATTTAAAATCATTTCTTTTAACAGGGGTTTATAAAAAGTTAACTGTTTTCTCAGTTCTTCAACCTTAATACTGATTTTCTTTTTAACAGAATCAAGAACATTTATAAGTTGAGCTTCATCAATGGGCTTGAGAAGATAATTATCCACGCCGACCTCAATTGCTTTACGGGCATAATCGAACTCTGAGTATCCTGTAATAATAATAACACGAACATCAGCTCCGCTTTCTTTTATCTCTGCTGCAAGTTCAATACCGTCCATCATAGGCATATTTATATCCACAAGAGCGACATCAGGCTTGTACTCACTAATCTTCTCGAGAGCATCAAGCCCATTCTCTGCTTCGCAGCAAACTTCATATCCAAGCTCACTCCATGG
This sequence comes from Clostridiaceae bacterium, assembly GCA_012840085.1. Taxonomy (GTDB): domain Bacteria; phylum Bacillota; class Clostridia; order Acetivibrionales; family DUMB01; genus DUMB01. The sequence goes on from DUMB01000071.1 coordinate 12,531, forward strand.
AATAGTTTCTTTCAATGCCTCTCTGAACAAACTTTCATCGTCTACTATCATGACCTTTAGCATACTATATCATCCCTTCGCCCTTAATTACTGGAATAGTTACAAATACTTTGGTATAACTTCCGACTTCGCTTTCAATTTTCAAGCCGTATTCATTGCCATACAGGAGCTTTATTCTTCTGTCGACGCTTGGCAGTCCAAAATCTTCCCTCTTTTTATCAGATGGCCCGAAATTTAGAATAGTCTGTATTTTTTCATTTGAAATTCCGATTCCGTCATCAAATACAGTGAGTGTGATTTTGTCATCCTTCATATAGCCGTTAATCTCTATTTTGCCTTTATTGTTCCTATACTTTAATCCATGGTATATTGCATTTTCAACTAACGGCTGCAGAGTTAGCTTTGGAATGAAATAATCCAGAATTTCTTCGTCGACATCCAATCTAAAATCCATATAATTTGAATATCTTTGCCTTTGTATATATAAATAGTCATTAATAAGGCGAATTTCCTCACTTATTCTTATTATGTCATTTCCTTTACTGAGAGATAATCTATAGAAGTTTGCAAGAGACTTTGTTACCTGGATTGCCTCTTCATGCCTTTTTAATTTATCCAGTGATATGATAGTCTCAAGGGAATTATATAAAAAATGAGGCTTAATCTGTGACTGAATAAGTTTAAACTCAAATTTCTGTTTAGCTTTCTGTTCTGCCACAATATCATTTAATAAATCCTGAATTCTATCCATAAGATTGTTAAACCCTCTGGTCAGAACTCCAATCTCACTGTAGTCTTCAACTTCGGCTCTTATATTCATGTTTCCTTCCATGATCAGTTTCATTATTTTTGTCAGTTTCTGTATTGGTTTTGTTACGGTATAAGATGTTAAGTATGAAAGCCCAAATGCAATTACCAGGCATATAATACCTACAATCAGCATTAGTTTCTGAATATGGCTAACTTCTCTGTTAATCTCATCCAGGTAATTCACGGAAATTATTTTCCAGTCAAGCTTATCAAAATTCTGAATTGATATAAGAACCATCTGACCGTCATACTCAGTTATAATTCTGCCGTCGCGAGTAAGTTCATCAAATTTTGACGAATCTATTGCCAGCACGTCTTTTATTTTTTTATTCAGATCACCTTTGTCCTGAGAAGAAATAACCATATCCTGAGAATTGGTAATATAATACCTGTCATATATATTTGAACTGCTTTCCTTATAGATTCGCGATATATCCTTCTCGTTTACATAAAGAACAACAATCCCAGGCTTGTAGCCATAGTTTTTTTCGATTATAAGCTTGGCAACTGCAAATACATTTTCTTTCGTCCCGTCACTAAAACTAAGCAATAAAAGATCCGACCACAAAGGTTTTTGGTATTCATATGCAGCATCAAGGAACTCCTCACTGATTATCTGCGGACTGCTGTAATCATCAATATTTATATCACTAAAGGCCAACTGCTTGTCTACATATACAGCAGATGCAATAATCATTGTGTTTGGAGAAACAATATTACTTAGGATTCTGGACATTTCAGGTCTGACTTTTACCTTGTTAATGTTTCCATTATTCTCGTGTACCTCTTGGTAAAGCCCTTTAACTAGCTCTTGAAGTTTTTCATCAGATGCGATTAATTTTGAATAGTCTTCTATACCGCGAATTACTGTATAAAGATTTGAGTCAATCAGTTGCAATTCCCTTTTAGAACTTTTTTTAGCTTTCTCAATAATAGCCTCTCCAGCTATGCTGCTGGAGATATATCCCAGAACTGACAGGGACATTATTAATACCAGTACATTTAATATCAGTATTCTGTTCCTAAGTGATAAATTGTTGTACCCGTATTTTAGCAAGTTATCTATACTCCCCTTTACATCACAGTAATTAGATGTAAAGCCACTCTTGTTGCTGAATATTCTATTGAATTGGCTTTTTAACAAAAAAAATCCGGTTTACAAAATAATCTGGTTTTTATCTTTTGTGCTAAAACGGTACATGTGCAGATTAATATTTCTGCAGAATAATGTCCATAAGACATCTATTAATAGAATATCAGAATATATCTTCTTATGCAATCGGTTATTTTTATTATAAAGATCCTCGAAAAGTAAAATTAACCCGTTGTATTGCAATTGGAATAATTAATATCTCAATATCTGACACAACGGGTTAATTATTTTATCAACGGGTTAATTATTTTGTAAGATTAAAACTATAGCTTAATCATTAAGCGATTTTACATACTCGAACTCGTCCTGTATTTCCTTTGACGGCTCTTTTGACAACAGTGAAACTACGTATATCATTATGCAGGAGAATACAAACGCAGGAAGCAGCTCATAAATTCCAAATATTCCTCCTAAGGGTTTAATGAGGAAAAACCATATGAAAACCATTCCGCCTCCGCTAATCATACCGGCAATTGCTCCGGCCCTGCTTGTCCGCTTCCAGAACAATGAAAACAGCATAAGAGGTCCGAATGTCGCACCAAAACCTGCCCAGGCAAAGGAAACCACTTTAAAAATTACACTCTTTTCATCTAAAGCAATAAATATTGCAATTATAGATATTACAATCAATGTTATTCTTGATAAAATCAAAACTTGTCTGTCGGAAGCATCTTTTTTCATTATACCTTTATATATATTCTTTGAAAATGCCGAAGCTGCAATAAGCAAGTATGAATCCGCTGAGCTGATAGTCGCAGCAAGTATGCCTGCCATTACAATCCCCGCAAATATAGGAATAAAGAAATTGGTAGACATCAAAATAAATATTTTTTCTGCTGTGCTTTGCGTAAGGAATGCATCCGGATACCGTACTCTTCCTATAATTCCTATTGCTACCGCTGCTGTAAGGGAAATAACAACCCATACTGTAGCTATTCTTCTTGATAACTTAAGCTCAGACGGCTTCTCGATAGCCATAAATTTCAATAAAACCTGCGGCATACCAAAATAGCCCAAGCCCCATGAAAGTGTAGAAATAATGGTCAACCAACCATACTTCCCAGCTTCACCAAATAGCGGCTCGCCGGCTTGTCCTATTTGCTGAACTCCACCTACAACTGTCGGCTGTGCAATACCAAAGAAATCAAAAAATCCCGGTATCGACTTTGCATTTTCAATGACTGCCGAAATACCGCCTGCATCACTGATACCGGTTATTAATACAACTGTCAGCGCAAAAACCATTACAACACCCTGCATAAAATCCGATGCGCTTTCAGCCAGAAATCCGCCGATAAATGTATAAAAAATTACGAACAAGGCGCCGGCAATCATCATATATACATATTTTCCGCCAAACAATGTACTAAAAAGCTTACCTGTCGTAACAAAGCAGCTTGAAGCATAAACACTGAAAAACACCAGAATAAAAAGTGCTGCTATAGTCATTATAACCTTTTTGTCTTCCTTAAACCTGTTGCTGAAAAAGTCCGGTATTGTTATAGCATTTCCGCTGACATGCGAATATTTACGCAGTCTCTTTGCCACAAACAGCCAGTTCAAATAGGTACCTATACCAAGTCCTATTGCTGTCCATGCAGCATCACTCAGTCCACACCAGTATGCTAATCCCGGAAGTCCCATAAGAAGCCAGCCGCTCATGTCGGATGCTTCAGCTCCCATAGCGGTAACCCATGGACCTAATTTTCTGCCTCCGATTAGATAATTGTCACTACTTTCATTGGCACGTTTTGCGTAAAATAACCCAATAGCTATGACCACGGCTACATATAAAACCATGGCAATCAGAATTTGCACACTTCCCCCCATGATTTTCCCCCTTCAATTAAAATTAAAATATAAGAGTATGTAAAATATATGGACATGAGGACAGCAAACCTGCTCTTCCAAAATCTATCAGAACAGGAAAGGCAGTCCTCAGACCTTCATATTGTTATAAAAATTTATTTTCATTATTATATAATTAAATTTATATTTATGCAATCTTCTTTTGACTCATCTTCAACCTTACTCCTGCCTCGCTTTAAAAAAGCGCGAAAAAGAGCAGGAATCAGAACTTTATCCATTAACTAGATATCACACTAAAGCAAAAATATCGCGTTAAGTGAAACTATTTGTTCTGAAGTTTATACAAAATTTTAAAACCTTGTTCTTCTATGGTTTTTTCAATTTCTTCCGTATTGAGTGAATTAATGCCTATTACAATAGCACTTTTACCGCTGGCACCACGATAAACTGCCACATGGGTGATGTTAACCCCGAACTTGCCGATAATACTGGTCAGGTTGGACATTATGCCCGGCTCATCAACCGCTTCAATGGTAAGTCTGGTACCCGGCTCACGGAATCCCAGCAAATCGATAAAAGCATCAAAAATATTTGTTTCAGTAATGATGCCTACCAGCTTATTGTTGTCAACTACAGGCAAAAAGCTGATTTCATTGTCCCGCATTAAAGTTGCTGCCTCTTCAAGAAGAGCATCAGATGAAATGGTAATAAGGTTTTTGGACATAATCTGGCTGATTTTTGTCTTAGACAGCAAATAAGTGATTTCACCCATACTGAATGCGGTCGCTTTTGATGGAGAAGCACGCAAAATGTCCTCTTTGGAAACAATCCCCACCAGTTTGCCGTTTTTCATTACCGGAAGACGTTTAACACCATGTTTTTCCATAATTTCGTGTGCCTCCGGAATGGTTTGGTCAGGAGAAATTGTGAATGGGTTTGCAATCATTTTGTTTCTTACAAACATAATTCTACCCTCCTAAATATGCTTTTTTAATTTCATCACTCTGCATTAATTCAGCTCCAGTTCCGGAAAGAACGATAGATCCTGTCTCCAAAACATAAGCACGGTGAGCAATCTGCAGCGCCATGCTTGCATTTTGTTCAACCAGTAATATTGTAGTTCCGGTAGTGTTTATATCTTTTATGATATTAAAAATTTCTTGAACCAGAAATGGTGCAAGACCCATAGATGGCTCATCAAGAAACAGTATTCTGGGACGGCTCATCAATGCGCGCCCTATGGCAAGCATCTGCTGTTCTCCTCCCGATAAGGTACCTGCCAACTGCTTTTTCCTGTCGTAAAGAATTGGAAAACGCTCATAAACCTTTTTCAGGTCCTTGGCAATTTCTTCTTTGTCTTTACGAAGATAGGCACCCAGTTCAAGGTTTTCAAGCACCGTCATATCCGGAAAAATGCGGCGGCCTTCAGGAGCGTGGGAAATACCCCTTTTAACCCTTTCCCGTGGAGAAACCTGGGTGATATCCTCTCCGTCAAGCAAAATCGTTCCGCTTGTAGGCTTTTTTAAGCCTGAGATAGTACGCAGAGTTGTTGTTTTACCAGCACCGTTGGCTCCAATCAAGGTAACTATTTCCCCGTCGTTTACTGTAAATGAAATTCCCTTCAGAACATGGATTACTCCATAATGCACATCTATATTTTTAATCTCAAGCATTGCTAACATCCTCTCCTAAATAAGCCTCTATTACCCGCTTATTTGTTTTAATCTCATCCGGAGTCCCGTTGGCAATTACCATACCATAATCCAGAACATATATTCTTTCACAAATTTTCATAACTAATGACATATCGTGCTCAATCAGTATGATTGTCAAATTGAACTTTTCCCTTATCCATCCGATAAGCTCTGTTAACTTTGCTGTCTCTGCCGGGTTCATTCCTGCAGCAGGCTCATCAAGCAATAACAGGACAGGATTTGTTGCAAGTGCACGTGCAATCTCAAGATGGCGCTGTTCACCATAGGGAAGATTTTTCGCATATTCATCCTTTTTATTATCGAGGTTGAAGATTTTAAGCAGTTCGATACTTTCTTCAGTTAACTTCTTTTCTTCCCTTTTATAGGACGGCAAATGCAAGAAACTGGATAATAAGCCATACTTAACATTCTTGTGCATGGCTATACGTACATTGTCAAGCACTGTCAAATCCTTAAACAACCGAATATTCTGAAAAGTTCTCGCTACTCCGGTCTTGCAGACTTTGTAAGGTTTTAATCCTTGCAGAGCCACTTTATTATCATCTCTGGAAAGCGTAATAGTACCACTGGATGGCACATAAACACCGGTTAACAGATTGAACACCGTTGTTTTTCCTGCTCCGTTTGGTCCTATTAACCCAACCAGCTCTCCCTGCTCCAATTGAATATTTACATTGGAAACAGCAGTTAAGCCGCCAAAGGATTTAGTTAACTTCTCAACATTTAAAATCACGGACATAACCTAAACCCTTCCTTTCTTAGACTTAAGACGTTGCTCCAGCTTGCTCATGCCGGATCTGAAATTACCACCCAGTTTATTAAAGACTGAAAGGGTAACCTCTTTTGATCCCATTAATCCTTGAGGACGGAAAATCATTATAATAATTAAGAGTAATGCATACATGACCATTCGGAGCTCAGACAAAGACTGTAAAAATGTGGATATAATCTCCAAAAGAATGGCTGCAAAAATTGAACCAGAGATGCTTCCCAGTCCTCCCAGCACTACGATAACCAGAACATTAACCGACTTTAAGAAGTCAAAAATATTAGGCTTTAAGAAATAGAAGTAGGAAGCATACAGAGCTCCTGCAATTCCTGCGCAAAAGGCTCCGATAACAAATGCGGTAACCTTGTACTTTGTTGTATTGATACCCATGGCATCCGCTGCAATCTCATCTTCACGAATTGCAATGCAAGCGCGGCCGTGAGATGATTTTAAAAAGTTGCTGATGAGCAAAACAGTACCTACCGTAAAAATAAACAGCCACGTCCAGTTAACGAACCGCGGAATGCCCTGCAAGCCGGCTGCTCCATTTGTGATTTTTAAGTTAATAAAGACAATACGTATGATTTCTGCCATACCAAGAGTTGCAATTGCCAGGTAATCACCCCTCAATCTCAGTGTAGGCAAACCAACTACAAAACCTATCAAAGCCGCCAGGACAGCACCTGCAAATACACCCAGGAAAAAGCCAAGCATAGTAGGCATCCTAAGCGTAATGATAGCACAGGTATATGCGCCTATGGACATAAATCCCGCATGTCCTAAAGAGAACTGGCCAGTAAATCCCGTAATAAGATTTAAACTAACTGCTAATATTATATTTATGCAAATAGCAGCCAATGTATTTTGCAAATATGCATCTATAATATTAGTAGAAATCAGCAATTGAATAATAACGAAGGTGAGCGCAAGGAAAACCAGCTTTCTCACTGCTTGTGTCTCAAAAATCTTTTTCATTGTTTACACCTTCTCTCTCGTGTTTTTGCCAAGTAACCCGGTTGGCTTCACAATCAGTATCAGAATCAGGATGCCGAACACGACCGCATCTCTGTACAAAGAACCACCGTATCCTGAAACAAATACCTCTACGGCGCCAATAAAGTAACCGCCAATCATAGCGCCCGGTATAATTCCGATACCTCCAAAAACTGCTGCGACAAAAGCTTTAAGTCCTGGAAGAACACCCATGAGCGGATTAATGGAATTATAATAAACGCCTACCAAAACACCTGCTGCTCCAGCCAGAGCAGAACCCAATGCAAATGTAAAGGTTATAGTTGTATCAACATTTATTCCCATTAACTCCGCAGCATCGCGATCCATTGAAACTGCACGCATCGCCTTGCCAATTCTTGTCTTCTTAACTATAAGCTGCAGAAGTATCATCAAAACTACAGTAATAGCCAATATTAAAATCTGTTGCATAGAAATAACAACATTCCCGAAATTAAATCTTTGTGCCATCATTCCTGTCATTTCGGGATAAGAGCGCGAGGTCGCCTTGACAAAAAACATAGTGCCATATTCCAAGAACAGCGAAACACCAATTGCAGTTATCAGCACTGCAATTCTTGTTGCATTTCTTAAGGGTTTATATGCTATTTTCTCAATAGCTATGCCAAGCAAAGTACAAACTACCATAGAAATCAATAGGGATGGAACAAATCCGAGGTGGAAATTGTTCATACAAAAATATCCTATATACGCGCCAATCATATATACATCACAGTGGGCAAAATTAATTAATTTAATAATTCCATATACCATCGTATAACCCAAAGCAATCAGCGCATATATACTGCCTAACGATATTCCGTTGATAACCTGTTGTAGTAGCTGTTCCAAATTCTATCCCTTCTTTCAATCGTTAGTCTATTTTGCGGTAACAGTCAAAAAATTATGCGTTGAAGTTAAAAGTATAATATAATACACACAAGTAGGGACCTTTCATGTCCCTACTTGTATATCTGGATTTAATATTTATATTTGTTAATTGTTCTTATATTCTTATCAAATATTCTCACTCAGGAAATAAGCCTTAGTTACCAGCTCTTATAACTGAAGCCTGCTTACCGTCTTTCAGTTCGATAATAACCAGTTTCTTAACAGCATTATGCTTTTCATCTATGCTGAAGGTACCAGTTACTCCTTCAAAGTTGTTTGTTTCTTCAAGTGCTTTCTTCACGGATTCACCTTTAAGGTCTTCAGCACGGCGGATACCGTCTGCAACGAACATTGCTACATCGTAACCAAGAGCGTTAAATGCGTCAGGCTCTTTATTATATTTTGCTTTGAAGTTCTTAATGAACTCTTGAACTACAGGGCTTTCATCAAGAGATGAATAATGGTTGGAGAAGAAAACATTATTGAGAGCCTCTGCTCCTGCAAGCTCGAGAAGTACAGGAGAGTCAAAACCGTCAGCACCTAAAACAGGAACATCGATACCCTGCGCACGTGCCTGTTTGATGATAAGGCCCGCTTCTTCATAATATCCAGGAATGAATACAACATCAAATTCCTGTCCCTTAATGCTTGTTATAATTGAGTTGAAATCTTTGTCTCCTGCAACATATGCTTCTTTGGCAACAATAGAACCTCCACCTGCTTCAAAAGTCTTTGTGAAGTTTTCTGCCAGTCCTTTTGCATAGTCGCTGGCACTATCCATGATTATAACAGCTTTCTTTGCTGAAAGATTGCTAAGAGCAAAGTTTGCCATTGCAGTTCCCTGGTATGAATCGCTGAAGCAGATACGGAAAGCATATTCTTTAACTCCGTTAGCATCGGCTGTAACATCGTCTGCTGTTGCAGAACCGGAAGCAACAGGAACTTTGTGCTTAATAGCTTCAGGAATTGTAGCTTTGAATGCACCGGTAGTTGCAGGACCAAGTACAGCAACAACCTTGTCTTTAGTCATCAGTCTTGTGGAAAGAGCAGTAGCTTCAGCAGGCTCAGACTTGTTGTCGTACTCAACCAGTACTATTTTTTTGCCGTTAATGCCACCTTCAGCATTGATTTCCTCAACCGCCAACTTTATACCTTCCACAGAACCCTGTCCATAGGTAGCAGCGCCACCTGACAGCTCATAGTTGATACCGATTTTGATTTCATTTGCATTTGAAGCTGAATTTGAACAGCCTGCAAAAAGTGTCAAAACCAATGCTGCTAAAAGTAAAATACTAACTGTTTTTTTCATATTCTTCATTCCCCCTATAAAGTTTTAGTAAATTTTAAAAAACTTTTTAGTAAATTTATATATTTATATTTTTTATAAACCTACTTAATAAATTCAACAGATTTGACAATGTATATTTACAATTAATTCAAATAATGTATATAAGCATTTAATTAAATATTTTGTATACAAAAAAAGTTTTGTCTCTTACATTAACCTAAAGAGGCAAAACTTCCAGTTCTGCGGTACCACTCTTAATTGCCGGCGGTAAAGCCGACCACTCTGAACATCTGCAAGCTTATACAAGTTCAATCTCATACAGGTACAAGCTCTTCGATGTAAACAATTTAACGGTTGTTAGCCGGTCACACCTACGCAAACATTTCTGTCCTTCAGCTGACTGCTCATGGGTGAGTTAAGTATAGACTCCAACCTTATCTCTCACCAAATGATAAGTTCTCTGTAATTATCGTCATATACTGTTTTCCCAATCATTGCATGTTCAATATTAATGAACATCATCAGTTTTTAGTAATTTTATAATATACACATGCTTTTGTCAATTAGTTTTTTCAAACTGTTTGTGTCAAGTATTCGTGGGCAAATTTTTCATTTTCCTTGCAGTAAGAATTTGTCAATATTTTTATGCTTAGCTTGAGCCTACTTACCGCATTTATTCCACGGTTCCCTTGACAACGAGCCTCTA